>NZ_JBITFQ010000028.1:33209-145511 GCF_044456225.1 Streptomyces sp. NPDC050988 | reverse complement strand
CGCGGAGCGGGGGTGAGCGAGCAGTGCCTGGAGCCGCTGCCTCTTCCGAGCACCGAGCACCGGACACCAGGCACCCCTGCACACTGGCACCCCGCCCCCCCCCCCCCCCCCCCCCCCCCCCCCCCCCCCCCCCCCCGGGGGGGGCCCCCCCCCGCCCCCCCCCCCCCCCCCCCGGGCGCCACGTTTCTTCTCAGTCCCGGTACGGGTCAGGCGTCCTCGTGGGAGACCGCGCGGCGCGCGTCGGCGTCCAGGACGCCCCAGCTGATCAGCTGCTCGGTGAGGACCGAGGGGGACTGGTCGTAGATGACGGCGAGCGTGCGCAGGTCGTCCTGGCGGATCGACAGCACCTTGCCGTTGTAGTCGCCGCGCTGGGACTGGATCGTCGCCGCGTAGCGCTGCAGGGGGCCCGCCTTCTCGGCCGGCACGTGGGCCAGCCGCTCAAGGTCCAGGACCAGCTTCGGCGGCGGCTCGGCGGCGCCGCCCGGAGTGGTGCCGGGCAGCAGTTCCTGCACCGGCACGCCGTAGAAGTCCGCCAGTTCGGCGAGACGCTGCACGGTCACGGCGCGGTCGCCGCGCTCATAGGAACCGACCACGACCGCCTTCCAGCGGCCCTGGGACTTCTCCTCGACGCCGTGGAGGGAAAGGCCCTGCTGGGTGCGGATGGCGCGGAGCTTGGCCCCGAGCTGTTTGGCGTATTCGCTGGACATATAGCTCCCCGGCACTGTGTCGACGTGCGGCTCGGCCGCGCGGCTGGTGACTCACTGTGAGGTTACGCAGCGTGACTCTGCCTCGTCAAGCCGAATGGTCCGGACCGACCCTTCCGTGGGAGCCCGGTACGGCTGGTGCCAGGGGGGTGATCAGGGGCGTTGTCGGGCTGGTACCGTGGATGGCGCAATTCCGACGTCCTTTAATGATCCGTCCCGTGAGGCGGAGAAGGAGGTCCGTTTCGTATGGACTCAGAGCAGGACAAGCAGCAGTACGAGGCCGGCGCACGGCCCGTCCTGGAAGCCCCCGACATCGCGCGGGTGCTGACCCGCATCGCCCACGAGATCGTCGAACGCGCCAAGGGCGCCGACGACGTGGTGCTTCTCGGCATTCCGACCAGGGGCGTCTTCCTCGCCCAGCGGCTGGCCGCCAAGCTCGAAGAGATCACCGACCGCAAGATCCCGGTCGGTTCCCTCGACATCACGATGTACCGCGACGACCTGCGCATGCATCCGCCGCGCGCACTGGCCCGTACGGACATCCCCGGTGACGGCATCGACGGCCGCCTGGTCGTCCTTGTCGACGACGTGCTCTTCTCCGGCCGCACCATCCGGGCCGCCCTCGACGCGCTGAACGACATAGGGCGTCCCCGTGCGGTACAGCTCGCGGTCCTCGTCGACAGAGGCCACCGCGAACTCCCGATCCGCGCCGACTACGTCGGCAAGAACCTCCCCACGTCGTTGCGGGAGACGGTCAAGGTCCAGCTCGCCGAGGAGGACGGTCGCGACACCGTGCTGCTCGGTGCGAAGCGGACCGCCCGGCCCGGCGAGCAGTAGCGGCACACAGCCGTACGTCCGCTCGTACGACCCCGAGTGCGCTTTCGCGCGCCCGCGTCGGCCCGGCCGTGCCCTTCCGAGGGGACACCTCCCGGGCCCCCGCTTCCCGACCTGAACTGCCTTACGGAGCCTGACAGATGCAGCGTCATCTCATCTCGGCCGCCGACCTCACCCGCGACGACGCCGTCTTGATCCTCGACACCGCCGAGGAGATGGCCCGGGTCGCCGACCGGCCGATCAAGAAACTGCCGACCCTGCGCGGCCGCACCGTCGTCAACCTCTTCTTCGAGGACTCCACCCGGACGAGGATCTCGTTCGAGGCCGCGGAGAAGCGTCTCTCCGCGGACGTCATCAACTTCACCGCCAAGGGATCCAGCGTCTCCAAGGGCGAGTCCCTCAAGGACACCGCGCAGACCCTCGAAGCCATGGGCGTCGACGCCGTCGTCATCCGGCACGGCGCCTCCGGAGCCCCGTACCGGCTCGCCACCTCCGGCTGGATCGACGCCGCCGTCATCAACGCGGGCGACGGCACCCACCAGCACCCCACGCAGGCACTGCTCGACGCCTTCACCATGCGCCGCCGGCTCGTCGGCCGGGACGCGGGCCTCGGTCAGGACCTGGCCGGCAGGCGCATCACGCTCGTCGGCGACATCCTGCACAGCCGCGTCGCCCGCTCGAACGTCGACCTGCTGCACACCCTCGGCGCCGAGGTCACCCTCGTGGCCCCGCCGACCCTGGTGCCCGTCGGCGTCGAGTCCTGGCCCTGCGAGGTCTCGTACGACCTGGACAGCACGCTCTCCAAGTCCGACGCCGTGATGCTGCTGCGCGTGCAGCGCGAGCGGATGAACGCGGCGTTCTTCCCGACCGAGCGCGAGTACTCGCGGCGCTACGGGCTCGACGGGGACCGCATGGCGAAGATGCCCGAGCACGCCATCGTGATGCACCCCGGGCCGATGGTCCGCGGCATGGAGATCACTGCCGAGGTCGCCGACTCCGAGCGCTGCACCGCCATCGAGCAGGTCGCCAACGGCGTCTCGATCCGGATGGCCGTGCTCTATCTGCTTCTCGGCGGCAACGAACCCGCCGTCACCCACACCCGTACCGAGGAGAAGTAAGTCACATGAGCAAGATCCTTATCCGTGGTGCGAAGGTGCTCGGCGGCGAGCCGCAGGACGTCCTGATCGACGGTTCCGAGATCGCGGCCGTGGGCAGTGGCCTGTCGGCCGAGGGCGCCGAGGTCGTCGAGGCCGACGGCAAGGTGCTCCTGCCGGGGCTCGTGGACCTGCACACCCATCTGCGTGAGCCCGGCCGCGAGGACTCCGAGACGGTCCTGACCGGTACCCGCGCGGCGGCCAGCGGCGGCTACACGGCCGTGTTCGCCATGGCCAACACCTTCCCGGTCGCCGACACCGCCGGAGTCGTCGAGCAGGTCTACCGGCTCGGCCAGGAGCACGGCTACTGCGATGTGCAGCCCATCGGCGCCGTCACCGTCGGCCTGGAGGGCAAGAAGCTCGCCGAGCTGGGCGCGATGCACGAGTCGGCCGCGGGCGTCACCGTCTTCTCGGACGACGGCAAGTGCGTCGACGACGCCGTGATCATGCGGCGGGCGCTCGAGTACGTGAAGGCCTTCGGCGGAGTCGTCGCCCAGCACGCGCAGGAGCCCCGGCTCACCGAGGGCGCCCAGATGAACGAGGGCGTCGTCTCCGCCGAGCTGGGACTCGGCGGCTGGCCCGCGGTGGCCGAGGAGTCGATCATCGCCCGGGACGTCCTGCTCGCCGAGCACGTCGGATCGCGCGTGCACATCTGCCACCTGTCGACCGCGGGATCGGTGGAGATCGTGCGCTGGGCCAAGTCCCGCGGCATCGACGTCACCGCCGAGGTCACCCCGCACCACCTCCTCCTCACCGACGAGCTGGTGCGCTCGTACAACCCCGTCTACAAGGTCAACCCGCCGCTGCGTACTGAGCGCGACGTCATGGCCCTGCGCGAGGCGCTCGCCGACGGCACGATCGACATCGTGGCCACCGACCACGCCCCGCACCCGCACGAGGACAAGGACTGCGAGTGGGCCGCGGCCGCCATGGGCATGGTGGGCCTGGAGACCGCGCTGTCCGTCGTCCAGCAGACGATGGTCGAGACCGGGCTGCTCGACTGGGCCGGGGTCGCCGACCGCATGTCGTTCAAGCCCGCCGGCATCGGCCGGGCGCAGGGCCACGGCCGTCCCGTCTCGGCAGGCGAGCCCGCCAACCTCACCCTCGTCGACACGGCATACCGTGGAGCCGTGGACCCCGCGGGCTTCGCTTCGCGCAGCCGCAACACTCCGTACGAGGGTCGTGAGCTGCCGGGCCGTGTCACGCACACGTGGCTCCGGGGCAGGGCCACGCTCGTCGACGGGAAGCTCGCGTGACATCACTCACCCCCATTGCAGCGCAGATCGCGGCGGACCTCGCCGCGGAACAGAAGTCCGCGGAAGTGACCGACTGGGCCGCCCGGATCGGCTGGCTCGTCGGCCTCGTCCTGTTCATCGCGCTCGTCTACTGGCTGATGCGCGAGGGCTGGAAGTGGCGCGGCGCGCTCCAGGGCGACCTTCCCGAGCTGCACACCGCGCCGGAAGAGCCCGGCGAGGCGAAACTGACGATGAGCGGCCGCTACCACGGCTCCACCACCGCCGGGCAGTGGCTCGACCGCATCGTGGCGCACGGACTGGGCACCCGCAGCCGGGCCGAGGTCACGCTGACGGACGCGGGACTGGATGTCGTACGCCCCGGAGCGGCCGACTTCTTCGTGCCCGTGGCGCAACTGCGTGAAGCCCGGCTCGACAAGGGCATCGCGGGCAAGGTCCTCACCGAGGGCGGGCTCCTCGTCATCACCTGGGAGCACGGCGACCGGCTGATCGACTCGGGCTTCCGGTCCGACCGCGCGGCCGAGCACAACGAGTGGGTCGACACCCTGAACAACATGATCAACACGAGTGACAAGAGCGACAAGACGGAAGGCGCACGATGACGACCTCCATCCAGGGAACCGCCTCGCAGAGGCGAAAGGCGGCTCCCGCCGTACTCGTC
Source organism: Streptomyces sp. NPDC050988 (assembly GCF_044456225.1). Taxonomy (NCBI): domain Bacteria; kingdom Bacillati; phylum Actinomycetota; class Actinomycetes; order Kitasatosporales; family Streptomycetaceae; genus Streptomyces; species Streptomyces sp. NPDC050988. The sequence goes on along the minus strand of NZ_JBITFQ010000028.1, from coordinate 140,905 downwards.
CTGGAGGACGGCCGCACCTTCCACGGCCGCGCCTACGGGGCCGTGGGGGTGACCTTCGGCGAGGCGGTGTTCTCCACCGGCATGACCGGCTACCAGGAGACCCTCACCGACCCGTCGTACCACCGTCAGGTCGTCGTGATGACCGCCCCGCACGTGGGCAACACGGGCGTCAACGACGACGACCCCGAGTCGAAGCGCATCTGGGTCGCCGGTTACGTCGTACGGGACCCCGCGCGCGTGCCCTCCAACTGGCGCTCCCGGCGCTCCCTGGACGAGGAGCTTGTCCAGCAGGGCGTCGTGGGCATCAGCGGGATCGACACCCGCGCGCTCACCCGCCATCTGCGCGAGCGCGGCGCCATGCGCGTCGGCATCTTCTCCGGCAACGCGCTGCCCGACGAGGGCACCATGCTCGCCGAGGTGCGCCAGGCCCCCGAGATGAAGGGCGCCAGCCTCTACGAGGAAGTGGCCACCAAGGAGACGTACGTCGTCCCCGCCATCGGCCCCGACGGCGAAGCCGTCCCGATCGGTGCCGCGAAGTTCACCGTCGCCGCCGTGGACCTCGGTATCAAGGGCATGACCCCGCACCGCATGGCCGAGCGCGGCATCGAGGTGCACGTGCTGCCCGCCACCGCGACGGCCGAGGACATCTACGCGGTCGAGCCGGACGGCGTGTTCTTCTCCAACGGTCCCGGTGACCCGGAGAAGGCCGAGCACCCGGTCTCCGTGATGCGTGCCGTGCTGGAACGGAAGACGCCCCTCTTCGGCATCTGCTTCGGCAACCAGATCCTCGGCCGCGCCCTCGGCTTCGGCACGTACAAGCTGAAGTACGGCCACCGGGGCATCAACCAGCCCGTGCAGGACCGTACGACCGGCAAGGTCGAGGTCACCGCGCACAACCACGGCTTCGCCGTCGACGCGCCGCTCGACAAGGTCTCCGAGACCCCCTACGGACGTGCCGAGGTCTCGCACGTCTGCCTGAACGACCAGGTCGTCGAGGGGCTGCAGCTGCTCGACCAGCCGGCGTTCAGCGTCCAGTACCACCCCGAGGCGGCGGCGGGCCCGCACGACGCGGCCTACCTGTTCGACCGCTTCGTACAGCTCATGGAGGGCCAGAGTGCCTAAGCGCACCGATATCCAGTCCGTCCTGGTCATCGGCTCCGGCCCGATCGTCATCGGTCAGGCCGCCGAGTTCGACTACTCCGGCACCCAGGCCTGCCGCGTCCTCAAGGCCGAGGGCCTGCGGGTCATCCTCGTCAACTCCAACCCGGCGACGATCATGACCGACCCGGAGATCGCCGACGCCACGTACGTCGAGCCGATCACCCCGGAGTTCGTCGAGAAGATCATCGCCAAGGAGCGGCCCGACACCCTGCTGCCGACGCTCGGCGGCCAGACCGCCCTCAACACCGCGATCTCCATGCACGAGCAGGGTGTGCTGGAGAAGTACGGTGTCGAGCTGATCGGCGCCAACGTCGAGGCGATCAACAAGGGCGAGGACCGCGACCTCTTCAAGGACGTCGTCGAGGCCGTCCGCGAGAAGATCGGGCACGGCGAGTCCGCCCGCTCGGTCATCTGCCACTCCATGGACGATGTGATCCAGGGCGTCGAGACGCTCGGCGGCTACCCCGTCGTCGTCCGGCCCTCCTTCACCATGGGCGGCGCCGGCTCCGGCTTCGCGCACGACGAGGAGGAGCTGCGCCGGATCGCGGGGCAGGGCCTCACGCTCTCGCCTACCACCGAGGTGCTCCTGGAGGAGTCCATCCTCGGCTGGAAGGAGTACGAGCTGGAGCTGATGCGCGACAAGCACGACAACGTCGTGGTCGTCTGCTCCATCGAGAACTTCGACCCGATGGGCGTGCACACCGGCGACTCGATCACCGTGGCGCCCGCGATGACGCTGACCGACCGCGAGTACCAGCGCCTGCGTGACATCGGCATCGCGATCATCCGTGAGGTCGGCGTCGACACCGGCGGCTGCAACATCCAGTTCGCGGTGAACCCGGACGACGGCCGCATCATCGTCATCGAGATGAACCCGCGGGTGTCGCGCTCCTCGGCTCTCGCGTCGAAGGCGACCGGCTTCCCGATCGCCAAGATCGCCGCCAAGCTCGCCGTCGGCTACACCCTCGACGAGATCCCGAACGACATCACGGAGAAGACCCCGGCGTCCTTCGAGCCGACGCTCGACTACGTCGTCGTCAAGGCGCCGCGGTTCGCCTTCGAGAAGTTCCCGTCCGCCGACTCCACGCTGACCACCACCATGAAGTCGGTCGGCGAGGCCATGGCGATCGGCCGCAACTTCACCGAGGCGCTGCAGAAGGCGCTGCGGTCGCTGGAGAAGAAGGGCTCGCAGTTCACGTTCGTCGGCGAGCCCGGCGACAAGCGTGAACTGCTTGCGGAGGCCATCCGGCCGACCGACGGCCGTATCAACTCCGTCATGCAGGCCATCCGCGCGGGCGCCACGCCCGAGGAGGTCTTCGAGTACACGAAGATCGACCCGTGGTTCGTGGACCAGCTGTTCCTGATCAAGGAGATCGCGGACGAGCTGGCCGCCGCCGACAAGCTGGACCCGGAGCTGCTCGCCGAGGCCAAGCGCCACGGCTTCTCCGACGTCCAGATCGGCGAGATCCGCGGCCTGCGCGAGGACGTCGTGCGCGAGGTGCGGCACGCGCTGGGCGTACGCCCGGTCTACAAGACGGTGGACACCTGCGCCGCCGAGTTCGCGGCCAAGACGCCGTACTTCTACTCCTCGTACGACGAGGAGACCGAGGTCGCGCCCCGCGAGAAGCCCGCCGTGATCATCCTGGGCTCGGGCCCGAACCGCATCGGCCAGGGCATCGAGTTCGACTACTCCTGCGTCCACGCCTCCTTCGCGCTGAGCGACGCGGGCTACGAGACCGTGATGGTCAACTGCAACCCCGAGACCGTCTCCACGGACTACGACACCTCCGACCGCCTGTACTTCGAGCCGCTGACGCTCGAGGACGTGCTGGAGATCGTCCACGCGGAGACGCTCGCCGGACCGATCGCGGGCGTCATCGTCCAGCTCGGCGGACAGACCCCGCTGGGCCTCTCGCAGGCGCTCAAGGACAACGGCGTACCGGTCGTGGGCACTCCGCCCGAGGCGATCCACGCCGCCGAGGACCGCGGCGCCTTCGGCCAGGTCCTCGCGGAGGCCGGGCTGCCCGCGCCGAAGCACGGCACCGCGACGACGTTTGCCGGGGCCAAGGCCATCGCCGACGAGATCGGCTACCCGGTCCTCGTCCGGCCGTCGTACGTCCTCGGCGGGCGCGGCATGGAGATCGTGTACGACGAGGCGCGGCTGGCCTCGTACATCGAGGAGTCGACCGAGATCAGCCCGTCCCGGCCGGTCCTGGTTGACCGCTTCCTGGACGACGCGATCGAGATCGACGTGGACGCGCTGTACGACGGCCACGAGCTGTACCTCGGCGGTGTCATGGAGCACATCGAGGAGGCCGGCATCCACTCCGGCGACTCGGCGTGCGCGCTGCCCCCGATCACGCTCGGCGGCTTCGACATCAAGCGTCTGCGGGCCTCGACGGAGGCCATCGCTCGCGGAGTGGGCGTGCGCGGACTGATCAACATCCAGTTCGCGATGGCGGGCGACATCCTGTACGTCCTGGAAGCCAACCCGCGGGCTTCGCGCACGGTCCCCTTCACGTCGAAGGCGACCGCGGTGCCGCTGGCGAAGGCCGCCGCCCGGATCTCGCTGGGCGCGACCGTCGCCGAACTGCGCGCCGAGGGGCTGCTGCCGGCCGTCGGCGACGGCGGTGAACTGCCGCTGGACGCCCCGATCTCCGTCAAGGAGGCCGTCATGCCGTGGTCGCGGTTCCGCGACATCCACGGCCGTGGCGTCGACACGATCCTCGGCCCGGAGATGCGCTCCACCGGCGAGGTCATGGGCATCGACTCGGTGTTCGGCACGGCGTACGCCAAGTCCCAGGCGGGCGCGTACGGCCCGCTGCCGACCAAGGGCCGCGCCTTCATCTCGGTCGCCAACCGCGACAAGCGCTCGATGATCTTCCCGGCGCGTGAACTGGTCGCCCACGGCTTCGAACTGCTCGCCACGTCCGGCACGGCCGAGGTGCTCAAGCGCAACGGCATAAACGCCACCGTCGTGCGCAAGCAGTCCGAGGGCGAGGGCCCGAACGGCGAGAAGACCATCGTCCAGCTCATCCACGAGGGCGAGGTCGACCTCATCGTCAACACGCCGTACGGCACCGGTGGCCGCCTCGACGGCTACGACATCCGTACGGCCGCCGTGGCCCGTTCCGTGCCCTGCTTGACGACGGTCCAGGCGCTCGCCGCCGCCGTCCAGGGCATCGACGCGCTCAACCACGGTGACGTGGGCGTGCGTTCGCTCCAGGAGCATGCCGAGCATCTGACCGCGGCCCGCGACTGAGCGCTCCGCTTGCCGCGGGTGCTTCGTCTGCGGGTCCGCTGTGGCTGGTCGCGCGGTTCCCCGCGCCCCTTCGGGGCTGCGGGACCAGCCTCTTCATGAGGAAACCGAACATGTACAAGCTCTTCTTCCGGCTCGTGTTCAAGCGCATGGACCCCGAGCAGGCCCACCACCTCGCCTTCCGCTGGATCCGGCTCGCCGTTCGTGTCCCCGTCCTGCGGACCTTCGTCGCCGCCGTGCTCGCGCCCCGTCACAAGGAGCTGCGGACCGAGGCGTTCGGGCTGCGGATGCACGGGCCGTTCGGGCTCGCGGCGGGCTTCGACAAGAACGCGGTCGCCGTCGACGGGATGTCGATGCTCGGCTTCGACCACGTCGAGATCGGCACGGTCACGGGGGAGGCGCAGCCCGGCAACCCCAGGAAGCGCCTGTTCCGCCTTGTGTCGGACCGTGCGCTGATCAACCGCATGGGGTTCAACAACGAGGGCTCCGAGGCCGTAGCAAGGCGTCTGGCGGCCCGTACGGCCGTCTTCAGGACCGTCGTGGGCGTCAACATCGGCAAGACCAAGGTCGTCCCGGAGGCCGAGGCCGCCGCCGACTACGTGAAGTCCACCGAACGGCTGGCCGCGTACGCCGACTACCTCGTCGTCAACGTCAGCTCGCCGAACACGCCCGGGCTGCGCAACCTTCAGGCCACCGAGTCGCTGCGGCCGCTGCTGACCGCCGTCCGTGAGGCAGCCGACCGGACGGTGACCACGCGCCGCGTTCCGCTGCTGGTGAAGATCGCGCCCGACCTCGCCGACGAGGACGTCGACGCCGTCGCCGACCTCGCCGTCGAGCTCGGCCTGGACGGGATCATCGCCACGAACACCACCATCGCGCGCGAGGGGCTCGGTTTGAAGTCCGAACCCACCCTCGTCGGAGAGACCGGCGGACTCTCGGGCGCCCCTCTGAAGGCGCGCTCCCTGGAGGTGCTGCGGCGTCTCTACGCGCGCGTGGGCGACCGCATCACCCTCGTGGGCGTCGGCGGCATCGAGAACGCCGAGGACGCCTGGCAGCGGATCCTCGCGGGCGCCACGCTCGTCCAGGGCTACAGCGCCTTCGTCTACGAAGGCCCCTTCTGGGGCCGCGCCATCCACAAGGGCCTCGCCGCCCGCCTGCGCACCAGCCCGCATGCCACCCTCGCCGACGCGGTCGGCGCCGACGTGAGGAAGACGACGGTATGACTGAGCCCTTCGGATCGCGGCTGCGCCGCGCCATGGACGAGCGCGGGCCGCTGTGCGTCGGGATCGACCCGCACGCCTCGCTGCTCGCCGACTGGGGTCTGAACGACGACATCGCGGGTCTCGAGCGCTTCAGCCGCACTGTTGTCGAGGCGCTGGCCGACCGGGTCGCCGCGCTGAAACCCCAGAGCGCGTTCTTCGAGCGCTTCGGGTCGCGCGGCGTCGCCGTACTGGAGAAGTCGGTCGAGGAGGCGCGAGCGGCCGGGGCACTGGTCGTCATGGACGCCAAGCGCGGCGACATCGGCTCGACCATGGCGGCGTATGCCTCCGCCTTCCTGGAGAAGGGCTCGCCGCTCTTCTCCGACGCGCTCACGGTGTCGCCGTACCTCGGCTACGGGTCGCTGAAGCCGGCGGTCGACCTCGCGCGGGAGAGCGGATCGGGACTGTTCGTGCTCGCGCTGACCTCCAACCCGGAGGGCGGGGAAGTGCAGCACGCGGTACGTCCCGAGGACACGGCCCTGCGGAACGTGGGCGCGACGATGCTGGCCCATCTCGCCGAGGAGAACGCGGGGGAGACCCCGATGGGCTCCTTCGGGGCGGTCGTCGGCGCCACGCTCGGCGATCTGTCCTCCTACGACCTCGACATCAACGGCCCGCTCCTAGCGCCCGGAATCGGAGCCCAGGGGGCCACGCCGGCCGATCTGCCGGGCGTGTTCGGCGCGGCGGTGCGCCAGGTGGTCCCGAACGTCAGCCGGGGTGTTCTGCGTCACGGACCCGACATCGGCTCGCTACGCGCGTCATCGGACCTCTTCGCCGAGCAGATCAGGGCGGCCGTAGCGTCTGCCTAGCGGTTTTCGTGGGCGTCCTTCAGGCGTCCCGAGTCTGAATACATCCTCAAATCCGGGGCATTTTGTCCGGAATGTCGGACTCGATGGAGGCTGACCAGGACTTTTCCGCTGTTCTCGCTGACTCCGGCGGACTTGCCCGCTAGTCTCCGACGCAGAGTGAACGGGCAAGAGCGTTGCTCGTTGCTCCCCAGGTGTGGGGCGACTAGGTTCCTCACCGGTCCGTATCCGACAGTTCGACATCCGAGGTGACGTAGGCGTGGCTCTTCCGCCCCTTACCCCTGAACAGCGCGCAGCCGCGCTCGAAAAGGCCGCCGCGGCTCGCCGGGAGCGGGCCGAGGTCAAGAATCGACTCAAGCACTCCGGCGCCTCCCTTCACGAGGTCATCAAGCAGGGCCAGGAGAACGACGTCATCGGCAAGATGAAGGTCTCCGCCCTCCTGGAGTCCCTGCCGGGCGTGGGCAAGGTCCGCGCCAAGCAGATCATGGAGCGACTTGGCATCTCCGAGAGCCGCCGTGTGCGCGGTCTCGGCTCCAATCAGATCGCGTCTCTCGAGCGCGAGTTCGGCGGCGGTGCTGCCTGACGTTCTCGGGCACCCCTGAGAACCTGGATAATCGCCGCATGGCTGCAACACCCCGGGGGACGACCCCCGTACCCCCGGACGTACGTCCGCGGCTGACCGTGCTCTCCGGCCCCTCCGGGGTCGGCAAGAGCACGGTCGTCGCCCATATGCGCAAGGAACACCCCGAGGTCTGGCTCTCGGTGTCGGCGACGACCCGCAGGCCGCGCCCCGGGGAGAAGCACGGCGTCCACTACTTCTTCGTCAGCGACGAGGAGATGGACAAGCTGATCGCCAACGGCGAACTGCTCGAATGGGCGGAGTTCGCGGGCAACCGCTACGGGACACCGCGCAAGGCCGTGCTCGAACGGCTGGAGTCGGGTGAGCCGGTCCTCCTGGAGATCGATCTCCAGGGAGCCCGGCAGGTCCGCGAGTCCATGTCGGACGCTCTGCTGGTGTTCCTGGCTCCTCCCTCCTGGGAGGAGCTCGTGCGCAGACTCACCGGGCGGGGCACCGAGCCGCCCGAGGTCATCGAGCGCCGGCTGGAGGCCGCCAAGATCGAACTGGCCGCCGAGCCGGAGTTCGACGTCACCCTGGTCAACACCTCCGTCGAGGACGTGGCGCGTGAGCTGCTAGCCTTGATGGAAGTTGTTTGATCTTTCAGGTCAATTTCCACCTTTCGGAAGGCAGAGCGTGTCCTCTTCCATCACCACGCCCGAGGGCATCATCAACCCTCCGATCGACGAGCTCCTCGAGGCAACCGACTCGAAGTACAGCCTCGTGATCTACGCCGCCAAGCGCGCGCGCCAGATCAACGCGTACTACTCGCAGCTCGGTGAAGGCCTCCTTGAGTACGTCGGTCCCCTCGTCGACACGCATGTCCACGAGAAGCCGCTCTCGATCGCCCTGCGCGAGATCAACGCGGGCCTGCTGACGTCGGAGGCCGTAGAGGGCCCGGCGCAGTAGTATTTTCTGCTTGAAGTTGCTTTATCCACAGGCCTGGCAGCGCGACTGCCAGGCCTGTGGTGTGTGATGGGGGCATACGTTTTCCAAGGTGCGGGGAGATCCGGTGGACAAGCCGAAGGTCGTGCTGGGGGTCAGCGGTGGCATCGCCGCGTACAAGGCCTGTGAGCTGCTGCGGAGGCTGACCGAGTCGGGGCACGACGTACGGGTGGTCCCGACCGAGTCCGCGCTGCACTTCGTCGGCGCCGCGACCTGGTCCGCGCTCTCCGGCCACCCCGTGTCCACCGAGGTCTGGTCGGACGTCCACGAGGTCCCGCACGTCCGCATCGGTCAGGGGGCCGACCTGGTCGTCGTCGCCCCCGCCACCGCGGACATGCTCGCGAAGGCCGCCCACGGCCTCGCCGACGACCTGCTGACGAACACCCTGCTCACTGCCCGCTGCCCGGTCGTCTTCGCCCCCGCCATGCACACCGAGATGTGGGAACACCCGGCCACCCAGGAGAACGTGGCGACGCTGCGCCGCCGCGGCGCCGTCGTCATCGACCCCGCGGTGGGGCGCCTGACCGGTGTGGACACGGGCAAGGGGCGGCTGCCCGAGCCGTCGGAGATCTTCGAGGTCTGCCGCAGGGTGCTCGCGCGCGGCGTCACCGAGCCCGACCTCGCCGGCCGGCACGTCGTCGTGAGCGCCGGCGGCACGCGCGAGCCGCTCGACCCGGTCCGCTTCCTCGGCAACCGCTCCTCCGGGAAGCAGGGGTACGCCCTCGCGCGCACCGCAGCCGCCCGGGGCGCCCGGGTCACACTGATCGCCGCGAACACCGGCATGCCGGACCCGGCCGGTGTCGATGTCGTACAGGTCGGGACCGCAGTGCAGTTGCGCGAGGCCGTGCTCAAGGCGGCGCCGGACGCCGACGCCGTGGTGATGGCGGCGGCGGTCGCCGACTTCAGGCCCGCCGCATACGCGGCCGGAAAGATCAAGAAGAAGGACGGCCAGGAACCGGAGCCGATCGTTCTGGTCCGCAATCCGGACATCCTCGCGGAGATCTCCGCGGACCGCGCCCGCCCGGGCCAGGTGATCGTCGGTTTCGCCGCCGAGACGGACGACGTACTGGCCAACGGGCGCGCGAAGCTTCAGCGCAAGGGCTGCGACCTCCTCGTGGTGAACGAGGTCGGCGAGCGCAAGACCTTCGGCTCAGAGGAGAACGAGGCGGTGGTGCTGGGCGCCGACGGAAGCGAGACCGCGGTGCCGTACGGACCCAAGGAAGCCCTGGCCGAGACCGTGTGGGATCTCGTGGCGCGTCGCATCGGGTGAATGTCTCAATCGCTTCAACAGACCCACTGGAACCGCCGGAACGGGGTGTGGGAGCCTGGCGCAGAAGGTTCGTCGTGTCGCAGAATGCCCGTGCCGCAGGTCACAGCGCTTCCGAGAGGCGAGACAGTAGCCCGGCGGCAGAGCGCGACCGATAAACTGTTCTCGGACGACGCCGGGCGCAGCCCCCGGGCGTCCGCCAATGATCAGCCAGCAGCCGCTGCAACCTCAGGGAGCGTTGTGTCCCGTCGCCTGTTCACCTCGGAGTCTGTGACCGAGGGTCACCCCGACAAGATCGCTGACCAGATCAGTGACACCATTCTCGACGCGCTTCTGCGCGAGGACCCGCATTCCCGGGTCGCCGTGGAGACGCTGATCACCACCGGCCTGGTGCATGTGGCCGGAGAGGTCACCACCAAGGCGTACGCGCCGATCGCGCAGCTCGTGCGCGACAAGATCCTCGAGATCGGTTACGACTCCTCGAAGAAGGGCTTCGACGGCGCGTCCTGTGGCGTTTCGGTGTCCATCGGCTCGCAGTCGCCCGACATCGCGCAGGGCGTCGACACGGCGTACGAGAAGCGTGTCGAGGGTGATGAGGACGAGCTCGACAAGCAGGGTGCGGGCGACCAGGGCCTGATGTTCGGCTACGCGACGGACGAGACGCCGGCGCTGATGCCGCTCCCGATCCACCTCGCGCACCGCCTGTCGCGCCGCCTCTCCGAGGTCCGCAAGAACGGGACGATCCCCTACCTGCGCCCGGACGGCAAGACCCAGGTCACCATCGAGTACGACGGCGACAAGGCGGTCCGTCTGGACACGGTCGTCGTCTCCTCACAGCACGCGTCGGACATCGACCTGGACTCCCTCCTGGCCCCCGACATCCGTGAGTTCGTGGTCGAGCCGGAGCTGAAGGCCCTCCTGGACGACGGCATCAAGCTGGAGACCGAGGGCTACCGGCTGCTGGTCAACCCGACCGGCCGCTTCGAGATCGGCGGCCCGATGGGCGACGCCGGCCTCACCGGCCGCAAGATCATCATCGACACCTACGGCGGCATGGCCCGCCACGGTGGCGGCGCCTTCTCGGGCAAGGACCCGTCCAAGGTCGACCGTTCCGCCGCGTACGCCATGCGCTGGGTCGCGAAGAACGTCGTCGCCGCGGGCCTCGCCACCCGCTGCGAGGTCCAGGTCGCCTACGCGATCGGCAAGGCCGAGCCCGTCGGTCTCTTCGTCGAGACCTTCGGCACCGCCAAGATCGACGCCGAGAAGATCGAGACGGCCATCACCGAGGTCTTCGACCTCCGCCCGGCCGCGATCATCCGCGACCTGGACCTGCTCCGCCCGATCTACGCCCAGACCGCCGCGTACGGCCACTTCGGCCGTGAGCTGCCCGAGTTCACCTGGGAGAAGACGGACCGCGTGGACGCGCTGCGGAAGGCTGCGGGGCTCTAAGTCCTGCCTGTTTTCGGCCAGCTGTTTCGGCGAGGCCCGGTGCCCCCTCGGGGGCGCCGGGCCTCGCCGCTGTCCGCGTGCCGCTGTCCGCGTGCCGCTGTCCGCGCGCCGCTGTCCGCGGGCAGACGGCCGGGCCGGCAAATGATTGGCACGGCCGTCGTCGGACTTCGTACGCTGGCGGTCCTCCCGGTGCGCAGGCCGCGGTTACTTCGGTGGAGTGCGCCGAGTGCGTACGGTGAATCTGGTTCATGTACCGCTGCCGTTCTGAACTCGGGAGGATCTGACGTCGTCGCGCCCGGTGCGATGGTCGCGGATACTTCCGGGTTAACCCCTCGCAGGTTCGAATCCTGCTGCCGGTCCTGGACCGGTATGGCCGAGTGGCCCATGGCAGAAGCGCCCCAGGGGCGTTCGCGATCCGCGGCCGGCCTGATCTCGGGCGCGCGGCGGTGTCAGTGGGGTCTGGTAGGAATGTTGCTGTGAGCAGCACGGATGGGCGTGGTGAAGGTGGGGCCGAGGGTGCCCCGCCCGAGCAGCTTGCGTTGATTCGGGACGCCGTGCGGAAGGCGCCGCGGGCCAAGCCGCGGACCTGGCGGGGGGCCGCGGTCGCCAAGGAGCTGCCCGTGGCGCGCGTGCTCGTCGACAAGGGCGTGCTGCATCTCGACCGGTACTTCGACTATGCCGTGCCCGAGGAGCTCGACGCCGACGCGCAGCCCGGGGTGCGCGTGCGGGTGCGGTTCGGGGCGGGGCGGCATCGCGTGCGGGAGGGGCGGCGCGAGGGCGGGGGGCTGATCGACGGGTTCCTGATCGAGCGGCTGGCCGAGTCCGACTACTCCGGGCCGCTGGCCGCGCTCGCTCAAGTCGTGTCGCCCGAGCCCGTGTTGAGCGAGGAGTTGCTGGGGCTCGCCCGGGCCGTCGCCGATCGGTACGCGGGGAGTCTGGCCGATGTGCTGCAACTGGCCGTGCCCCCGCGGAACGCCAGAGCCGAACAGAAGCCGTCGCCCGAGCCGTTGCCGGTTCCCGAGGCGCCGGCGGTGGGGTCCTGGGCCCGGTACTCGCGGGGGGCCGCCTTCGTCGAGTCGCTCGCGGGCGGCGGGACGCCCCGGGCCGTCTGGAACGCGCTGCCGGGACCCGGCTGGGCCGAGGAGTTGGCGCGGGCCGTGGGGGCGACGCTCGCCTCGGGCCGTGGAGCGCTCGTCGTCGTGCCGGACGGGCGGGCCGTCAGCCGGGTCGACGCCGCGCTGACCTCAGTGCTGGGCGAGGGGCGGCACGCCGTGCTCACCGCCGAGGCCGGACCCGAGAAGCGGTACCGGCAGTGGCTCGCGGTGCGGCGCGGGTCCGTACGGGCCGTCGTGGGCACCCGGGCAGCCATGTTCGCGCCCGTGCGGGACCTGGGGCTTGTGGCCATGTGGGACGACGGGGACGGCAGCCACAGCGAGCTGCACGCCCCCCAGCCGCATGCGCGGGAGGTGCTGTTGCTGCGGGCCGCCCACGACAAGTGCGCGTTCCTACTGGGCAGTTGGAGCTGCACCGTCGAGGCCGCGCAGCTCGTGGAGAGCGGCTGGGCGGCGCCGATCGTCGCCGAACGAGAGCAGGTGCGGGGGGCGGCTCCGCTCGTACGGACCGTCGGGGACGGGGATCTCGCGCGCGACGAGGCGGCGCGCGCCGCACGGCTGCCCACCCTCGCCTGGCAGGTCGTACGGGAGGGGCTGAAGCAGGGGCCGGTGCTGGTGCAGGTGCCACGGCGTGGCTATGTGCCGCGGATGGCCTGTGCGCAGTGCCGGGCACCCGCCCGGTGTCGGCACTGCGCCGGGCCGTTGGAGGGGCAGGACGCCGGCGGGCTGCGCTGCGGGTGGTGCGGTCGGGACGAGCCGGAGTGGCGCTGTCCCGAGTGCGGTGGGTTCCGGCTGCGGGCGCAGGTCGTGGGGGCGCGGCGGACCGCCGAGGAGCTCGGGCGGGCCTTTCCGGCGGTCCCTGTACGGACTTCGGGGCGCGAGCAGGTCCTGGACACGGTCCCGGGAGCGCCCGCGCTGGTGGTCAGCACGCCGGGCGCCGAACCCGTGGCCGAGGGCGGGTACGCGGCCGCGCTGCTGCTCGACGGCTGGGCGATGCTGGGGCGGCCCGATCTGCGGGCCGGCGAGGACGCGTTGCGGCGGTGGATCGGTGCGGCTGCCCTGGTGCGGGGGCAGCGGGACGGCGGGACCGTGGTGGTCGTCGCCGAGCCGACGCTGCGGCCGGTGCAGGCGCTGGTGCGGTGGGATCCGGTGGGGCACGCCGTCCGTGAGCTGGCCGAGCGGGCCGAGCTGGGCTTTCCGCCCGTGTCGCGGATGGCCGCCGTGTCCGGGACGGCGGAGGCGCTCGCCGGATTCCTGACCGCAGTCGAACTGCCGCGTGAGGCCGAGGTGTTGGGGCCCGTGCCGGTGGCTCCGGTGGATCCCGGGCGGCCACGGCGGACGGGGGCGCCACCGGTGGGCGAGCCGTGGGAGCGGGCGCTGATCAGGGTGCCGCCGGGGAAGGGGGCCGCGCTGGCCTCCGCGTTGAAGAACGCTCAGGCGGCTCGGATGGCGCGTGGGGGGAGCGGGGGCAGTGGGGGTGGCGGTGGCGGCGGGGGGAGCGATGTGGTGCGGATTCGGATTGATCCGCCGGATATCGGGTGACCGTCGGCGGGTGCGGGTGCGGGTGCGGGTGCGGGTGCGGGTGCGGGTGCGGCCGGCGGGTCGGTGAGGTCGGTGCCGGGTATCGGTGGCTGCTTGTTCGCGTATACGGGTCTGCCCCCGAGGCTCGTCGGGGGCAGACAGGTGGGTGTGGGGTCAGCCGTTGCGCGGGCCCGGGAAGGCGGTCGGCCTGATCTCCTCGCGGAGCGTGGAACTGCCCGCCGTCGGCTGCGTGGGCATCGGCATCGGCATGGAACGGGCCGCGGGGACCGTGGGGAGGCCGGTGTTGACGGCGACCGTGCGGGAGGAGCCCGACGGTTCCGTGGCGCGCTCGGCCTCCGCGGCGGCCTGGGCCGCGGCTCGGCGGGCGCCGTAACGGCGGTGCACCGCCTGTTTGGTGACCCCCAGTGCCGAGCCCACCGCGTCCCACGAGAAGCCCAGTGAGCGGTCGAAGTCCACGGCGGCCGTGACCAGGGTCTCGACGCTGTCCCGCAGCTCCTGGGCGAGGCGGACGGTCGGGGCGGGCGCCCGCCCGTAGACGACGAAGCCCGTGGACGGGCCGGAGCGGCGCGGGCGGTAGACGTTGCCCAGCTGGGCTGTCAGCGTGCGCAGTGCGTCCACCTGCCGGCGGACCCGCTCGATGTCCCGCACCAGCAAGTGCAGGCTGGCCCGAGCCTGGGCGTCGTGGGTTGCGTGGTCGGCCATGAACAAGCCTCTCGAACCGGCGTTGAAAAGGACCGGGCCGCGAGTGCGGCCCGTTTTGGTCAACTCTTTCTTGACCAACGCGTTTGAGGGTGAGTGGTCACGCTTATGGGGCGTGGGGGCATATGCGTACGCCCCCGGCGGCTGGGCGTGCGCTCGCCTCGGCCTTCGTCCTCGGCCCCGCCTTCCGCCTCGCGACGAGTGAGTCCCGCCCGAACTGCCCGCGCCGCTCGCACGGCCCGTGCCGCCCCATAGACTGGTGTGCTGCCCACCATGAATTCGCCCGAGAGGCCGACTGCCACCCATGAAGCTCGTCTTCGCCGGTACCCCCGAGGTCGCCGTTCCCGCTCTGGACGCCCTGATCGCCTCCGGGCGGCATGAGGTGGCCGCCGTCGTCACTCGGCCGGACGCGCCGGCGGGGCGGGGGCGGAGGCTTGTCGCGAGCCCCGTCGCCGAGCGGGCGGAGGAGGCCGGCATCGAGGTGCTCAAGCCGGTGAAGCCGCGGGACGAGGTGTTTCTGGCACGGCTGCGGGAGATCGCGCCGGACTGCTGTCCCGTGGTCGCCTACGGTGCGTTGCTGCCCCGGGTCGCGCTCGACATCCCCGCCCAGGGCTGGGTCAATCTGCACTTCTCGCTGCTGCCCGCCTGGCGTGGGGCGGCGCCCGTCCAGCACGCCGTCATGGCCGGGGACGAGATCACCGGGGCCTCCACGTTCCTCATCGAGGAGGGGCTCGACTCCGGGCCCGTCTACGGGACCGTCACCGAGGAGGTGCGGCCCACCGACACCAGCGGGGATCTGCTGACGCGGCTCGCCTTCGCGGGGGCGGGGCTGCTGGCCGCGACGATGGACGGGATCGAGGACGGCACGCTCAAGGCCGTGCCGCAGCCGGCGGACGGTGTCACGCTGGCGCCGAAGATCAGCGTCGAGGACGCGCACGTGGACTGGGCCGCGCCCGCGCTCCGTGTCGACCGGGTCGTACGCGGGTGTACGCCCGCGCCGGGGGCGTGGACCGTGTTCCGGGGGGAGCGGCTGAAGTTGATCCAGGTTGCGCTTGCTCCTGAGTGGACGGATCTTGCTCCTGGGGTGTTGGGGGTCGGCAAGAACAATGTGTACGTGGGGACCGGGTCGTGTGCTGTTGAGTTGTTGTGGGTGCAGGCTCAGGGGAAGAAGCCGATGCGGGCGGCGGATTGGGCGCGGGGGGTTCGGATCGGGGGTGGTGAGGTGGTTGGGGGCTGAGGGGGTTTCTTTCGGCGGGCGGTTTGTTGTGGGTGGGGTGTGAGGGGTGGGTTGTCGGGTGCGGGCCGGTGGGGGCTGGTCGCGCAGTTCCCCGCGCCCCTAAAAGATTGCGCAGTTCCCCGCGCCCCCAAAGTGTGCGCTGATCCCCGCGCTCTCCACGGGTGCGCTGATCGCCGTGCCGCAAAAGACTGCGCAGTTCCCCGCGCCCCCAAGGAGCGAGCCGTCCCCCGTGCCTGAAAGGGCGCCGCTTCTCGCGGGCCGGGGAGGACGGGACCCGTGCCGCGCCTCGAAAGGGCACGCCGTTCCCCGTACCCCCCGAGAGCGTGTTGTTCCCCGTGCCCTGAGAAGGGGCACGGGCGTCACCGCGACGTAGGCTGGACCCGTACCTCTTCCACGATCCGGAGCACCTTTTACGTGAACGAGCAGTCCCGTCGGCCCCGGCAGCAGGGCAAGCCGTACCGTCGTCCCAAGAAGGACCCCGTGCGGATGCTTGCCTTCGATGCGTTGCGGGCGGTGGACGAGAGGGACGCGTACGCGAATCTCGTGTTGCCGCCGTTGCTGCGGAAGGCGCGGGAGAAGGGGGACTTCGACGGGCGGGACGCGGCGCTGGCCACGGAGCTGGTGTACGGGACATTGAGGCGGCAAGGGACGTACGACGCCGTCATCTCGGCGTGTGTCGACCGGCCGCTGCGCGAGGTCGATCCGCCGGTGCTGGATGTTCTGAGCCTGGGTGCGCATCAGCTGCTCGGGACGCGGATCCCGTCGCATGCCGCCGTGTCCGCGTCGGTCGAGCTGGCGAGGGTCGTGCTCGGGGACGGGCGGGCGAAGTTCGTCAACGCCGTGCTGCGGAAGATCGCGCAGCATGATCTGGACGGCTGGCTGGAGCTGGTCGCTCCGCCCTACGACGACGATCCCGAGGATCATCTCGCCGTCGTGCATTCGCATCCGCGATGGGTCGTCTCGGCGTTGTGGGACTCGCTGGGAGGCGGGCGGGCCGGGATCGAGGATCTCCTCGAAGCCGACAACGAACGGCCCGAGGTGACCCTTGTGGCCCGCCCGGGGCGGTCGACTGCCGGTGAACTCCTCGGCGTTCTCGGGGACGAGAACGCGCTGCCGGGACGCTGGTCGCCGTACGCCGTGCGGCTGTCCGAGGGGGGTGAGCCGGGCGCCATCGACGCCGTACGCGAAGGGCGGGCCGGCGTGCAGGACGAGGGCAGCCAACTCGTGGCCCTCGCCCTCGCCAACGCGCCCCTCGACGGGCCGGACAAGGCATGGCTCGACGGCTGTGCCGGACCCGGCGGCAAGGCGGCCATGCTCGCCGGACTGGCCGCCGAGCGCGGGGCCGTGCTCCTCGCCTCCGAGAAGCAGCCGCACCGGGCCGGGCTGGTCGCGAAGGCCCTCGCCGGGAACCCCGGGCCTTATCAGGTCGTCGCCGCCGACGGGACACGGCCGCCGTGGCGTTCGGGGACCTTCGACCGCGTACTGATGGACGTGCCCTGCACGGGTCTTGGCGC
This sequence comes from Streptomyces sp. NPDC050988, assembly GCF_044456225.1. Classification (NCBI taxonomy): domain Bacteria; kingdom Bacillati; phylum Actinomycetota; class Actinomycetes; order Kitasatosporales; family Streptomycetaceae; genus Streptomyces; species Streptomyces sp. NPDC050988. The sequence continues at coordinate 124,039 of NZ_JBITFQ010000028.1, read as the reverse complement.
GCTGCGGCGTCGTCCCGAGGCCCGTTGGCGGCGGCGCCCCGACGACCTGGACGGGTTCGCGCCGTTGCAGCGCGGACTGCTGCGTACGGCGCTCGACTCGGTGCGGGTCGGCGGTGTCGTCGGGTATGCCACCTGCTCGCCGCACCTCGCGGAGACCCGGGCCGTGGTCGACGACATGCTCAAGCAGTACGGCGGCTCGGCCGAACTCCTCGACGCCCGCCCGCTCTTCCCGGGCGTACCGGCCCTGGGCGACGGCCCCGACGTGCAGCTGTGGCCGCATCTGCACGGGACGGACGCCATGTATCTGGCGCTCATCCGCCGGACCGCCTGAGGTCGGTCGACCGGCACCTACCGGCCGGGTCCGCCTACTCCGACGGGGCCGGCGGGCCTCCCGGAGTCGGTGTCGGTGCCGGTGCCGGTGTCGGTGTTGGCGAGGGAGAGCCGGAGCCGGTCCCGGTGGTCGTCGGCGGACCCGCCGTGCCCCCGTCCTCGTGGGCCAGCCGGTGCGGCCACCACACCTTCGCGCCCACGTCCAGGAACAGGGACGGCACGAGGACCGAGCGCACGATGAACGTGTCGAGCAGCACGCCCAGGGCGACCGCGAAGCCGATCTCGGCGAAGGCGACCATGGGGAGCGTGCCGAGGGCGGCGAAGGTTCCGGCGAGGACCAGGCCCGCCGAGGTGATGACGGCGCCGGTGGTGGCCAGGCCCGTCACCACGCCCTTGCGGGTGCCCTGGCGGCCGGCCTCCTCGCGGATGCGGGTGGTCAGGAAGATGTTGTAGTCGATGCCCAGGGCGACCAGGAACACGAAGACGAACAGCGGGAAGTCCGTCGACTCGCCCGCGTAGTCGAAGACGTACCGGAACGCGAGCGCACTGATCCCCAGCGCGGCGGCGAAGGACAGCACCACCGTGCCGATCAGCAGCAGCGGGGCGATCAGAGCTCGGAGCACGCCGCACAGGATCAGCAGGACCACGATGAGCACCAACGGGATGATCAGGATGTTGTCGTGGGTCGTCGCCTTGTCCATGTCGAGCAGCGAGGCCGTGCCGCCGCCCACCTGGGCGTCGGCGTCGGGAACGTCGTGCACGGCGTCCCGCACCCGCTCCACCGTCTGTTTCGCGGCCTCGCTGTCCGCGGGTGCGGTCATGGTGGCCTCGAAGAGGACCTTGCCCTCGAACTCGGGTTTCGTGCCCGGTGGCAGGCCGAGGGATTCCGGTACGACACCGCGGGTGGCCGCGACCGCCTGGCCGACGTCCTCGGCCTGGGCGCGGTTGCTGACGATGACGAGCGGATCGCCGCTGCCCGCGGGGAAGTAGCGCGCGGACACCTCCTGGCCGACGATCGAGTCGGGTTTGCCGGTGAAGGCGTCGGCGTTGCTGATGCCCTCCGCGCGGAGCTGGATGAGGCCCAGTGAGAGCAGCGCGAGCGCCGCCGCCGTGACGCCCCAGATCAGCCGCGGGCGATGCGTGATGCGGTTGCCCATCCGCGCCCAGACCCCGCGCTCGGTCGGGTCGGCGGAGCCGAAGTGCGGGATCACCGGCCAGAAGATCCAGCGGCCGAAGATCACCAGCAGGGCCGGGAAGAGGGTCATCATCGCGGCCAGGGCGACCGCGACGCCGATGGCGGCGACCGGGCCGAGGCCGCGCGTCGAGTTCATCTCGGCGGCGAGCAGCACCAGCATGCTCAGGACGACGGTCGCGCCGGACGCGAGCACCGCGGGGCCCGCCCGGTGCAGGGCGAGCGCCATCGCCTCGTGGCGGTCCTCGTGGCGGCGCAGTTCCTCCCGGTAGCGGGCCACCAGGAGCAGGGCGTAGTCGGTCCCCGCGCCGAAGACGAGGACGGTGAGAATGCCCGCGCTCTGGCCGTTGACGGTCAGGCCCGCGTGCTCGGCGAGGAAGTAGATCACCGCCTGTGCGGTGAACAGTGCGGCGACCACGCCGAGCAGCGGCACCAGCAGCAGGGTGGGACTGCGGTAGGTCAGCAGCAGCATCACGATGACGACGGCCATCGCCGAGAACAGCAGCGTGGAGTCGATGCCCTCGAAGGCCTCGGAGAAGTCCGCGGACGTACCGCCGGGGCCCGTCACATGCACGGCCAGCCCGTCGCCGCCCTTGCCGACCACGTCACGGATCGAGTCGACGGCGGGCGAGATCTCCTCCCAGCCCTTCTCGTCCATCCTGATGGGGACGAGGATCTGGGCGGCACGCGGATCGGTCTGCCGGTCGAAGACCGGGCCCCGGGTCTCCGCGCCGAGGATGCCGTGCGCACGCAGTTCCTTGATCTGGCGTGCGTCCTCGTCGATCTGCGCCCGCTCCTCGGCCGTCAGGCCGCTCTCACGGGCGTACACGACCACCGCGGGGATCTGTTCCGGCCTGAAGTCCTCGGAGATCTCCAGGACTTGGGTGGACTCGGCGGATCCGGGCAGCCAGGACGCGGCGTCGTTGTCCTGCGCGTCGGTGAGTTTCGAGGCGAAGGGCGCCGTGAGGAACAGCAGCACCAGCCACAGTCCCACCACGATCCATTTGCTGCGCCGGCCGCAGACCAGCCAGCCGATCCCGCGTCCCTGCTTCGCCTGTGCGTCCGTCATGGCGACCCCCGTAGCCGCGTGTGGAGCTGGTGGGCCGACAAGGATGGCACGGGCCGCGAGGCCGGTGCAGTCCCTCGGCAGGATTGGTATATACCGACCGGTTCGGGTCGCGGACCTCCGGGACCTCGACGACCGGGGAGAACAACCGGCGCCGGACGTGGCAGGCTTAACGCATGGCCGCGCAGATCAACCCCAGCATCCTGTCCGCCGACTTCGCCCGCCTTGCCGAGGAGGCAAAGGCGGTGGAAGGGGCTGACTGGCTCCATGTCGACGTGATGGACAACCATTTCGTCCCGAACCTCACGCTAGGTGTGCCGGTCGTAGAGTCTCTGGCGCGTGCTACGGACACGCCGCTGGACTGCCATCTGATGATCGAGGACGCCGATCGGTGGGCGCCGCAGTACGTAGAAGCGGGTGCCGGTTCCGTCACCTTCCATGTCGAGGCGGCCGCCGCACCCGTGCGGCTCGCCCGTGAGATCCGGGCCAAGGGCGCCCGGGCCTCCATGGCCCTGCGGCCCGCGACTCCCATCGAGCCGTACGAGGATCTACTCCCCGAGCTCGACATGTTGCTGATCATGACCGTCGAGCCGGGCTTCGGAGGCCAGGCCTTTCTCGACATCATGCTGCCCAAGATCCGCCGCACCCGCGAGTTGATCAACAAGCACGGCCTGGAGCTGTGGCTGCAGGTCGACGGCGGGGTCTCGGCCTCCACCATCGAGCGCTGCGCCGAGGCGGGGGCCGACGTCTTCGTCGCCGGTTCCGCGGTGTACGGGGCGGCCGACCCCGCCCAGGCGGTACGTGCATTGCGCACGCAGGCGGAGGAGGCGACGGCCCAGGCAGCATGGGCATGCGACCACTGAGCCAAGGGAACGTGAACGCCGCCCCTCAGGGCTGATCAAGTACGCCGGATCTGCAAGGATGAACGGCGAATCCAGAGTGTGAACAGCAGTGAGGAGATCGCCGTGTCGGGTATGTCGGCGGGCCGGTCGGCCATGCGGATGGGACCCGCTGAGCTGGTGCAGGCGGCGGCCATGGCCCGCCGTTTCTACCTTGAGGGCAAGTCCAAGATCCAGATCGCCGAGGAGTTCGGCGTCAGCCGCTTCAAGGTGGCCCGGGTCCTGGAGACAGCTCTCGAACGGGATCTCGTGAGGATCGAGATCCGCGTCCCCGCCGAGCTGGACGCGGAGCGCTCGGACGCGCTGCGCGCCCGCTACGGCCTGCGGCATGCCGTCGTCGTCGAGTCCCCGGCCGAGGCCGAGGAGTCGCCCGACCCGGAGAACCTCGGTGAGGTCGCCGCCGACCTGCTCGGTGAACTCGTCGCCGAGGGCGATGTGCTCGGCCTCGCCTGGGGCCGCTCCACCATCCACATGGCGGCCGCGCTGGACCGGCTGCCGCCGTGCACGGTGGTGCAGTTGACGGGTGTCTACGACGCCGGGACGGCAGAGCGCGGCTCGGTCGAGGCGGTCCGCCGGGCCGCCCAGGTCTCCGGAGGGGACGCCCATCCCATCTACGCTCCGATGCTCCTGCCGGACGTGGCCACCGCGGCGGCGCTGCGCAGCCAGACGGGGATCGCCCGCGCCTTCGAGTACTTCGACAAGGTCACCGTCGCGTGTGTGTCGATCGGCTCCTGGGAGGCGGGCATCTCGACGGTGCACGACATGCTCACCGAGGAGGAGCGCGCCCACTACGCCACGCTCGGTGTGGCCGCCGAGATGTCCGCGCACCTCTTCGACTCCGAGGGCCGTCGCGTCGGCCGGGACCTGGGCGAGCGGTGCATCACCGTCGAGGCCGACCGGCTGCGGCGGATCCCCGAGGTCGTCGCGATCGCCGGCGGCCAGCGCAAGGCGGCCGCCATCGACGCGGTACTGCGCTCCGGCCTCGTCACCAGCCTGGTGACGGACACGGCGGCCGCGGACTACCTGATGACGGCGGGCCCGACCCCCCGCCCCGCCCTGAACCGGGCGGACCCGGACGGGCCCTGAGCCCGCAACGCTCCGACGGCGGCTCGGCGACGCGCCGCGTGGGGACGGCTGTGGCAGCATCGGCGACATGCTGCTCCGGTCCGTCCCCCATCTGTTTTCCTGAGACCTCTGTGGACGCCCCGGCCTTCAGGCCGGGAAGGAATCGGACTACTGCGGAGCAGGGCAGGGAACGGGGTTCACCCCGGGGCGAAAGGCCGCCCAGGGGCGCGTAAACTCACCGCTGCGCGTTGCGAGAACCAAGCGCGTACACCGTGCTGATCGAGAACCAAGACAGCACATGCACGTCCAAGCTTTGCGGTACAAACCGGGCTGGTTTCAACCCGACTGGTGTTGATCGTGGAAGACCTGTCGGTCGCTGACCTGCGGGCGGCGTGAGCCAGGAATCCCCCTGCTTCAGCTGGGGGAGGATTCAATACAACTCTTTCAGGGCGGTGCTGAGATGACGCACGACGTGGCGGGCCGCCACGTGGTCGCGCTGGACCTCGACGGTGTCGCGGACAAGGCGGGCCTCATGGAGCGCTGCGTACGCGCCCTGGAGCTGCCGGACTGGTTCGGGCGCAACTGGGACGCGCTGGCCGACAGCCTCGGCGACTCCTCCGTCTGGCCCTCGCCCGCCGTGGAGAAGGGGCTGCTCGTCGTCGTCACCGGCTGGCAGCCGTACGCGAAGGCGCGGCCCGAGGAGTGGGAGACCGCGCGGGACGTGTTCGCCCAGGCGGCGGACGGCACCCCGGCGCTCACCGTGGCGCTGGTCCTTGGAGGATCCCACCAGTAGCCCCCTGACCAGCCTGGACGATCGGCCCGGGGCGCGTTCACCCATCGACATGGGACAATGAGGTACGTGCTCTTCCCTCGTGCTGTCCTGTTCGGGGGCCACCTCTGAACGACTGGGATGTGCAGCACGTGCGTTTCCTCAACGACATCCAGCCCGCGTACGACCTGACGTACGACGACGTCTTCATGGTGCCGAGCCGCTCCGCGGTCGGTTCGCGGCAGGGCGTCGACCTGGCTTCGCCGGACGGCAGCGGGACCACGATTCCGCTGGTGGTCGCCAACATGACGGCCATCGCGGGCCGCCGGATGGCCGAGACGCTGGCCCGCCGGGGCGGGCTCGTCGTCATTCCGCAGGACATCCCGATCGAGGTCGTCACCGAGGTCGTCTCCTGGGTCAAGAGCCGTCATCTCGTCCTGGACACCCCGATCGTGCTGGCCCCGCACCAGACGGTCGCCGACGCGCTGTCCCTGCTGCCGAAGCGCGCGCACAACGCCGGTGTCGTGGTGGACGGCGAGGGCAGGCCGGTCGGCGTGGTCACCGACGCCGACCTGAGCGGCGTCGACCGCTTCACGCAGCTGTCCGAGGTCATGTCCCGGGACCTGCTACTGCTCGACGCGGACATCGAGCCGGGCGAGGCGTTCAACAAGCTGGACCACGCGAACCGCCGGTACGCGCCCGCCGTGGACAAGGACGGCCGCCTCGCCGGCATCCTCACCCGCAAGGGCGCCCTGCGTGCCACGCTCTACACGCCGGCCACCGACGCGGACGGCAGGCTGCGCATCGCGGCCGCCGTCGGTATCAACGGCGATGTCGCGGGCAAGGCCAAGCAGCTCCTCGCGGCCGGTGTCGACACGCTCGTCGTGGACACCGCGCACGGCCACCAGGAGTCGATGATCTCCGCGGTCAAGGCGGTCCGCGGGCTCGACCCCCAGGTGCCGATCGTCGCGGGCAACATCGTCGCCGCCGAGGGCGTACGCGACCTCATCGAGGCCGGCGCGGACATCATCAAGGTCGGTGTCGGACCCGGCGCCATGTGCACCACGCGCATGATGACCGGTGTGGGCCGCCCGCAGTTCTCGGCCGTGCTCGAATGCGCCGCCGAGGCGAAGAAGTTCGGCAAGCACGTATGGGCCGACGGCGGTGTGCGCCACCCGCGCGACGTCGCCATGGCGCTGGCCGCGGGCGCTTCGAACGTCATGATCGGCTCCTGGTTCGCCGGTACGTACGAGTCGCCGGGCGACCTCCAGCACGATGCCAACGGACGCCCCTACAAGGAGTCGTTCGGCATGGCGTCCGCGCGCGCGGTGCGCAACCGCACGTCGGAGGAGTCCGCGTACGACCGTGCCCGCAAGGCCCTGTTCGAGGAGGGCATCTCGACCTCGCGGATGTTCCTCGACCCGACCCGGCCGGGCGTCGAGGACCTGATCGACTCGATCATCGCGGGCGTCCGCTCCTCCTGCACCTACGCCGGTGCCAACTCCCTGGAGGAGTTCGCCGAGAGGGCCGTCGTCGGCATCCAGAGCGCGGCGGGTTACGCGGAGGGCAAGCCGCTGCACGCCAGCTGGAGCTGACGCAACTCCCTTCCGCAACTCGCTTCCGTAACTCACTTCTGCAACTCCCGTCCGTACGGCCCCTGTTGTCCCGCGTTCCGGGAGAACGGGGGCCGTGCCGTTCCCTGTTGTCGCTAGGGTCGGGCGGATGAGGATCGAGATCTGCAGGGCCGAGGACCTCGCGGCCCGGCCGGGGTGCCCCGAGCTGAACGGGCTGCTCGTCCGGCCCGAGTCACTCCGCTCGCGGGGCATCGGAACGGCGCTGGTGCGTGCCGCCGAGGAACGGGCGGTCGCCCGCGGCACCGGGCTCATGGGGCTCGGCGTGGGCGACGACAACCCGGCGGCCGCGCGGCTCTACGCACGGCTCGGCTACCGGCCCACCGTGTCGTACCTCGACCGCTGGGCGTATCTCGACTTGGACGGTGTGCGCCAGGAGTGCGCCGACCCCTGCGTCTTCCTGGTCAAGGACTTGTCGTCGTCAGGCCCTCTTGACGTCAAGCCTGCCTGACGGGACGGTGGGTCCATGACGACACCGCAGAGCATCGAACCCCAGTACACGCTGCTGACCGCCGTGGCCCGACTCGACGTGCTGCGCGTGCGGGAGTCGCTGGCCGGGGCGGGGAGCGACGAGGAGGCCCTCGACCGGGGCGAGCTGCTCGAACTGCTCGCGCTGAGCGAGGTGGTGGCCCGAAAGGCCGCGTACGGGCGGCAGTTGAGCGTGCGCGCGGCGCGGCGGGCCGGGGCCTCCTGGACGCAGATCGGGGCGGCCCTGGGCACCAGCAAGCAGGCCGCCTGGGAGGCCCACAACCGGTGGATCGACGAGCAGGCGGCGGTGCATACCCATGGGCGGCCCGGGCAGCTGGGCTTCGACGAGGACGACGTGGCCGAGGCACGGGCCATCGCGGGGGAGCCGGACGGGGGCTGAGGGGGCGTGGGCCGGGGGCCTGACTTGCGATATGGGGTGGGCCTGTCATGCGATGTGGGGTGGGCGGCGGGGCGTCCTGTGTGGCTGGCTTCCGGGGCTGTCCTTTGGTCCGGCGGAGGCCGGCGCGAGGGGCATGCCGGGTCTGCGTGGCGGCAGAGCGGAGGGTTCCGGCGGCGGGTGGTGGGGTGTCCGGCGCGGGTGGCCTGGGCCTGTCCTGTGGTCCGGCAGCGGGCCGGTGCGAGCGGCCTACCGGGCCTGTGTGGCGGTCGAGCGGAGGGTTCCGGCGGCGGGCTGAGGGGCGTCCGGCGCGGGTGGCCTGGGCCTGCCTTGGGGCCCGGCGGTGGGCTGGCGCGAAGGGCATGCCGGGTCTCTGCGAGGGGCCTCCCGGGCCTGTGCGGCGGTCGGGCGAAGGGCCTCGGTGGTGGCCGGGTGGCGGGGGCGCGACCGGCCGGGTGGCGCGGCAGCGCAATGGTCGAAAGGCCCCGCGCAACGAACACGCGCGTGCCCGCGATCAACGCAACGATCTTGCGGAGGCGCGCAAGGTTGCTGCATTACGGCTGGAAAGGCTGTCCTCGTAGAGTCATCCGCTGAACGTAGTGTGGCGGGGACCCCGTGCACGGTGGTCCCCTTCCTCCGGACTGCCGTGGGGCCGCGCCGCCTGACCGGCAGCGATGAAGGAGCCAGCCGCGTGCTCGACCACGGCGCACCCCCGCAGTCCCGCAGTCACCCCACCCCCGAGCCCCCGGGAGCCGGCGCGCGGCTGATGCGCCGCAAGCCCGTGGAGAGCCTGGTCGCGGAGGGTGGCCAGGGTGAGGGCGGCAGCCTGCGGCGCTCCCTCGGCCTCTGGCAGCTGACGATGATCAGCATCGGCGCCACGCTCGGCACCGGCATCTTCGTGGTGCTCGGCGAGGCCGTTCCCAAGGCCGGCCCGGCCGTCACCGTCTCCTTCGTGATCGCCGGTCTCACGGCCCTCTTCTCCGCCCTCTCGTACGCCGAGCTGGCGGGCACCATCCCGGTCGCCGGGTCCTCGTACTCGTATGCGTACGCAACCATGGGCGAGCTCATCGCCTGGATCTGCGGCTGGTGTCTGGTCCTGGAGTACGGCGTCTCCGTCGCGGCCGTCGCCGTCGGCTGGGGCGAGTACCTGAACGAGCTGCTCGACGGCACGATCGGCGTCACCATCCCGGACGTGCTCTCGGCGCCACCCGGTGACGGCGGCGTCTTCAACCTGCCCGCGCTCATCGTCGTACTGCTCGCCATGGCGTTCCTGCTCGGCGGCGCCCGCGAGTCCGCGCGCGCCAACACCGTCATGGTCGTCGTGAAGATCGCCGCGCTGCTGCTGTTCTGCGCGATCGGCGTCCAGGGCTTCCGGTCCGGCAACTACGAGAACTTCATGCCGCTCGGCATGGCGGGTGTCAGTGCCGCCGGAGCGACCCTCTTCTTCTCATACATCGGGTTCGACGCAGCCTCCACCGCGGGCGAGGAAGCCAAGAACGCCCAGCGCGACCTGCCGCGCGCCATCATGCTCTCCCTGATCATCGTGACCGCGCTGTACGTGCTCGTCGCGGCTGTCGCCGTCGGGGCCAAGCCCTGGCAGGGCTTCACCGGCTCGGAGGCCGCGCTCGCCGGGATCATGAAGGACGTCACCGGAGACGCCTTCTGGGGCACGCTGCTCGCGGCCGGTGCGGTCATCGCCATCGCCAGTGTCGTACTGACCGTGCTCTACGGGCAGACCCGCATCCTCTTCGCCATGTCCCGCGACGGGCTCGTGCCCAAGGTCTTCTCGCGCGTCCACCCGAAGACCGGTACGCCCCGCGTCAACACGGTCATCGTGTCCCTGTTCTGCGGTGTCCTCGCCGCCGCGATTCCGCTGGGGCAGCTCGCCGACGCGACCAGCATCGGCACGCTCTTCGCCTTCGCGCTGGTCAATGTGGCCGTCGTGGTGCTGCGGCGTACGCGGCCCGAGATGCCCCGTACGTTCCGGGTGCCGCTGTCGCCGGTGATGCCCGCGCTGGGCTTCGCCTTCTGCGTGTGGATGATGGGCAGCCTCGACACCGTGACCTGGGTCGTCTTCGGGGTCTGGATGGCCGTCGGGCTCGTGTTCTACTTCAGTTACGGCTATCGCCGCTCCCGTCTCGCCACTCCAGAGAAGTGATCCACCCGCAGTGCTGAACGATCTCGACGAACGCATCGTGCACGCCCTCGCCGAGGACGCCCGCCGCTCCTATGCCGACATCGGGCAGGAAGTGGGGCTGTCCGCGCCCGCGGTGAAACGGCGGGTGGACCGGTTGCGGGCGACTGGGGCGATCACCGGGTTCACCGTTCGGGTCGACCCCGCCGCGCTCGGGTGGGAGACCGAGGGGTTCGTCGAGATCTACTGCCGGCGGAACACCTCGCCGGAGACGATTCAGCGGGGGCTGGAGCGGTATCAGGAGGTTGTGGCCGCGTCCACCGTCACGGGGGAGGCGGATGCGATGGTGCAGGTTTTCGCTTCTGACATGCGGCATTTCGAGCGGGTGCTTGAGCGGATTGCCGGCGAGCCGTTTGTGGAGCGGACCAAGTCCGTGTTGGTGCTTTCGCCTTTGTTGCGGAGGTTTTCTTCGGGGTCGCCCACGTAGGTGGTTGTGCGGGGTGGGGTTGCGGCTGCGGGTTTGTTGGGGCTGGTCGCGCAGTTCCCCGCGCCCCTTAAAGACTGCGCAGTTCCCCGCGCCCCTTGAGGGGCGCCCCCGGTCCGTCGTCGTGTGCGGGTCGGTGGGGGCTTGTCGCGCAGTTCCCCGCGCCCCCAAGAAATCAGAAGTCCGACTGGCCCGACTGGCGGGCCAGGGCGTTGTTGGCTATGGAGTTGTGGACGCTGAAGGTGATGGCGTCCGGGCGGTAGCGGTCGTCGGACCATTCGACCGGGCGGCCTTCTCGGGTTGTCGTGACGCGGCGGACGCGTAGGAGGGGGCTGGTGCGGCGGACGTCGAGGAGTTCGGCGTCCTGGGCGCCGGCGGCCACCGCGTCGATGACGTGCTCGCCGTAGGCGAAGACGAGGCCCGTGTCCTCGTACAGGCGCTGGGTGACCGAGGGGCAGTCCGGTTCGACGGCCTCGACGGCGGGGGAGATCCAGGCCGCGTAGACCGTGCGCTCCAGGAGGACCGGGTCGCCGTCCAGGCCGCGTACGCGCAGGACGTGCAACACCGGGGTGCCCGTGGGTAGTTGGAGGCGGACGGAGTCCTCGGGCGTGGCCGGGCGGTACTGCGAGGACACCACGTGGCCCGTGGCCTCGCGGCCCATCGCGCGGGCCCACTGGGCGAAGGAGCGCAGCTCCTCGAAGGACTGGCTGCGGCGGCTCGCGAGGACCACGCGGCGCGCGCCCTGCCGGGAGCCGATGAGGCCCTCGGCGGTCAGGGCGGCGACGGCCTGGCGGACGGTACCGCGGGAGACGCCGTAGCGGGACGCGAGGTCGGTCTCGGCGGGCAGTCGACTGCCCACGGTGTACTCCTCGCGGTCGATCGCCCGCCTGAGTTCCTCGGCGATCTCCTCGTGTCGCGTCGCCATGCTCCCCCTCTGTGCGCAGTTGTGTACCCCTTGATCAGCCTAGACGAGGATCGCTGGTGACACGTGCGCCCGGCGAGTGGCAGGCAAATCAAGGGTCACGGTTTCGACAATGTTTACGAACAGGTCATCAACGCCGGGCCTACTTGGGCCAACTTGTTCAGACAAGTTCTGCTGACCAGCTCTGCGTCTCGAGTGATCCCTGCGCGCCCCCTGGAGAAGAACGTGACCGTGTCCCTGCCCAGAACAGCCGTCTTCGTCGGCGCCGCCGCACTCGCCCTGAGTGCCTGCGGCGCGGCCCCCGACGACGAGTCCACCACCACCGGCGGCAAGAGCGCCGCCACCGCGACCTCCGCCGAGGCATTCGGCGGCATGGACGCGCTCGTGAAGGCGGCCAAGAAGGAGGGCACGCTGCAGGCGATCGCGCTGCCCCGCGACTGGGCCAACTACGGCGCCCTCATCGACGGCTTCCAGAAGAAGTACGGCATCAAGATCGAGGTCGAGAACCCCGACGGCAGCAGCCAGGACGAGATCAACGCCGTGACGTCGCGGAAGGGACAGGACCGGGCGCCCGACGTCCTGGACCTGGGCAGTTCGTTCGCGCTCAGCGCCGCCCAGCAGGGACTCCTCGCGCCCTACAAGGTCGCGGGCTTCGCCGACATCCCCGAGGGGCAGAAGGACGCGCAGGGCCGCTGGTTCAACGACTACGGCGGCTACATCTCCATCGGCTGCGACGCCAAGCGCGTGAAGACCTGCCCGACCACCTTCGCGGACCTGCTGAAGCCGCAGTACAAGGGTCAGGTCGCGCTCAACGGCAACCCCACCAAGTCCGGTTCGGCCTTCGGCGGCGTCTGGGCGGCCTCCCTCGCGAGCGGCGGCTCCTTCGACGACATCCAGCCCGGCCTCGACTTCTTCGCCAAGCTGAAGAAGAACGGCAACTACACGCCCGTCGAGTCGACTCCGGCCACGGTCGAGAAGGGCGAGACGCCGATCAGTATCGACTGGGACTACCTCAACGCCGGCTACGCCGAGGAGTTCAAGAAGAAGGGCCTCGACTGGAAGGTCTCGGTCCCGTCCGACGGCAAGTTCTCCCAGTACTACTCGCAGGCCATCAACAAGGACGCCCCGCATCCGGCGGCCGCCCGCCTGTGGCAGGAGTACCTCTACAGCGCCGAGGGCCAGAACCTCTGGCTCAAGGGATACGCGCGCCCGGCCCTGATGACCGCCATGGAGAAGGCCGGCACGCTCGACAAGACCGCCGCCGCCAAGCTCCCCGAGGTCTCCGGGACGCCCGCCTTCCCGACCGAGGCCCAGCAGAGCAAGGCCAAGACCGTGCTCGGCCAGGGCTGGGGCAAGGCCGTCGCCGGATGACCGCGACCCTCACCCGTGTGGACGTGACGCCCGTCGCTTCCCCGAAGCGGCGGCGCCACGCGCCCGGCTGGCTCGCCGTCGTCCCGTTGCTCGCCTTCGTGGCGCTCGCCTTCGGGATCCCCGCGCTGGCCATGCTGAACGGCGCGTTCACCGTCAAGGACCCTGCCACCGGGGCGACTTCGTACACCACGGCGAACCTGACCGCCTCGCTGAAGGGCGCGTACCTCACCGCCCTGCTCGGCAGCGTCAAGCTGTCCGCCGTCTCGGCGGTCATCTCGACGGTGTTCGGGCTGCTGGTCGCCCAGGCCGTGGTGACCTCCCGTTTCCGCGCGCTGCGCGAGGCCGTGCTCACCGCGTCCGGCGTGCTCGCCAACTTCGGCGGCGTCCCGCTGGCCTTCGCCTTCGTCGCCACGCTCGGCAACTCCGGTGTCCTGACCCGGTATTTCGGACTCGCCGACAAGGGCTGGAACCTCTACAGCTTCTCGGGTCTGGTGATCGTCTATCTCTACTTCCTGATCCCGCTGATGGTCCTCACCATCACCCCCGCCCTCGACGGACTGCGCGTCCAGTGGCGCGAGGCCGCGCGGAACAACGGCGCCACCGCGGTGCAGTACTGGCGGCACATCGCCCTGCCCGTCCTCGCGCCCTCACTCCTCGGCGGATTCGTGCTGCTCTTCGGCAGCGCCTTCGCCGCGTACGCCACCGCCGCGGCCATGGTGGGCAGTTCGGTCCCGCTGGTCACCCTCCAGATCGCCGACGCCATCTCAGGCAACGTCCTGGTCGGCCAGGAGAACGTGGCGCTCGCCCTCAGCCTCGACATGGTCCTCGTCGCGGGCCTGGTGATGGCCGTGTACCTGCCCCTGCAACGACGGAGCGCGCGATGGCTCGACAACTGAACCAGTCCGTACGTCCCTGGCGCGGGGTCGTCCTCGCCGGCGCCGCGCTCTACTTCCTGGTACCGCTGGCCGCGTCCGTCGTCTTCACGGTCGACGTGCCGGGGCAGGGCGTCAACTTCGACGCGTACACACAGATTTTCAGTACCGAAGGGTTCGTCTCCAGCCTGCTGCTCTCGCTGGGGCTGGCCGCCGCCACCATCGCGATCGTGCTGCTGCTGATGGTGCCTGCGATGGTCGCCCTGCGGCTCGGCGCGCCGAAACTGCGGCCCGTCGTCGAGATCGTCTGCTCGCTGCCGCTCGTCGTCCCGCCCATCGCGTTCGTCGCCGGGATAGGCACGGTCCTGAAGTGGGGGCCCGAACACCTTTCCCGCACCCCGCTGTTCCAGACGTTCGTGTCGATCCAGAACCCCGACTTCCCGTTCGTCCTCGTCCTCGCGTACGTCGTGATGGCGCTGCCGTTCGTGTACCGGGCCCTGGACGCCGGGCTGCGCGCGATGGACGTACGCACCCTCGTCGAGGCGGCCCGCAGCTGTGGCGCGGGCTGGCCGCAGGCGCTCGTACGGGCCGTGCTGCCGAACCTGCGCGGGGCACTGCTCAACGCGTCGTTCCTCACCCTGGCCCTGGTGCTCGGCGAGTTCACCGTCGCCCAGCTGCTCGGCTTCCAGCCGTTCGCCGTGTGGATCGTCAACGTCAGCGGATCGCAGGCCCAGTTGTCCGTCGCCGTCTCCGTGCTCAGCCTGCTCGTCACGTGGGCACTCCTTCTCGCGCTCGCCGGGTTCGGCGGGCGCTCCCGTACCGCTCCCCGGGGATGAACCATGACCGCAACCACGCTTGAGAAGGCGGCCACGACGGCCGCGACCGTCGAATTCCGGGGCCTGCGCCGGGAGTTCGGCAAGACCGTCGCCCTCGACGGGCTCGACCTGACGGCACGGCCCGGCGAACTCCTCGCCCTGCTCGGCCCGTCCGGCTGCGGCAAGACCACCGCCCTGCGGATGCTCGCCGGGTTCGAACACCCCGACTCCGGTGAGGTGTTGGTCGACGGCGAGGACGTCACGCGCGTTCCGGCCCACCGTCGCGACGCCGGGATGGTCTTCCAGTCGTACAGCCTCTTCCCGCACCTCAGCGCGCTGGACAACGTCGCCTTCGGGCTGCGGATGCGCAAGGTGCGTACGACCGAACGGCAGGCGCGCGCCGCCGAGTTGCTCGAACTCGTCGGCCTCGGTGACAAGGGCGGGAGCTTCCCGCACCAGCTCTCCGGGGGTCAGCAGCAGCGCGTCGCGCTCGCCCGCGCGCTCGCGCTTCGGCCTCGCGTCCTGCTCCTCGACGAACCGCTCTCGGCGCTCGACGCCAAGGTGCGGCTGACGCTGCGCGAGGAGATCCGCCGGCTCCAGCAGGAACTCGGCATCACCACACTGTTCGTGACACACGATCAGGAGGAAGCTCTGTCGATGGCGGACCGGGTCGCCGTGATGCGGGCCGGGCGGCTCGAACAGTGCGCGGCTCCGGCCGAGTTGTACGGGCGGCCCGCGACCGCGTTCGTCGCCGAGTTCGTCGGCACGATGAGCCGCATACCGGGGCAGGTGGCCGACGGGACGGTCGAGGTGCTCGGGCAGCGGCTGCCGGTCGACGGTGAGGCGCCCGCCTCACCGGAGGTGGACGTGCTCGTACGGCCCGAGGCGCTGCGGGTGACGGCCGAGGACACCTCGGACGCCCGGGTCGTCGCCTCCGCCTTCCTCGGCGCGGCCACCCGCGTCACCGTCCGGCTCGCCGACGGCACCGAGGTGAAGGCCGACCTGCCGACCCACGAGGCCGCCGCGCTGGGCGCGGGCACCACCGTGACCGTGAGCCTGCCGGAGCGTCCCGTCCTGGTCGCCGACCGCCTGTGAGAGAGAGCCGCGTGACCCCCCACACCAATCCTGCTTTGCCCACCCCCCACCTTCCCCAACAGCCGCTCCAGGCCGTCCTGTTCGACATGGACGGGACCCTCGTGGACACCGAGCGGCTGTGGTGGGAGTCGGTCGAGCACGTCGCGGCGGGGCTCGGCCGGTCGCTCACGGAGGCCGACGAGGAGGACGTGCTCGGGCGGCCCGTCGAGCACACCGCCGAGATGCTGAGCCGGGCCACGGGCGCCCCGTTCGCCGAGGTCGCAACCGATCTGCACCGGGAGTTCGCCGACCGGGTGCGCTCCGGAGTCGTGGCCAGGCCCGGCGCGCTCCGGCTCCTCGACGCGCTGGCCGCGGACGGCGTGCCCACCGCTCTGGTGACCGCGTCGCCGCGCGCCATCGCGGATCTCGTCGTCGAGGGCCTGGGCGCGGGCCGCTTCGCGGTCACCGTCACCGCCGACGACACCCCGCGCACCAAGCCCGCCCCCGACCCGTATCTCGCCGCCTGCCGCGCCCTCGGCGTCGAACCCGCCTCCTGCGTGGCCGTCGAGGACACCCGGACCGGCGTCTCCTCGGCGGAGGCGGCGGGCTGCGCGGTGCTCGCGGTTCCGTCGCTCGCGCCGATCGCCGCCGCGCCAGGCCGCACGGTCCGGGAGAGCCTGGAGGACGTGACCCCGGCCGGACTGCGCGACATGATCACCACCCGGGACCTGGCAGACCCGCCTGACCTGCGTGAACTTCGTGTGATGAGCTGGAACCTCTGGTACGGCGGCACCAAGGTCCGCCATCACCGCGAGAAGCAGCTCAAGATCATCCTGGAGTCCGGAGTCGACGTGGTCGGCCTCCAGGAGACGTACGGCACCGCCGCCCGGGAACTCGCCGACGCGCTGGGCTGGGAGTACCACCAGGCGGGCGAGAACCTCGGCGTCATCAGCCGGTATCCGATCACGGGCAGGCTGGGCGCCGCGGACCCCGGCTTCTACGGGGGGACCGGCGTACGCGTCACGCTCGGCGCGGACCAGGACGTCGTGCTGTGGAGCGCCCACCTCGACTACACGCCGTACGGCCCCTACGAGGCCTCCTTCGACGGGGTTGCCGGGCCCGAACTCGCGGCCCACGAGTCCGTACGGCTGGGGCAGATGCGGGAGATCCTGACCGCGATGGCCCCGGACCTGGCGGCCCGCGACACCACTCCGGTCCTCCTGGTCGGCGACTTCAACGCGCCCTCCCACCTGGACCGCGACGACTCCGAGTGGCCCGTGACCAGGGCCGCGGAGGAGGCCGGCCTGCGCGACTCCTACCGGGAGGCGCACCCCGACCCCGTCCGGAGCCCCGGCCACACCTGGTCGCCGGTCCACACGGAGCACGAGGACGGCAGCGGGCGCTCGGAGCCGCAGGACCGGATCGACTACGTGCTGTACTCGGGCGCCGGTCTCCGGGTCCTCGACTCCCGGACCCTCGTCACCGGCACGCCCCGCACCTGGCCCGACGTCGAGGACAACGACTGGCCGTCGGACCACGCGGCGGTGATCACCACGTTCGCGCTGGGCCGTGAAAGGGGCCCCGTCTGAGCGACCCGCGCCCCTTCAAGGGGCGCGGGGCTGTATCGATATGCGGCTCCGCCGCGGGGCGCGCCCAGCCCCCACCGGGCCCGCGGAATTAATCACCGCGCCCCCAGCGGAGCGCCTAGCATTGCTGTCATGACCTGGCGACATTGATCCACCAGCCGTGCCTTCCGAGGGGCCCGAGGACCGCCTCGGCCGCCGTATCTCCGGCGTCCGAACTGTCCCTGCGGTCCCTGCGGGAAGGCCTCATGACTCTCTCACCTGCACGTGCGCCCGGCACCGGCCCTGGCTCCGGCCCCGCCGTCCGGCGGCTGACGGCCACGCTGTACGGCTACGCGTTCCTCGACGACTTCGTCCTGCTCTACCCGGTGTACGCCCTGCTGTTCAGCGACACGGGGCTCACCGTCTGGCAGATCTCCTCGCTGTTCTGCCTGTGGGCGCTGACCGGCGTCCTGCTGGAGATCCCCTCCGGCGCCTGGGCCGACGCCGTATCGCGGCGCCTGCTGCTGTGGTTCGGACCGCTGCTCACGGCCGCCGGATTCACCCTGTGGGTATTCGCCCCGTCGTACTGGGCCTTCGCCCTCGGCTTCGTTCTCTGGGGTGCCAAGGGAGCGCTTGGCTCCGGTGCGCTGGAGGCGCTGGTCTACGAGGAGCTGGACCGCCTCGGCGCGGCCGGCCGGTACGGGGCCGTCATGGGCCGGGCCCGCGCGGCCGGGCTCGTGGCCGTGATGGCGGCGATGCCGCTGACCGGGCCGGTGTACGCGTTCGGCGGCTACCGGGCCGTCGGGCTCGCCAGTGGGCTGGCCTGCCTCCTGACGGCAGCCACCGCGACACGGTTCCCGGAGCACCGGGAACCGGCCGACGGACCTGATGAGGGACTGGGCGAGGGACCTGGAGACGCCTCCGGTGACGGCTGGACGCGGACGCTGCGGGCCGGGCTCGCCGAGGCCCGTGGTGACCGGTCTGTCCGTGGTGCCCTGCTGCTCGTCCCGGCGGTCACCGCCGTGTGGGGCGCCCTCGACGAGTACACCCCGCTGCTCGTCCGCGACACGGGCGTCGCGGAGAGCGCCGTCCCGAACTGGCTGTTGCTGATCTGGGCGGGGGCGACGGTCGGCGGCCTGCTCGCCGGTGCCGGCCGACGACTGGGCACGGGCGGGTTCGCCGTGCTGCTCGCGGTCTCCGCGGTGGCCCTGGCCGCGGGGGCGTGGGTGCGGACCCCGGCCGGCATCGGGCTTGTGGCGCTCTCCTTCTGCGGGTTCCAGCTGGCGAGCGTGCTGGCCGACGCCCGGCTCCAGAACCGGATCGGCGGAACCGGCCGGGCCACCTTGACCTCTGTGGCCGGGGTGGGCACCGACCTGACCACCATCGCCGTGTACGGCGCCTACGGGGTGATCGGGTCGGCGACCACGCACGGCGCCGCCTTCGCCCTGTTCGCGGTGCCCTACCTGGTGACGGCCGCGCTGCTGGCTGCTGTCGGAAAGGGGCCCGCCGGGAAGAGGGCAGCCGGGAAGAGGGCAGCCGGGAAGGGGGCCGCCCGCGCTGCTAGAACTTCGGGTTCCAAGGCACGACCGTGAAGTCGCCCGTGCCCTTCTTGACCTTCTCGAAGGGCGCGGAGCCGACGCACTTGGGCAGGTCCTTCGTCTCGACGGGGTTTCCGGTGGAGGCCCAGCTGTACCCGAGCCGGTCCTGCCGTCCGGTGTCGTGGACGGTGATACCGACCCGCTTGCCCTTGGCGCCCGGCAGGTCCGAATCGGTGACGACCCCGGAGACGACGGCCACCTTGCCGCCGGTGACGAGGCAGTCCACCTCGGCCTTCGCCCAGGCGCCGTCGCCGCCGGCGTAGTGGCTCCACTCGAAGGTGCCGGTGGCCCTCAGCGGATCGTCCGTGTCCTTCGCCGCCAGATGCGCGTCGAAGGAGAACGTGATGTCGTCCCCGGCCGACCGGTACAGCTTCGCCCTGCCGGTGAGCGCGGCGGCCTCGCGCTGCCGCTCACCGGCCGCGGAGGCGACGGCCCCGGTTGCCCCGGCGGTCACGAGCAGAGCGGCACCGAGCCCGAGCACGGCGGTCTTCGTACGGCGGTTCATGTCGGCCCTTTCGTGGTTCGTTCGGTGGTTCGACGGTGGGTGCTGGACAGCACTCACTGTCCCGGCGCCGACACCGCGCCACATCGCGCCGCAGGCTGCACCACGCCTCCGCCGCCCGGCGGGGGAGTACACCCCTGACCCGCGCCCCTGGGAGGACCGGCCCTCATGCCAGGGGCGCAGGCCAGGAGAGGGCATGGCAGGAGAGCGCACGCCGGCGCGCAACGAATCGCCGCCGTACCGCAGACGGACGCAACGATTCGTTCACCGGCGCGCAACGGCTCCTCCTTGTCCGCCCGAGCCCGCCGCCCGTACCGTCTACGTGGCCCCCACAACCACCCTTCCGTCCGGTGAGGAACACGCATGCGCACCGCCCTGCTCCAGAGCTCCGGCCGTCCCGGCTCGGTCGTCGAGAACCTCAAGGTCCTCGACGAGGCCGCGGGCCGGGCCGCCGCCGCGGGCGCCGGGCTCCTCGCCGCCCCGGAGATGTTCCTGACCGGCTACGCGATCGGCGCCGACGTGCACCGGCTCGCCGAGCCCGCCGACGGAGACTCCGCGGACGAGATCGCCGAGATCGCCTCCCGGCACGGCGTGGCCATCGCCTACGGCTACCCGGAGCGCGCGGCGGAGCTGGTCTTCAACTCGGCCCAGCTGATCTCCGCCGACGGCACGCGCCTCGCCAACTACCGCAAGACGCACCTCTTCGGCTGTTTCGAGCAGGAGTGGTTCACCCCGGGCGACGAGCCGGTCGTCCAGGCCGAGTTGGACGGCCTCCGCGTCGGCCTGATGATCTGCTACGACGTGGAGTTCCCGGAGAACGTCCGCGCGCACGCCCTCGCCGGCACCGACTTCCTCGTGGTGCCCACGGCCCAGATGCACCCGTTCCAGTTCGTCGCCGAGTCCGTCGTACCGGTGCGCGCCTTCGAGAACCAGATGTACGTCGCGTACGTCAACAGGGTCGGTGCGGAAGGGGAGTTCGAGTTCGTCGGGCTCTCCACACTGGCCGGCCCCGACGGAGGCGCGCGGGCCCGAGCCGGCCGCGGCGAGGAACTCGTCCTCGGTGACGTGGACCCCGCCCTCCTCGCCGCCTCGCGCGAGGCCAACCCGTATCTCAAGGACCGCCGCCCCGGCCTCTACGGGTCCCTCGTCTGACACCCCCGGACGGCTGAACCCCCAGCCACACCCGCCTCACCCCAGCTTTCCCGCAAGGAGTCCGTACCCCATGACGTCCACGGTGCCCCCCGCCGTCCCGCACACCGACGCGCAGCCGCCGATCACGATGTTCGGCCCGGACTTCCCGTACGCGTACGACGACTTCCTCGCACACCCCGCCGGCCTGGGCCAGATACCGGCGACCGAGCTCGGCACCGAGGTCGCCGTCATCGGCGGCGGCCTCTCCGGCATCGTGGCCGCGTACGAGCTGATGAAGATGGGCCTCAAGCCCGTCGTGTACGAGGCCGACAGGATCGGCGGCCGGCTGCGGACGGTGGGCTTCGACGGGTGCGACCCCTCTCTCACCGCCGAGATGGGCGCGATGCGTTTCCCGCCGTCGTCCACGGCGCTCCAGCACTACATCGACCTGGTGGGGCTGCGGACCGAGCCGTTCCCCAACCCCCTTGCCGAGGCGACCCCTTCGACCGTGGTCGACCTCAAGGGCGAGTCGCACTACGCCACGAGCGTCGACGACCTGCCGCAGGTCTACCGCGACGTGATGAACGCGTGGAACGCCTGCCTCGAAGACGGCGCCGACTTCTCCGACATGAACCAGGCCATGCGCGAGCGTGACGTGCCGCGCATCCGCGAGATCTGGGCGAAGCTCGTCGAGAAGCTCGACAACCAGACCTTCTACGGCTTCCTCTGCGAGTCGGAGGCCTTCAAGTCCTTCCGGCACCGCGAGATCTTCGGCCAGGTCGGCTTCGGCACCGGCGGCTGGGACACCGACTTCCCGAACTCCATCCTGGAGATCCTGCGCGTCGTCTACACCGAGGCCGACGACCACCACCGCGGCATCGTCGGCGGCAGCCAGCAACTCCCGCTGCGCCTGTGGGAGCGCGAGCCGCAGAAGATCGTGCACTGGGCGTACGGGACCTCGCTCGCCACCCTGCACGACGGGACGCCGCGCCCCGCCGTGACCCGCCTGAACCGCACGGCCGGCAACGGGATCACGGTCACCGACGCCTCCGGCGACATCCGTACGTACCGGGCGGCGATCTTCACCGCCCAGTCCTGGATGCTGCTGTCCAAGGTCGCCTGCGACGACGCGCTCTTCCCGATCGACCACTGGACGGCGATCGAGCGCACGCACTACATGGAGTCGAGCAAGCTCTTCGTGCCTGTCGACCGGCCGTTCTGGCTGGACAAGGACGAGGAGACCGGGCGGGACGTCATGTCGATGACGCTTACCGACCGGATGACGCGCGGCACCTACCTCCTCGACGACGGCCCCGACAAGCCCGCAGTCATCTGCCTCTCCTACACCTGGTGCGACGACAGCCTGAAGTGGCTGCCGCTGTCCGCGAACGAGCGGATGGAGGTCATGCTGAAGTCGCTCGGCGAGATCTACCCGAAGGTCGACATCAGGAAGCACATCATCGGCAACCCGGTGACCGTGTCCTGGGAGAACGAGCCCTACTTCATGGGCGCCTTCAAGGCCAACCTGCCCGGCCACTACCGCTACCAGCGGCGCCTGTTCACCCACTTCATGCAGGACCGGCTGCCCGAGGACAAGCGGGGCATCTTCCTCGCGGGCGACGACATCTCCTGGACTGCCGGCTGGGCCGAGGGCGCCGTACAGACCGCGCTCAACGCCGTGTGGGGAGTCATGCACCACTTCGGCGGCGGCACGGACCCGGCCAACCCGGGCCCGGGCGACGTATACGACGAGATCGCTCCGGTGGAACTGCCGGAGGACTGAGGACAGGACGAGTCGGACCCACCCCGCCCCGTCAGGGGCGCGGGGAACTGCGCGATCAGCCCCCACCGGCCAGCAGGTTGATCACCGTGCTTCCAACGGCGTGAGCAAACACCGGCCGACCAGGCCAACCCCCGTGTCGAGCCGCTCCACAAACTCCTCGGCCAAGTCGGGGAGTTCCCGCAGCGCCCACACCGCCCGAGCGGCGGACCACGCCGCGTCCCGCGCCCGGTCCAGGCTCCACGCACCGAGCAGATGGGTCAGCGGATCGGCGATCTGGAGGAGATCGGGGCCTGGCATCAGATCTTCGCGGATGCGCTCCTCCAACGAGACGAGGACATCACCCACGCGATCGAACTCGTCCTCCAGTTCGGCCGGTTCGCAGCCGAGCGTACGACAGGTGTCCACGACCGCGAGCGCCAGGTCGTGCCCGATGTGCGCATTGATGCCCGCAAGGGCGAACTGCAGCGGACGTACTCCGGGATGGCGCCTGAGCTGGAAGAGCGGCCGCCAGCAGGCGGGCGGACGGCGCTCGTCCGCGACCGCCTCGACGGCGTCCAGGTAGCGCTCGGCGAACCGGACGTCCAGCGTGATCGCGGCTCGGGCATCGGCGAAGTGCCCTGTCTCCAGGCGCCGGTCGACCTCTTCGGTGACGGCGAGGTAGACACGGTTGAAGACCGCGACACCGTCCCGCTCGGGCCAGGCCGCACCGAGCGCACGCATCCGGCACACCACCGCGTCGACGCTGTGTACGCGGGCTGTGAACCTTTCCAACGGCACCATGGGGGCAGGGTCCCAGGCCTAGGCTGTGCCGAGGGCCGCCGGGCCGAGCGCTTCCCCAGAACGGGGGAACACGCGGGACCCGACGGAGGGGGGAGCACCACGTGTCAGGGCAACGTGCCCATCGCCTGGCCGCACGCAGGGCCGAGCGCAGGCGCGCCGCCCGGCGGGGCGCCATGGTCGCGGTGGCGTCCGCGGTCGTCGCGGTCGGCACTGTGACGGGGATGATGTCCGCGTTCGACGACGGTCGCGGCAGCGACGAGGCGCGCCCCGACGTCACCAGCTCACCGCTCCTGCAGCCGCTGCCCGGCGTGCCCACGCCATCGCCCTCGAAGACGTCCGCCTCACCGTCTCCGTCGCCCTCCCAGTCCAAGGCGAAACCGAGCCCGAAGCCCTCGAAGAGCGCGTCGACCAAGCCGAGGACCGAGCCCGTGTCCGTGCAGCTGTACCGGCATCCCGAGTCCCAGGTACTCGACTGGGTCCGCGACCACCGCGACGACCCGCGCCGCCCGCTCATCGAGTCCCGGATAGCCGACAGGCCGGCCGCCGTCTGGTTCGCGGACTACACGCCGTCGAACATCACCGCCCGCGTCAGGGCGGTCACCTCGGCCGGCTCGGCGAAGGACAGGGTCCCGGTCGTCGTCCCGTACGCGATATCGAACCGCGACTGCGGCGGGGCCTCGCAGGGCGGTGCGCCGGACCTCGGGGCGTACGACGGGTGGATCGACAAGTTCGCGGCGGGCCTCGGTTCCGAGGAGGTCATCGTGGTCCTGGAGCCGGACGCGATCGCCCAGTCGGACTGCCTGTCCGAAGGTGACCGGGCCGCCCGTTTCGCCTCGCTGGCCCGTGCGGGACGCGTCCTCAAGGCGGCGAACCCGAAGGCGCGGGTCTACTTCGACGCGGGCCACTCCGACTGGAACACCCCGGAGAAGCAGGCCGGGCTGCTGCGCCGGGCCGGTGCCGCGTCCGCCGCCTCCTCGGACGGCATCTTCAGCAACGTCTCCAACTTCAACCGCACGGGCGACGAGATCTCGTACGTCCGCCGGACCCTCGACGCACTCGGCGGCCCCGCGAGCCTGGGCGCCGTCATCGACACCAGCCGCAACGGCAACGGCGCCCCGGCCGACGGCGAGTGGTGCGACCCCGCGGGCCGCAAGCTCGGCCAGGCGCCGACCATGAGCACAGGAGAGGCACGGATCGACGCCTACCTGTGGGTGAAGCTGCCCGGCGAGTCCGACGGCTGCAAGGGCGCGCCTGGGACGTTCACCCCGGACTACGCCTACGACTTGGCGCGCTGATCCGACCTCGGGTCCGCCCCCGTGGCCGATGAGTCGTCGTACGACGACGTGCCCTCGTCGAGCAGCGGCTCCTGCGACTTGAGGTGCGCCGGGGCCATCGCGCGCAGCGCGTGGTAGCCGATGATGACGACGAGCGTGCCGAGCGCGATGCCGCTCAGCGAGAACGTGTCGGTGAACTCAAGGGTGACGTTGCCGACGCCGATGATGATGCCCGCCGCGGCCGGCACCAGGTTCAGCGGATTGCGCAGGTCCACCCCGGCGTTGAGCCAGATCTGCGCGCCGAGCAGGCCGATCATGCCGTACAGGATGACGGTGATCCCGCCGAGCACACCGCCGGGGATGGCGGCCACGACCGCGCCGAACTTCGGGCAGAGGCCGAAGAGCAGCGCGAAGCCGGCGGCGGCCCAGTAGGCGGCCGTGGAGTAGACACGGGTCGCGGCCATCACGCCGATGTTCTCGGAGTACGTCGTGTTGGGTGGGCCGCCCACGGCGGTGGAGAGCATCGAGCCGACGCCGTCCGCGGAGATCGCTGTGCCCAGCTTGTCGTCGAGCGGGTCGCCGGTCATCTCGCCGACCGCTTTCACATGGCCCGCGTTCTCGGCGACCAGCGCGATGACGACGGGCAGCGCCACGAGGATCGCGGACCACTCGAAGGACGGGCCGTGGAAGTCCGGCAGCCCGATCCAGTCGGCCCGGCCCACGGCGGAGAGGTCGAGCCGCCAGTGATCGGTGAGTTTGCCGCTCGCGTCGACCGAGTGGATCCGCCCGAAGACGCGGTCGAAGACCCACGAGATCCCGTACCCGAAGACCAGCCCGAGGAAGATCGCGATCCGTGACCAGAAGCCCCGCAGGCACACCACGGCCAGGGCGGTGAACACCATCACGAGCAGCGCCGTCCACTGGTCCTGCGGCCAGTACGTGGAGGCGGTGACCGGCGCCAGGTTGAAGCCGATCAGCATGACGACCGCGCCCGTGACGATCGGTGGCATCGCGGCGTGGATGATCCGCGCCCCGAACCGCTGCACCGCGAGACCCACGAGGAACAGCGCGACCCCGACCACGAAGACGGCACCGGTCACGGTGGCGCTGCTGCCGCCCTGCGCGCGGATCACCGCGGCGACGCCGACGAAGGACAGCGAGCAGCCCAGATAGCTGGGCACCCGGCCACGGGTCGCGAGCAGGAAGACGACCGTCGCGACGCCCGACATCATGATCGCGAGGTTCGGGTCCAGGCCCATCAGGACGGGCGCGACGAAGGACGCCCCGAACATCGCCACCACGTGCTGGGCGCCGAGCCCGGCCGTACGCGGCCACGAGAGCCGTTCGTCGGGGCGGACGACCGCCCCCGGCGCGGGCGTGCGCCCGTCACCGTGCAGCTTCCAGCGCACGCCGAGATCCATGGTGGGGCTTCGCTTTCTCTGTACGTCGAGATCTTGACGTCGATGGGCCGACGTCAATATCCGTAAGTGAAGATCAGCGCCATGGTAGGGCGGAGCGGGAGGAGCGGCCGGTTCAGGGGCGGCGATCCGGAACCGGTGCGTCCGCGCTGCTGAGCTTCCCGCCGGCCTCGCGGCCGCTGGCACGCAGCACGTTCGCGAACGAGGCGAGGCCGAGAGTCAGTACCGTCACGAGGACGAAGGACGTCACCAGGCTCGTCGCGTCCGCCACGGCCCCGATCGCGGACGGCGCGATCAGGCCCGAGGTGTACGTGATGGTGGCGACACCCGCGATGGCCTGGGACGGGTTGGGGCCGCTGCGACCGGCCGCCGCGAAGCAGAGTGGGACGACCACGGCGATGCCGAGGCCCAGCAGGGCGAAGCCGGCCATGGCCATCGGGGCGTTCTGGGCCACCACCACGAGCAGCGCGCCGAGGGTCGCGAGGGCGCCGCTGACCCGTACCGTGCGGACCGGACCGAAGCGGTCCACCACCGAGTCGCCGGCGAACCGGGCGATCGCCATGGTGAGTGTGAAGCCCGTCGTGGACGCGGCCGCGACCCCGGCCGAGCTGTCGAGGACGTCCCGCAGATACACCGCCGACCAGTCCAGGCTCGCCCCCTCCGCGAACACCGCGCAGAAGCCGATCGCGCCGATGAGCAGCGCCGACTTCGGAGGCAGCGCGAAGCGCGGGGGCGGTTCCTCGTCCTCGGTGGGACGCAGGTCGAGCACCCACTGACAGGCGGCAATGCCGATCAGCGTGAGCGCCACGGCGGCGAGCGCGTGGTGCAGGCGCGCGTCCGAGCCCAGATGGGCCGCGACGGTGCCGGCCGCCGAGCCGACCAGGGCGCCCGCGCTCCACATCCCGTGCAGCCCGGACATGATCGACTTGTCGAGCCGGTTCTCGATCTCCACACCCAGGGCGTTCATCGCCACATCGGCCATGCCCGCCGTCGCGCCGTAGACGAAGAGGGCCATGCACAGGGTGAGCAGATTCGGCGCCAGTGCCGGGAGGGTGAGCGCGAGTGTCCACAGGGCGATCAGGCCGCGCAGGGCCGTGCGGGCGCCGAAGCGGTGGCTGACGCTGCCCGCGAGCGGCATCGCGACGGACGCGCCGATCGCCGGGAACGCGAGCGCCAGGCCGAGCTGGCCCGCGCTCACGGAGGCGTGGTCCTGGATCCAGGGGACGCGGGTCGCGAACGAACCGGTGACGGCACCGTGCACGGCGAACACCACCGCCACGGCGTACCGGGAGTGCTTCACCTCGCGCTGGTCGTAGACCACTTCACCCATTTTCCCGGCCCCTCCCTGTCCTCTCCCCACTGTGCCGCCGTAAACTATCAGGAACCCTGCCTGATAGATAGGCGGTATCGGGCCCTGCCTCCCCGGCGCCCCCGATCTGGAAGGATCCCGGCATGCCCGCATCACCGAGCACCGCCCGGGCCATCAACGACCGGCTCGCCCTGCGTCTCCTCCAGCAGGAAGGCCCTTTGACGGCAGGGCAGTTGAAGCAGCTCACCGGCCTGTCCCGTCCCTCGGTCGCCGACCTCGTGGAACGTCTCGCCGCGGCCGGACTCATAGGCGTCGTGGGGGAGTCGGGCGAACAGCGACGCGGCCCGAACGCCCGCCTGTACGGGATCGTCGCCGACCGCGCCCACCTGGCCGCACTGGACGTACGCACCGAGGGCGTCGCCGTCCTCGTGTCGGACCTGCTGGGCTCGGTGCTGGCCGAGGCGTCCGTGCCGATCGGTGACGGGACGGACACCGGGCCCGCCGTCGAGCAGGCGGTCACGCTGGTCGAACGTACGGCCAAGGAGGCGGGCGTCGAGCGGCTGCACACCATCGGTGTCGGAGCCCCCGGGCTGATCGACCCCTCCACCGGCGAACTCCGCGACTCCTCGGGCCTGCCCGAATGGCACCGCCGCCTCGCCGCGGCGTTGCAGGAGCGACTGCCGGCCCGCGTCCTCGTCGAGAACGAGACCAACCTCGCGGCGCTGGCCGAGCAGCGTGACGGGGCCGCCCAGGACCGCGACACCTTCGTCCTGCTCTGGCTCGGCCACGGCATCGGTGCGGCCGTCGTCCTGGACGGTGTCCTGCGCCGGGGTGCCTCCGGAGGTACGGGCGAGATCGGCTTCCTGCCGGTGCCGGGCACGAGCGGCCTGCCGTCCGCGACGGGCTGCGACGGCGGCTTCCACTCCCTCGCGGGCGCCGCCGCGATCACCGAACTGGCGGGGCGCTACG
Organism: Streptomyces sp. NPDC050988; assembly: GCF_044456225.1. Taxonomy (NCBI): domain Bacteria; kingdom Bacillati; phylum Actinomycetota; class Actinomycetes; order Kitasatosporales; family Streptomycetaceae; genus Streptomyces; species Streptomyces sp. NPDC050988. Next base: position 96,221 of record NZ_JBITFQ010000028.1, on the reverse strand, counting down.
GGATCGTGGCGCCCGCCGCACCGCACGAGCCGTATGCGGCGGCGCTGGTGCGGGAGGCCGTGGCGCGGGTCGTGGCCGACCCCGGGGACCCCTCGGCCTCGGACTTCCTCGACGTGCTCGCCGAACGCGTCGCCCTCGGGGCCGCGTCCGTCGTCGCCGTCCTCGACCCGGGCTGCCTGGTGCTCGCGGGCGAGATCGGCGGGGCGGGCGGCGAGGTGCTGGCCGCCCGTGTCCAGGACCGGGTCGGCCGAATGTCGCCGCTGCCCACCGAGGTGCGGGCCGGCACCCTGGGCGGCGGCGCCGTGCTCCGCGGGGCGCTGCTGATGGCGCGGGACGGGGCCCAGGACGAACTGTTCGCGCCTCCGGAGAGGTGACGTCCGACACCGCGGAGGTGGCGGGCGGGAGTGGTCGATGTCCGGGAATCGGAGACCCGGCGGCGGGGCAAGGGCCTCCGTCACCGCCGCCGGGTCGTTCTGGGGGGCGGGCCGGCGAACGCGGAGCCCGTAGAGGCGTCGGTGAACGCAGACCCTAAAGAGGACTAGACCAAAGCGTCAATAGGTATGGACCAATCATAAGCCGCTGTGTCTGAAAGGTAGTTGGTCCGCCACGAGTGTCCAGTGAAGTCCATCGGCACACCCTGTGAGGCAGCCCACAGCATTCGCCCGCATGGGCGTCGATCAGGCGTGGCACACTGAGTCTGTACCAGAAGCAGCGCACTCCGGGGTCGGTGAAAGTCCGAACCGGCGGTTACAGTCCGCGACCCGGTCGCTTCCAGCGGCCGGTTGACCAGGTGAAATTCCTGGACCGACGGTTAAAGTCCGGATGGGAGGCAGTGCGCGGCGGGCGGGCATTCGTGCGCGCCGCCGTCTGTTTCGACATGTCCCACGGGCATGTCCTACGCGGCGTCGCCCCCGGTGTCCTCGCTCGCTCATATCTGTCGTCATCGACAGGCCCCGGAGTCCGTGCCCGAAATGGCAGGAGGACCCGGGAAGTGTTCACCGGAATCGTCGAAGAGCTGGGTGAGATCACCGCCGTCGAGAACCTCGGCGACGCCTCCCGTTTCCGGCTCCGTGGCCCCGTAGTCACCGAAGGTGCGCGCCACGGAGACTCCATCGCCGTCAACGGCGTCTGTCTGACGGTCGTCGAGCACGAGGGCGACGAGTTCACCGCCGACGTGATGGCGGAGACCCTGGACCGCTCCAGCCTCGGTGTCCTCGCCGTCGGCTCCCGCGTCAACCTCGAACGCCCCATGGCCGTGGGTGAGCGCCTCGGCGGGCACATCGTGCAGGGCCATGTGGACGGCACCGGCGAGGTCATCGAGCGCAAGCCGTCCGAGAACTGGGAGATCGTGAAGATCTCCCTCCCCGAGGACCTCACGCGCTATGTCGTCGAGAAGGGCTCCATCACCGTCGACGGCATCAGCCTGACCGTCGTCGAGGCGGGCCCCGACTTCTTCACCGTCAGCCTCATCCCGACCACCCTCGACCTGACCACGCTCGGCCTCAAGCAGCCCGGCGACCCGGTCAACCTCGAGGTCGACGTGATCGCCAAGTACGTCGAGCGACTGCTCGGCGCACGGGGAGAGCAGCCGGCCGGGCTGCCCGGCACGCAGGGAGCGACACGGTGAACTGGCTCAACTCCGAGGCATTCACGCTCTTCGGCCAGCACATCAAGTGGGCCGACATGATCGGCAACGTGATCGGGCTGATCGGCCTCGCCCTCGGCTGGCGGCGGTCCATCTGGACCTGGCCCGTCCAGTTCCTGTCCGGCGCCATCCTCCTGGCGGCCTTCGCCACCGCCCACCTCTCCGGCAGCGCCGGCAAGCAAATGGTGGTCATGGCCGTCGCCCTGTGGGGCTGGTGGCAGTGGAACCGCGGCAAGGGCGGCGCCCAGGACGGCTCCATCGCCGTCCGCTTCGCCACCTGGCGCGAGCGCGGATACCTCCTCGGTGCCGCGGCCGTCGGCACCCTCGCCGTCGGCAGCCTGTTCACCGCGTACCCGACGCTCTCCTGGGACCCCTGGCCGGACGCGTACATCTTCGTCGGCACGGTCGTCGCGATGTACGCCCAGGCGCGCGGCATGGTCGAGTTCTGGTTCGCCTGGCTGCTCGTCGACCTGGTGGGCGTGCCGCTGAACTTCGCCAACGGCTTCGCCTTCTCCGGCTTCGTCTACATCATCTACGGCGCGCTCGTCCTGTGGGGCATGCGCGACTGGTGGCTGCGCTCCCGCAAGGCCGGGCAGCCTTTCCTGGAAGGAGCCCCGGCATGACAACCGCGCCGGTTTGGTACAGCACGGGCCACGATCAGGACGCCTCGGACTTCGCGCTCGACCCGGTCGAGCAGGCCATCGCCGACATCGCGGCGGGCCGCCCGGTCGTGGTCGTCGACGACGAGGACCGGGAGAACGAGGGCGACCTCATCTTCGCGGCCTCCGCCGCGACCCCTGAACTGATGGCCTTCATGGTCCGCTACACCTCGGGCGTGGTCTGTGTTCCGATGACCGGTCCCGAGCTGGACCGGTTGAACCTGCCCCCGATGACCGCCATCAACGAGGACCGCAAGGGCACCGCCTACGCGGTGTCGGTCGACGCCAAGGAAGGGGTCGACACCGGCATCTCGGCCGCCGACCGCGCCCACACCGTACGGGTGCTGGCCGACCCGGTCACCCAGGCGACCGATCTGACCCGTCCCGGGCATGTCTTCCCGCTGCGTGCCGTCGAGGGCGGCGTTCTCGCCCGGAACGGCCACACCGAGGCCGCCGTCGACCTGGCGCGGCTCGCCGGACTCGCGCCCGCCGGTGCGATCGCGGAGATCGTGAACGACGACGGCACCATGGCCCGGCTGCCCCAGCTCGTGGTCTTCGCCCGTACACACGGTCTCTCGATCATCTCCATCGAGGACCTGATCGCCTACCGCCGCACCGCCGAGCCCACCGTCCGCCGCGAGGCCGAGACCCAACTGCCCACAGCCTTCGGCGAGTTCACGGCCTTCGGCTACCGCTCCATCGTGGACGGCGTCGAGCACGTCGCCCTCGTCCACGGAGAGATCGGCGACGGCGAGGACGTCCTCGTACGCGTCCACTCCGAATGCCTCACCGGCGACATCTTCCACTCGCTGCGCTGCGACTGCGGCCCCCAGCTCGAAGCCTCCCTGGAGCGCATCCAGGCCGAGGGCCGCGGCATCGTCGTCTACCTCCGCGGCCACGAAGGGCGCGGCATCGGGCTCCTGTCCAAGCTGCGCGCGTACGAACTGCAGGAGCAGGGGCACGACACCCTCGACGCCAACCTGGAGCTCGGCCTGCCCGCCGACGCCCGGGACTACGCGGCCGGGGCGCAGATCCTGGAGGACCTAGGCGTGCGCAGCCTGCGCCTGATGACCAACAACCCCGAGAAGACCGACGCGCTCGTCCGCCACGGCCTCAAGGTCACCCACCGCGAGCCGATGCCCGTACAGGCGGGCGAGCACAACCTCCGGTATCTGCGCACCAAGCGGGACCGGATGGGGCACGACCTGCCCTGGCTGGACACGACCACCGTGTCCGCCTGCGGCAACCAGTAACGGCAAAGCACGAGGAGACACACACGTGAGCGGCAAGGGCGCACCCGAACTGTCCGTACGCAACTGCAGCGACCTCAGGGTCGCCGTCATCGCGGCACAGTGGCACGAGAAGGTGATGGACGGTCTCGTCGACGGCGCGCTGCGCGCCCTGCACGAGCTGGGAATCGACGAGCCGACCCTCCTGAGGGTCCCCGGCAGCTTCGAGCTGCCGGTCGTCGCGAAGGTCCTCGCGGGCCGCGGGTACGACGCGATCGTCGCGCTCGGCGTCGTCATCCGCGGCGGCACCCCCCACTTCGAGTACGTGTGCCAGGGCGTCACCCAGGGCCTCACCCAGGTCTCCATCGACACCGGCGTGCCCATCGGCTTCGGCGTCCTGACATGCGACACCGAGGAACAGGCCCTGGACCGCGCGGGCATCGAGGGCTCGAACGAGGACAAGGGCCACGAGGCGGTGACCGCCGCCGTGGCGACGGCGGCCACCCTCCGCTCAGTATCCGAACCCTGGCGCTGAGCGAACGGCGGTTGCGCGTAGGGTGGGCAGCACCATGTCCAAGAAGACTTTCGAGGAGCTCTTCACCGAGCTCCAGCACAAGGCCGCCACCGGCGACCCCGCCACTTCCCGCACCGCAGAGCTGGTCGGCAAGGGGGTCCATGCCATCGGCAAGAAGGTCGTCGAAGAGGCCGCCGAGGTCTGGATGGCCGCCGAGTACGAGGGCAAGGACGCGGCCGCCGAGGAGATCTCGCAGCTGCTCTACCACGTCCAGGTGATGATGGTCGCCCGCGGCATCTCCCTCGACGACGTGTACGCCCATCTCTGAGCCGCGACTCGGAGAACTCCGAGCCGTACCTCCGAGAAGCACGCCCACTCCCGCACCGTACGAGCCGACAGCCGTACGGACGAACAAAGGAAGCCGACCTCATGCTGCGCATCGCCGTCCCCAACAAGGGTTCCCTGTCAGGCCCCGCGGGGGAGATGCTGCATGAGGCCGGCTACCAGCAGCGCAGGGAGGCCAAGGAGCTGCGGATCGTCGACCCGGAGAACGAGGTCGAGTTCTTCTACCTCCGCCCCCGCGACATCGCGATCTACGTCTCCTCCGGCAAGCTCGACATCGGCATCACCGGCCGCGACCTGCTCATCGACTCCGGCGCCGACGCGGAGGCCATCCTCCCGCTCGGCTTCGCCCGCTCCACCTTCCGCTTCGCCGGCAAGCCCGGCACGGCGACAGGCCTCGCGGACCTCGCCGGCAAGACCGTGGCCACCTCGTACGAGGGCATCGTCGCGCAGTACCTCGCCGACCACGGCATCGACGCCTCCGTCGTCCACCTCGACGGCGCCGTCGAGACGGCCATCGAACTGGGCGTCGCCGAGGTCATCGCGGACGTCGTCGAGACCGGCACCTCGCTGCGCAACGCGGGGCTTGAGGTCTTCGGCGATCCGATCATGAAGTCCGAAGCCGTCGTCATCCGCCGCACCGGCGCGGAGGCCACCGGGGCCACCGAGGAGACAGAGCCCAAGGTGCAGCAGTTCCTGCGCCGCCTCCAGGGCGTCCTCGTCGCGCGGACCTACGTGATGATGGACTACGACTGCCGCGTCGAGCAGCTGGAGAAGGCAGTCGCCCTCACCCCCGGCCTGGAGTCGCCGACCGTCTCGCCGCTGCACAACGAGGGCTGGGTCGCCGTGCGCGCCATGGTCCCGTCCAAGGAAGCCCAGCGGATCATGGACGACCTGTACGACATCGGCGCGCGAGCCATCCTGACCACGGCCATCCACGCCTGCCGCCTCTGAGGACCGCCCGCCATGTCCGACGCACCAGAGCTGCCCGCTCTTCCCATCACCTTCCGGCCGGGCCGCACCCGAGCCGTCCTGCTGACCGCCGGCGCCACGATCTTCGTGGTCATCAGCACAGTCGCGATGCTGCTGGAGAAGCTCAGCCCGGGGGAGCGCACCAGCTTCGTCTTCACCGGGGCCCTGCTCTTCGGGGTGCTCGTGCTGCTCTCGCGGCCGAAAGTCGTCGCCGACGAGTCCGGTGTGACCGTCGTGAACATCGCCGGCCGCCGGAAGCTGGCCTGGGCGGAGATCCTCCAGGTCAACCTGCGCCCGGGCGACCCGTGGGTGTTCCTGAACCTCAGTGACGGCACCAGCCTGCCCGCGCTCGGCATCCAGCCGGGCATCGCCAAGCAGCACGCGATCCGCGACGCCCGTGCGCTGCGCGCCCTCGTCGAAACCCACTCCGTTCACGAGCCCGACGGACATCAGGAAGACGAGCACGACGAACATCACGCCTGACTCTCGGCCTTCCACCCTGCCGTACGGGCCCATGTCTTGATTAATCTGTTGGCGGAGGCGTTTTCGTTGCGCCTCCGCCTCTGCCTTCCCACCCGGGATCCAGAGGCCCCCTGCTATTTCGAGGAGTGACTCCCTCCAGCGATGGACGGATCGTCCTGTAGTACCTGCGCCGCCCCCTCCCGACATATCGAGGCGGCGGCATGACCATCCCCCTGCTGCTCCTCGGAGCGGCGTTCCTGTTGATCCTCGCCAACGGCTTCTTCGTGGCGGCCGAGTTCGGCCTCGTCACGGTGGAGCGCCCCGACGCCGAGAAGGCCGCCGCCGAGGGCGACCGACGGGCCCGTACGGTCGTCAACTCGCTCAAGGAGCTGTCCTTCCAGCTCTCCGGCACCCAGCTCGGCATCACCATCACCTCGCTGGTCGTCGGCATGCTCGCCGAGCCGGCGCTCGCCGAGCTGCTCAACGGCCCCATCACCGCGGTCGGCATCCCCGAGGGAGCCGTGTCCGGTGTCGCCGTGGTCGTCGGCATGCTGCTGGCCTCGGCCGTGCAGATGGTGATCGGCGAGCTCGTGCCCAAGAACTGGGCGGTCTCCAGGCCCATGCAGGTCGCGCGGTTCGTCGCGGGCCCGCAGCACGCCTTCTCGACCGTGTTCCGGCCGGTGATCTCGGGGCTGAACTCCGTGGCCAACCGGCTCGTCCGCACCCTGGGCGTCGAGCCCACCGCGGAGCTGGCCTCCGCGCGCACCCCCGGCGAGCTGGTCTCCCTGGCCCGGCACTCGGCCCAGGCCGGCGCACTGGAACAGGACACCGCCGACCTGTTCGTCCGTACGCTCTCGCTGGCCGACCTCACCGCGCAGCACGTCATGACCCCGCGCGTGAAGGTCAGCGCCCTCCAGTCCTCCGCGACCGCCGAGGACGTCGTGAACCTCACCCGCGCCACCGGCCTGTCCCGCTTCCCCGTCTACCGGGAGCGGATCGACGAGATCGTCGGCATGGTGCACCTCAAGGACGCCCTCGCGGTGCCCTCGCAGGACCGGCTGCGCACGCCCGTGACCAGGATCGCCCAGGCCCCGCTGCTCGTCCCGGAGACGCTGCCCGTGCAGCCCCTCCTGGAGCGGCTGCGCAACGAACAGCCCATCGCCGTCGTCGTCGACGAGTACGGCGGCACGGCCGGCGTGGTCACCCTGGAGGACATCGTCGAGGAACTCGTGGGCGAGGTCCGCGACGAGCACGACGGCCATGACGTCCCCGAACTCGCCGCCGCACCGGCCGAGGACGGCAGGCCCGCCTGGGACGCCGACGGCAGCTGCCGTGTCGACATCCTCCAGCGCATAGGCCTGGACGTCCCCGAGGGCCCGTACGAGACGGTCGCCGGCCTGGTCGCCGATCTGCTCGGCCGGATCCCCGCACCCGGTGACAAAGCCGAACTGCCGGGCTGGCGCCTCTCCGTGCGCCAGGTCGGGCACTACCGGGCCGAGCGGGTCCGGCTGGTCAGGACCGCCGGCACCGCCTCGGCCGCCGCCTCCGCCCCCGTGGTGGAGGCCGTCCGATGAGCGTGCTCCAACTCCTGTTTGCGGCGCTGCTCGTGCTCGCCAACGGCTTCTTCGTCGGCGCCGAGTTCGCGCTCGTCTCCGTCCGCCGCAGCCAGATCGAACCGCTCGGCACCGCACGGGCCCGCCAGGTCATGTACGGCCTGGAGAACCTGCCGCAGATGATGGCCGCCGCGCAGTTCGGCATCACGGTCTGCTCGCTGACGCTCGGCGCGGTCGCCGAGCCCACCGTCGCGCACCTCCTGGAGCCGGTGTTCCACGCCGTGCACCTGCCCGAGGGCATGATCCACCCGCTCGGGTACGTCATAGCCCTCGCTGCGGTCGTCTTCCTGCACCTCGTCGTCGGCGAGATGCTGCCGAAGAACCTGGCGATGGCCGCCCCCGAGAAGACCGCGCTGTGGCTCAGCCCGGGCCTGGTCGCCTTCGCCCGGCTCTGCAAGCCGGTGACGCTGGGCCTCGGTGCCTGCGCCCGCGTCATCCTGCGGCTCTTCCACGTCGAGCCCAAGGACGAGGTCGAGGCGGTCTTCACCAGCGAGCAGCTCAACCGGCTCGTCGAGGACGCGGGCCAGGCGGGTCTGCTCGACCCCGAGGAGCAAGAGCGTCTTGAGGACGCCCTGGAGCTGGGCTCCCGCCCGGTCACGGACGTGCTCCTGGACAGCGAGTCCCTGGTGACCGTCGGCCCCTCGGTCACCCCGGGCCAGGTCGTCGCGCTCACCGCCCGCACCGGGTACTCCCGCTTCCCGGTGGCCGCCGAGAACGGCGCCTTCATGGGCTATCTGCACGTGAAGGACGTACTCGATCTGGAGGAGTCCGAGCGGGCCGTGCCCCAGCAGGTCTGGCGCCCCATGACGACCCTCGGGGCCGAACTCCCGCTGGACGACGCCCTGACCGTGATGCGCCGCGCCGCGACGCACCTCGCCCAGGTCGCCGACGCGTCGGGCCGCGTACTCGGCTTGGTCGCCTTGGAGGACGTACTGGAGCTACTGGTGGGCGAGGTCAGGGACCCGGCGCACCGGGAGACGCCGGCGGTGCGGGTGAGTGAGCCGCGCAAGGAAGCGCCGGATCCGGCTTCGGAGACAGCGCAACAGGCACTGGCCAGCTGACGCAGAAGACCCGCGCCCCTTGTCTTTGTCTTTTAGGGGCGCGGGGAACTGCGCGACAAGCCACGACGGTGCCGCACCCGCGAGCTCACGGCAAGGCACCGAGCTCGTGGGCGAATCTCACATAGGCGAGGGATCCTGCGGCCCCCGCCCCGACAACACCTCTCCGTACGCCTGCATGAGATCGGCCAGCCGAAGCGTGGACAGATCATCGCGCGTGAGGTGACCCGGGTACACCGAGAGCCGCAAATCACGGTACGCGCAGCTCTTCTCGTACAGCGTGCGCAGAAACCGCCCATTGCCCAGCTCGTCGATCCAGCCCTGATCGACAACGTGCCCGCTGATGGACCGCAGCTCGTCGAGCGCCTCCTCGTCCCACACGTCACCGTTCTCCGCGGCCAGCACCTCGCCGATCGAGGTGAGTTCGAGGGGACGGTACGACGGGAAGTCGACGCGGGTCGTGAAGCGGGACGACAGCCCGGGGTTGGCGGCCAGCAGCCGGTCCATGCCCTCGGGATAGCCGGCGAGGATCACGACGAGATGGTCGCGGTTGTCCTCGGCCCGTTTCAACAGGACCTGCAACGCCTCGTCGCCGTACGCGTCGCCCTTGCCGTAACCGGAGTTGGAGAGCGAATAGGCCTCGTCGACGAAGAGGACGCCACCGATCGCGGAGTCGATCAGTTCGTTGGCCTTCACGGCGGTCTGGCCGAGGTACTCGCCCACCAGGTCGGCGCGTTGGGCCTCGACGAGATGGTCGCCGCCGAGCAGCCCGAGCGCGTAGAAGACCCGGCCCAGGATCCGGGCGACGGTCGTCTTGCCGGTGCCGGAGGGGCCCGAGAACACGAAGTGCCGCTTCGGCGGCTGGACCGGCAGACCCTGACCGGCCCGCAGCCGCGCCATGTTCAACTGCGCGGACAGCGCCTTCACCTGGCGCTTGACCGGTTCGAGGCCGACCATGCGCTCCAGCTCCAGGAGCGCCTCTTCGAGCAGTGCCGGATCGGTGGGCCCGGTCGGCAGATGCGGCGGACGCACCGGCACGATGGCCTTCTCGCGGACCCGGTCCGCCTCGGAGGGCAGCGCGCCCGGCGGCGGCAGTTCGGGCTCCGAGAGCTTGAGGTCACGGCCCTCGCCGCCGAACAGCGGGTCGACGCCGTCCGGGCCGTCCAGGATGTCCTGGCCGACACCGGTGAGGGTGATCGCCGCGAGGTCGGCCGTGTCGTCGTACCCGTCGCCCTCGGAGATCGCCGCGAGCCGTGCGGAGGTGTCCATGAAGGCCGGGTCGACCCGGTGCACCGCCCGGTACAGGGGCAGCGCGGCGGCGGAGCGGCCCGTGCCCTCGTGCGCCCGCGCCAGCCAGTACCGCAGCTCCTTGCGCTGCGGCTGCTCGCTGCGACAGCGCATCAGGGCCGACGACAGCAGCGGCTCGGCCTGCCCGAACATCTCCAGACGCACCCGTGCCATGCCGCCGAAGAGACCCGCCTCGATACCCAGCATCGGATCGTCGATCAGCGGATCCGTGTGCCGGACCAACTGCTCCCAGTCCTTGACGAGATACGCCCGGCAGGCGTGCAGGAACCGCACCTGCGGATCCGCGTCCACGGGCGGCAGGCTCGCGAGCGCCCGGTCCAGCTCCGGGACATGACGCCCGTCGAGCCAGTGCGAGGCGTGCGCGAGCAGCAGATCGCGCGGCGACTCCAGGACCGGCTGCACCCACCAGCCCAGCCAGTACCAGGAGTTGAGCGTCCGCCGGTGGCGGGAGCGCTGTTCCCCGAAGCGCTCCCGGTGCCGGAACATGCGCAGCAGCGCCGTCGTCGTGTCGATGCGCAGCGCGTGCAGCCCGAGCCAGCCGTCGGCCATTCCCGGATCCATCCGGACCGCGGCGCGGAATTCCTCCTCCGCCTGCGGATAGGCCCCCATCGTGTAGGCGTCCACACCTCGCAGCCAGGCGAGGTCGGCCGGGGCCTCGGGGCCCTGCGTGCCGAAGTCCATCACGTCCCCCACAAACCGTGCCCCCGTTGATCGCCGGGCGGGCCGGTGCCCGTCGGCAGTCTTCGTCGAACCGCTGTGCCGCGGACGGGAGTTGCGTTCGGTGCGGAGAGCAGCCGTCCGAATGTCGCACCGAGAGGCATCGTACCTGCGGGGCAGTACCGGGCCGAAGGGTGCCGCACGACAGGTTCTCCGAGGTGGGAGCAGATGGGGCGCACTCGGTTTGGTGACTCAGGGTGAACGAATCGCGCCTCGGAGCGTCCGAAAAACGGCTGTGGGCAGAACGAAGCCCCCGATCACGGGGGAACAACCGGGGGCTTCGCGTCTGCGGGGCGGCCCCAAAAGGCCGCACATTCAGAAAGTAAGTCCTGTACGGCCCCCGGGTCAAGCCGAGTTGGGGCACTCAGGCAACTTCTCAGATGTGGGTCTTCACAAGTTCAGCACACAGACGCTGGGCCGTCACGGTCCGTGACCGAGAGGCTCTTCGCTGACGTCGCAGCAGGTCCCTGGAGCACCTCGTACCCCTCTGAACACTGCAGCACCAGAAGATCGGCGAACGGTTTTGACGGGTCCTTGGTGAAGTGCCGACGCTCGGCGCGGACCCACCCCTCCCAGAACTCGTTCTGCGCCGAACCGTCCCTCTGCCGCCCGCGCGCCCACGCGTCCTCGTCGGCCAGCTCCATCCACAGCAGCCGCGCCAGCCACGGCCTGAGCGCACGCCGGCCGGCGCCCACCCCCTCGACGAGGACCACGGGCGTCGGCGGCAGGGCGCGGACCGGCCCGAAGCCGCGGGTGTCCCAGTCGTACGGCCGATAGTGCGCCGTCGTGCCGTGCGACAGCGGCTCGACGACCTCCCGGAGCAGCCGCCCCGTCCAGTCGAAGAGCTCCTCGTGCGTGGCGATGTCGTCCAGGTGGAGCACGGGAGCCCCGCCCAGCGCCTCGGCCAGCCGGTCCGCGAACGTGGTCTTCCCCGAGCCTGCGTGCCCGTCGACGCCGATGAGCCGGACGGGGCCGCAGGAGGGCGGCAGCCGGTGCAGCCGGGAGGCGAGGGCGTCGAGGTGAATGAGGTGTCCCTGGGGGCGGTGGGTGCGGCCCGGTGTGGTGCGGAGCCGTGTCGTTCACTCTAGCGAGGTCACCCTCGGGCGACCGGGGGAGAAGATGCCGTCGTCCTGTCGCGGTCATGCCAGTGGTATCGACCAATATTTGTCGGCGCCGCGACCCTCGAAGTGCTGGCAGAAGCCGTGATCGCGAACCATAGTTGCCCCCACACCCACGCATTGGACCTGCCCGTTCCGGACACCTGGGGGTCACCCGCCCATGACCAGAGCTGAACAGCCGTCCCGCAGAAGCCTCCTGGCCGTGGCGGTCGCCGCGGCCACCGCGGGCGCCGCGAGTCCGGCGGCCGCCGCCGGCTCGACGGACCGCCCTGCGGGAACCCGCGCCGCCGCCCCGTCGAAAGCCCCTTCGCGCCTCGTGGACAACCATGCCTGGACCTCGTACACCGACTGGCGCGGTGGTACCGCGGCAGGGACCCGTGCCGTGCCGGGGGTGCGGCCGGGCCTGGCGATCGGGACGCCGGAGGGCCGGACCGACTACAAGGACCCGCACACCGGCACGACCGCCACCTGGGAGTACGCGCGCTGGACCTCGCCCGTCCACCGCCTCGCCGTCCCCGCGACCGAGGTCATCCCGTCCTGGAACGCGAGGACCCCGGCGGGTACCTGGCTGCAGGTCGAGCTGTCGGGCACGTACTCCGACGGCACGGGCACACCCTGGTACGTGATGGGCCGCTGGGCGGCCGGGGACCAGGACATCCGGCGGACCTCGGTGGACGACCAGAGTGACGGTAAAAGCAGTATCTGGACGGACACCTTCTCCATCGACGACGCGGCCTCCGGGCTGCGCCTGGTGTCGTACCGGCTGCGGCTGACCCTGTACCGCAAGCCCGGGACCACGGCCACACCGACCGTGTGGCGGCTCGGCGCGATGGGCTCCGACATCCCGGACCGCTTCACCGTCCCGGCCTCGACGCCCGCTCTCGCGCGGGAGCTGACGGTGCCGCGCTACTCACAGGAGATCCACGTCGGCCAGTACCCCGAGTACGACAACGGCGGCGAGGCATGGTGCAGCCCCACCTCCTCCCAGATGATCATCGAGTACTGGGGACGGAAGCCCACGGCGGCGCAGCTGGCCTGGGTCAAGCCCGAGTACGCGGACCCGCAGGTGTGCCACGCCGCCCGGTTCACGTTCGACCACCAGTACAACGGCTGCGGGAACTGGCCCTTCAACGCCGCGTACGCGGCCACGTACAAGGACCTCCAGGGCGTGGTGACCCGGCTCGGCTCGCTCGCCGACCTGGAGACGCTGATCGCCGCCGGAATTCCGGCCATAACGTCCCAGTCGTTCCTCAAGACCGAACTGACGGGAGCGGGGTACGGCACCGCGGGCCATCTCATGACGGTCATAGGGTTCACCGCCGACGGCGACGTGATCGCCAACGACCCGGCCTCGCCGGACAACAACGCGGTTCGGCGCGTCTACAAGCGGCGCGAGTGGGAGAACATCTGGCTCCGTACCAAGAGGTACAACGCCTCCGGGGCGGTCGTCTCCGGTACCGGCGGGGTCTGTTACGTCTACTTCCCGGCCCGTCCCACGGCCGCCCAGCGGACGGCACTGGCGAGGGTGGGCATTCACTGAGCGATGGCCGTGTGAAGGGGCTGGTGTGGCTCCCGCCACACCAGCCCCTCGCGCGTGACCAACCTCTCTCCCGCAAAAGCCCGATCCGGTGGCAAGGTGGACAGAACGGTGGGGGGAGTCCACTGCAAGACCGACGTGAGCGAGCTGCCATGACCACGACCTCAGCCACCGCCGGACGTGTCCGTGCCCGTACCGGAGGCCCCAAGGACGACGGCCCGAAGATCCTCGAGCACGTCGTGGGCTGGACGTTCGTGGTGGTGCTCGCGATGTTGGTGACGCAGCTCGGGCTCGTCTGAATCGCTGTCGAAGAGAGTCGAACAGGCTGGTGGTGCCGCTCTGCCATACTGCGGGGATCCCGCTCGCAGTTGGAGACCAGGTCCGGAATTGAGTAACCGTCAGCAGAGTGATGCCGACCGCCCCGGAGCGCGCGGCACCGACCGTTCCTTAGCGCGCCGCGCCGAACTCATCGCCATCGGGCGGAAGTTGTTCGCCGACACGTCCTACGACGCACTGTCGATGGACGACATCGCGAAACAGGCGCAGGTGGCCAAGGGGTTGATCTACTACTACTTCAAGTCCAAGCGCGGCTACTACCTGGCGATCGTCCAGGACTCGGTGGCCGAGCTGATCTCCCGGGCGGGAAGCGGCCTCGAACTGCCCCCGGCGCAGCGGGTCCACCGCACCATCGACGGCTATCTGCGCTACGCCGAGAACAACCATGCCGCGTACCGCACCATCATCAGCGGGGGTGTCGGTTTCGACGCCGAGGTGCACGCCATCCGGGAGGGCGTGCGGGAGGCCATCGTCGAGACGATCGCCGAAGGGGCGTACGGGCGGCGGGAGATCGGCCCGCTGCCACGGATGGCGCTGCTCGGCTGGCTGTGCAGCGTCGAGGGGGCCACCCTCGACTGGATCCACCACTACAGCCTCCCGCGCGACCTCATGCGCGAGCTGCTGGTGAAGATGCTCGGCGGCACGATGCGCGCCATCGAGGAACTGGACGCCTCCTACCCGGCCCCGCGGGCCGCCCGCCGGGACACCTGACACGAGTGGAGGGCGGGGGCCCGCCGACCGGCCCCCGCCCTCCACTGAAGTGCCCTTCCGCCGAGGCTAGTTGATCGCCTTGATCAGCTCGCCGTTCGACGTGTCACCGCTCAGCTCCCAGAAGAACGTGCCGCCCAGGCCCTGCGCGTTCTTGTAGTTCATCTTCCCGGCGATGGTCGACGGGGTGTCGTAACTCCACCAGTTGTTCCCGCACTTGGCGTACGCCGTGCCGCCGACCGTGCCGGTCGCCGGGCACTTCGTCTTGAGCACCTTGTAGTCGTCGATGCCCTGCTCGTACGTGCCCGCCGCCGGGCCGGTGGCGGTGCCGCCGGGTGTCGCCTGGGTGACACCTGTCCAGCCGCGGCCGTAGAAGCCGATGCCGAGCAGCAGCTTCGAGGCCGGGACGCCCATGCCCTTGAGCTTGGCGATGGTCGCCGAGGTGTGGAACTCCGCCTTCGGGATCCCCGAGTAGGAGTTCAGCGCCGAGTGCGGAGCCGTGGGACCGGTCGCGTCCCAGGCACCGAAGAAGTCGTACGTCATCGGGTTGTACCAGTCGACGTACTGGGCGGCGCCCGCGTAGTCCGCCGCGTCGAGCTTGCCGCCGGCCGTGGCGTCGGCCGGGATCGCCGAGGTGACCAGCGCGGAGCCGCCGAACTTGGCGCGCACCGCGGACATCAGGTTCTTGTACGCGGCCCGCCCGCTGGTGTCACAGGTGGCGCCGCACGCGTTGGGGTACTCCCAGTCGATGTCGATCCCGTCGAAGACGTCCGCCCACTTCGAGTTCTCGACCAGGTCGTAGCAGGACTGGGCGAAGGCCGCCGGGTTCCTGGCAGCCTCGGTGAAGCCCGCCGACCAGGTCCAGCCGCCGAAGGACCACAGGACCTTGAGGTTCGGGTGCTTCTTCTTCAGCTCGCGCAGCTGGTTGAAGTTGCCGCGCAGCGGCTGGTCCCAGGTGTCCGCGACGCCGTCGACCGACTCGGCCGCGGTGTGCGTCCGCTCGGTCGCCGCGTAGTTGTCGCCCATCGCGCACTTGCCGCCGGTGACGTTGCCGAAGGCGTAGTTGATGTGTGTCAGTTTGGCCGCCGAGCCTGACGTCTCGACATTCTTGACCAGGTACTTCCGGTCGTAGGTGCCCCATTCGGTGAAGTAGCCGACGACCTTGGATCCGGCCGCCTTCGGTGCGGCTGCCTGCTCGGCGGGGCCGGCGGCGGTGGCCGTACCCGCGCCGGCGAGCAGACCCGCGCCCAGAACGGCACAACACGCGGCGGATACGAGCGCCCGGAAACGGACGCGGGGGCGGAGCGAGCTGAACATCGTGTCTCCTCGTGGGGGAGAGGGGAACGCGCGCCATTTGGCATGAACGCGGTGAAGCGTTGGAGCGAAACAGTAGGAGGACTAGACCAGTACGGTCAATGGTTCGGACCAATTCGGCACAGGATTCGGTACGGGAGTCCTTTACTCTTGAGTAAGCGGTCGTTAACTGGTGACGGGATGCCTCCGATCGGGCATACTCACAGCGCACAGCCGCTGATCAGCCGCTTCCGTGACCCGGAGGCGCCGAGCATCGACAGTGCCCAGTAAGACCAGGCGGGGCAGCCCCACCCAGGTGTGCGTTCGCCGAAGTGCCCGACAGGGAGGAGAGCGTCGCCATGCCCGACCGCGCCCCGCAGCCGGTGGACCGTCAACTGCCCACGGACGAGGCCCGGGATCTGATCTCGCTCGTCCGCGACATCGCGCAGCGCGAGATCGCCCCGAAGGCGGCCGAGGAGGAGGACGCCGGGCACTTCCCGCGCGAAGTCCTCACGCTGCTCTCGGAGTCAGGGCTCCTCGGCCTCCCGTACGACTCCGAGTACGGCGGCGGAGACCAGCCGTACGAGGTCTACCTCCAGGTCCTCGAAGAGCTGGCCGCCGCCCGTCTCACCGTCGGCCTCGGCGTCAGCGTGCACACGCTCGCCTGCCACGCCCTCGCCAACTACGGCACCAAGGAACAGCAGGTCGAGCATCTCCCGGACATGCTCGGTGGCGGCCTGCTGGGCGCCTACTGCCTCTCGGAGCCGTCCTCGGGCTCGGACGCCGCGTCGCTGCGCACGAAAGCCGTGCGGGACGACGGGGGTACCTCCCGCTCCGGGGGCACCTCCCGGCCGGAGGCCGGGGGAGAAGCCGAGAGCGGGGGAGACTGGGTGATCACGGGTACCAAGGCCTGGATCACGCACGGCGGAGTCGCCGACTTCTACACCGTGCTCGCGCGGACCGGCGGCGAGGGCGCGCGGGGCATCACGGCGTTCCTGGTGCCCGGCGACGCCGAGGGGCTGAGCGCCGCGGTGCCCGAGAAGAAGATGGGCATGAAGGGCTCACCCACCGCCCAGGTCCACTTCGACGGGGTGCGGATCCCGGACGGCCGGCGCCTCGGCGACGAGGGCCAGGGCTTCGCGATCGCCCTGTCCGCGCTCGACTCGGGGCGGCTCGGCATCGCGGCCTGCGCGATCGGGGTGGCCCAGGCCGCGCTCGACGAGGCCGTGGTGTACGCAACCGGGCGGCAGCAGTTCGGCCGCCCGATCGCGGACTTCCAGGGCCTGCGCTTCATGCTCGCGGACATGGCGACCCAGATCGAGGCCGGCCGGGCGCTCTACCTCGCCGCGGCCCGGCTGCGCGACGCGGGACGGCCGTTCGCCAAGCAGGCGGCCATGGCGAAGCTGCACTGCACCGACACCGCGATGAAGGTCACCACGGACGCGGTCCAGGTGCTCGGCGGGTACGGCTACACCGCGGACTTCCCCGCGGAGCGCTTCATGCGCGAGGCCAAGGTGCTGCAGATCGTCGAGGGCACCAATCAGATCCAGCGGATGGTCATCGCCCGTCACCTCGCGGGTCCCGAGTCGCGCTGAACCTCCCGTACCCGTACATCACCGAGGGCGCCGCGAGCCGGGCCCACTCCGGGTCGTGGCGGCCCGGCAGGGTCCGGCCCCGGTCGGCCCACGTGCGGATCAGGGCACGGTAGATGGGGGGATCCAGGGGCTGAGGTTGCGTGTGGGACCCCTGTGGTGCCTGAGATCCTTGCGTCCACTGAATTCCCTGGGTTCCCTGGGTTCCCTGCGTCCACTGGGTCTCCTGTGGCCTCAGCGATCCCTGGGGAACCGATTCTGCCGACGCGGGGAAGAGGATCCGGCGGCGGCGCTCCGCCTCTGCGTATGTGGAGGTCATACCGAGACCAACGGGTCCACATGCGGACAGGACACCGGCGCGGGGATTCGCCAGTGAGTTCGCGGTGCCCCCTTGTTCCGGGCGCCGCCGGTCCGTACGAGGGGCGCACCGGACTCTGGCCCCCTGCGGCCTTCTGACGTACCGTCAACTCCGCCGCCGGGGGCCGCACCCCTCCGGGCGACGTCACGCGCCGTACGCCCCGGGAGGCAGCCGATGCCCGACGACCGCCCCGTAGCCCTCGACGAGTACCCCGTGCACCAGGTCCCCCTCTCGATGAAACACGTGGCGACAGGGGACCGGAACGCCTACGACCGGTGCATCTTCCAGGTCTTCGACCACCAGGGGCGGGCACTGCTCATCCTGGGGCTGGGGGTGTACCCGAACGTCGGCGTGATCGACGCGTACGCGACCCTGCGCACCGGCGACACCCTGCACGCCGTACGCGCCTCCGACGCGCTGGCCGACGACACCCGGATGACGATGGCGGTCGGTCCGCTGCGGATCCTGGTCGAGCGCCCCCTGAAGGACTTCGTCCTGAGCTGTGCGGCCGACCCCGACGACCCGGACGGACTGTCGTACGAGATCAACTGGTCGGCGGACTTCCCCGCGCTCTGGGAGCCGCATCACGTCCAACGCCGGGGCGCCCGGCTCACGTTGGAGGGCCGGCGCTTCGTACAGGCGGGCCGGTGCGAAGGCTGGATCAGGGTCGCGGGGGAGGAGATACGGCTGTCGGGCGACGGCTGGACCGGTACCCGCGACCGCAGTTGGGGCACGCGCCCCCTGCCCGGCGAGGAGGGCGGCAGGCTCGCCGAGGAGCACCGGACCGAGGGCTTCCACTGGCTCTGGTGTCCCGTCCGCTTCGAGGACCGCTTCCTGATGGTCGTCACCCAGGAGGACGCCGACGGCTACCGGACCCTGAACGACGCGACGCTCGTACGGAACGGGGAACGCGACCGTCAACTCGGCTGGCCCCAGGCCGAGATCACCTACCGGAGCGGAACCCGGCATCCGGAGCGCGCGACCGTCCACCTCGGCGACTTCCGCAAACCGTCGGAACTCGGCGTCGAGATCCTCACCTCCTCCCCGCTCGCCGTCGGAGCCGGCTATCCGCCCGCCGAGGACTGGCAGCACGGCAGCTGGCAGGGGCGCGGCTGGACCGACCGGCGTACGTACGACCTTTCGGACCCGGCCGCGCTGGGGCTCGCCGCGTACGGCGTGACCGACCACGTCGCCCGCTTCACGCTCGACGGACAGGTGGGGCACGGCATCTTCGAGCACGGCTCGTTCGGCCGGCACGACCCGAGCGGGTTCACCGGCTTCGACTCGGTCGCGCCATAGGGAAGTTGAGGCGAGGGAGGGAGCGGAACGATGGCGACGGCACCCCGTCCGCGTACGACCACACGTGACCCGGAGGAACTCGCGCGGCGGCTGACCGCCTGGCTCGCCGGACGGCTGCCCGGCGCCAAGGTGGTCGACGTCCGTGTCCCCGCCTCCAACGGGCTGTCCAGCGAGACCCTGCTCTTCGACATCGAGCACCCCGAACCCCCGCTGCGCGCCTGCGCGTTGAGGCTTGCGGCGGACCCGGCGGCGTACACCGTCTTCCCGGTCTACGACCTGCCGCGCCAGTACCGCACCATGCGGCTGGTGGCGGACCGCACGGACGTGCCCGTACCGCGGGTGCAATGGCTGGAGGAGGACGCGGGGCCCCTCGGGGCGCCCTTCTTCGTCATGGAGCGCGTGGAGGGCCGCGTACCGCCGGACGTCATGCCCTACACGTACGAGGGCAACTGGCTGCACGCGGCAAGTGACGCCGAACGGACGCGACTTGAGCACGCCTCGGTCGGACTCCTCGCCCGGCTGCACGACCAAGTCCCGGTGCGCGAGGCGGACTTCCTCGCCTCGCCGGGGGACGGCAGCCCGTTGCGACGTCACGTCGAGGCCCAACGCGACTACTACGAATGGGTGATTGACGGTCTGCCGCGGTCACCGCTGATCGAGGACACCTTCGACCGGCTCGACGCGCTCTGGCCCCGCGACGAGGGCGAGACGGTCCTCAGCTGGGGTGACGCACGCATCGGGAACGTCATCTACGACGGCTTCGAACCCGCCGCGGTCCTCGACTGGGAGATGGCGGCACTGGCCCCGCGCGAGGTCGACCTCGGCTGGATGATCTACCTGCACCGCTTCTTCCAGGACCTCACCCTGAGCTTCGGCCAGCCCGGACTGCCCGGCTTCCTGCGCCGGGACCGCGTGGAGCCGCGCTACGCCCAACTCACCGGCCACACACCGCGGGACATGGACTTCCACATCCTGTACGCAGCCCTGCGGCACGCGATCGTCATGCTGCGCGTCGCCTACCGGCAGGTGCACTTCGGTGAGACCGCCGTCCCCGCGGATCCGGACACACTGATCCTGCACCACGACAGCCTGCGAGCCATGGTGCAGGGCAGTTACTGGAACTGAGGACTGCTCAGAGCTGGAACTGAGGACCGCTCAGGCGGAAACCGGCCGCGTGATGCTCAGGCGGCCTGGTCGCGCATCACCGGCACCCGCATGGGGCGCGAGCCGGGGCCGCCGACGTGCGAGAAGGGCTGCGTACGCCAGTCGAGACCCTGAGGGAGCGTCAACAGCAGGGCGGTGTCCTGCTCCTGAGCCTCCATCGTCTCGTCGGCGGGCCGGGCCCCGGCCGCCGTACGGCCCGTACCGGCGCAGACCGTGAGCCCGAACGGGTTCCACGGCGACGCGCACAGCGCGTGCTCCGGCAGGATCTCCTCGTCCGCGAGGAGCGCGATGGGCTGCGCGCAGTCCGGGCAGATCACCCGGTACATCTCGAAGGTGTCGTACGCGTCGAACTCCTCGGCGTCAGGTTCGACGCCCTCCGGCTCGGGCTCGACGACGGGCTGCTGCCGCTTGGGCGCGGTGCGACCAGGGCGCTTCAGACTCTGCATGGGCTACTCCCCCTCGGGTGGGCCGACAAGGCACTGCGACCTCGACCACAGCAAGCACTTCCCGCCCCGTCTCTGCGGTAATCACGAGAACATCACGGAACCGACCGCCGCGATGTGGCGTTCGTCACATGCCGCGTGCAGGTGCCCGACCCGGTGGTTTTGTCCCCCGGGTGTCTCGCCCGCTTCTTCAGGCCACATCACAAACAGGGTATGACCTGCGCCGCAGAGTACCCGAGGGGATCAAGGGCATGTAGGTTCTCCGCCATGGAGGAGCTGGACCGCCACATCGTGCAGTTGCTCGTCGAAGACGGGCGGATGAGCTACACCGACCTGGGCAAGGCCACGGGCCTGTCCACGTCGGCCGTGCACCAGCGGGTGCGCCGGCTTGAGCAACGGGGCGTCATCCGCGGCTATGCCGCGGTCGTCGACCCGGAGGCCGTCGGGCTGCCGATCACCGCCTTCATCTCGGTGAAACCCTTCGACCCCAGCGCCCCCGACGACATCGCCGAACGGCTGGCCGACGTCCCGGAACTCGAGGCCTGCCACAGCGTCGCCGGCGACGAGAACTACATCCTCAAGGTCCGCGTCTCGACACCGCACGAGCTGGAGGAACTCCTCGCGCGTGTGCGCACGCTGGCGGGCGTGTCGACACGTACGACGGTGGTTCTCTCCACGCCGTACGAGGCCCGGCCGCCGAAGATCTGACGCCCGCGCGCGTGAGACCTCAACTGTGGGACCCCCGTGCGCGGGGCGCGTGCGCGGAGGGGCGAGACTGTTCCCCATGAGTGAGAGCACCGCCACCCCCCGAACGATGTTGCTGCGCGGCGGGGAGGTGCACAGCCCCGCCGACCCGTTCGCCACCGCGATGGTCGTGGAACGCGGGCAGGTCGCCTGGGTCGGCTCCGAGGGTGCGGCCGACGCGTTCGCGGACGGCGTCGACGACGTGGTGGACCTCGAAGGGGCGCTCGTCACCCCGGCGTTCACCGACGCGCACGTGCACATCACGGCCACCGGCCTCGCCCTCACCGGCCTCGACCTCTCGGCCGCCCGCACCCTCACCGAGGCGATGGCCCTCGTAAGGGAGTTCGCGGCCGCCCGCCCCGCCGACCGGGTACTCCTCGGTCATGGCTGGGACGCGTCACGCTGGCCCGAGCGGCGGCATCCGTGGCGCGACGAGCTGGACGAGGTCACCGGCGGCCGCCCGCTCTACCTCAGCCGGATCGACGTCCACTCGGCCGTCGTCACCACGGCACTGCTTGACATGGCGCCAGGCGTACGCCGGGCGGCCGGTTTCGAGGACGGCGAACCGCTGACCCGCGACGCCCATCACGCCGTACGCGCCGCCGCGTTCGCAGCCGTGACGCCGGAGCAGCGCACCGAGGCCCAGCGCGCCGCGCTGAAGCACGCGGCCTCGCTCGGTATCGGCTCCATCCACGAGTGCGCGGGCCCGGAGATCTCCTCCGAGGACGACTTCGCCGGGCTGCTGAGGCTCGCCGCGGGGGAGGCCGGGCCCCGGGTCGTCGGCTACTGGGCCGAACACGGTGAGGAGGGCGTGGCGAAGGCCCGGGCGCTGGGCGCGGTCGGCGCCGCGGGCGACCTCTTCGTGGACGGCGCCCTCGGCTCGCACACGGCCTGCCTCCACCAGCCGTACACCGACGCCGACCACACCGGCACCGCCTACCTGGACACCGCGGCCGTCGCCGCCCATGTGGTGGCATGCACCGAGGCGGGCCTCCAGGCGGGCTTCCACGCCATCGGGGACGCCGCCGTGACCTCCGTGGTCGACGGAGTCCGCGCCGCCGCCGAGAAGGTCGGCCTGGCCCGCGTACGCGCCGCCCGGCACCGCGTCGAGCACGCCGAGATGCTCACCCCGGAGGCGATCGCCGCCTTCGCCGAACTCGGCCTCACCGCCTCCGTCCAGCCGGCCTTCGACGCGCTGTGGGGCGGCCAGGACGGCATGTACGTCGAGCGCCTCGGCGCCGAGCGGGCCCGGACACTCAACCCGTTCGCGGCCCTGCTGCGGGCCGGGGTGCCGCTCGCCTTCGGCTCCGACAGCCCTGTCACACCGCTCGACCCGTGGGGCACCGTCCGCGCCGCCGCCTTCCATCGCACTCCGGAGCACCGGGTGTCCGTGCGCGCCGCGTTCACGGCGCATACGCGGGGCGGCTGGCGGGCGGTCGGACGTGACGACGCGGGGCTCCTGGTACCCGGCGCGCCCGCGGACTACGCCGTGTGGCGCACCGACGAACTCGTCGTCCAGGCCCCGGACGACCGGGTCGCCCGCTGGTCGACCGACCCGCGCTCCGGCACCCCCGGACTGCCCGACCTCGCGCCCGGCGCGCGACTGCCCGTCTGTCTGCGTACGGTCGTGGGCGGACGGACGGTATTCGTACGGCCGGACGAGTGATGTCCCGGGGTGGCGCGGCGTCGATCATGGCCCGGCGCCGCGTCGCGCGACCTGCGTATCCTCCGCGCTGACCAGGGGTTTGATGGAAAACCCCCAGGTCAAACGACTGTTGACAGCGAGCGGCAGGTGGCCGGTAGGTTCGGCCGGGTCCACCACCGGACGTCCGACCGGTGAACTTCCGCGCAGTCGCCGCAGCGCAGTTGGGTCAGGGGTGGTGTGCCGCACCGGTACACCACCACTGGGAGCCAGGCCCAGCGCCCGCGCCACGGGGCGAGGGAACGTTCCGGCTCGGATGGTGTGACCCGGGTGGGGCCCGGACGCTCAGTAGACAACGGCTTTCGGTCGACCCGCAGCCAGCGGGTCCCAGGTCGGCCCGAAGGGCGCCGGGCCCCGATCCGCAGACCTACCCCCTTCTGGCCCCCTTCTGGGAACTTTCACGTCGGTGCCTCACCGGCCTGAAGAGCGACGCTCGCTATGGTGGAGCCCCTCGCACGGAAGTCTTAAGGGGAAGCTGTGAACGACGGCGGTGGGCGACAGTTCGGTCCGCTCGGCACGACCTTGGTGATCATCCCGACCTTCAACGAGGCGGAGAACATCAAGGCGATCGTCGGCCGGGTGCGGGCCTCCGTGCCCGCGGCGCACGTTCTGATCGCCGACGACAACAGCCCCGACGGCACCGGCAAACTCGCCGACGAACTGACCGTCGACGACGACCAGGTCCACGTGCTGCACCGCAAGGGCAAGGAAGGCCTCGGCGCCGCCTACCTCGCGGGCTTCCGCTGGGGCCTGGAGCACGGGTACGGCGTCCTGGTCGAGATGGACGCCGACGGCTCGCACCAGCCCGAGGAACTGCCCCGGCTGCTCACCGCGCTCAAGGGGGCCGACCTCGTGCTCGGGTCCCGCTGGGTGCCGGGCGGGCGCGTGGTCAACTGGCCCAAGTCCCGTGAGTTCATCTCGCGCGGCGGCAGCCTGTACTCACGCGTGATGCTCGACGTGCCGATCCGCGACGTCACCGGCGGCTACCGCGCCTTCCGCAGCGAGACCCTGGAAGGCCTGGGCCTCGGCGAGGTCTCGTCGCAGGGCTACTGCTTCCAGGTCGACCTGGCCCGGCGGGCCGTCAAGGCCGGCTATCACATCGTTGAGGTGCCCATCACCTTCGTCGAGCGCGAACTGGGCGACTCCAAGATGAGCCGTGACATCCTGGTGGAGGCCCTGTGGAGGGTGACCACGTGGGGGGTCGGGGAGCGGGCGGACCGGATTCGGGGGCGTCGGAAGGGCTGAGGTCCTGTAGCCCTGAGACCCGGTTCGTTGTTGCGGTCCGGTTCGTTGTGTGGTCTGGCTGTCCCGTCGGCTTGTCCGGGCCCGTGGTCCGGCTGTCCGGACGGGCGGCTCGGCTTCACAGCCCGTGCTGACCTCGCGTTTATCCCGTACTGAGCCGTGCCCAGGCACACTGGACGCATGACGACTGGCGCTTCGACTCCGCCCCACCCCGCACGGCCCCGGCGCTCCGGCCCGCTCCGCTACCTGCCGCTCGGCATCGCCGCATGGCTGGTGCTGGAGATCTGGCTGCTGATCGTGGTGGCGGGTGCCACGAGCGGCTTCATCGTCTTCGTGCTGCTGGTCGCCGGATTCGTCCTCGGCTCCGTGGTCATCAAGCGGGCCGGACGCCGGGCCTTCCGCGCCCTGAGCGAGACGCTGCAGCAACAGCAGAGCGGGGCGTTGCCGCAGGGCGGTACGAATTCCGAGGGCAACGGTCTGATGATGCTGGGCGGGCTGCTGCTGATGCTGCCGGGGCTGATCTCCGACGGACTCGGGCTGCTTCTGCTGGTTCCGCCGGTTCAGAAGGGGTTGAGCCGGTACGCGGAGCGGACGTTTGAGCGGAAGATGCGGGAGGCCGGCGTGGGGACGCTCGGGGGTGCCTTCCAGCAGGCGCGTATCCATCGGCCTGACGGCAAGGTCGTTCCGGGCGAGGTCATTCGGGACGACGAGTCGCGGGACCGGAGTCAGGAAGACTCGGGCCCGAGGCCCCCGCTGAACGGCTGACGCCGAGGGGGTATTTTCGCCCCCTCCGCCCCTACCCATTCCCGTCCCTTTCAGGGGCTCCGCCCCCGAACCCCCGCTCCTCAAACGCCGGAGGGGCTGAGATACCTCAGGGGCGCGGGGAACTGCGCGACCAGCCACGACGAACCCGCACGTATGTCTCAGCCTGTCCGGCACTTCAGGACAAGGCGCCCAAAAGTCACCCAAACGCACAAAACCGCAGGCGCCATACCCGGAGGTACGGCACCCGCGGTTGGGTGCGTGCGTTGTATGCCGCCCAACCCCCGGAGGGGTTACGCGGACTTGCGGCTGTCCCGAGGGTGGACCGCGATGTTCATGGCTCCGGAGCGAAGTACAGCCAAGCGCTCTTCGAGGACCTCTTCGAGTTCCTCTCGCGTGCGCCGCTCCATCAGCATGTCCCAATGCGTGCGCGCGGGCTTGGCCTTCTTTTCCTCAGGGCCGTCGCCGTCCACCAGGAGTGCCTGGGCCCCGCAGACCTTGCACTCCCACTCCGGCGGGATCTCCGCCTCCACCGAGAAGGGCATCTCGAATCGATGGCCCTTCTCGCATGCGTACTCCACGGCCTGGCGCGGGGCCAGGTCGATGCCGCGGTCCGTCTCGTAGCTGGTCACCACGAGGCGCGTGCCGCGAAGAGCTCGCTCACTCATGAATCGTGCCTCCCGGGCTTGTCGCCCACAGGACAGGTGTCGCTGTCGTCGTCATCCGGTCAACGTCCGGTCGGCGGTAAAGATTCCCGTTCCGGGTCATGCGTCGCCGTCGTAGCCGCCCCTTGTTGTACCCACCTGCGCCCGGTTTGTCACATCTGAGGGCAGATGTCACCCAGCGTTTCGGCATCTTTGACGCGCAGTAACGGTACGCCTGGCAGGCCAAACGCGTACACTACCGGCCTTTGGCCTCCGGCGCTAAATCCTGTCCGGAACGGGGTTGCCCGCGTCGCGTACCGCCTGGCGTACCGGAACCCTCGCGAGCAGCACGAATCCCAGCACGAAGAAGGCCACGAGCGAGATGATCGCGTCCCGATAACTTCCGGTTAGCTGGTAGGTGAGACCGAACAGAAGCGGGCCGAGCCAGCTCATACCGCGGTCGCTCATCTCGTACGCCGAGAAGTACTCGGCCTCCTTGCCGGGCGGCACCAGGTGCGAGAACAGGGACCGGGACAGCGCCTGGCTGCCGCCGAGGACGAGCCCGATGCCGGCGGCGAGGACGAAGAACCAGACGGGCGCGCCGGCGGGCAGGAAGTAACCCGCGCCCAGCGTCACGGTCCAGGCGACCAGTGAACCGAGGATGGTCCGTTTGGCGCCGTACGTCCGGGCGAGCCGGCCCATCCCTAGCGCCCCGGCCACCGCGAGCAGCTGGACCAGCAGCACGGCGACGATCAGCGTCGACTGGTCGAGGCCCAGCTCCTCGGATCCGTACACGGATGCCTGCGAGATGACCGTCTGGATGCCGTCGTTGTAGACCAGATAGGCGAGCAGGAAGGCGAGCGTCAGTGGCTGGCGGCGCAGGTCCCGCACGGTGGCCGCCAGCTGCCGCCATCCGGGTGTGGACGTACCCGAGGAGGACGTCGTGCGGCGGTCGCGCAGCCGTTTGAGCGGTACGAGCGTGAAGGCGCCCCACCAGATACCGGCCGAGGCCAGACAGATGCGGACCGCTGTCGTCTCGGAGACGCCGAAGGTGTCGTGGGCCGTGTAGAGGATCAGGTTCGCGACCAGGACCAGTGAGCCCGCCGCGTAACCGAAGGCCCAGCCTCTCGACGAGACGGCGTCGCGCTCCTCGGGTGGGGCGATCTGGGGGAGGTAGGAGTTGTAGAGCACCATCGAGACGGCCAGTGAGGCGTTGGCCACGATCAGCAGGAGGCCGCCCAGCAGATAGCGGTCACCGTCCAGGAAGAACATGCCCGCGGTGGCCGCGGCGCCCAGGTAGGCGGCGACCGCGAGGAGCGGCTTCTTGCGGCCCGTGCGGTCGGCGGCCGCGCCCGCCAGCGGCATCACGAAGATCGACAGGATGACGGACGCCGACACGCAGTACGCGAAGAAGGAGCCGGCGCGCAGGGGGATCCCCAGCGGGTGCACGAATCCGTCGGCGTCCGCGGCCGCCTTGGCGACCGATGTCAGATAGGGGCCGAGGAAGACGGTGAGCACGCTCGTCGAGTAGACGGAGCAGGCCCAGTCGTAGACGTACCAGCCGCGTTGTTCGCGCCGACGTTCCGCGGCCTCGTCGGCCGCTTGTTCCCGCACGGTGTCGGTGCCCACCCGTGCCCTCGCTTCCCCGTCGCAGTCCCCGTACGCGGACGCCGCGCGGGGCGCCGGGGCCGTCAGACCCAGGTGCCGCGGTCCTCCAGGACCCCGCGCAGCGTCTCGATGTGATCGGTCATGATGCCATCGACTCCCAGGTCCAGGAGCCGGTGCATCCGTGCGGCCTCGTTGACCGTCCAGACGTGGACCTGCAGCCCGCGCGCGTGGGCCTCGCGCACGAACCGGTGATCGACCACGGGGACGCCCGACTGGGACTCGGGCACCTGGGCGCAGACCGCCGAGCGGCGCAGCGGGGCCGGGAACCCCCACGACCGCAGGCGCAGTCCGAGGACGCCCCGGGTGCCGTACGAGGTGGCCAGGCGCGGACCGGCCAGGCGCTGCGCGCGGGCGGCGCGTGCCTCGGAGAAGGAGCCGACGCAGACGCGGTGCCAGGAGCGGGTGCGGCGGATCAGGTCGAGCAGCGGGTGCAGGGCGGGCTCCGCCTTGATGTCGACGTTCCAGCGGACGTCGGGGAACGTCTCCAGCAGCTCCTCGAAGAGGGGGACCGGTTCCGATCCGGCCACGCGCGCGTGGCTCACGTCGTCCCAGGGGAGGTCCGCTATCCGGCCCGCCCCGTCGGTCACCCGGTCCAGCGTCGCGTCGTGGAAGGCGACGAGTTTTCCGTCCGCCGTGGCGTGTACATCGGTCTCGATGTATCGGTAGCCGGCCTCGACCGCGCGCCGGAACTGGGCCGTGGTGTTCTCCAGGCCGTCCGCGGCCCCGCCCCGGTGGGCGAAGGCGATCGGGGCGGGATGGTCGAGGTAGGGGTGGCGTATACGGGTGCTCACCCGCGCAGTATCGCCTGCTCCGGTTGCCCGGCGGCAACGACCGTGCTGCCGCCCGATGATGCGGAGGGGACGGCGAACACGCGCAGGAAGAGCTGGGCCAGCGGGCCGATGGCCACCGCGTACAGGACCGTGCCCACGCCGACCGTGCCGCCGAGGACGAAGCCCGTCGCCACCACCGCGACCTCGATGGCCGTACGCACCAGACGGATCGAGCGGCCGGTGCGGCGGTGGAGCCCCGTCATCAGGCCGTCGCGCGGGCCCGGGCCGAAACGGGCCGCTATGTAGAGGCCGGTCGCCACGCCGTTGACGAGGATGCCCGCCACCAGCAAGGGGATGCGGATTCCGAGAGCGTGCGCGTCCGGGACCAGGGCGAGCGTGCCGTCCATGGCGATGCCGACCACGAAGACGTTGGAGACCGTGCCGAGGCCCGGGCGCTGGCGCATCGGGATCCACAGGAGCAGCACCACGGCGCCCACGATGATCGACACGACGCCGATCGTCAGCCCGGTCATCTCGGCGAGGCCCTCGTCCAGGACGCTCCAGGGCGCCAGGCCCAGACCCGCCTCCACGAGGAGGGCCACGCTCGCGCCGTACAGCGCCAGGCCCACGTACAGCTGGAGCAGTCGGCGGGTGAGGTGCCTCGACGGCGGACCCGATGACGGATCCGATGGCGGACCCGACGGGCGATCCGACGGCGGAGTGGACAAGATGTGCCCCCTGGTGGTGATAGTGGCCTGACCCGTGACACTCTGTGGCTTGAGAAGAAACCTCTTCCATGGCCAATTCGGGGAAGGTGGACTGGAAATCATGGCGCAGTGGACCTCGGCGGTGGGTGCCGCTCAGCTCGCGCGGCTGCTCAACTCCCAGCAGGAGCGCCCGGCGGGCCCCGGCACACGCCGCCCGCCCGCCTATCGCGCCCTCGCCGACGGCGTGCGTCTGCTCGTCCTCGAAGGGCGCGTCCCCGTCGCCGCGCGGCTGCCCGCCGAGCGTGAACTGGCCCTCTCCCTCTCCGTGAGCCGTACCACCGTGGCGGCCGCCTACGAAGCCCTTCGCGCCGAGGGATTCCTGGAGTCCCGCAGGGGAGCGGGCAGCTGGACGGCCGTACCGGCCGGGAACCCACTGCCCGCGCGCGGCCTTGAACCGCTGCCGCCCGAGGCCCTCGGCTCCATGATCGACCTGGGTTGTGCGGCCCTGCCCGCCCCCGAGCCGTGGCTCACCCGTGCCGTCCAGGGTGCCCTGGAGGAGCTTCCGCCGTACGCCCACACGCACGGCGACTATCCGGCGGGGCTGCCCGCGCTGCGCGAGATGCTGGCCGAGCGGTACACCGCGCGCGGCATCCCGACCATGCCCGAACAGATCATGGTGACCACCGGGGCCATGGGCGCCATCGACGCCATCTGCCACCTCTTCGCCGGGCGCGGCGAGCGCATCGCTGTCGAGTCGCCCTCGTACGCCAACATCCTTCAGCTGATGCGCGAGGCCGGGGCCCGGCTGGTGCCCGTCGCCATGGCCGAGGGGCTCGCGGGCTGGGACATGGACCGCTGGCGGCAGGTACTGCGTGACGCGGCGCCCCGGCTCGCGTACGTCGTCGCGGACTTCCACAACCCGACCGGCGCGCTCGCCGACGAGGACCAGCGGCGGCGGCTCGTCGACGCGGCCCGCTCCGCCGGCACGGTGCTGATCGTGGACGAGACCATGGGCGAGCTCCATCTGGACGAGGGCCTCGAAATGCCGCGTCCCGTCTGCGGTTTCGACCCGGCCGGGTCCACCGTCATCACCGTCGGCTCGGCCAGCAAGGCGTTCTGGGCGGGCATGCGGATCGGCTGGGTCCGCGCCGCCCCCGACGTGATCCGCAGCCTGGTCGCGGCCCGCGCGTACGCCGACCTCGGCACCCCCGTCCTGGAGCAGCTCGCCGTGAACTGGCTGCTCAGCACCGGTGGCTGGGAGCAGGCCGTGGACATCCGACGCACCCAGGCACGCGAGAACCGCGACGCGCTCGTGACGGCCCTGCGCCGTGAACTGCCCGGCTGGGAGTACGACGTGCCGCACGGCGGGCTCACCCTGTGGGTGCGTACGGGCGGTCTGTCCGGATCACGGCTGGCCGAGGTCGGCGAGCGGGTGGGCGTGCGCGTCCCCTCCGGGCCCCGCTTCGGGGTCGACGGGGCCTTCGAGGGCTATGTGCGGCTGCCGTTCACCGTCGGCGGCGCGGTGGCCGATGAAGCCGCGACGCGCCTGGCCGCGGCCGCCCGGCTGGTGGAGTCGGGGGCGAACGGCGGAACGGACGCGCCACGCACGTTCGTGGCTTGACGCTCCGGATGCGCCTCGTCGGATGCGCCTTGTGCGGTGACGTCTCCCGAGCCCTGCGCTCCGGCAGAGGCGCGGCACTCCGGGCCACTGCCACCCGGCCGGCGGCGAGGGGACCGGACGGAGGGAGGGCGCCGCGCATCCTCGTGCGTGGCGCCCTCCCTCCGCCCGTTCAGCCTTCCGCGGGGACACCCACCGCACCCGGTGCGGTGAAGCGCACGGGGCTTTCCGGTGTTGCGTCCGCGTGGTCCGCCGGTGCCATGCCTGTCGGCTCGGCGTCCGCCGGAGTCGTGCGCGCCGGCAGCAGACCGACCACCGCCTGACGGTGGGCCTCGCTCGTCGCCTCGTCGTACGGGTCCGGGGTTGCCGGGACCTGGAGGCGGTGGACCGGGCCCGAGCCCAGCCGGGCGTAGCCGCGGCCCGGCGGCACGTCGGGCGTCGGAGTCGTGGGCGGGGGAGACCCGAGCACCGCTTCGAGCTGGCCCGCGGACGCGGGGCCGAGCACGACACGCGCGCGCGTGTGTCCGCGTACCGCCTCGCTGAGTGACTCCAGGGCGTCGAACTGCTCGGCCACCACCACCGTCACACCGGCCGCGCGGCCGTGGCGCAGCGGCACCTGGAGGAGGGACTGGGGATCCTTGCGGCCGTCGGCCGCCGCGAGATGGCCGAGGACCGTCGGACGGTCGAGGAGCAGCCAGAGGGGGCGCTTGGTGTCCTCCGGCGGGGTGTGGCCCGCCTGTCGGGCGCGGTTCGCGGCGATGAGCCGGCGCTCCGTCTCGTGCGCCGCCCACTCCAGGCTCGCCAGCGCGCCCGCCAGGCCGCACTCGATGCCCAGGACGCCGTCGCGGCCGGTCAGACACGCGAACTCGCCGCTGCCGCCGCCCTCGACGATCAGCACGTCGCCGTGCTGCAGGGCCTGCAGCGCCATCGAGCGCAGAAGAGTGGTCGTGCCGCTGCCCGGCCCGCCGACCGCGAGGAGATGCGGCTCGGTCGAGCGCGCACCGGTGCGCCAGACGACCGGCGGGGCGTCCCGCCGCTCCTCGCCGAAGGTGAGCGGAAGTGTGCGCTGGACTCCGGCCGGGTCGGTGAAGCCGAGGACGGTCTCGCCCGGAGCCGTGACGAAACGCTGGGCGGCGACATCGGTGGGAAGCGGCGGCAGCACGGTGACCGAGAGTTGGTTGCCCTCCTCGTCCCACGCGAAGCGGTACTCGCGCCCGCGACCCGACTTGGTGTGCAGCAACTGCTCGATACGGGCACGCGCGTCCGCCTCCCCGTCGGTGAAGTACGCGGGGTAGTGGAGCGAGAGATGCGAGACACGGCCGGTGTCGTCGAACTCGTACGAGGTGAAGGCCTTGTCCCACTCGCCGCCGTGGGCGTAGAGCGGGGCCGGGTCCTCGGGAACCGAGAAGTAGGGGACGAGTGCTTCGTAGAGCGACTCGAGGCGCTTGGCCTGCGCCTCGTCGGGGCCGATCGGCCCGGGCGGGGTACGGTCCCGGCCGTGCCACGCCGACGCACCCATCAGGGTGACGATGGCGAGCAGCGGCCCGTACGGGACGAGGGCCACGACCAGGACGACCGAAGCCACCAGGAACAGCAGTGGACCGCGCCGGTCCTTTGGGGTGTCCGCCCACTTGCGCCGTCCGGCGGCTGCCAGCCGGCGCAGGCCACGGGTGACCGTGATCAGTGGGTGAAGGACGTCGGTGGCGCTGTCGGCGGCCGTCCGGGCCAGGTCCCGGCTGCGGGCGATCTGCGCGCTGCCGGTACTCAGAATGCGGGGAAGAGGGCGCCGGGCCACTGCTGTCTCCTGGAGGTGCGTGCGAACGGGATGGGCGTCAGAACTTGATCCCGCCGAGCAGCCCGGCCAGGCTCGCGCCGCCTGCCGTGATGCTCGGAGCGATGGCCGTACCCGCGAGGTAGAACCCGAAGAGGGCGCAGACCAGCGCGTGCGAGGCCTTGAGTCCGTCCTTGCGGAAGAAGAGGAAGACGATGATGCCGAGCAGCACCACACCTGAGATGGACAGGATCATGAGCGTTCTCCTGGTCGATGGGGACAGTCACCATGAGTACTTCCAGGCTCACAGGATGTATCCATACGATAAAAGGTGCAACAGGGTGAAATTCCGCTTATTTCATCCCGATGGCCCTGCCTGGCAGGGCCTCCAGGGCGGCCGCTCGACGGTTTGCCGGATTCGTGGTGATCTTTGCCTCGGTCGGGCCCGGTCATGTGCCCGCGGAGCCAGTACGCTGGCGATTCACTCGTACGGCCGCACCGCTGACGGCCGCACGTTCCCGCAGTCCCGTTCGTTGTCGCATGTGTTGTCGCAGTGAGAGGCGGTCCCGCCGATGAGTGAAGCCCCCGACCCCGAGGTCGTGGAGCTGGCGACCAAGATCTTCGATCTGGCCCGGCAGGGGCAGACCGAGGCGCTGGTGGCGTATGTGGACGCGGGTGTTCCGGCCAACCTCACCAACGACCGCGGTGATTCGCTCGTGATGCTGGCCGCCTACCACGGCCACGCCGACGCCGTTCGCGCCCTCCTGGAGCGCGGCGCCGAGGCCGACCGCATCAACGACCGAGGCCAGACCCCGCTCGCCGGAGCCGTGTTCAAGGGCGAGGACGCCGTGATCCGGGTCCTCCTCGACGCGGGTGCCGACCCCTCCGCGGGCACGCCCTCCGCCGTCGACACGGCTCGTATGTTCGGCAAGGCCGAATTGCTCGAACTGTTCGGCGTGCACTGAACAAGACGCCTTGACCAGGCGAAACAACAATTTTGGGGGAGGCGGTACGGGGCCGCCGGAAATGCGGTCGCGGCAGCGAGAACCGCTGGGTCATCATGACGTCGTGATTCACGTACGCGATGGCTGGGCAGGTGTTGCCGCACCGCGCGGACCGTGATGCGGCCCGCACGGGCCACCGACGAGAGGCAGAGGAAGATGGTCTACAGCAAGCAGGAAACGGCGGGCGCCCCGACGTGTTGTCACGCGGCCAGGTAAAGCAGGATCCCCGGTTGCGTCGACGCTTGATGTGAGGCTGTTTCCCATGTTCGATCCGGTCATAGCGCCCAGCGGTACGCTGCTCGGCCTGCTCCAGAGGGGCCGCGGCGACGGCACGCTGCACGCGCTCACCGCTCCGCGCGCCGAAGCGCTCGCGGCACTGAACCACTGTGTGCTGCGCGACCCCCGCCACGACTGGCAGGTGGAGAACCGCTCCCTCTACTACGCCCGTCTCTTCCTCGACCTGAGCGGCGAGCTCGACGAGATCGAGGCACACCTCTTCGACGCGGACGACGTCCTCGACACCGAGGAGTCACGCACGGGCCTCGCGCTGGCCGTCCTCGGCCACCTCGCCTCGTACGGCAGGCGGGACGCGCTCGAACTGCTCAGGCGGTACGCCGCCTGCGGCGCCAACTGGGCCTGGGCCCTCGACGAACTGGCGCTGCGCGACGACGACGCCGGACTGCGCGCCCTCGCGGCCCCCGTCCTCGCCCGGTTCCCCGCGGATCCCGAGGGCGAGGCCGAGCTGGCGGTCGTCGTACGGGACTCCTTCGAACCGCGGCCCTGGCGCCTGTGGGCCGACGATCCCCGCGAATCCATCGGCGCACGCGTGCGCGGCGCCCAGGAAGCCGGTTCCTTCGACCGATGGCAACGCCAGATGCGACCGTCCGGGCCCCGCCCGGGGTGGAGCGTGCGGGCCGTCTTCGAGTGGGCCCAGCAAGGCATCGAACGCGGAGCGGCCCTCCATGTGCCGGCCGCGCGATGTCTCACGGCCGTCGCCGGGCCCGAGGACCGCCCCGAGATCATCGAGGCCGCCCGCACCGGGGACGACGGCGCGCGCTGCACGGCCCTGCGCTATCTCGCCGACAGCCAGGATCCCGGCGTACTCGATCTCATCGAGGCCGCCCAGGCCTCCGCCTCACGGCTCGTCGTGGACGCCGCCGTGGACGCCTTCGAACGGATGCGGTCCATCGCCGCCGTGGAGCGGGCGCGCGGCTGGGTCCACCGGCCCGACGCCCTCGGAGAGGCCGCCGGGCGCGTCCTCGCCTGCCGGGGCGGCGCACCGGACCGGGAGCTCGTCCTCGGCGCCCTGCGCGAGGCCGTCCGGGGCGACGGGCCCGACGCCCCGACCCTCTGGACCCTCGTCGACGGCGCCGGACGGCTGGGCATCGCCAACGCGGCCCCCGTGCTGCGACATGTCTACCGGGAGACCGCCTCGTCCCATCTGCGCGGGCGCGCGGCCCGTGCGCTGGCCGCCACCGATCCCTCGTTCCCCGCCGGATTCGCCGTCGAGTGTCTCTGGGACTGCGAGGAGTCCACCCGTGAGGTGGCCGCGCGGCACGCCGAGACCGGTGACGCCCGAGTGGTCGACCAGCTCCGGCGGCTTGCCGCCGATCCGGCCGAGGAGGCCGAGGTACAGACCGCGGTACGCAGCCGCATCGGCCCGGACGCGTCCGCCGTGTGAGGCACCCGAGTGGGACAGCGGTGTGAGACGTGAGACCGGCGTGTGAGGCGACCGAGTAGGACAGCGGTGTGCGACCGCCGTGTGAGCGTTCCGTCGTCGGCCCGTATCCCGTTGGTACGGGCCCGGACGCCGGAGCGTGACCGGTCCGTGATGCTGGGGCATGCGGAGCGCAACGCTCACGGGACGTTCCTCATCCGGAAAGATCCACGTTGACGCGTCCACGTCCGGCCCGACGACAACACGGGTATGCGTGTCGTCATCGTGACCGAATCCTTTCCCCCCGATGTGAACGGCGTGGCCCACTGCGCGCTCCAGACCGCCCGACACCTCGTCGAGCGCGGTCACGCCCCCATCGTCGTCGCCCCGGCCACCTCCCCCAAGTTCTCGACTTCGCTCGAACAGGGAGGGACCCCCATCGGGAACGGGCCCGACGCCCACGCGCCGTGCCCCGTCGTCCGAGTCCCCTCCCTACCGCTCCCCGGCTACCCCCAGGTCCGCGTCGCCCTCCCCAGCCGACGTGTCGCCGCCGCGATCACCGAACACCGCGCCGACATCGTCCACCTGGCCAGCCCCTTCGTCCTCGGCGTCCGTGGCATGACGGCCGCCGCCCGGCTCGGCATCCCCGCCGTGGCCGTCTACCAGACCGACCTCGCCGGCTACGCCCGTACCTACGTGCACGCGGGTGAGGCGGCCGCCTGGCGCCGTATCCGCTCGGTCCACGCCGCCGCCGACATCACCCTCGCCCCCTCCACACCGGCCCTGCACGACCTGGAGGCACACGGTGTGCCCCGGGTACGGCTGTGGCAGCGCGGCGTGGACACCGTCCGGTTCCGGCCGGAACACCGGGACGACACACTCCGCCGTGAACTCGCCCCGAACGGCGAGCTGATCGTCGGATACGTGGGCCGTCTCGCCCCCGAGAAGCAGGTCGAACTCCTCGCCGGAGCCTGCGGCCTGAAGGGCGTACGCGTGGTCGTCGTCGGCGACGGACCGAGTCAGCCGAGCCTGACGCAGGCCCTGCCGGGCGCCGTCTTCCTGGGCCGTCGCACCGGCGACGAACTCGCCCGGATCTTCGCCTCGTTGGACGTCTTCGTGCACACCGGACCGTTCGAGACCTTCTGCCAGACCGTCCAGGAGGCCATGGCCAGCGGCGTCCCGGTCGTCGCCCCCGCCGCGGGCGGACCGCTCGACCTGGTGGCGCACGGGCGGACGGGACTGCTCGTCCCGCCGCGCGACGAGGCCGCCGTGCGCGACGCGGTGTGGTCGCTCGCCGCCGATCCCGAGCTGCGGGCCGCGTACGGCGCCGAGGCGCGGCGGACCGTCGAGGGCCGCACCTGGGCGGCCGTCGGCGACCAGCTCATCGGGCACTACACCGATGTGCTCGCCGGACGGGCGGTGGTCGCGGCATGAGCGGGCCCCTGCGGATCGTCCGGCTCGCCAACTTCGTCGCCCCCGCCTCGGGCGGCCTGCGGACCGCACTGCGCGAGCTGGGCGCCGGCTACCTGGCGGCCGGGCACGAGCCCGTACTGATCGTGCCCGGCGAGCGCGCCTCGGACCGCCAGACCGAACAGGGGCGGGTGATCACGCTGCCGGGCCCGCTGCTGCCCGGCACCGGCGGCTACCGCGTCCTCACCGACAAGCGGCGTGTCGCAGGCCTCCTGGAGGCGCTCGCGCCCGACCGCCTCGAAGTGTCCGACCGTACGACGCTGCGCTGGACCGGTGTCTGGGCGCGGCGCGCCCGGGTGCCCGCCGTGATGGTCTCCCACGAGACCGCCGACGGCGTACTGCGCACCTGGGGCCTCTCCGAGGGCATGGCCCGACGGACCTCCGACGCCCTCAACATCCGTACCGCCCACCACTATTCACGGATCGTGTGCACCACGGAGTTCGCGGAGCGCGAGTTCGTCCGCATCGGCGCCCGCAACGTCGTACGCGCCCCGCTGGGCGTCGACCTGGAGGGCAGGCACCCCGCTCTGCGTGACCCGGGGCTGCGGGCCCGGCACGCGCGCGAGGACGAGGTCCTGCTCGTGATGTGCTCCCGGCTGTCCGTCGAGAAGCGGCCCGGCACGGCGCTCGAAGCCCTGGAGGCGATGCTGCGCCGCGGGCGGCGCGCGGTGCTCGTGGTGGCCGGTGACGGGCCGCTGCGGGCCCGCCTCGAACAGCGGGCGCGTGAACGGCGGCTGCCGGTCACCTTCCTGGGACACGTCGGCGACCGCGCGCTCCTGAGCGCTCTCCAGGCGTCCGCGGACGTGTGCCTCGCCCCCGGGCCCGCCGAGACCTTCGGGCTCGCCGCCCTGGAGGCGATGGCCTGCGGCACGCCCGTCGTCGCCAGTGCCTCCTCCGCGCTCTCGGAGGTCGTCGGCGCCGCCGGAGCCACCGCCGCGGACAACGGAGAGGCGTTCGCGGACGAGATACGGATGATCCTGGACCGCCCCGAGTGCGAGCGGCGGGAGGCCGCACGCGCGCGTGCGGCCTGTTTCGGGTGGCCGGCCGCCGTCGAGGCGTTCCTCACCGCCCACGACGCCGAGGTCCGCGTGGGGCGGCCCGAGGCGCCCGCGACGGCCCCCACCGTGGAACGGGCTCGGGAGGGCGTCGTATGAGACCCCTGCGGTTCGTGGCGCTCGGTGACTCCCTCACCGAGGGGGTGGGCGATCCCGTGGGCGAGGAGTGGCGCGGCTGGGCCGCGCTGCTCGCCGCCGGGCTCGCACCGGCCGACGCGCCCGTGGAGTTCGTCAACCTCGCGGTCAGCGGCGCCCAGACGCGTGACGTCCTGGAACGGCAGACCCCGGCCGCGCTGGCCGAGGGGCCGGACATCGCCTCGGTCGTCATCGGCGTCAACGACACCCTGCGGTGCACCTTCGACATCCACGCCGTGGCCGAACGGCTCGACGAGGTGTACGCCGCGTTCACCGGGCAGGGCGCGATCCTGCTCACCGCCTGTCTGCCCGACCCCGGCGCGATGCTGGGGCTGCCCGGGGCGCTGGCCCGCCCGCTCGCACGGCGTCAGCGCGCCGTGAACGCGGTCGTGCACGCGCTGTCCGAGCGGTACGGGGCGGTGCACCTGCATGCCGCGGAGGGCGACTGGGTCACCGACCGGGCCATGTGGAGTTCGGACCGGCTGCACCCGGGGGAGCGGGGGCATCGGCAGCTCGCGCTGCACTTCCACGCGCTGCTCGCCGGGGCGGGCACCGCGACGGGGGTCGCGCCTGCCGCCGAGCCCGAGTTTCCCGAGCCCACGCGGTCGGCCAGCCTCTGGTGGCTGGCCACCGCCGGGACCGGGTGGGTGGCTCGCCGCTGTACCGATCTGTTGCCCCAACTCCTCAGTCTGGCCGCGTCCGAGGTGCGTCATCGGGCGCGGGGGACCAGCGCGCGGCTCGATCTCAGTGCGTCCCATGCGGTGGCGGCGGCGTTGGCCGCGTTGTCTGTGAGCGGGGAGCAGCCGGACGCGGCGTAGCGCTCCGCGGGTCGGGCCGTTGTCGGGTGCCGGTTCGTTGTGGCTTGTCGCGCAGTTCCCCGCGCCCCTGAAGGGCGCGGCAGCGCGGCGACCTCACTGAAGCTGCACGGACGTCAGCGGCGGCGTACTGGCACGAATCGCACCGGCGTGCCCGGGACCGCCTGGGCCGTGGCGGGGAGGTCGTCGGGGCGGACGACCGCGATCACCGGGTAGCCGCCGGTGGTCGGGTGGTCGGCGAGGAAGACCACGGGCCTGCCGTCCGGAGGAACCTGGACGGCGCCCAACACCATTCCCTCGCTGGGCAGTTCGCCCGGTCGGGCCCGCTCCAGGGCGGGACCCTCCGTGCGCAGGCCGATGCGGTTGCTCGCCGAGGAGACCTGGTAGGTGTGCGTGGTGAGGGTGTGGATCGCCGCCGTCGTGAACCAGTCGTCTCGTGGGCCGAGCGACACCCGCAGGACGAGTTCGGCGGGGGGCCGCGGCTGCGGGACGACGTCCACGCGCGCGTGGGGGGCCATCGGCGTTCCCAGGGGGAGCACCATTCCGTCCGTGAGGGGCGGCGGGCCCAGGCCCGACAGCAGGTCCGTCGACCGGCTGCCGAGCACCGGTTCGACGGCCACTCCGCCGGACACGCCCACGTAACTGCGTACTCCGGAGACCGCCGTTCCCACGGACAGCAGTGCCCCCGCGGGCACGCGCACCGGTGCTCCCCAGTCGGCCGGGCGGCCGTCCACGGTGACCGGGCACGGGGCGCCTCCGACGGCGACGGTGACGGTCGAACGCGGCCGTACGTCGCAGCCGTTGAGCGTGGTCTCCAGGAGGGCCGCCTCGGGCGGATTGCCGACGAGCCGGTTCACCAGGGCGGCGGCGGGCGCGTCGAGGGCGCCGGAGCGCGGCACGCCCAGGTGCGCGTGGCCCGGGCGGCCCTGGTCCTGCACGGTGGTCAGCGCTCCGGCCCGTACGACGGCGAGTGCGCGGTCCGTCATCAGGACTCCACCGGGACGAAGCGGACCGGCGTGCCTGGCGACAATAGGGCGGCGGGCACGCGCGCGTGGTCCCACAGGACCGCGTCCGTCGTCCCGATCAGCTGCCAGCCGCCCGGCGACGAGCGCGGATACACGCCCGTGTACGGGCCCGCGAGGCCCACGGAACCCGCCGGGACCGTCGTACGGGGTGTCGCGTGCCGGGGCACGCCGTAGCGGGCCGGGAGCCCGGTCAGATAGCCGAAGCCCGGGGCGAACCCGCAGAAGGCGACCCGGAATTCGGCCGCCGCGTGGATCCGCGCGACCTCCTGCGGGGAAACGTCCCAGTGGTCGGCGACGGCCGCGAGATCCGGGCCGTCGTAGCGGACGGCTATCTCGACCACCTCCTGCGCGCGCGGGGGTGCGGGCGGCAGTTTCGACGTGGTGAGCCGGGCGGCCAGCCCGGCCGGATCGTCGAGGCCGTCCAGAAGGACCGTACGGGCCGCCGGGACGATCTCGCGCACGGAGAGCGAGCCCTCCGCGCGGCGGCGGAGCAGATCGGCGTGCAGGGCCTGTGCCTCCTCGTCGGTGGACACCTCGACGAGCAGCGCACGGTCGCCGACCGGCAGTGCCCTCATACGAACGCCTCCACGCGGATGCCGGACTCCTCCAGCCGTGCCCGGACCTGGCGGGCCAGGTCCACGGCACCGGGTGTGTCGCCGTGCACGCACAAGGAGCGGGCCCGGACCGGGATGTCACGCCCGGAGTGGGACGTCACGACACCAGAACGGGCGAGGGCGACCGAGCGTTCCACGACGGCGGTCGGATCGGTGATCACCGCACCGTCCCGGCCGCGCGGCACGAGCGTGCCCTCGTCGGTGTAGGCGCGGTCCGCGAACGCCTCGGTGACGACCGGGAGTCCGGCCTTCCCGGCCACGTCGAGGAGACGCGAGCCGGGCAGTCCGAGCACCGGGAGCGTGGCGTCCGCGAGCATCACGCCCGCCACGACCGCGCCGGCCTGCTCCTCGTCGTGCACGACACGGTTGTAGAGCGCGCCGTGCGGTTTGACGTACGCCACGCGCGCGCCCGCCGCGCGCGTGAAGACCTCCAGGGCACCGATCTGGTAGGCCACTTCGGCCGCCAGCTCATAGGGCGGCACGTCCATCGCACGCCGCCCGAAGCCCGCCAGGTCCCGGTAGGAGACCTGGGCGCCGATCCGTACACCGCGCTCGGCCGCCAGGTCGCACACCTTGCGCATGGTGGCCGCGTCCCCGGCGTGGAAGCCGCAGGCCACGTTGGCGCTGGTGACGACGGACAACAGCTGTTCGTCGTCGGTCAGCTGCCAGCGGCCGAAGCCCTCGCCGAGGTCGGCGTTCAGATCGATGGTGCTCATGGAGTGCCGTTCCTCCCGGTCAGGCGACGCGGTACTGCTCGTCGCGGGCGTCGGTGATGAACATCTGGCCCGGCGCGTGAGTGATCGCGAACGGCGGCCGTGAGGCCATCACCGCGGCCTGCGGCGTCACACCGCAGGCCCAGAACACCGGGATGTCGTCCGGCTCGGCGTCCACGGGATCACCGAAGTCGGGGCGGGCGAGGTCCTCGATGCCGAGGGCGCCCGGATCGCCGCAGTACACCGGGCTGCCGTGCACCGCGGGCAGCAGGCTGGTCTCCTGGATCGCCGTGGCCAGGTGCTCGGGCGGCACCGGCCGCATCGACACCACCATGGGGCCGTGCAGCCGCCCCGCAGGACGGCACTGGCGGCTGGTCACGTACATGGAGACATTGCGCCCCTGCTCGATGTGGCGCATCGGCACCCCCGCGTCGGACAGCGCCGACTCGAACGTGAAGCTGCACCCGATGAGGAACGACACGAGGTCGTCGCGCCAGTGGGCCAGCACGTCCGTCGGCTCCTCGGCCAACTCGCCGTGCTCCCACACCCGGTAGCCCGGCAGATCGGTCCGCAGGTCGGCGTCGCCGGCCAGCACGGTCGTCCAGGAACCGGCGTCGGTGACGTCCAGCACCGGGCAGGGCTTCGGGTTGCGCTGGCAGAACAACAGCATGTCGTACGCCCAGTCGGCCGGCACCGAGATCAGGTTCGCCTGGGTGTGGCCCGCCGAGCAGCCCGCGGTGGAACCCGACACTCCCGAACGGAACCGGGAACGTGCCTCCGCCGGGCTCCACGCGTGCGCGTGGTCGTCGAGAAGGTTCAGGGGGCGGTGTTGCGTACGGTTCACAGGAGCTCCTTCCCACGGGTCTCGGGCAGACCGATCAGGGCCAGCGCCGCGAGGCCGTATCCGATCGCGCCGAAGACCAGCGCGCCTCCGACACCCCAGCTGTCGGCCAGGAAGCCGACGACCGTCGGGAAGACCGCGCCCACGGCACGGCCGGTGTTGTACGTGAAGCCCTGTCCCGTGCCGCGCACCGCGGTCGGGTACAGCTCGCTGAGGAACGAGCCGAAGCCGCTGAAGATCGCCGACATACAGAAGCCGAGCGGGAAACCGAGCACCAGGACAAGGGTGTTGGCGCCGCTCGGGATGTTCGCGTAGGCCAGGATGCAGACCGCCGAGAGGATCGCGAAGAGCAGGATGTTGCGTTTGCGGCCCAGCTTGTCGGTGAGATAACCGCCGGTCAGATAGCCGATGAAGGCCCCGGAGATCAGGAACGTGAGATAGCCGCCGGTGCCGACGACGGACAGCCCGCGGTCCGTCTTGAGGTAGGTCGGGACCCAGGTGGCCAGCGTGTAGTAGCCGCCCTGTACGCCCGTGGAGAGCAGGACCGCGAAGATCGTCGTCTTCAGCAGTCCGGGCGCGGCGGCCGTGCCCGGCTTGAAGATCGTGGCGAACGAGCCCTTCTCGGGGCTCTCCTCGCGGCGCTGGGCCGCCTCCGGAGCGTCCTTCACATTGCGGCGCACCCAGACGACGAGCAGCGCCGGCAGCGCCCCGGTCCAGAACATCACGCGCCAGGCGAGGTCGTCGTCCAGGTACTGGAAGACCAGCGTGTAGACCAGCACGGCGAGTCCCCAGCCCACGGCCCAGGAACTCTGGATCGCGCCGAGCGTGCGCCCCCGGTGCTTGGGGCTCGCGTACTCGGCGACCAGGATCGCGCCGACCGCCCACTCACCGCCGAAACCGAGCCCCTGGAGAGCGCGGAAGACCAGCAGGGTCTCGTAGTTGGGCGCGAAGCCGCAGGCCACGGTGAAGACCGCGTACGTGATGACGGTGATCATCAGCGCCTTGACGCGCCCGATCCGGTCCGCGATCACACCCGCGGCCGCGCCGCCGATCGCCGACACGACCAGCGTGACGGTCGTGAACAGTCCGGTCTGGCCGCTGTTGAGACCGAAGTACGCGGACAGGGCCACCATGCTCAGCGGCAGCGTGAAGTAGTCGTACGAGTCCAGCGCATAGCCGCCGAACGCGCCGCCGAAGGCGCGGCGGCCGCGCGGACCCAGGGCCCGCAGCCAGGCGAACGCGCCCTCGTCGGCGGTGGGTTCACCCGCTTCGGGGCGCGTCTCGGTGTTCAGGGCCTGAGGTGGAGGGGTCGTGCTCATGGGCACCTCACAGATGAGGGACGGGAGGGTGCTTGAGGACTGAGCCGTACGGGAGCGGTGGTCGTGCGGGTCGTCGCGTGCGGGAGCGATTGCGGTGCCGAACTGTGGCGTGCGGAAGCCGTCGGCTCCGGGACGAGCGGCCGGTGCCTGACTAGCAAGGTAGAGGATCGTTGAACGATCCCTCAATACCCACGTTGTTTCGTTCTTGTATCTGCGATTGAATTCGGGCGTGGCCGAACTGAACGGACTGGCGGACGACCGCGCGCTGCTGGGTCGCACCAGCACCGCCGAGCGGGTCTCGGACATCCTCAGAAGCCGGATCGCCGAGGGCTTCTTCCCGCCCGGCGCACGGCTGTCCGAGGACAGCATCGGCGCCGCGCTCGGCGTCTCGCGCAACACACTGCGCGAGGCGTTCCGGCTGCTCACGCACGAACGGCTGCTGGTCCACCAGCTAAACCGGGGTGTCTTCGTGCGGGTCCTGACCGTCGAGGACGTCGAGGACATCTACCGCACCCGCAGCCTCGTCGAATGCGCCGTCGTACGCGGACTCGGCGAACCGCCCTACGCGGTGGACGGTCTCGCCGGGGCCGTCGCGGCCGGGCGGCGGGCGGCCCGCGAAGGTGACTGGAAAGAGTTGGGTACGGCCAACATCCACTTCCACCGGGAACTGGTGGCACTCGCCGGGAGCGCCCGCACCGACGAGCTGATGCGCAGCGTCTTCGCCGAACTGCGCCTTGCCTTCCACCTCGTGGACGACCCCCGCCGGCTCCACGAGCCGTACCTCGCCCGTAACGGCCAGATACTGCAGGCCCTCCAGGACGGCGACCGCGAGGAGGCCGAGAGCCTGCTCGGCGTATACCTGGACGATTCGCTCAGAAGGGTCGTAGAGGTCTACGGCCGCCGCGTGGCGGAGGACGCCCCCTAGGGGCGCGGGGAACTGCGCGATCAGCTACAACGGGCCCGCAGCCCACAACCAACCGTGCTCACCCGGCGCCTCCGGCCCAGCGCTTCGCGTCGTTTGG
Source organism: Streptomyces sp. NPDC050988 (assembly GCF_044456225.1). Taxonomy (NCBI): domain Bacteria; kingdom Bacillati; phylum Actinomycetota; class Actinomycetes; order Kitasatosporales; family Streptomycetaceae; genus Streptomyces; species Streptomyces sp. NPDC050988. The sequence continues at coordinate 52,556 of NZ_JBITFQ010000028.1, read as the reverse complement.
GTCGTTGTCAGACCGAGGACCTAGTCTGTGCACCGTGACTTCGCCTGCATCGACGGACAGCGTTCCGCCCCAGCTCAGCGCGGGGCCGCGCCCCGCACCGGGCCCGGCCGCCGACGAGGGACTGGCACGGCGGCTGCGCGCGCTCGCCTGCACCGCGCCGCTGCACGACCTCGACGTCCGCAAGGCGAACCTCGCGGGTGAGTACACGGTGTACGGGATGGCGGAGGTGGCCCTCGCCGCCATCGACCTCGTCACACTGAACATGGACTTCGACACGGGCGCCGACCACGACCAGATAGTGGCCAGGCTCATCCCGCGCATCGCCGCCCAGGCCCCGCGCCGGCCCGTCGCCGAGCACGAGCGCGTCGCCCGCTGGGTCCTGGAGAACCTGATCAACGTCGGCAGCGTCGACCGCGGCTTCCGGGCCGTATACGGCACGTTCGCGCCCGACGGTTCGTATGTGCGCCGGGACTACGACTTCAAGCTCATCGAGGAGGTGCCCGGCTACGGAGGGAGCGTGTACCTCCGTACGACGGACGAGGCGGTCAACGTGCTCGTGGGCGCCCTCGACACCGACGTCACCAGTGCGCAGATCGCCGCCGAGGTCAAGCTTGAGGTGCTGATCAGCCGCGGCCGGCTCGCGGACGCGCAGCTCGCCGCCGAGCAGGCCCGCTACCGGACCGTGCAGTACTCCGAGACGCTCCGCCGGGCGTTGGACGCGACCCGGCGCAACGTACGGGCGGTGGACTGGCTGCAGACCGTGCCCGACATGATCGCCGAGGCGCTCGACCATGTCGCCGACCGCTATCGGCACGAGAACGCCATCCTCACGAACATCCGCAAGGCACGGGACGAGTCGGAGGACGCCGAGCAGAAGCGGCGGGCCGCCGAACTCGTCGATATCGTCAAGGACTGCATCCGGCGGCACACGCAGCTCCAGTCCCGTCTCCTGGAGGCCGGGCCGCTGTTCCGTGCCGAGCAGGACCGGCAGGCCTTCGCGACGCCCATGACCACGTCCGGGATAGATCTGTACGGGCATCTCGTCGCGCCCGTACTGCCGTTGCCAGTGGAGCAGGCGCTGCGGGTGACCGACGCGTTCTTCGCCCGCGGGACGGGGCTTCGGACGCCCGCGTCCGTCCGGGTCGGGGATCTTGTCGACCTTCTGCTGACGCCGCCGATAGAGCGGGAGCACCTCGGTGCCGAGATGCCCGAGCCGGATCTGATCGCCACGCCGGACGACAGCCGGTTCAGCGAGGAGCAGCTCGCCGCCGCCATGGAGCTGCTCGACCTGCCGGCCGACGCGCCGCGCCGGCTGTCCGGGCTGCTGGCCGACGCGCGGCGTCAGGACCCGGAACTGCCTTATCTGCTCGCCCTGCTGGCCGTGCACGCGGCCAGTCCGCCGGTCGGTACGGCGTATCGGCAGGGTGAGGAGAAGCTGTTGTTCGCCGTGGACGACGGGACCGAGCTGGACGATCCGGAGTTCGGTGGGGCCGATCTGATCGTGGGGATGGCTTTGCTGGATGCGGTGGGGATGGCTGCGGATCGGAAGGATGCGGCGTGAGCGGGTCGCTGGGTCTGCCTTGTGACTTCGGGTTGTTTGTGACCTGCGGGCCCGTTGTGGCTTGTCGCGCAGTTCCCCGCGCCCCTGGAGGGGCGCCTGATCGCGGCCCCGTTTTTCGGAGCAGCCCAGTTTTTGAGAGCAAGGAGTCCCAGCCGTGACCGAGCACGTTGAGTGGGGGGAGCCGGACGTACCGGCCGCGCCGGTGTCGACCGCCGCCGTCACTCCCGCCGACGCCGCCGATGCCGCGCGGCTCGTGGCCTTTGGGCTGCAGCCGAAGCTGCAGCCCGCGCGGGATCAGGAGTACGCCGAGTTGTTGCGGAGGTATCGGGAGGATCCGGCCTTCGCGCGGCTGGCCGATGCCGTGGCAACGGGTCTCGGGCTCGTGGTGCTGGAGGTGTCCCCGCGCGCGGGGATGGCGGTGACCGCGGCCGAGGACTCGGTGTTCGCCGTGCGGATGGGGGACTACGCGCGACGGACGTCGGCCGACTCGGGGGACCGGTTCCTGCACGGGCTCGCGCATCTCGCCGTCGCCGCCATGGCGTTCCCGCGCCCGGAGGACCTCGCCGACGACGGGTACATCGGACGGGTGTCGGTCAACGGCGTCGACGCCTTCGTACGCCAGGCCTGTCGGCGGTTGGAGGAGCAGGCCGAGGTGCACGGGGAGAACACCGACCCGGCGACCGACGCACCGGGCCTGGAGGCCGCCTGGCGGATCTGGGCGCGGCGCAGCTCCACCGGGGCCACCAAGGACGCCCGAAGACTCGCCGGTTCGACCACCGGCATCATCGGCAAGGCCGTCGCGTTCCTCACCGACTCGGGGTTCCTGCAGCGCACCGGGGACGACGGCGGGGGGACGTATCGGACGACCGCCCGCTACCAGCTCCAGGTACGGGACATGGCCGGCAGTGCCGCGATGGCCGAGCTGCTGGAGCTCGGCATCGTGCCGGTCACCGACGGCACGGCCAGTCTGCTGCCCGCCGAGGACACCGAGGATCTGGAGCTGGCCGCCGATGCCGGACTGCCGTTCCACTCGTGAACCGGCGGTGGGTCCATTGACCGGGACCCGCCGGTCCCGGTCCACCGCCCCGACCCTCTGACCGACCGCCCTCAACTCCCTTTACGACTACTCCCTTACGACTACGAGAGTCCGCCGCCATGTACGAGCTGTCCCGGGTCCGCCTCTACTCCATCGGCCCCGCCGGTGCGCGCTACGCCGACACCGTGCTGGACCTGCGGGGTGTCGGCGAGCCCGTGCCCGACCCCGCGCCCACGCAGGCGGAGTTCTTCGAGGAGGAGCCCGTCGGGCCGCCGCGCCGCCCCGCGCCCGCCGGTGTGCTCTTCCTGGAGAACGGCGGCGGCAAGTCCGTACTGCTCAAGCTGATCTTCTCCGTCATGCTGCCCGGCCACCGGAACACGCTGGGCGGCGCCAGTTCCGGCGTGCTGCGGAAGTTCCTGCTCGCGGACGACTGCGGGCATGTGGCGCTGGAGTGGCAGCACACGCTGACCGGTGAGTGTGTCGTGGTCGGCAAGGTCAGTGAGTGGCGGGGGCGCCAGGTCTCCAACGATCCGCGGAAGTTCGCGGAGGCCTGGTACTCGTTCCGGCCCGGGCCCGGGCTGAGCCTGGACAATCTGCCGGTCGCCGAGGCCACTTCCGTGCGGCCGTCCGTCGAGGGCGCCTCGGGCGCGCAAGGGCGCCGGCGCACCATGAAGGGCTTCAGGGACGCGCTCACCGAGGCGGGCAAGGCGTACCCGCACCTCGAAGTGCACTGGGAGGAGATCCACGACCGCTGGATCGAACACCTCGGCGACCTGGGCCTCGACCCCGAACTCTTCCGCTACCAGCGCGAGATGAACGCCGACGAGGGCGAGGCCGCCGGTCTCTTCGCCGTCAAGAAGGACTCCGACTTCACCGATCTGCTGCTGCGCGCGGTCACCGACACCCGGGACACCGACGGGCTCGCGGACCTGGTCGGCGGGTTCGGCAACAAGCTGGGGCGGCGGGCCGAGCTGATCGCCGAGCGCGAGTTCACCGCCGGGTCCGTGGACCTGCTCGGGCGGATCGTCGAGGCGACCGGGACGCGTGCGCGCGCCCGGGACATCCACACGGGCGCCGAGCGGCGTACGAGGACATTGGCGCGGCGACTCTCCGCGCGCGCCGGGCAGGAGCGGGGCCGCACCGGCGACCTCGCCCAGCAGGTCACCGCCGCCGCCCACCGGGTCACCGAGGCCGACAGCTCCCGGGAGCGCAGCGCGCTGATCTCGGCCCAACTCGCCTACCGGCACGCTTCGTTGGCGCTCGCCGGGGCCGAGAAGGGGGCGGCAGCGCAGAAGCGGGAACTCGCCGACGCGCGCACGCTGCACTCCGCCTGGCAGGCGGCCGAACTCGTGCTGCGGCACCGCGCCTCCGCCGACCGCTCCGCGCGCGTGGCCGTCGCCATCCGCGAGGCCGAGCGGGACGCCGCACCCGCGCTCGCCGCGCGCGCCAAGGCCGCCGCCGATCTCGTACGGGCCCTGCACGCCGCGGCCGAGGGGGCCGAGACGGTCGCCAACGAGGAGGAGGAGCGGTCCGCCGCGCTCCAGGAGGTCGGCGAGGCCGCCTACCGGGACTCGACGTCCGCCGCCACCGAGGCGCAGCGCGCCCGCAGCGAGATCGGCCATCTGCGTCAGCGCCTCAGCGAGGTCGAGCAGGAGACCGCCGAGGCGGTGCGCGCCGGATGGCTCGACGACACCGCCCCCGACGCCGACCCGGCCCGTGCCGCGCTCGCCGCCAGTGACGCCGAGAAGACCGCCGTCGCCGCGTGGGACACCGCGCGCGAGGCGTCCCGCCGCACTACGGAGCACTCCCGCGAAGCGGCGTCCGCCGAGTCCCGTGCCGAGCTGACGGCGGCCCGCGCGGCCGACGCCGCGACGGCCGCCGAGCGCGCCTACGACGCCGAGCGCGGTACCGCTCGGGCGCTGGCGGGGGAGGAGCGACTGGCCGAACTGCTCAGCCTGCCGGGTGCCTCCGGCGGCTCGGGGGGCTCCGGTCGCGGCGGGCTGCCGCAGCCGCGACAGGGCGCGGGCACGGCTTCCACCGAGGGTGCCGCGCGAGCAGGCGGGGCCGATCGCGGGAACACGTCGGGCCGTGGCTCCGGGACGGGCCACGGCGCCGACGCGGCGGGCACCCGTCGAGGACGGAGCGGTCCGGACACCGAAGCCGACTCCGACGAAGCACCCCTCTCCGCCGAGGAGTTGGACCACTACGCCGACGAGCTGCGGGAGCTCCTCGACGACGGGGTCGCCTCCGCCGAGAGGCAGCTCTTCGAGCTGCGGACCGCCGCGGCCGACGACTCACGGATCCTCGGCGCGCTCGGTGACGGCGGGCTGCTGCCGCCCGGCCCCGACGTGCTGGCCACCGTGGAGTACCTGGGCGAGCACGGCATCCCCGCGCTCCCCGGCTGGCGTTACCTCGCGCAGGCCGTTGACCCCGTCGACCACGCGCGCGTGCTGGCCGCGCGGCCCGAGCTGGTCGACGGCGTGATCATCACGGACCCGGACACCCACGCACGGGCCCGCGAAGCCCTCGTCGACGCCGCGCTGCTCCCGCGCTCCGCCGTCGCCGTCGGCACCGCTGCCGCGCTGCTCGCGCCGACCCCGGCCCCCGACGCGGGCGACGGGGGCCGCGTCGATGTGTTCCTCGTACCGCCGAACCCCGCCATGCACGACGAGCACGCCGCCGACGAGGAGCGGCAGACACTGCGTACGCGCGCGGCCGAACGGGACGAGGAGATCCGGGAGTTGGCGGCCCGGCTCGCCAAGGACCGGGAGCTGGCCGCACGGCTGGCCTCATGGCGGACGGGGTGTCCGGCGGGGCGGCTCGCCGAACTGGCCACGGCTGCCCACGACGCGCGCGCGTTCGCCGAGGAGTCCGAGGCCGAGCTGTCCGAGGCACGTACGGTCCGGGCCGAGGCCGACGAATCGGCCGCCGAGGCGGCCCTCGTACGGGACGAGCGGCAGGAGGCCGCGCAGCGGGCCCGGCGCGCCGCCGACGCGCTCGCCGGACTCGCCTTCCGGCTGCGCGAGCGCGCCGGCTGGCAGGTCAAGCTGCGCGAACTCGCCGACGACGCCGCCGAGTCGGAGGCCCGCGCCCAGTCCTGCCTGGAGCGCGCCCGCGCCGCCGACGAGGACCGGCGCGGCGCCCAGCGCGCCGCCGACGACGCCCGCCGCACGGCCCGTGCCCTGCGCGGCGAGCGCGCGGAGATCGCGGGCGCCCCCGACGACGTACCGGAGGCCGACCCGGCCGCCGCGAAGTCGTCGCTGCCCGCACTCCGCGAGGCCTACCGCGCCGCCTCCCAGCTCTACGAGAAGGTCGGCGTCGGCGCCGACCTGCGGGCCGAGCAGTCCCGCGCGGAGAGCGACGAGAGCGCGGCGCTCGCGGAGCTGGAGCGGCTGAGCAACAAGGTGCGGACGCGCGCGGCCCAGCTCCTGGAGTCGACCGACGGCTCCGACGGGCCCTCCCGGCAGGCCGCCTCGGCCCGCGCCGAGGAACTGGTCCAGCTGCTGGAAACGCGCATGTCGACCGCGAGCGAGCAGCTCGGACGGCTGCGGGGCGAGGCCGAGCGCCACGCGCCCGAGGACGGCGAGGCGCACACCGAGCTGCCCGAGGACCTGGTCCCGCGCGACGCCGAGCACGCACAGAGCCTGCTGCGCACCGCCACCGGCGAACTCGCCTCCCGCACCGAGGCGTTGAGCCAGGCGCGCGCGGCCCACGCCGAACTGCTCGACGCCCACCGCGCCGCCGAGGACGCGGCCGGCGGTTTCGACGAGACGGCCGCCCTGCTCCGGGACCTCCTCAGGGAGCACTCGGACGATGAGCAGGAGGAGCCCGAGCCCTACCCCGGCACCCTCGAAGAGGCCCGGCACTCCGCTGCCGAGTCCCGCCGCTCCCTGCGTGGCTGCGCGGCCGACCTCTCCGCCGCCGAGACCTCGGTGCGCGAGGCGAGCGACGTACTTGTCCGGCACGCCAACTCCACGCGCTACGAGCAGGTGCGCACGCCCGCCCGCCAGCAGATCCGCGAGCTGCCTGCGTCCTCCCTGCCCGAGCACGCACAGAAGTGGGCGGACGCCTTCGCGCCCCGACTCCGGGTCCTCACCGACGAGTTGGAGCAGCTGGAGCGCAACCGCGACTCGATCGTCGACCGCTTGCGCGGGCTGGTGGAATCCGCGCTCGCCACGCTCCGGTCGGCCCAGCGGCTGTCCCGGCTTCCCGAAGGGCTCGGGGAGTGGTCGGGGCAGGAGTTCCTGCGCATCCGCTTCGAGGAGCCCGACCAGGCCACGCTCGCCGAGCGGCTCGGCGAGGTCGTCGACGAGGCGACCCGCGCGGCCGTCAAGAAGAACTCCGACATGCGCCGCGACGGAATGTCCCTGCTGCTCAGAGGGGTCAGCGCGGCCCTCCAACCCAAGGGCGTCGCCGTCGAGATCCTCAAGCCCGACGCCGTACTGCGCGCCGAGCGCGTACCCGTCGGACAGATGGGCGACGTCTTCTCCGGCGGCCAGCTGCTCACCGCCGCGATCGCGCTGTACTGCACGATGGCGGCCCTCCGCTCGAACGACCGGGGCCGCAGCGACAAGCACCGGCATGCCGGCACGCTCTTCCTGGACAACCCGATCGGTCGCGCCAACGCGACGTATCTGCTGGAACTCCAGCGAGCCGTGTCGGACGCGCTGGGCGTCCAACTCCTCTACACCACAGGTCTGTTCGACACGACCGCGCTCGCCGAGTTCCCCCTGGTCATCCGCCTCCGCAACGACGCGGACCTCCGCGCCGGGCTGAAGTACATCAGCGTGGAGGAACACCTCCGGCCGGGCCTCCCACGGGAGGCTCCCGCCGGGGAGGCGGTGCACACGGAGATCACGGCGACGCGCATGTACAAGAGGCCGGCAACCAGCGCCCCTTAAGGGGCGCGGGGAACTGCGCGACCAGCCACAACGGCCCCGCAGCTCCCCACGACCTCTAAGACGCGTCCTCCTTCAAAAGATCAGCACACTTCTCGCCGATCATCATCGTCGTGATGCACGGATTGACGGCCACCAGATCCGGCATCACGGACCCGTCCGCGACCCGCAACCCTTCAACCCCCTTCACCCGAAGCCGCGCATCCAGAGGCGCCGAGGCGTCGGAATCCGCACCCATCTTCACCGTGCAGGACGGGTGATAGACGGTGTTGTGCGTCTTGTGGATGTAGTCGAGCAGCTCGTCGTCCGTCCGGACATCCGGCCCGGGGGCCAGCTCGGCCCCGGCCCACCCGCTGAGCGCGGGCTGTTCCGCGATACGCCGGGCCAGCTTCAGCCCGAACGTCATCACGCGCGCGTCGTGCTCGTGCGTGAAGTACCGCGGATCGACCTTGGGCTTGTCCCGGAAGTCGCGCGTCCGCAGCCGCACCGTGCCGCGCGACTTCGCGCTCGTCACGTTCGGCGTGAGACAGAACGCGTTCTCGGAGGTCGGATAGCCCCAGCGCGCGGTGTTCATGTCGAACGGGACCGATCCGTAGTGGAACATCAAGTCCGGGCGGTCCAGGCCCGGTTCGGTGTCGTAGAAGATGCCCGCCTCCCACCACTGGCTTGAGGTGGTCGTCATGGGCTGCTTGGCGTCCCACATGATGACGCCCTCGGGGTGGTCCTGAAGGTTCTCGCCCACGCCGGCCGAGTCCACCACCACGTCGACACCCACCTCACGCAGATGCTCGGCGGGCCCGATGCCCGACAGCATCAGCAGTTTCGCGCTGTCGATCGAGCCGCAGGACACGATCACCTCGCGCCTGGCCCGTACCGTCCGGGTGTGGATCAGGTCCGGGTCCAGGTACTCGGCGCCCACGCAGCGCCGCCCGTCGAGCACGAGCTTCTTGGCCCGCACCCCGGTCCGTACGTCCAGGTTCGGACGCTTGCCGAGGATCGGGTGCAGATACGCGACCGACGAGGACTGGCGGATGTTGTTCTCGTCGGAGTTGATCTGGAACCAGTTGGCCCCGCGCACGACCGTCTTGCCGGTGTTGAACGCGGTCGTCGGGATGCCCGCCTGGGCGCAGGCCTCCAACAGGGCGGTGCCGCACGGGTCGTCGCTCTTGAGTGTCCTCAGCTTCACGGGCCCCGTACGACCGTGGTGTTCGCCGGGAGCGTCGTTGTTCTCCAGCCGCTGGTAGAGCGGGAAGAGCTCGGCCGCGCTCCAGCCCGTACAGCCCGCTGCCGCCCAGCCGTCCAGGTCCTCGGCCGGTGCCCAGAAGGCGATACAGGAGTTGTGCGAGGAGCAGCCGCCGAGCACCCTGGCGCGGGCGTGCCGCATGAAGCTGTTGCCGCTGGCCTGCGGCTCGACCGGGTAGTCCCAGTCGTAGCCGGACTCAAGGAGTCCCATCCAGCGTTCCAGCTTCATGACGTCGTCGTCACCGACGTCGCTGGGCCCCGCCTCCAGGACGCACACCGTGACGGACGGGTCCTCGGAGAGCCTGGCCGCGACCACATTGCCCGCGGTTCCTCCGCCGACCACGACGTAGTCGAACTGGTCTTCGTACATGGGGAGTTGACCTCCTTGAGTCCTTGCGACGTTCTGCTTTCGGATCGGGCGCTCAGTCGGCCGTCGGGGTGGCCGCGGGCGAGGCGGACGGAAGAGGTGTGTCGGGGGACTTGTACTGGTGCTCGGCGAGCACTCCGGTGCGGTGCCGCTGTACGAACCAGTAGTAGGCGAAACCGCCGCCCATCACGATGCCGACGAACAGGACGGCACCCCAGCGCAGATACCAGTGGTACGGGGCGGCCGCGTTGTAGACCGCGGCGCGCGGCCAGATCAGGTTGATCATCATGGCCGTGCCCCACACCACGGCGACGATGTTGACGGGCAGTCCCCAGCGGCCCAGCGAGAACTTGCCGTCGCCCGCGGGCTGCCACTTGCCGCGCAGCCTGGCCACCAGCATGGGCCCGGTGACCAGCAGATAGGCGAGGTAGATCAGGATGATGCCGATACTGGTGACCACGGTGAAGATCTGCGGCTGGCGGATGTTGACCACCAGGATCGCCAGCGCCAGGATGCCGATGATCACCGCGGGCAGGATCGGGGTCTGGAAGCGCGGATGGACCTTGGCCAGCTTGGCGGAGGCGGGCAGGTTGTTGTCGCGGGACATCGCGAAGGCCAGCCGGATCGCCGCCGTGTGCACGGCCAGCGCGCACACGGTGACCGCGATGAACACGCACCACAGCATGGCCTTGCCCGCGTCCTCGCCGAGCACGTTGAGGACGACGTACTGCAGGCCGTCCGTGGACAGCTTGTCGCCCTTCAGGCTGGACACGCTCATCAGCGCGAGCAGCAGGATGAGCCCGCCGAGGATGAACGAGGCGACGATGGCGCGGATGATGGCGCGCGGCGCGTTGCGCGACGGGTCGAGGGACTCCTCGCCGAGCGAGGCGGCCGTGTCGAAGCCGTACATCACGTACGCGGACGCCAGCGAGGCGACCAGGAACGCGCCGAGGTAGCCGCCGGGCTGGCCCGCTCCCGTGCCGTTCGTCTCCAGCACGACGCCCGGGCCACGGGTGATGTGCACGGCGAAGAGCACGATCAGTACGACGGTGGCGATCAGCTCGATGAAGACGCCCGCCGTGTTGATCCGGGCCATCAGCTTCACGCCGAGGGCGTTCACCAGGGTGGTGAAGATGATGAGTACGGAGGCCAGCAGCACCGCGTTGGTGGCCACGTCGTACTTGCCGGTGCCGTCGCCCACGAACTGGAACGCGGAAGAGATCTGAGGAAGCGTCAACTGATACGCAAGGGCCACGGCCGCGATCGAGACGATCGAGGCGATCAGCATCGTCCAGCCCGCCAGCCAGCCTATGTGCGGGTTGCCCACCTTCTTGGACCAGTTGTAGACGGAGCCGGCCACCGGATAGCGGGCGGCGAGTTCGGCGAAGCAGAGCGCGACCATGAACTGGCCGACGAAGACCATGGGCCAGGACCACCAGTAGGCGGGCCCGCCGCTGCCGTAACCGAAGTAGAAGAGCTGGAAGGTGCCGGTGAGGATGGAGATGTAGCTGATACCGGCGGCGAAGGTGTGGAAATTGCCGAGCGTGCGCTTCAGTTCGGGCTTGTAGCCGAACTCGTTCAGCTCGGAGTCGTCGTTACTTTGTTTCTCAGGTGGTTGAGCGGTGGTGGTCATGAGGCGCCTCCTGGGAAGGGGGAGTTCTCCCGGGCGGGAGGGGAGTGCGGCTCGTGCGGGGTCGTTGGTGCGCGGGTGCTGGATCTCAGGGTGAAGAAGGCTGGATCTTACGGTGCTTGCCAGTGGTTCTGACCATGAGGAGTGCCGGTTTCTTGCGAAAGATCCGCAGAACCGGCCCTCGGGACATGGACGGGGACACGGATCAGGAGAACCAGCCCTGTGGACTGGGATTGGTCGTGCGCCAGATGTGTTTCGTCTCGCGGTACTCGGCGAGACCGGCAGGACCGAGCTCCCGCCCGAACCCGGACTGCTTGTAACCGCCCCACTCGGCCTGTGGGACGTACGGGTGGTAGTCGTTGATCCAGATGGTGCCGATCCGCAGCGCGGACGCGACCCGCTGGGCCTTCGCCTCGTCCGAGGTGAAGATCCCGCCGGCCAGACCGTAGATCGTGTCGTTGGCCAGCCGCACCGCCTCCGCCTCGTCCGTGAACCGCTCCACGGTCAGCACGGGCCCGAAGGACTCCTCCTGGACGACCGACATCGGGCCGGAGCACTCGTCGAGCACGGTCGGCGGGTAGTAGAAGCCGTCCGGGTGCGGAGGATCGGCGGGCCGTTCCCCGCCGCAGCGCAGGACCGCCCCCTCCTCCAGGCCCTTGGCGACGTACGCCTCGACCTTCTCCCGGTGGGCCGCCGAGATCAGCGGGCCGGTCTGCGCCTGTTCGTCGAACGGTCCGCCCAGCCTGATCTGCCGGGCCCTGCGGACGACCTCGTCGACGAACCGGTCGTGCAGCGAGTCCTCGACCAGGAGCCGCGCCCCGGCCGAGCAGACCTGCCCGGAATGCAGGAAGACGGCCGTCAACGCCATGTCGACGGCCGTCTCGAAGTCGGCGTCGGCGAAGACGATGTTCGGGTTCTTGCCGCCCAGTTCGAGGGCGACCTTCTTCACCGTCCCGGCCGCCGCGGCCATGAGTCTGCGGCCTGTCTGCAGTCCGCCGGTGAAGGACACCAGGTCCACGTCCGGATGGTCGCCCAGCGGAGCGCCGGCCTCGGGACCTGCACCGAGAATCAGGTTCGCCACGCCGGCGGGCACCCCGGCCTCCTCAAGGAGGCGCATCAGGTGGATCGCGGTGTGCGGGGTCAGCTCGCTCGGCTTGAGGATGAAGGTGTTGCCCGCGGCGAGCGCCGGGGCGACCTTCCACGCCGTCTGGAGCAGCGGATAGTTCCAGGGGGTGATCAGCGCGCAGACACCGACCGGTTCGTATACGACCCGACTGTCGACGCCCTCCGTACCCGTCTCCACGACCCGGCCGGACTCGCTCGCGACGAGCCGGCCGAAGTAGCGGAAGCAGTTCTCGATGTCGTCGATGTCGTACTCGCTCTCCACCAGGCGTTTGCCGGTGTCGAGCGATTCCGCGCGGGCGAGTACGTCCTTGTCGCGGGCGAGCAGGTCGGCGACCCGGAGCAGCAGGTCACCGCGCTCGTTCGGGGGCGTCCGGGGCCAGGGGCCGTCGTCGAAGGCGCGGCGCGCGGCCGCGATCGCGTCGGCCGTGTCCTGCGGGCCCGCCTCGTCCACGACGGCGACGAGTGAACCGTCGGCCGGACAGCGGATCTCGCGGGTGCCCTTCTCCCGCGCGCTCGTCCATGTGCCGCCGATATAGAGATCAGCCATCCATGCCTCCCAGCATGCCAATGAGCCACTCGTGGAAAATCCCGATGTGGTGCTCGGTGGGCACCAGCACCCCGCCCCTCCGGTAGGCGCGGGACGCCATCGCGGGCTGCGTACGCTCGCAGGCCTCGAAGTCCTGGGCGTTCACCCGGTGGAAGAGTTCCACGGACTTCGACACATCGGCGCCCGACTCGACGACCTCGGGTGCGTAGAGCCAGTCGCACTCCACGATCGTCCGGTCCTCGGCGAGGGGGAACATGCGGTGCAGGATGACATGGTCGGGGACGAGATTGATGAACACGGTGGGTTTGACCGTTATCGCATAGTAACGACGGTCCTGATCCTCCGCGACTGAGGGAAGTTTCCCGAAACCCTCGCTGCCGTCGACGGTGAAGCCCTTGACCTCCTCGCCGAACTCGGCGCCGTGCCCCACGTAGTACTGGGCGGCATAGCCCTCGGCGAACTCCGGGAGGACGTCGGTGAGCTCGGGGTGGATCGTCGCGCAGTGGTAGCACTCCATGAAGTTCTCGACGATCAGTTTCCAGTTCGCCTTCACGTCATAGGTGATGCGTTTTCCGAGGGCGAGGTTCTCCGTGCCGTAGTGCTCGATGGCCGCCACGTCCCCGAGCCGCTCCACGGCCGCGCCCATCACCGTCTCCTCGAAGGAGGGCGGCTCGTCGGCCAGGCACACCCAGGCGTAGCCGAGCCACTCCCGCAGCGCGACCTTGACCAGGCCGTACTCCGTCCGGTCGACGTCCGGCATCTTCACCAGGTTCGGCGCCGCGATCAGCTTGCCGTCGAGGTCGTACGTCCACGCGTGGTACGGGCACTGGAGGTTGCGCCGGACCTCGCCGGCCTCCTCCAGACAGAGGCGGGCCCCGCGGTGGCGGCAGACGTTGAGGAAGGCGCGCAGCTCACCGGTGCGGGACCTGGTGATCAGGACGCTCTCGCGGCCGACCTGGACCGTACGGAACGCGCCCGGTTTGGCCAGGTCCGCGCCGCGGATCGCGCAGAACCACATCGACTCGAAGAGCCGTTCCTGCTCCTGTCGGAAGATCTCGGGGTCGGTGTAGTAGTGCCCCGGAAGGGTGGCGATCAGGCTGGGCGGCAGCTGACCGGGGGCGGAGGCGGGGGCGGGGGAGACGGGGGTCGTCGTCACGTGCGTGCTCCTCAGGCGGGCGCGGCGGCGAGGCGGTGGGGGTCGAACAGGCCGATCGGGTGAGCGGTGGTGCCCGTGAGTGCCAGATCGGCGAGGATCTCGCCGACGACCGGCACGAACTTGAACCCGTGCCCGGAGAACCCGCAGGCCACGGTCACGGACTCCGGATGGGCGGGATGCCGGGCTATGACGAAGTGCTCGTCCGGGGTGCTGGAGTACATGCAGGTGGCGGCCTTCAGAAAGGTGCCGGGCAGGTCCGGGACACAGCGGGACATGTGGTCCGCCATCGCCCGGATCTCGTCTTCGTGGACCGTTCGGTCGATGGTCTCCGGGGTGCACTCGACGCCCTTGCGGAAGAAGGCGACCTTGGCGCCCAGCTCCGGCCCGTCGATGGACGGGAAGCCGTAGACCTGGACCTTGTCCGCGTCCTCCCAGATGTAGATCGGATGGTTCTCGGGCAGGAACGGCCGGACCCCGCCCTTCGGCTGGAACCAGTACATGACCTGCCGCTCGATGCTGAACGGCACTCCGAGGTCGGTGAGCAGCTGGGGCGCCCAGGCGCCCGGGCAGATCACCAACTGGCTCGCGGTGTACGTGTTCTCGGCTGTGTGGACGCGGACCCCGTCCCGGTAGGGCTCCCAGCGGGTCATCGGCTCGTCGAAGTGCAGATCGGCGCCCTGCCGGGTGGCGAGCTGGAGATGGGCCGCGACCATGTTCTCGGGGCGGACGAGGCCGGCCTTCTTCTCGTAGAGCGCGACCTCGTCGTCCTTCGGGTCGAGCGTCGGGAAGCGGCGGCGGATCTCGGCCGCGTCCAGCATCTCGTGGGGCAGGTCCCACTGCCTGGCCGAGCGCAGCGAACCCGAGACGGTCAGCGAGTCGGGAGGCCCGACCATCACACCGCCGCACAGCGTCGCGATGTCCCGGCCGGTGGCCCGCTCCACGTCCTCGTACAGCTCGTACGCGCGCAGCAGCAGCGGTACGTACGCCGGGTCCTCGAAGTAGGACTGCCGGGTGATCCGCGAACCCCCGTGACTGGAACCGCGGTTGTGCACCGGCCCGAACTTCTCCAGCCCGAGCACCCGAACACCGCGCGCGGACAGATGGTGAGCGGCAGCACTGCCCATCCCGCCGAGACCGATGACGATCACGTCGTAGGTAGGGGACACGGGGACCTCCAGAGCTCGTGATGGTGATGTGCCTGCTCATCGGCGCCCCTTCAGGGGCGCGGGGAACTGCGCGACCAGCCCCCACCGGCTCGCAGGATTGATCACAACCGTTCCGCGAAGCGGTCAACACCGAATGCGGGTCATCTTCGGATCGAAGAGCGGTTCATCGGCAACCGTGGCCGGAACCTTCTCGCCGAAGTACTCGATATGGACGCCCGCCCCGGCGGGCAGCACCGGCAGCCAGGCGTACGCGACACACCGGCCCAGCGTGTACCCGTACGACGCGCTGGTGACGTAACCCGCGGGGGAGCCGTCGACGTACACCGGCTCCTTCCCGAGGACCACGGACGCCGGGTCGTCGAGGAGCAGCGGCGTGAGCCGGCGCCGCGGCTCGCCCCGGGCCGCCAGCGCGGCCATCCCCGTGAAGTCCCCCTTGTCCAGGCGGACGGCGAAGCCGACCCCCGCCTCGTACGGGTCGTGTTCGTCGGTCATGTCGACACCCCAGGCGCGGTAGCCCTTCTCTAGCCGCAGGCTGTTGAAGGCGGAGCGCCCGGCGGCGATCACGCCGTGTTCCCGGCCGGCCTCCCAGAGGGTGTCCCAGAGGCGGAGCCCCAGGTCGGCGGAGGTGTAGAGCTCCCAGCCCAGCTCGCCGACATAGCTCAGGCGCATGGCGGTGACCGGGACATGCCCGAGGTACGTCTCCTTCGCGCGGAAGTAGCCGAAGCCCTCGTGCGAGAAGTCGTCGCGGGTCAGCGGCTGGACGAGGTCGCGGGCCAGCGGACCCCAGACGCCGATGCAGCAGGTGCCGGAGGTGATGTCCCGGATCTGTACGCCCTCGGGGGCGTGCCGGGCCAGCCAGTCCAGGTCGGCGGGGGAGTTGGCGCCCACCTGGAAGCGGTCGGGGCCGAGCCGCGCGACGGTGAGGTCGGAGCGGATGCCGCCCGTCTCGTCCAGGAGCAGGGTGTACGTCACCGCGCCGGGCTTCTTGCGGAGGTTGTTGCTGGTCATGCCGTGCAGGAAGTCGAGGGCTCCGGGGCCGGTGACCTCAAGGCGGCGCAGGGGGGTCATGTCGTAGAGGGCGACCTTCTCGCGGGTCGCCCTCGCCTCGGCCGCCGCGATCGGCGACCAGTAGCGCGCCGACCAGGCGTCTCGCTCGGGGAGCGGGCCGAGGGCGTCGACGAGCGGCGCGTTGGCTTGGTACCAGTGCGGGCGCTCCCAGCCGCCGCCCTCCAGGAAATGGGCGCCCAGCTCCTGCTGGCGGGCGTAGAAGGGGCTGACCCGCAGCGGACGCGGCTGCTCCATCGGCTGGAGTGGGTGCAGCACGTCGTACACCTCGACGAACTGCTGCGAGCCCCGGTCCTTGATGTACGCGGGGGAGCGCTGGGCGTCCTCGAAACGGGTGAGGTCGCACTCGTGGACGTCGGTCTCCGGGCGGCCGTCGACCATCCACTCGGCCACCGCCTTGGCGACTCCGGCCGAGTGGGTGACCCAGACGGCCTCCGCCAGCCAGAAGCCGCGCAGCGCACGGGACTCGCCGAGGACGGGCATGCCGTCGGGGGTGAAGGAGAAGACGCCGTTGAAGCCCTCCTCGATCTCCGCCTCCCGCAGGGCCGGCATCAGCTGGCGGCAGTCGTCCCAGCTCGGCGCCCAGTCCTCCTCGGTGAAGGGGAACGAGGACGGCATCTCCATGTCGTTCGCGCGCGCCTCGTCGTAGTCGAGGACCGCGCACGGGTCGACGGGGAGCGGCTTGTGCGCGTAGCTGCCGATGCCGATGCGGTCGGTGTGCTCGCGGAAGTAGAGGTCGCGGTCCTGGAAGCGGAGGATGGGCTTCGAGGCCTCTTCGGTGGCCCCGGCCAGTTCGGGGAGGGGCCTGGTCCTCGCGTACTGGTGGGCGAGCGGTTGCAGGGGTACGTCGACGCCGGCCATGCGGCCGATGACCGGGCCCCAGAAACCGGCCGCCGAGACCACGTGGTCGGCGGGGAAGGTGCCCCGGTCGGTGACGACCGCGGTGACCCTGCCGGCCTCCTGCTCGATGCCGGTGACGGTGTGCCGGTCCAGGAAACGGGCGCCGCGACTTTCGGCGCGGGTCAGCTGGGCGCGGGATGCGAGCAGCGCGCGGGCCAGTCCGTCGTCGGGCGTGTGGAAGCCGCCGAGGACGGCCGACTCGTCGATGAGGGGCCAGAGTTCCTTGCACCGGGACGCGCTCACGATCTCGCCGCGGATGCCCCAGGAAGCGGCGTATCCGGCCCTGCGGTGCAGCTCCGCGAGGCGCTCGGGAGTCGTCGCCAGCTCCAGGCCGCCGACCGGGTTGAAGCAGGAGACGCCGTCCACTTCGAGGGAGTTGAACTTCTCGACCGTGTACCGGGCCAACTCGGTGAGGGTCTTCGACGGGTTGGTCTGGAAGACCAGGCCCGGCGCGTGCGAGGTGGAGCCGCCGGGAGCGGGCAGCGGTCCCTGTTCGAGGACGGTGACGTCGGTCCAGCCGCGGGCGGTCAGCTCGTCGGCGAGGGAACAGCCGACGATGCCGGCGCCCACGATGACCACGCGGGGGTTCGTTTCGGGCGTGCTGGACATGCCCCTCCTTGTCGTGGTGGGGGTTGTCGTGGCGGGGGTGAACGCACCTGTGGAGCGGGGAGGTGAACGCGCTCATGGAGCGGGGAGGTGAACGTGCTTATGGAGAGGGGACGTTGGGGCGTTCGGCGGCGATCGTGGTGTCCTCGCCGTGTCCGGTGTGGACGTCCGTGTCGCCGGGCAGCGTGAGCAGCCGGTCGCGGATGGAGGCCTCGATGGTCGGCCGGTCGGAGTAGGAGCGGCCAGTGGCACCGGGACCGCCGTGGAAGAGGGTGTCCCCGGTGAAGACCGCGTCGAGGAACGTGGCGTACAGGGAGCAGCTGCCCCAGGTGTGCCCGGGGTTGTGGATCACCTGGAGCTCGATTCCGGCGACGCCGATCCGCTGTCCGTCGGAGAGTTCGCCGTCCGGCTTGCGGTCGGGGTGCGTGGCGGCCCACAGCTCGTGGTCGTCGGGGTGCAGGAGCACCGGCGCGCCGGTGAGTTCGGCCAGTTCGGCCGCCGCGTCGACGTGGTCGTCGTGCGCGTGGGTGCACACGATCGCCGTCACCCGGCGGCCCGTGGTGGCCCGGTGGATCGTACGGGCGTCATGTGCGGCGTCGACGATCAGCACCTCCTCGTCGTCGCCGACCAGCCAGACGTTGTTGTCGACGTCGAAGGTCTCGCCGTCGAGGCTGAACGTGCCGGAGGTGACCACGCGCTCGATCCGTACGGTTCCCCGGGCGCTCACAGGACCACCACCGAGCGCAGCACCTCGCCGCGGTGCATCTTGGCGAAGGCCTCCTCGACCTGGTCGAGCGCGATGGTCTCCGTGACGAAGGCGTTGAGGTCCAGCAGTCCGTACAGGTACTGGTCGATGAGGAAGGGGAAGTCGCGGCTGGGCAGGCAGTCGCCGTACCACGAGGACTTGATCGCGCCGCCGCGGGAGAAGACATCGATCAGCGGGAGTTCGATCTTCATGTCGGGCGAGGGGACGCCGACCTGGACCAGCAGACCGGCGTGGTCGCGCATGTAGAAGGCCTGTTTGAAGGTCTCCGGGCGGCCCACCGCGTCGATGGCGATGTCCACGCCGAAGCCGTCGGTGAGGGCGCGTACGGCCTCGACCGGATCGGTGCCGCGGGAGTTGACCGTGTGGGTGGCGCCGAACCTCTCCGCCTGGTCGAGCTTCTTGTCGTCGATGTCGACGGCGATGACCTTCATAGCCCCGTTGAGGCAGGCGCCCGCGATGGCCGCGTTGCCGACTCCGCCGCAGCCGATGACGGCGACCGTGTCACCGCGGCCCACGTTGCCCGTGTTCACGGCCGCTCCGTAGCCGGCCATCACCCCGCAGCCGATCAGGCCCGCGGCCTCGGGCCGGGCCGCCGGGTCGATCTTCACCGCCTGCCCGGCCGCGACCAGGGTCTTCTCGGCGAAGGCGCCGATGCCGAGGGCGTTGCTGAGCGGAGTGCCGTCCAGGAGGGTCATCGGCCGGGTGGCGTTGCGCGAGTCGAAGCAGTACCAGGGACGGCCCCGGCGACAGGAGCGACAGGAACCGCAGGGGGCGCGCCAGGCGAGGACCACGTAGTCGCCGGTCTTGAGGTCGGTCACGCCCTCGCCGATCGCCTCGATCGTGCCGGCCGCCTCATGGCCCAGCAGGAACGGGAAGTCGTCGTTGATCGCGCCCTCCCGATAGTGCAGATCCGTGTGGCAGACCCCGCAGGCCTGCACGGAGACGAGCACCTCGCCCGGACCCGGGTCGGGAACGACGATCGTCTGCACCTCGACGGGTGCGCCCTTCTTCACAGCGACTACGGCACGGACCTCGTGTGGCACGACCAAGCTCCTCTGCTGTTGCGCAATGCACTATGGGTTGCGCGATGAGGAACATAGTGAGAACGCCGCCAAGGGGCCGTCAAGAGGTGCGGGTTAATCCTTGGCAAAAGGAACGGGCGGCACGAAATCTGTCCGACACACGGAAGCGGGGGGGGGGGGGGGGGGGGGGGCCCCCCGCCGGGCCGCGGGGGCGGGGGGGCGGGGGGCGGGCGCGCGGGGGGGGCGGGGGCCCCGCCGGC
>NZ_JBITFQ010000028.1:0-33199 GCF_044456225.1 Streptomyces sp. NPDC050988 | reverse complement strand
CAAAATTACTCTCACCCCCCCCAGGGGCCCTAACCTGGGGGGGTTTAAACCGTTCCAACACGCACGGGGCCCAATAAATTCTACCCCCCCCCGGGGGGGGGGGGCCGGGGGGCCCCCCCCCCCCCGCTTCGTGCCGTGTTCGTCAGGCGACCGGTCTCCGGCTCCGGTTCGCGTCCGGTCCCGCTTCCGTCAGAAGCCGTATCCCATCCGGCGCGACAGGTCGGCGGCGGCAGCCACCGTGCGCTTGGCGAGATCGGGCAGGTGGTCCGAATCCAGCCGGTACACCGGACCCGAGACGCTGATCGCGCCGATCACCTTCCCGTCGTGGGCGCGCACCGGGGCGGCGGTCGCGGCCAGCCCCAGCTCCAGCTCCTCCAGGGCGAACGCGTACCCCTGATCCACCACGGCCTCCAGCTCGCCGCGCAGCGCGGCCGTACCGGTGATCGTGCGCTCGGTGAAACGCGGGAGCGGTCTGGCCAGCAGTCCTTCCCGCAGGGTTGGCGGCAGATGCCCCAGCAGCACCTTTCCGCTGGACGTGGCGTGCAGCGGGGTGCGTCTGCCCAGCCAGTTCTGCGCGGTCACGGACGCGGCGCCGCGGGCCTGCATGATGTTGACCGCCGCGTTGTCGTCCAGGACCGCGATGTTGACGGTCTCGCCCACCTCGTCCGCGAGTTCGCGGCAGACGGGCACGCCCTCCTGGGAGATGTCCAGGCGCACTGCCGCCGCCCCCGCCAGGCGTAGTACGCCGGCGCCCAGGTAGTACTTCCCGCGATCCTTGGCCTGGGCGACCAGTCCCCTGTTCTCCAGCACTCCGAGGAGCCGGAAGGCGGTGGACTTGTGCACCTCCAGCTCGTCGGCGATCTCGGTGACGCCCGCCTCGCCGAGCCGGGCGAGGATCTCCAGCACACTCACGGCGCGGTCCACGGACTGGACGGCGCTCCCCGCGCCCCTGCTCTGCTTCCCGGGTGTCTCCTCTGTGCTGTCAGCCTGCTTCTGCGTGCGGGTCATAACTCAACTCTCACCACCTGGCGGCCCGGATTGAGCCGCATCTGCCGGAAGCCCTTGACGTGACGGGCATCCCGCGCGGATTCTGTTGCGCATAGCGCTCCCTCATGCGCCATACGAAACATCATGTTACCGAAGAGTCCGTGACCGGGAAGGTCTCGGACCAGACCGGACCTGAGAGGCCCAGGACCATGGGTCCTGGACCGAGAGGGGGGCCCGTGATTCCCGTCTGCCGCCTTGATGACCTCCCCGCGGGCGAATCCGTCCGTATCGACACCACACCGCCCATCGCCGTGTTCAACGCCGACGGCGAGCTGTACGCCATCGATGACACCTGCACCCACCAGGATGCGTCCCTCTCCGAGGGCTGGCTGGAGGGTTGTCTGGTCGAATGCCCGCTCCACGCCGCGTCATTCGATCTCCGCACCGGCCGGCCGACGTGCCTTCCCGCACGCCGGGCCGTCCGCACCCACCGCGTCACCGTCGACGACGGCATGGTCCACGTCCACGTGGCGACCGAAGTGCCGGCCGAAGGGGAGGGCACGGCGGCATGAGGACCGTGACCGTCGTCGGGGCCTCGCTGTCCGGGCTGTACGCGGCCCGGGAACTGCGTGCCCAGGGGTTCGACGGGCGACTGGTGGTCGTGGGGGACGAACCGCACCGCCCCTACGACCGCCCCCCGTTGTCCAAGGACTTCCTCACCGGCCGGTCCGGCGAGGACCAACTCGCTCTCTCCGACGACGAGGAGACCACCGAACTCGACGCCGAGTGGCTGCTCGGCGTCCGCGCCCGCGGCCTGGACGTGCGCGGCCGGACCGTCCTCCTGGACGACGGCCGCACCGTCTCCACCGACGGCGTGGTCATCGCCACCGGAGCCTCGGCCCGCAGGCTCCCCGGCTGCGAACTCGCCGGAGTCCACACCCTGCGCACCCTCGACGACGCGCGTGCGCTGCGTGCCGAACTGGCCGCGGGCACCCGGCGTGTCGTGGTCATCGGCGGCGGCTTCATCGGCGCCGAGACGGCCTCCTCCTGCGCGGGACTCGGCCACGACGTCACCGTCGTCGAGGCCGCGCCCCTGCCTCTGGTGCCCCAACTCGGCCCGGAGATGGCCGCGGTGTGTGCCGGACTGCACCGGCGCGGCGGCGTCGGCCTGGTCACGGGCACCGGCGTCGCCGGGCTGCGCGGCACGGTCGCGGTCACCGGCGTGGAACTCGCCGACGGCCGGCTGCTCCCCGCCGACATCGTGATCGTCGGCATCGGAGCCACCCCGAACACCGACTGGCTGGCGGGCTCGACCCTCGCACTGCACGACGGAGTGCTGTGCGACGACGGCTGCGTGACCGGTCTGCCGCAGGTGGTCGCCGTCGGTGACGTCGCCCGTGTCGGCGGCACCCGCGCCGAACACTGGACCAGCGCCACCGAACAGCCCCGGGTCGCCGTGCGCAACCTCCTCGCGGGACACACGGCGGAGACCGTGCGCCCACTGCCCTACTTCTGGTCCGACCAGTACGGAGCGCGGATCCAGTTCGCCGGACGGCGGCTCGACACCGACACCGTCCGGATCACGGAGGGCGGCGTCAGCGACGACGCACCCGACGCGGGAGGCTTTCTCGCCCTGTACGAGCGGGACGGCCGGACGACCGCGGTGCTCTCCGTGGACCGGCCACGGCCGTTCATGCGCGCCCGGCGCGAACTCGGGCGCGGGGTGACGGTGGCGGAGGCGGCCGTCTCCTAGCGAGGGAGGGCTGCCGCCGTGTCCTGGTGGGAGAGGGGCGCCGACCCTAGGAGTGCGACAACTGGCCCGCGCCGCCGCCCTGTCGGCGTATCCGCTCCTTGGCCCGCTCCGACGCGCGCTCCTGGCGCCGTGCCCTGCGCCGCTCGCGCCGCAGGGCACGAGCCGTGCTGCTGGGCACCGACACCACGCCGTTGCGCTGGTTCCACACCTGGCGCGTCACCCAGACGTCCAGGGCGCCCCAGGTGGCCACGACCGTGCTCGCCACGCTGCTCAGCACCATGGGGAACGCGAGCCAGGAACCGGCCAGCGTGCACAGGAAGGCGACCATCGCCTGGATCAGCGTGACGGCGATGATGATGACGGCCCGCACCGCGGACGCCCGCACGGGATCGGGCAGCCTGCGCCTGGTCGCGGGCTCCTCGACCCACAACTGCCGGTAGTACCCCTGCTCTTCGGCCTCCGCCTCGGCCTCCATGGCGGCTTCCGCCCCGGCCTTCATGGCGGCTTCCGCCTCGGCGCTCATGACGGCTTCCGCCCGGGTCTCCGTCTCGGCCCCTGTCAGGGACCTCCTCTCGGCCGCCCTCACCGGGATGTCGGCCGGAATGTCGTGATCCGGTGCCTGTGGACCCCGCCGCGCCTCCGTGGCTTCCGCGACGCCCGTCCCCGCTGTCCCGTGCCGCTCCGCCGTGCCCATCAACTCGTCACTCCCCAACCGCCCGACAACCGCCTGCTCCGGAGTCACGAGAACCCCGGCTCCCCATTGGCTGCCCGGCTTGCGCTGTTTTACGCTGCCTGGGCGCGGCATGCGGCACCTGCTGCCGTTTCCGCCTCCAACTTCCGTACAGACAGACGATCGACGTAAGCCGAAGATTCCCGCCGACCGTAAAATTCCGGCCAACTGGCCCACTATGCGGACCGGATGGCGTCCGGTGTCCCGTGTCGGAATCGGGGAGGCAATCTCCCGCAATGACCGGACAACTGCCGATGTCCTGTTACGGTCCCGGAACGAGTCGGTCCGGACAGGCCTTCGAGATACCACTGTGTCGGTAGTAGGCTCACGCCGTTTGTTGACGCACATGTGTGCCCCCGGTCGCCGGGGGCCGAGCTGGGGGAGGCCATGCGCTTTCGCGGGAAGTCCATCCGCCGGAAGATCGTGGCGCTGTTGCTCGTGCCGCTGGTTTCCCTGACCGGGATCTGGGGCTTCGCCACCGTACTCACGGGGCGCGAGGTCAACCAGCTGTTCGACACGACGTTCATCGTCCAGGAGATCGGCTATCCGACCGAGGACGTCATCAGCGTCCTACAGGACGAGCGCCGCCAGACGCTCGTCTATCTCGCCGACCCCAGGGCCTCCGAGGCGCTCGCCGATCTGCGGCGCACCCGGACCGCCACCGACGAGGTCGTGTCGAAGATCCGCAGGAACGCCAAGGACGGCGATCTGCGGGACGAGATGGGCGCGGAGACCACCGAGCGGCTCACCGCGATCCTGGACGCCTTCGACGGCGTCGGTCCGCTGCGCCAGAGCGTCGAGGACGGCACCGTCACCCGCCTTCAGGCCCTCGACCTCTACAACCGCCTGGTGGAGCCCTGTTACACCCTCCTGACCAACCTTCAGGTCCTCGACAACGTGGACGTGGACAAGCAGGCCCGCGCCCTCGTCAACATGTCGCGCGCCCGTGAACTGCTCGCCCGTGAGGACGCCCTCCTCGGCTCCGCCCTCGTCGTCGGCCGGGTCACCCGCGAGGAGGCCCGCGACGTCTCCGACCTCGTCGCCCAGCGCACGCTGATGTACGAGGTCGGCCTGCCGCTGCTGCCCAACGCCGAGCGCGCACGCTACGACCGCTACTGGAAGAACGCCGCCACCGCACCGCTGCGCGTGGCCGAGCAGTCCGTCATCGCCTCCGCACCCGGCGAGCCCCGCGGAGTCACCGCGAAGAGCTGGGACGGCGTCGCGGGCGACGTCCTCGACGGGCTCGACAAGCTCAACACCCAGGCGGGCGACCGCTTCCAGGACCGCGTGCGCCCCGTGGCGATCGGCGTCATCGTCAAGGCAGGCGTCGCCGGAGTGCTGGGTCTGGCCGCGCTGCTGGTCTCGCTCTTCATGTCCGTACGCATCGGCCGCAGCCTCGTCCGCGACCTGCGCCGGCTCCGCCAGGAGGCCCACGAGACCGCCGGCGTACGGCTGCCCAGCGTGATGCGCCGCCTCTCCGCGGGCGAACAGGTCGACGTGGAGACCGAGGTCCCGCGCCTGGAGTACGAGAAGAACGAGATCGGCGAGGTCAGCCAGGCCCTCAACATCCTCCAGCGGGCCGCCGTCGAGGCCGCCGTCAAACAGTCCGAGCTGCGCAGCGGTGTCTCCGAGGTCTTCGTGAACCTCGCCCGCCGCAGCCAGGTCCTGCTGCACAAGCAGCTCACCCTGCTCGACACCATGGAGCGCAGGACCGACGACACCGACGAACTCGCCGACCTGTTCCGCCTCGACCACCTGACGACCCGTATGCGTCGGCACGCCGAGGGCCTGGTGATCCTCTCCGGCGCCGCCCCGTCCCGGCAGTGGCGCAAACCCGTCCAGCTGATGGACGTCGTACGCGCCGCCGTCGCCGAGGTCGAGGACTACGAGCGCATCGAGGTACGGCGGCTGCCGCGGATGGCCGTCACCGGGTCCGCGGTCGCCGACGTCACCCACCTGGTGGCCGAACTCCTGGAGAACGCCACGGTGTTCTCGCCGCCGCACACGGCCGTCCAGGTGCTCGGCGAGCGCGTCGCCAACGGCTTCACCCTGGAGATCCACGACCGCGGCCTCGGCATGGCCGCGGAGGCGCTCCTCGACGCCAACCTGCGGCTCGCCGAGACCCCCGAGTTCGAACTCTCGGACACCGACCGGCTCGGTCTCTTCGTGGTCAGCCGGCTCGCCCAGCGGCAGAACGTCCGCGTCTCGCTGCAGCCGTCCCCGTACGGCGGCACCACCGCGGTGGTCTTCGTCCCGGACGCGCTCCTCTCGGACGACGTGCCCGACACCAACGGCATGGGCTTCCGGCTCGACCGAGCGCTCCCTTCGAAGAAGGACGGCGACGAGGGCCGTACGGCGGCCCTGTCCCAGGTGCCGGTCACGCTGCCCGGCCGGACCGCCTCGATGCTGGACGGACCCGTCGAACTGGAGGCGCCCGTCGGTCTGGACGCCCTCGGCGACTTCCCGGACCCTCTCGAAGACCAGGACGGCGAACGCGGCGGCATCTTCCGCCCGCGCCGCTCCATCGCCGGGGTACCGGGGGACCAGCAGCAGGTACGGCAGGATCCGCGCGAGCCGTCGCACGCCGAAGGCGACGCCGATGAGCCGTCCGGCGCGCCCGTACAGCTCCCGCGCCGCCGGGCTCCCAAGCTCGTCAGCTCCCATGGGCGCCCCGTGACCCAGACCAAGACACGGCGCGACGAGGCGACGGACCGCGCGGACGCCGACGAGGTGACGGAACCGCCCCAGGCGACCCGGGAGTCGTCCGAGCGGCCCGGCGTGTTGGAGGACCTGCCGAAGCGGTCGAGGAGCGTCAGGCGAGGACCGTCCCGCCGGGGACCCGCGGACGACTGGCCCGGAGCCGCCGAATCGGCGGACGGCGCTGTGGAGCGCCGTCAGGCCCTCGGACGCGGCGGCGGCCCCAGCGGCCCGGTGGGCCCCGGCGAGGCGCTCACACGCGGACCTGAGGCCGTCGAAGGCCGACGGGACGCAGACGCCCCGGCCCTTCCCCAGCGCGCCTCGCGTCGCGGCGCCGAGTCCGGCGGCACCCATCCCGGTACTCCGGCCGGCGGCGGAACGCGCCCCGGCGCGGCTGCCGGAGGCGGCACCGGCGCGTTGCCCCGCCGTGTACGGCAGGCCAATCTGGCCCCACAGCTCAAGGAGGGTCCCGACCGGCGGGCCGCGCACGACGCGGTCCGCGGGGCGGACCCCACGGAGCGCGACGCGGACGAAGTACGCAACCGTATGGCCTCGCTCCAGCGCGGCTGGCGACGCGGCCGTGAGGAGAACGCCGAGGGCGACGAGGCCCAGGACGGCACAGCACCAGGAACGACTAAGGGAGACGGTCGATGACCGCACCGAAGGCCGCCGGCCACACCACGACCAGCACGTCGACGGGGGAACTGAACTGGCTCCTCGACGACTTGGTGGCGCGTGTCGCCAGCATCCGCAAAGCACTCGTGCTCTCCGGGGACGGCCTCCCCACGGGGGTCTCCACCGACCTGACGAGGGAGGACAGCGAACATCTGGCGGCCGTCGCCTCCGGGTTCCACAGCCTCGCCAAGGGCGTCGGACGGCACTTCGAGGCGGGCAGCGTCCGCCAGACCATCGTCGAGCTGGACGAGGCCTTCCTGTTCGTCACGGCGGCGGGCGACGGCAGCTGCCTCGCGGTCCTCTCCGACTCCGACTCCGATGTCGGACAGGTCGCGTACGAGATGACACTGCTGGTCAAGAGGGTCGGCGCACATCTGGCCGCCGCTCCGCGCACCGAATTGCCCTCGGGCGGGTAGTGGGATGGCATGAGCGGAGACAGTCAGGGGATGTCCCACTGGTTCGACGACGAGGCCGGACCGGTGGTCCGTCCGTATGCCATGACACGCGGCCGCACCACCAGCGCGGCCCAGCACCGCCTCGACCTGATCGCGGTGGTCGTGACCGAGCTGCACGCCGAGGACCCGGAGGCGGACCATTCGCTGTCTCCGGAGCACGTGGACATCGTCGGGCTCTGCCGTGACGCCCCCCAGTCGGTCGCCGAACTCTCCGCCGAACTCGACCTGCCCGTTGGAGTGGTACGCGTCCTCATCGGCGACCTCGTGGACGAGGAGCTGGTCCATGTGACACGTCCGGTGCCACCCGCCGAACTGCCGGACGAAAGCATTCTCCGCGATGTGATCAGCGGCCTACGGGCCCTGTGACGAGACACGGGGGCCCGGCCGATCCGGGCCTCCGCGTCAGGCGACCCTGGCGACCCCGGTGACGTCAGACGACCGGGGCGATGGCACGCCCAGCCCACGCGGGCGCCGTCTCCACCAGCGGGGCGAGCCGGTCGCGGACGCCCGCCGGGAACGGGGTGGCCCGTCCGGCCTTCTGGTCCACATGCAGGGCGAGCATTTCCGACGTGGCGACCACGGCGGCGTTCGCGTCAGGTGCGGCGTCCGCGTCAGGTGCAGCGTCCGCCGCGTCCAGGACGTACATCTCGTGAGTGAAGTGCGCCTTCCTGCCGCCCGCCCCGAGAATCCGGGTGCGGACACCCAGGTGGGCCCCCTCGGGTACGTCCCGCAGATAGCGGATGTGCGACTCGACCGTGTAGAGCGAACAGCCGCTGTCCGCGCGGTACATGGCGTCCATCCCCGTCGCGTCCATCATCGCGTCGGTGGCGTGGCCGAAGACGAGAACGTAGAACGCCTCGCTCAAGTGCCCGTTGTAGTCGATCCACTCGGGGCGCACGGTCTCGCGGAAGAGGGGCAGGGGCGTCATCGCGCGCCGGTCCCGGGCAGCCGGCCGGTGGCGCGCAGCACGTCTATGACCCCTTGGTCGCGCTCCGCGACGAGGTCCGCGACGGTCCGTCCGTCGGAGGTGTCCTCGCAGCCGGCGACCACGGCGTCGTAGAGGGCCCGGTCCAGCTCAGGGGCCTCCAGCCGGGTCCACGGGGACTTCAGGGACGGGCCGAAGTGGTCCAGCATGTGCGCCATGCCGCCCTCCCCGCCGGCCAGCGCGAAGGTGAGCATCGGGCCCATGAACGCCCAGCGCAGACCGGGGCCCTCGGTGATGGACCGGTCTATCTCACGCACCGTCGCCTCGCCGTTGGCGACCATGTGCAGGGCCTCCCGCCACAGCGCCTCCTGGAGACGGTTGGCGATGAAGCCGGGGACCTCGCGCTCCATGGTGATCACGGACTTGCCCGCCACCTCGTAGAAGCGGGAGGCCCACTCGACCGCCGCCGTGTCCGTGCGCTCGCCGCCGACGACTTCGACGAGCGGGATGAGGTACGGCGGATTGAAGGGGTGGCCGACGACCAGCCGGCCCGGGGTGACGGCCTCCGTCTGCATGTCCGTCATCGGATAGCCGGACGTGGACGAGGCGATGACGATCCCGGCGGGCGTCGCCGCGTCCAGTTTCGCCAGCAGCTCGCGCTTGAGGTCCAGTTGCTCCGGGGCGCTCTCCTGCACGAACTGGGCCTCCGACACCGCCTCTTCGAGCGTGTCGGTGACTGTCAGACGGGCCGGGGAGGCGCCCGGGGCGAGGCCCAGCTGCTCCAGCGCGGGCCACGCGGCGTCCACGAGACGGCGCAGCCGTGCCCCGGCGTCGGGCGCCGGGTCCCACGCCCTGACGACGTACCCGCGGGCCAGGAAGTGGGCGACCCAGCCGCCGCCGATGACCCCGGCACCGACGCAGGCCACCGTGCGTACGTCCTGGGGGGCGGGCCGGGGCACGGAGGTCCGTGCGGTGTCGGGGGAGTCTGAAGTGTGGGGCACCAAGGGCTCCTTGAGGGCTCGGCGTGGCGGGACGGCGTGTCGGGGCGGCGGCTGTTGGCCGGTGGTTTGCGGGGCGCGCGGCCTGGGTGGGGCGCGAGGCCCCGATGGGGCGCGCGGTCGGCGCGCTCCGCGCTCCGCGGGTCAGCCACGTGGCCTGAGGCCGAGCGCGGGTCAGCCACGTGGCTTGAGGCCGAGTTTCAGCCGGGCCTCGTCCGGCGTCGCGACGCGCGCCCCCATCGCCTCGACGATCGTCACCGCCCGCTCGACCAGCTGCGCGTTGGTCGCCTTGACGCCCTTGCCCAGGTAGAGGTTGTCCTCCAGACCGACCCGTACGTGTCCGCCGAGCAGCACCGACTGGGCGACCCACGGCATCTGCATCCGCCCGAGGGCGAAGCTGGCCCACTGGGCGCCCTCCGGCAGCATGTTCACCATCGACTGCAGTACGCCCGGATCGGCGGGCGCGCCCCACGGGATGCCCATGCACAGCTGGAAGACGGTCGGATCGTCCAGCAGCCCCTCCGTGCGCAACTGCTTGGCGAACCAGAGGTGCCCCGTGTCGAAGATCTCCAACTCGGGCCGTACGCCCAGCTCCTGGATGCGCCTCGCCCCCGTACGGAGCATGTCCGGGGTGGAGACGTAGAGGTTCGAGCCGTCGCCGAAGTTGAGGGAGCCGCAGTCCAGGGTGCAGATGTCGGGCAGCAGGTCCTCGACGTGCGGCAACCGGTCGAGTCCGCCCACGAGGTCGGTGCCGGGCAGATGCCGCAACGGCTCCTCCGGGTCGATGACCAGGTCGCCGCCCATGCCCGCGGTCAGGTTGACGACAACGTCCGTGCCGGTCTCCCTGATGCGCTCGACGACCTCCCGGTACAGCCGCGGGTCACGGGAGGGCGCCCCCGTCTCCGGATCGCGCACGTGGATGTGGACGGCGGCCGCTCCGGCATCCGCGGCCTCGACGGCGGAGCGGGCTATCTGCTCGGGGGTCACGGGGACGTGCGGGCTCTTCCGCACGGTGTCGCCGGCACCGGTGAGGGCGCACGTGATGATGACGTCCTGGTTCATGGTCATACGGAGGCCTCCGCTGCGCGGGGGTGGGTTTTAGGTGGAGTAGTTGCTCGCATTGCGTTCGTGCGTCGCACATAACGAACATGCCGTCTGTGGCCGCCGTCCGTCAAGGGCGCCCGACCGCGGCACCGGCACGGGCGCCGCGCCGCCGTCGGTACGGGTCCCGCGGCCGACACCGGCCCACCAGCGGTGCCTGCCCACCCCCGGAGCCGGCAGCTCGCCCGGAGGTGTCACAACGCCCGCGCCGCCCGAGCCACCTCCTCGGCCGCACCGCACGCCAGCACACCCAGCGCCGGGAAGCGTGACTCGGGCACCCGGTCCTGCGGTCCCCAGATGCTGAGCACGGCGAACGGCCGGTCACGGGCGCCGAGAACGGGCGCGGACACCCCGTACAGATTCCGCTCCATCTCGCCCGCGCACACGCTGTATCCGCGCTCCCGCGTCTCGGCCAGCTCCGCGCGCAGCCGCCCCCGGTCGGCGACCGTCGTGTCGGTGTACGCGGTCAGGGGCTCGGCCAGCAGCGCGTCCACCTCTTCCGCCGGCAACCAGGCCAGCAGCGCCTTGCCGGTCGAGGTGGCGTGCAGTGGCGCCTGCCGCCCTAGCCACTTGGCACTGAGGACCACCGGGGGAGTCACCTCGTCGACGTACGTCAGCCCGAGCTGCTGCACCACCGCGAGGTTGGCCGTCTCGCCCGTCTGCTCGCTGACCTGGCGCAGGATGCCGTGGGAGCGCCGGATGAGCCCGTCGAACCCGGCGGCCGAGGCCAACCGGGCGACCGCGAAGCCCACGGTGTAACGGCTGGTCAGCGGATCGCGCTCGACCAGCCCGTACTGCTCCATGGTGGACAGCAGCCGCCAGGCCGTGGCCCGGTTGAGCCCGCAGCGGCTCGCGAGGTTCGTCGCCGTGTCGCCGTCCGGCGCGCTGTCCGCCGTCGCCTCCAGCAGGGTGATCGCCCGCTCCAGGGACTGGACCTTGCCGGACGATCCGCCGGACTCGGCGAGGCGTGAGGCGGTGCTGTCCGTGCCGTCCGTACCGTCCGTGCCGTCGGCGGTGCCGGTGGTGCCGACGGTGCTGTCGTCTGCGTGAGGGGGCTTGGGTGTACGCATTTCCTTGGCTCCTGACGGTACCGGCCTGAGTTCGGTCCAGCTTCTCATCATTCGTGCAGCTGTCGCGCTATGTGAATAACCAAGAGGCCGGGAGCAAGGTCGGCCATGGTGCCTGCGCCGAGAAGCGCCCCCCGCTCCGGATCGAACGCCGAGGTGCCGGACCCCGATATGATCTGACCGATCGTCGAAAGGCACCTCCGGCTCAGGGTTCGGAGCAGCGCGACATCGGGGAGACGGACGTGAAGGGCTGGCAGTTCTGGGTCGACCGCGGTGGCACCTTCACCGATGTCGTCGCCCAGCGCCCCGACGGGCGGCTGCTCACCCGCAAACTCCTCTCGGACAACCCGTCCCGGTACGCCGACGCGGCCGTGGCAGGCATCCGCGAACTCCTCACCGAAGCCGGTGACGTCCCCACAGGACGGGCGGCCGAGCAGGACCCCGGTCACCAGAACGGCCTACCGGTGGAATCCGTTCGTATGGGCACCACCGTCGCCACCAACGCCCTCCTGGAGCGCAAGGGCGAACGCACCCTCCTCGTCGTCACCCGCGGCTTCCGCGACGTGCTGCGGATCGCCTATCAGAACCGCCCACGGATCTTCGCCCGCGAGATCGAACTCCCCGAACTGCTCCACGAACGCGTCATCGAGGTCGACGAACGCATCGCCGCCGACGGCACCGTCCTGCGCGCACCCGACCTCGACGCCCTCGCCGGGCCCCTCCAGGAGGCGTACGACGCCGGAATCCGCGCCGTCGCCGTCGTCTGCATGCACAGCCACCTCCACCCCGCCCACGAACAGGCCGTCGGCGAGCTGGCCTCCCGCACCGGCTTCCCGCAGATCTCGCTCTCCAGCGAGGTCAGCCCCCTGATGAAACTCGTCCCGCGCGGTGACACGGCCGTCGTCGACGCCTATCTGTCGCCCGTCCTGCGCCGCTACGTCCAGCACGTCGCCGACGAACTCCGCGGCGTACGGCTGATGTTCATGCAGTCCAATGGCGGCCTCGCCGAAGCCGGACAGTTCCGCGGCAAGGACGCCATCCTCTCCGGGCCGGCCGGCGGCATCGTCGGCATGGCACGGATGTCCCAGCTGGCCGGTTTCGACCGCGTCATCGGGTTCGACATGGGCGGCACGTCCACGGACGTCTCGCACTTCGCGGGCGAGTACGAACGTGTCTTCACCACCCAGATCGCCGGTGTTCGGCTCCGCGCGCCCATGCTGGACATCCACACCGTCGCCGCGGGCGGCGGATCCGTCCTCCACTTCGACGGCTCCCGCTACCGCGTAGGGCCGGACTCGGCGGGAGCGGCCCCTGGCCCCGCCTGCTATCGCGGGGGTGGGCCGCTCACCGTCACCGACGCCAACGTGGCCCTCGGCCGGATCCAACCCGCCCATTTCCCCAGGGTGTTCGGCCCGGACGGCGACCAGTCGCTCGACGACGCCCTCGTCCGGGACCGCTTCACCGTCCTCGCCGACGAGATCCGCGAACGGACCGGCGACGACCGCACCCCCGAGCAGGTCGCCGAGGGCTATCTGCAGATCGCCGTGGCCAACATCGCCAACGCCGTGAAGCGCATCTCGGTCCAGAAGGGCCACGACGTCACCCGCTACGCGCTGACCACCTTCGGCGGTGCGGGCGGCCAGCACGCGTGCATGGTCGCCGACTCGCTCGGCATCCGCACGGTCCTCGTGCCGCCCATGGCCGGGGTGCTCTCGGCGCTCGGCATCGGGCTCGCCGACACCACGGCCATGCGCGAACAGTCCGTCGAGGCGCCCCTGGAAGCCTCCGCGATGCCGGGCATCCTCAAGACCGCCGACGGCCTGGAGGGCGCGGCCCGCGCCGAACTCCTCGCCGAGGACGTCCCCGAGGACCGCATCCGGGTCACCCGCCGGGCCCAGCTGCGCTATGACGGCACGGACACGGCACTCACCGTCGAGCTGACCGAGCCCGACGCCATGACCCGCACCTTCGAAGACCGCCATCGCGCCACCTACTCCTTCACCCTCGACCGTCCGGTCGTCGTCGAAGCCCTCTCCGTGGAAGCCACCGGTCTCACCGAACCCCCCGATCTCTCCGCCCTCGCCACCCCGAACTCCGCGCCCGGCACCCCGGAGACGGTCAGCCTCCACACCGGCGGCACCTGGCGCGACGTACCCCTGCGCCGCCGCGAGGAACTGCCCCCGGGCGACACCGTCACGGGCCCCGCGATCATCACCGAGGCCAGCTCGACGACCGTCGTCGACGACGGCTGGCAGGCGGCCATGACCGACGACGGGCATCTGGTCATGGAACGCGTGGCGGTCACGGAGAGTTCCGATCTCGGCACGGAAGTCGACCCTGTTCTCCTCGAAGTCTTCAACAACCTCTTCATGGCCATCGCCGAACAGATGGGCGCCCGCCTGGAGTCCACCGCCCAGTCCGTCAACATCAAGGAGCGCCTCGACTTCTCCTGCGCGCTCTTCGACCCCGACGGCAACCTGGTCGCCAACGCCCCCCATATCCCAGTGCACTTGGGCTCGATGGGCACCAGCGTCAAGGAGGTCATCCGCCGCCGCGGCGACAGCATGCGCCCCGGTGACACGTACGCGGTCAACGACCCGTACCACGGCGGCACCCACCTCCCCGACGTCACGGTGATCACTCCGGTCTTCGACACGGAGGGTGACGGCACGGAGGGCGGCGACGATACGGAAGGCGACGGTACAGACGGCGGCGCCGACGGCGGGCGCATCCTCTTCTACGTCGCCTCGCGCGGCCACCACGCGGAGATCGGCGGCATCGCGCCCGGGTCCATGCCCGCCAACAGCGCCACCATCGAGGAGGAGGGCATCCTCTTCGACAACTGGCTGCTCGTGGAGGGCGGCCGCCTCAGGGAGTCCGAGACCCGAAACCTCCTCACCGAGGCGCCCCACCCCTCGCGCAACCCGACGACCAACCTCGCCGACCTGCGCGCCCAGATCGCCGCCAACCAGAAGGGCGTCGACGAAGTCGCCCGTATGATCGAGCACTTCGGGCTCGACGTCGTCCAGGCGTACATGAAGCACGTCCAGGACAACGCCGAAGAGGCGGTCCGCCGCGTCATCGACACCCTTGAAGACGGAGAGTTCGCCTACGAGACCGACTCCGGTGCCGTGATCCGGGTCCACGTCTCCGTAGACCGCGAAAAACGCTCCGCGAAGGTCGACTTCACGGGTACGTCCCCGCAGCTCGCCACCAACTTCAACGCACCGTTCGCGGTGGTCAACGCGGCCGTCCTGTATGTCTTCCGCACCCTGGTCGCCGACGACATCCCGCTCAACGACGGCTGTCTGCGGCCCCTCGACATCGTCGTACCGCCCGGCTCGATGCTCGCCCCGCGGCCACCTGCCGCCGTAGTGGCGGGAAATGTGGAGACGTCACAGGCGATCACCGGCGCCCTGTACGGTGCTCTCCGGGTGCAGGCCGAGGGCTCCGGCACCATGAACAACGTCACCTTCGGCAACGAGCGGTACCAGTACTACGAGACCGTGGCCTCCGGGTCCGGTGCGGGCGACGGCTTCCCCGGCGCGCCCGTCGTACAGACCCACATGACCAACTCACGACTCACGGACCCCGAGGTCCTGGAGTGGCGACTGCCGGTCCAGCTCGACGAGTTCGCCGTACGACGCGGCAGCGGCGGGGCCGGACGGTGGCGGGGCGGTGACGGTGCCGTACGCCGCATCCGGTTCCACGAGCCGATGACCGTCTCCACGCTCTCCCAGCACCGCAGGGTCCCGCCCTACGGTATGGCGGGCGGCGAACCCGGGACGCTGGGCGCCAACCGCGTCGAGCGCGCGGACGGCACGGTCACCGAACTCGCCGGGAGCGACGCGGCCGAGGTCGGACCCGGCGACGTGCTGGTCATCGAAACACCTGGAGGCGGCGGATACGGGCCGCCACCGCCCGGCACCACCGAAGCAGGCTCCACCGCTGAACCAGGCTCCACCACCCGAGCAGGCTCCACCGATGCAAGCTCCACCGAAGCACGCGACACCACTGAAGCAGGAGAAGAGAACGATGATCTTCGGGCGCACTGAGCGCGGCAAGGCCCCCGTCGAGCCCGTCACGCTCAAGATCCTCGTGGCGGGCGGCTTCGGCGTGGGCAAGACGACCATGGTCGGCGCCGTCAGCGAGATCAAGCCGCTGCGCACCGAGGAGTTGCTGACCGAGGCGGGACGTCCCGTCGACGACACCAGCGGTGTGGAGGGCAAGCACACCACCACGGTCGCCATGGACTTCGGCCGCATCACGCTCCGCGAGGACCTGGTGCTGTACCTCTTCGGGACGCCCGGTCAGAACCGCTTCTGGTTCCTGTGGGACGAACTCGCCACCGGCGCCCTGGGCGCTGTCGTCCTCGCCGACACGCGCCGCCTGGAGGACTGCTTCGCCGCCGTCGACTACTTCGAGCGCCGGTCCATACCGTTCGTGGTGGGCGTCAACTGCTTCGAGGGCGCGGCCCGTTACCCCATCGATGACGTCCGCCAGGCTCTCGACCTGGACCCCGGAGTCCCCGTCGTCCTGTGCGACGCGCGCGGCCGGGAGTCGGTCAAGGAGGTCCTCATCGAGGTCGTCCAGCACGCGATGGCGTACGCCGCGGCGAACCGCCAGACCGTCAATACCTGAGACACCGGCCGGCGGCCCCGACCGGGCCGGGCAGCCGGTAGCGGTACGAGCAGCCGATCCGGCACGAGCACGAGTACGACCCGTACCCCCGCCGACAGGGGTACGGGCCGCAGTCCTCAGGCACTGCCGATGGGCCGCACGCGCGCGTGGACATCGAGGCCCACGCGCGCGTGGGCCTCGAAAAAGGGCCGGGTCAGCCCTCGCCGTCCTCGTGCCAGCCGAAGCTCTTCTCCACCGCCTTGCGCCAGTTGTGGTACTCGCGGTCGCGGACGGACGCCTCCATGCCGGGCGTCCACTCGACGTCCTTCTGCCAGTGCGTCTTCAGCTCGTCGAGGTCGTTCCACACCCCGGTCGCCAGACCGGCCGCGTACGCCGCTCCCAGGCAGGTCGTCTCGGAGACCTTCGGGCGGATCACAGGCACCCCGAGCA
Source organism: Streptomyces sp. NPDC050988 (assembly GCF_044456225.1). Taxonomy (NCBI): domain Bacteria; kingdom Bacillati; phylum Actinomycetota; class Actinomycetes; order Kitasatosporales; family Streptomycetaceae; genus Streptomyces; species Streptomyces sp. NPDC050988. The sequence goes on along the minus strand of NZ_JBITFQ010000028.1, from coordinate 16,741 downwards.
CATCCGCCTGGTGCTGCATCAGCAGATTGTTCTTGGTCATGCCGCCGTCCACCTTCAGGGTGGTGATCTGCACCCCGGAGTCCTGGAACATCGCGTCCACGACCTCACGTGTCTGCCAGCTCGTGGCTTCCAGGACGGCCCGCGCGAGGTGCCCCTTCGTGACGTACCTGGTCAGCCCGGTGACGACACCGCGCGCGTCCGAGCGCCAGTAGGGCGCGAACAGGCCCGAGAACGCGGGCACGATGTACGCGCCGCCGTTGTCGTCGACGCTCGCGGCGAGGGTCTCGATCTCGTCGGCGCTACGGATGATGCCGAGCTGGTCGCGGAACCACTGCACCAGCGCCCCGGTGATCGCGATGGACCCTTCGAGGCAGTAGACCGGCGCCTCCGTGCCGATCTTGTACCCCATCGTGGTCAGCAGCCCGTTCTTCGAGGGCACGGGCCGGTTCCCGGTGTTGAGCAGCAGGAAGCTGCCCGTTCCGTACGTGTTCTTTGCCGTGCCCACGTCGTAGCAGGCCTGTCCGAACACCGCCGCCTGCTGGTCGCCCAGCGCCGACGCCACCGGGACGCCCGCGAGTTGGCCCACGGCGGTCCCGTACACCTCGGACGAGGACTTGATCTCCGGGAGGACCGCCTCGGGGACGTTCATCGCGGAGAGGATGGACTGGTCCCACTGGAGTGTTTCGAGGTTCATCAGCATGGTGCGGCCGGCGTTGGTCACGTCGGTGACGTGCTTTCCGCCGTCGGTGCCGCCGGTGAGGTTCCAGATCAGCCAGGAGTCGATCGTGCCGAAGGCGATCTCGCCGCGTTCGGCGCGGGCCCGCAGCCCCGGCACGTTGTCGAGCAGCCAGGCCGCCTTGGGCCCGGAGAAGTAGCTGGCCAGGGGCAGTCCGGTCTGCTCACGGAAACGGTCCTGCCCGTCCGAGCCGCCGAGTTCGTTGCAGAGCGCGGAGGTACGGGTGTCCTGCCAGACGATCGCGTTGTGCACGGGCTTGCCCGTGGCGCGGTCCCACAGGACCGTCGTCTCGCGCTGGTTGGTGATCCCCAGCGCGCTGAGCTGGTCGGCGCGGAGCCCCGCCTTCGCGAGCGCGCCCGCGACCACGGCCTGCACCTTCGACCAGATCTCGGTGGCGTCGTGCTCCACCCAGCCCGGCTTGGGGAAGATCTGGCGGTGCTCGCGCTGGTCGACGGCGACGATGGCGCCGTCCTGGTTGAAGACGATGCAGCGGCTGGACGTGGTGCCCTGGTCGATTGCGGCGACGAACTTGTCCGTCATGACGTCCCCTTCGTCGGATTCTTCGGACGGCTGCCTCAGAAGGCTGCTTTGAAGATGAGCCCGGCAAGCACTCCGCCGATCAGCGGCCCCACCACCGGGATCCACGAGTAGCTCCAGTCCGAGGTCCCCTTGTTGGGGATCGGCAGGATGGCGTGGGCGATGCGCGGGCCCAGGTCACGGGCCGGGTTGATGGCGTACCCCGTCGGACCACCGAGCGACAGACCGATGCCGACCACCAGGAACGACACGATCAGGATCGCGGTGCCGGACTCGCCGAGCCCCTTGGTGAGGCCGAACGCCAGGATCGGCAGCACCAGACCGATGGTCGCGATGATCTCGGTGATGAGGTTGGCCACGGGATTGCGGATCGCGGGGCCGGTGGAGAAGATCCCGAGCGTGGGCTGCGCTATCTCCTCGTCGGCGTTGGCCTGGAACTGGGCGTAGTAGACCAGCCAGCACAGCACGGCGCCCAGGAAGGCGCCGACCATCTGTCCGGCGATGTAGATGTGGACCTTGTCCCAGTCCCCGGTGTCGATCGCGATGCCGACGGTCACCGCCGGGTTGAGGTGCCCGCCGGACAGCGGCGCCGCGGTGTAGGCCCCGGCCAGTACGCCGAAGCCCCAGCCGAACGCGATGACGACCCAGCCGGCGTCCTTCGCCTTGGAGTAGTTGAGTACGACCGCGGCGACCACTCCGGCGCCGAAGAGGATCAGAATCGCTGTGCCGATGACCTCACCGACGAATATGTCTCCGTTGCTCATGGCGGCTCCTAGGCCCAGGCCCGGGGCGATCCGCCCCGGTCCACCGTGCAGGGTGCGTTCCCATGGCTACTTCAGCCGAGGACAGGGAGATCCCGCGCCCCGCCCGGCGTCCGTGACGAGCGTGCCGTCGTAGTCGAATCGCCCGTGGGGGCATGACCCGTTGGCGCAGGCGAGGGCCCGCGCGGCGCAGTGCCTGAATACGCCGGAATGCGACGATGCCGACTGACACCGGAAGTGTTCACCGGTGCTGTGAGAGCGTCAAGGTCGCGGGCGACAACGGTTCGGGCCCGGGCAGCCGGCTCGACGGGGCGGCCGCTTTTCGGGATGTGTATGCGGCGGTGGAGAGCGTGCGGCGACGGGTTCCGCGGCGGGAGCGGGCGGGGCTTGTCGGCGTTCGGCCGGTCAGGGGAGCGCGGCCTTCGGCGTGCGTGCACCGCGGTGGAGGGCATGTATGCCGGTGACTCGGGGCGGAGAAGGCGGCCCGGGAGGTCACCCGAATCGGCCGGGCCAGTTGCGTGGCCTTCACGGCATCGCGGGGCGAGCCGGTACTGTCCCGCCGGCCCTCAGCCGCCCGGCAGCCCACAAACTGACCGCAGTCCACAGCTGACCGCAGCCGTCGGTCGCCGGGGGCCAACAGCCGACCGGCAGTTCACAGCTGACCGCAGTCCTCAGCCGACCTGCGGCCTCAGCCGACCGCAACCCTCAGCCGACCGCAACCCTCAGCCGCCCGGCAGTCCAACAGCCGCCCGGGAGCCCCCAGCCGCCCGCGAGCCGGCCGGTCACCCCGGCGCGGCCGCACCCTGAGCCCGGCCGACGCACCACCGCGGCACCCCTACCCCTCGCCGCCGCTCGGTCGGCCCGCAGCCGAGAGCCACTCACCCCCGCCCGGGCCCGCCCGCCCAACTCTCGGCATGCGCCGGTGCGGCCCCCGACCCCCGTCGGATCTCGTGCCCCGGCAGGCCGGCGCGGCCGATCACCCAGCTGGCCCCCCGAAGGGACTTCGCGGCCTGCTTGAGGGGCGCCAGACACGAGGCGGCCTCGCGGTGGTCGGTGACGCTGCCAGGGGCGCACAGCACGGTGGCGAGGGACAGCGTGACGGCGAGCCCGCCCGCCGACCAGGGTGTGTCGAGCACCGACGTGGCCAGCGGATCGAGCCACTCCGGATCCGCCAGGACCAGGAAGTCGTCACCGCCGATGTGCCCCACGCGTGTGGCCCCGGACGCGGCGGCCTGCAGCGCCCGTCCCACCGCCCGGATCAGCTCGTCGCCCGCCGCGAACCCCGCACCGTCGTTGACCCGCTTGAAGCCGTCGACGTCCAGCCAGCTCAGCGCGAACACCCGCCCGTCGGCGATCCACCGGTCCACCTCGCCGGTGATCGCGTCCGAACCGGGCAGCCGCGTCAGCGGATTGAGCCCGGCGGCCTCCTCGACACGGCTCTCAGCCAGGGCACGTACGAGATCCGCCAGCCGTACGACACCCACGCACCGCCCGAGCCGGTCGACGACCGTGACATCGTCCGACGTACGGTCCGGTGCCCCGTCCGCCACCACGTCGAGAACCTCCCACGCGGTCGCGTCGACCCCGACCGTGCGCGGCGGATCGCCCAGCCTGGCAGCGGGCCGGTCGGCGTACAGCGCGTGCCCGTAGCGCCCCGACAGCGACAGCAGGAACCGCGAGCGGTGCACCGACCGTACCGGCACCCCGGCGGCGTCCACGAGTACCACCCCGGAGATGTCCGGCGACCCGGTCAGCAGCGCCCGCACCTGCCCCGCGGACGCCCCGGCGGGCAGCAGTGCGGCAGGCCGTACGAACTGTCGTACGGGCGGTCCGTAGGGCGGCGTCGCCGCGGCAACGGGGGAGAGGGCCGGAACGTACACATCCGCCGCGGGCCGCCGAGCCGGAGGCGCGAACAACTCGCCCTGTGCCAACTGCGCGCCCGCGGACACCGCCGCCGCGCACTGCGACTCGGTCTCCACGCCCTCGACGGACAGCAGCGCCCCGAGCTGCTCGCACAGCGTGCGCATCGCCCGCACCATCGCCGGCCTGGACAGCAGCGACGCGTCCAGCTTCACCAGGTCGGGCGCCAGATCCGCGAGCACCCGCAGGGGTACGTCACCGTCGCCGATGCCGTCCGCGCAGATCCGGAAGCCCTCGTCCCGCAGCACCGTCACCGCTTCGACGAGCGCCTGATGCGGTACGTGGGTGAAAGGCGGGCCGACGTCGACCGTCACCTCCCACGGCATGCGCCCGGCCTCCCGCACCTCGTCACGGAGCGCGGCGAGCCCTCCGAGGTCGGCGAGGGTCCCGGCGAACACGTTGACGTGCAGCGGCAGCAGCGTCTCCTGACGGGCAGCCGCCCGCATCGCCAACGCGGCCAGCCGGCCGTCGAGTTCGGGATCCCGGCGCGCCTGCGCGAGGATGTCACCGGACTCCGGACGGGCGAGTATCTCCAGCGCCGTGACTCCTCCGGTCGTCAGGTTGACGACCGGCTGGAAGGCGAAGCGGACAGTATCCGTCCAGGAGGGCACGGAAGCATAATGACGCCACCCGCGTACGCCCAGGCGCAGTTCACGAGCTGTTCACGCACGATTCCGGGCCGATCACACAGCGTGCGGACGACCCCCGCCGACAGGCCGGGTCTCCTCACCTGACGGCGATCACGGACGACCCGTGCCCGAACAGCCCCTGGTTCGCGGTGATCCCCACCCGCGCGCCCGCCACCTGCCGGTCACCCGCCGCACCTCGCAACTGCCAGGTGAGCTCGCAGACCTGGGCGATGGCCTGCGCCGGAACGGCCTCTCCGAAGGAGGCGAGTCCGCCGCTGACGTTCACCGGTATTCGTCCTCCCGGAGCCGTCGCGCCCTCCCGCAGCAGCTTGGCCGCCTCGCCCTCGCCGCACAGCCCCAGGTCCTCGTACCACTGCAACTCCAGGGCCGTGGACAGGTCGTAGACCTCCGCGAGCGAGAGATCCTCAGGGCCGACGCCCGCCTCCTCGTACGCGGCCCGCGCGATCGACGCGCGGAACGTGTCGGCGGCCGGCTCCGCCGCGACCGCGGAGTCCGTCGCGATGTCGGGAAGGTCGAGCACGGTGCTGGGATAGCGCGGCGTCACCGTGGACACCGCTCGGATCCGCACCGGGTCCGCCGCCCCGTGGCGGCGTGCGAACTCCATGCTGGACAGCACGAGCGCCGCCGCCCCGTCCGAGGTCGCGCAGATGTCGAGCAGCCTCAGCGGATCGGCCACGACGGCCGAGGCGGCGACCTCCTCGGCCGTGACCCGCTTGCGGTAGCGGGCGTTGGGATTCAGCGCCCCCAGAGCCGCGTTCTTCACCTTGACCTGCGCGAAGTCCTCCAGCGTGTCCCCGTGGACGGCCATCCGCCGCCGCGCGTACAGCCCGAAGTACGTCGGATTCGTCGCCCCCAGGACCCGGAACCGCAGCCAGTCCGGATCGTCGGCCCGGTCCCCGCCCGCAGGCCGGAAGAACCCCTTCGGCGCCGCGTCCGCGCCGACCACCAGAACCACGTCCGCGAGACCCGAAAGGATCTGCGCCCGCGCGGTGTTGACGGCCTGCGCCCCCGACGCGCACGCCGCGTAGACGCTCGCGACGCGGGCGCCCTGCCAGCCCAGCGCCTTGGCGAACGTCGCCCCCGCCACATACCCCGGGTATCCGCCACGGACCGTGTCCGCGCCGACGATCGAGCCGACGTCCCGCCAGTCGACCTCCGCGTCGGCGAGCGCCGCGCGTGCCGCCACCGTCCCGTACTCCACGAAGCCGCGCCCCCACTTGCCCCAGGGGTGCATGCCCGCGCCGAGCACCGCCACTTCCCCCGTCACGCCGTCACCCCCGTCGGCCGCCAGTGCCACGTCGTCCAGGTCGTCTCCGCGTCCTCGTTCAGTACGCCCGGCACGACCTCCACCTCCATGCCCACCGCCAGGTCGGCGACGGTGACCCCGGGAACGGTCTGTCCCAGCACGACGAGCCGTTCGGATTCCAGTTCCACAGCGATCAACGCGTACGGCCGCCATTCGAGTTCCGGGTCGGACACATACGGTGACGGCGGCCGGTACCGGCTGTCGGTGTACGACCACACGCGGCCACGCCGCGACAGCGGAACCTCCGCCAGATCGCCGCCGGGGCAGGCCGGATTGCGGCAGAAGGAGTCCTCACGGGGGAAGAACACCGACGCGCAGGCCGAGCAGCGCGTGCCGAGGAGCCGGAACTCCTCTCCCTCGCCGGTGAACCAGCCGGTGACCACGGGTGTACGGGTGCGCGACAAGATCCCTCCACGACACTGGATCCCACTGGATCTGACGGAACGTCAGAAGTGTGACACGGGCGCGGTCGATTGGGCAGGGCGTCCGAGTGCATCACGGAGTACAAAGACGGGTCGTCACGGGAGAACCGATCAGGCCTCCTGAGCGTCGGAGTATCGGTAGGGACGGCCGGGGCCCACGGGGGTGGTTCCGGCCGTTCCTCATCCCTGAGTACTCGTGGAGCCACGAGGGTCGCCTTCCGCACCGGCCGTATCGGGTCGCCCGATCGGGCGTGGACTGTATTCGATCTCTTCCCTCAGGGAACCCGCACCTGATAGACGCAGGGACATGACACGACTCTCCATGGCGGTACGCGCCCTCGTCACCGTCCTCGCCGTGCTGCTGGCCGTCACCGCGGCCTCCGCGACGGCCCGGGCGACGACCGAGCCGAAGGCCCCCGCCGACTTCGTGGCCCTGAGATCCGTGGACCCCACGATCATCCAGGAGATCCGCTACTTCACCCCGCACAACTTCGTGGGCGAGCGCATCGACGGCTACCGGCAGCCCCTCTGCATCCTCACCAGGCCCGCCGCCGAGGCCCTCCACCAGGCCCAGCGGCGGCTGTTGGGTCAGGGCTACTCCCTGAAGGTGTACGACTGCTACCGGCCCCAGCGGTCCGTGGACCACTTCGTCCGCTGGGCCAAGGATCTCGAAGACCAGGCCATGAAGGCCGAGTTCTACCCGAACGTCGACAAGACCCGTCTGTTCGAGGACGGTTACATCGCGGAGAAGTCCGGCCACAGCCGCGGCTCGACCATGGACCTCACCCTCGTGAGGCTCCCGGCGGTGCCGACCCGCCCGTACGTCCCCGGAGAGCCCCTCGTGCCCTGTTTCGCACCCCAGGATGAGCGTTTCCCGGACAACTCCGTGGACATGGGCACCGGTTACGACTGCTTCGACACCCTGTCCCACACCCTCGACCCGCGCATCCAGGGACAGCAGCGCGCCAACAGGCTGCTCCTGAAGGACACCCTCGAAGGCCTCGGCTTCGTGAACCTGGCCGAGGAGTGGTGGCACTTCACGTACAAGCCCGAGCTGTACCCCGACACCTACTTCGACTTCCCGGTGTCGACGAAATCCCTTGTCCAGTCTCACTGAGGCGGCCCGCGCAGACGTCCTTGTGATGATCGGATACAGTCCCGGGCGTGTCTCCAACCCAGATCCCGTCCGCCAACTCCGCGCCGGACTCCCACTGTTCGAGCTGCGGCACGCCCTACGGAGAGGGCGTTTCCGGCTGGCCCCGCACCTGCTCCTCCTGTCGCACCGTGGCCTACCGCAACCCCACTCCGGTCGCGGTGGCCCTGCAACCCGTGTACGACACCAAGGGTGCGGCCCTGGTCGTCATCACCCGCACCATCGCTCCCGCGCGCGGGGGTATCGCCCTGCCCGGAGGGTTCATCGACCAACGGGAGGACTGGCGGCAGGCCGTCGTCCGTGAACTCAAGGAGGAGACGGGCATCGCCGCGGCCGGCCGCGACGTACGGCTCGTCGACGCGCTGAGCTCCCCCGACGGCCACCTCCTGCTCTTCGGAGCCCTCCCGGAGCGACCGGTGGCCGACCTGCCGCCGTCCGTCGCGACCGACGAGACCGAGGGCTGGCAACTGTTGCGCAGGGCGACCGAACTCGCCTTCCCGCTGCACACCCTGGCGGCGAAGGCGTGGTTCGAGGGCCGGTACGTCTGAGTGCTCTTCACACGCCCTCGGCGGGGGGGGGGGCGGGGGGGGGGTTATTGCGGCCCGGGGGGGGGGGGGGGCCCCGCGGGGGGGTTGTAAACGGGCCGGGCGGGCCCCCCCACCGGGCCCCGGCGGGTGGCCTCCGCACCCCCCCCCCCCCCCCGCGGGCCCCCCCCCCCCGGGGGGGCCCCCCCCCCCGCCGAGGGCTGTGGGCCCCTCTCAGGGGCGTGTCACAACGCTCCGAGCCCCCGCACCCGAACGGGCAGTGACGGTTCACTGCGGCCGTCCTCCCCGTACCGCTCGACGATCACCCGCTTGCCCTTCCGACGCGTCACATAGCGCTCGATCTCCGGCTCCTCCCAGCCGTCGCCCGAGTCCGCCACCACCAGCCCGCCCCCGGTCCGCCCGCGGGCGGGCGCCCACACCTCCAGCTCCAGACCGCCGTCCTCGCCACGCACCGGCAGGACGGCCCCCGCACGGGCGAGTACCGGAATCCGCGACAAGGGGGCGTCGATCAGCACCTGTGCGGGCCCTTCGTACGCCTCCTCGGTCACCGTGTCGTACCAGCGCCCCCGTGGCAGCTGCACCGCACGCCGATCGGCCCCCGGGTCGAGCACCGGCGCCACCAGAAGACAGTCACCCAGCAGGAAGGCGTCCTCGCAGTCCCGCAGCGCCCTGTCCTCCGGCACGCCCCACCACACCGGCCGCACATAGGGCGCACCCGTACGGCGCGCCAGATGCGCCAGCGTCATGAAGTACGGCAGCAGCCGCCGCCGTTCGACGAGCGCCACGCGCGCGTGCCCGAGAACGTCGTCACCGAACTCCCAGGGCTCCCTGCGCCCCGCCCGCAGACTCGAGTGCGTACGGAACAGCGGCAGGTACGCCCCCAGCTGGAACCACCTCAGATACAGCTCGGGGGAGGGGCTCCCGTCGAAGCCGCCCACATCGGGACCCGAATACGGCACGCCGCACAGCCCGAGGCCCATCACCAGCGACAGGGACGCCCGCAGACCGGGCCATCCGGTGGCCACGTCCCCGGACCAGGTCCCTCCGTAGCGCTGCATTCCGGCCCACCCGGAGCGCGAGAACAGGAACGGCCGCTCCTGGGGCATCAGTTCGCGCAGGCCCTCGTAGCCTGCCCGCGCCATGCCGAGCGCGTACACGTTGTGCGCCTCGCGATGGTCACCGCCGCGACCCTCTATGTCGTGCCGCGCCGAACGGGGCAGCGTCGACTCCCCGAAGGCGGCGAACGACACCGGCTCGTTCATGTCGTGCCAGAAACCCGCGAACCCCTGGGAGAGCCGCTCCTCGTAGAGACCGCCCCACCACCGGCGCGTACGCGCGCGCGTGAAGTCCGGATAGACCACCTCGCCCGGCCAGACCACACCACGCACCGGCTGCCCGGCGGCATCCCGCACGAAGGCCTCCTCGGAGGTCCCACTGTCGTACACGGCGTTACCGGGCTCGGCCTTCACCGCCGGATCCACGATCGACACCAGCCGGATCCCGTCCCGGCGCAGCTCCTCGGCGAGCACCGGCAGCTTCGGGAAGCGGTCCCGGTCGACGGTGAACACCTGATGCGCGTCGAAGTGGTCGATGTCGAGGTGCACGGCCTCCAGCGGCAGCCCGCGCTCGTGATAGCCGCCGATGATCCGCCGCACCTCCTCCTCGCTCCCGAAGCCCCACCGCGCGTGATGGTGCCCCAGGGCCCAGGCCGGCGGCAGCGCGGCGGCTCCGGTCAGAGACGCCCAGGCGTGCAGCACGCGCGCGGGATTGCCCACCATCACCCAGCAGCGCAGGGGCCCGCCGTCCATCCGGAGTTCGCTCGTCCCGGCCCGGTCGTGCCCGGACCCGGCACCCTCCTCGCCCTCGCGCAGCGTCACACCGCCGTCCCACGTGCTGTCGTGGAACACCAGGTGGGTGGCCGCGTCGGCCACCACCATCTGCACCGGCATGGTGATGTACAGCGGATCGTCGCCGGGCCCGAAGGCGTGCCCCGGGTCCGCGTTCCACAGCCGATACGTTCCGTCGCGCAGCCGGGGCCCCGACGCGCGCCCACCCAGCCCGAAGAACCGCGCGTCCGCGGCCACTTCGGACCGCTGCATCCAGCGCGCCTCCCCACCGCCGACCGGCTCCCACCACCGCGGCGGCAGATCCCGCCGCAGGGTCACCCCGCCCGGCGTACGCACCTCCACGGCCCCGTGCCGCGACACGACGACCGTCATCCGCTCCGCCACGACCCGCCAGGCGCCGTCCTTGTCCGGCTCCAGCACGGCCCGGGGGTCCGGTTCGGGAGAGGGTCCCGCGAGCGCGTACGACGGCTCGGGGCGTGCTCCGTCCCAGCCCCAGAAGACGGCTCCGCCGGCCGTGACGGTGATCCGCAGCTCCGACCGGGTGAACCGGACGACGCCGCCACCGGGACCCGGCTCGACACTCAGCACCGGCCCGGGAACCCGCGCCCGCTCGGCGCCCCGCGGTGGCAGCCCCGAGGCGTCGGCGCGCCTCCTGCGCCACGCGGCCCGCACCGTACGCAGCCCCTGGGCCGCCCCCGCCGAACCGACCGTCTTCATCGAACGCACCAGGTCACGACCGTCCATGCTGCTCAGCCTGCCACTCGAAACGGCCGATGAGTGAGTCGTTCAACTTCCGTTCACCCGTGGCAGGACCACATCTTCACGAGCTGGACTATGTGGGGCTCGCCCTGGTGCGGAAGTCGATCACATGGCATCGTCCGTGTCAGCCGCGTGACGCGCACACCCCAGCCCGTGCGCGGTACACGCACACGACGCGCACAGTCCGGGAGCCGCCCCATGACCTCAGCGAACCCCTCGCCGCTCTGGCACCCCGACCCGGGCCGCATCGCCCAGGCACAGATCACCCGATTCCAGACCTGGGCGGCCGAGCACCACGGAGCCCCCGCCGAGGGTGGCTACGCCGCGCTGCACCGCTGGTCCGTGGACGAACTGGACACGTTCTGGAAAGCCGTCACCGAGTGGTTCGACGTACGGTTCTCGACCCCCTACGCGCGCGTGCTGGGCGACCGATCGATGCCCGGCGCCCAGTGGTTCCCCGGAGCCACCCTCAACTACGCCGAGCACGCCCTGCGAGCCGCCGACACCCGAGCGGACGAACCGGCCCTCCTCCATGTCGACGAGACCCACGAATCGACCCCGGTCAGCTGGTCCGAACTGCGCCGCCAGGTCGGCTCCCTGGCCGCCGAACTCCGAGCCCTCGGCGTACGCCCGGGGGACCGCGTCAGCGGCTACCTCCCGAACGTGCCCCAGGCCGTGGTCGCCCTCCTCGCCACCGCGGCCGTCGGCGGCGTCTGGACGTCCTGCGCCCCCGACTTCGGCGCCCGCAGCGTCCTCGACCGCTTCCAGCAGGTCGAACCCGTCGTGCTGTTCACCGTCGACGGCTACCGCTACGGCGGCAAGGAGCACGACCGCCGCGACACCGTCGCCGAACTGCGCCGCGAACTGCCCACCCTGCGCGCCGTCGTCCACATCCCGCTGCTCGGCACCGAGGCCCCCGAGGGCGCCCTGGAATGGTCGGCCCTCACATCCGCGGACGTAACGCCCGTCTACGAAGAGGTCCCTTTCGACCATCCCCTGTGGGTCCTCTACTCCTCCGGCACGACCGGCCTCCCCAAGGCCATCGTCCAGTCCCAGGGCGGCATCCTCGTCGAACACCTCAAGCAACTCGGCCTCCACTGCGACCTGGGCCCCGAGGACCGCTTCTTCTGGTACACCTCCACCGGCTGGATGATGTGGAACTTCCTCGTCTCCGGCCTCCTGACGGGCACCACGATCGTCCTGTACGACGGCAGCCCCGGCTTCCCGGACACCGGTGCCCAGTGGCGCATCGCCGAACGCACCGGCGCCACCCTCTTCGGTACGTCAGCGGCATACGTCATGGCCTGCCGGAAGGCGGGCGTCCACCCCTCCCGCGACTTCGACCTCTCCCGCGTCCAGTGCGTCGCCACCACCGGCTCGCCCCTGCCGCCCGACGGATTCCGCTGGCTGCACGACGAGGTGCGCGACGGCCTGTGGATCGCCTCCGTCAGCGGCGGCACCGACGTGTGCTCCTGCTTCGCCGGAGCCGTGCCCACCCTCCCGGTCTACATGGGCGAACTCCAGGCACCCGGCCTCGGCACCGACCTCCAGTCCTGGGACCCGAGCGGTGAACCCCTCATCGACGAGGTCGGCGAACTCGTCGTCACCAACCCCATGCCGTCGATGCCCATCCGCTTCTGGAACGACCCCGACGGCAGCCGCTACCACGACAGCTACTTCGACACGTACCCCGGAGTGTGGCGTCACGGCGACTGGATCACCGTCACCTCACGCGGCTCCGTCGTCATCCACGGCCGCTCGGACTCCACCCTCAACCGCCAGGGCGTCCGCATGGGTTCGGCCGACATCTACGAAGCCGTCGAGCGGCTGCCGGAGATCCGGGAGTCCCTCGTCATCGGCATCGAACAGCCCGACGGCGGCTACTGGATGCCCCTCTTCGTCCACCTCGCTCCAGGAGCCGTACTCGACGACGCCCTCCTGAGCCGCATCAAGCAGACCATCCGCGAACAGCTCTCTCCTCGCCACATCCCCGACGAGGTCATCGAGGTACCCGGAGTCCCGCACACCCTCACCGGCAAGCGCATCGAGGTCCCGGTCAAACGGCTCCTCCAGGGCACCCCCCTGGAGAAGGCGGTCAACCCCGGCTCCATCGACAATCTCGACCTGCTCAGCTTCTACGAGGAGCTGGCCCGCAAGCGCGCCTGACCAACCCCGGTTTCCAGCGCCGTCTCGGGCGTGCTCCCCCCCCCACGTCCGAGGGGCGTTGTCAGTGCCGCCGATTACTGTGAGTGAGCATTGATCGACTGCACGCAGGGGGAAAAATGGCACACACCCAGCACCAGACCATGCGACGCGTCCTGCGCCGCGAAATCGCCGGAACCATCGGCCTGTTGACCGACGAGCAGGACTTCACCGCGATGCGGCGGCGCTACCGCACCTTCACCTTCGACAACCACGCGAGCTACCTCCAGCAGGTGGAAGCCCTGCTCCGAACCCTCGCCTCCCAGGGCAGCCACACCACGGTGGCACTCTTCGACCCCGAGGAGTATGCGGAATTCTGCGCCGAACACGGCCTGGAACCCGACACCCCGTCCAGCCGCACCCGCTTCACGGCGGAACTCGCCGCGACAGGCGCGACCGTCCCGTACGAGGGCCAGCCCCTCGACCACCTCGTCCCGAACCTCATCGACGAAGCCGTCCGACAGGCCACCTGGGAGTACGCGACGACGCTGCTGTCCCGCATCGGCACCTGTGCGTCCTGCGGCGAGGACATCGGCCGAGCCGCCTTCGTGCGCGCCTCGGACCTGCTCGCCCGCATCCTCGACGCCTCCGGCCCGGGCGAGCGCCACCTCGTGTGCAGCGTCTCCACGGAGCCCGAGACACTCGTAGCGGTCCTCAGGGCCGACGACGACCAGCACGGAACACCCCACCTGGACGAGGCCGAGGCCCTCGAATTCACCACCGTCCTCGCACTGGGCATCGCCACCCAGAGCCCGGGTGGTCTGGTGATGCGCTCCGGCACTCCCGATTCGACCGACCGGGTCTACGGCTGGCGCCTGCGCGGCGAAGGCCTGGAACCCCTCACCGCCGGCGAGGTCTTCGACGCCTACTGCACCGACGTCGAATCCGGCGACCTCGTCTCCCCCGAGTCGGGCGTCGACTACTGCGCACCACCGGACCTGGGAGAGGACGGGCCCACGACACGGCACACGCACTGAACGCACGAGGGGCGCCCCACCCTCAGGCGGAGCGCCCCTCGACCACGGTGCACGGCACAGATGGCTACTCGCCGGACAGCACCGCCTGGGCCGCCGTGCGCGCTTCCTCGGCGCTGTCGCAGGCACGCGCTGCTGCCGCCGCACGCTCGCACTGCGCCAGCGTGTACTTGGCCAGCGTCGCGCGAACATAAGGAATCGACGCGGCACCCATGGAGAGAGAGGTGACACCCAGACCGGTCAGCACACACGCGAGCAGCGGGTCCGAAGCGGCCTCGCCACAGACACCACAGCTCTTGCCCTCGGCCTTGGCCGCCTCGGCGGACAGCGCGACCAGGTCGAGCAGCGCGGGCTGCCACGGATCCTGCAACCGGGACACGGCACCCACCTGGCGGTCGGCGGCGAAGGTGTACTGCGCGAGGTCGTTGGTCCCCAGCGACAGGAACTCGACCTCCTGGAGGATCGACCGCGCCCGCAGGGCGGCCGACGGAATCTCGACCATGGCACCGAACTTCGCCTGCAGCCCCGCCTCACGGCACGCGTCGGCGAACGCCTTGGCGTCGGCACGGTCCGCGACCATCGGAGCCATCACCTCGAGGTAGACCGGCAGCCCCTCGGAAGCCTTCGCGAGCGCCGTCAGCTGCGTCCGCAGCACATCGGGGTGGTCGAGCAGCGAGCGCAGCCCGCGCACGCCAAGCGCCGGGTTCGGTTCGTCGGCCGGCGTCAGGAAGTCGAGCGGCTTGTCGGCGCCCGCATCGAGCACCCGCACCACGACCCGCCCCTCGGGGAAGGCCTCGAGCACCTTGCGATACGCCTCGACCTGCTTCTCCTCGGACGGCGCGTTCTTGCTGTCGTCAAGGAAGAGGAACTCGGTACGGAACAGACCCACGCCCTCGGCACCGGCCTCGACCGCCGCAGGAACGTCCGCGGGACCACCCACGTTCGCCAGCAGGGGCACCTTGTGCCCGTCAGATGTGGCACCGGGCCCGGTCGTGGCGGCCAGCGCGGCCCTGCGCGCCGCGGCCGCCGCCTCCATCTCGGCCTTCTTCTCCGCACTCGGGTTCACGAAGATCTCACCGGTACTGCCGTCCACGGCGACCAAGGTGCCCTCGGCAAGCTCACCCGCGCCCGGCAGCGCCACCACGGCGGGCACACCGAGCGCCCGAGCCAGGATCGCGCTGTGGCTGGTCGGCCCACCCTCCTCGGTGACAAAACCGAGGACCAGCGTCGGGTCCAGCAGAGCGGTGTCGGCGGGCGCCAGGTCACGAGCGATGAGGACATACGGCTCGTCGCTGTCCGGCACACCCGGCATCGGCACCCCGAGGAGCCGGGCGACGATGCGGTTCCGTACGTCGTCGAGGTCCGCCACACGTCCGGCGAGGTACTCACCGGCGTTGGCCAGCAGTGCGCGATATGCGGCGAACGCGTCGTACACCCCGCGCTCCGCCGTGCTCCCGACCGCGATACGCCGCTCGACATCGGCCATCAGCTCCGGGTCCTGGGCCATCATGGCCTGGGCCTCGAGAACGGCCTGGGCCTCGCCGCCCGCCAGATTGCCGCGTGCCATCAGGTCGGCCGCAACGGCTTCGACGGCCTTGCGGGCGCGCCCCTGTTCGCGCTCCGCGTCCTCCGTCGGTATCTGCTTGGCAGGCGGCTCCAGCACCGCCGTTCCCATGTGCCGAACCTCGCCGATCGCCACACCGTGGCTCACGCCGACGCCTCGCAGCGTTGTCTCCATGTCACCCGTCTCCGATAGAGCGGCGCGTCCCGCCGCCGCGATGGTTGTCGTACCTGCTGTTCATGACGGCAGGGAGTCAGTGCCAGCTGAAGAGAGAGTCGCCAGCCTTCACGTCTCCGTCAACGCTGACGTCGGAGAGGGACTCAGCTGTGGCCTCGAGTGCCACGATGGGGCAGATGGGGGACTTGCCGGCGGCCTCGACGGCAGCCGGGTCCCAGCGCACCACGGACTGGCCGCGCTGCACGGTGTCGCCCTTGTTGACGAGCAGCTCGAAGCCCTCACCGTTGAGCTGAACGGTGTCGATACCGAGGTGCGTCAGCACTCCATGCCCTTCATCGTCGACCACGACGAAGGCGTGAGGGTGGAGCGAGACAACAACGCCGTCGACGGGTGCGACGGCCGCAGAGGCCTCCCGGACGGGGTCGATCGCGGTGCCGGGGCCCACCATGGCTCCGGAGAAGACCGGATCAGGTACAGCTGTGAGTCCGATGGTGCGTCCTGCAAGAGGGGACGTCACGGTGGTCATGGGAAGCCTCCCAGGGGCGGAGATTCAGATGGGCCGTCGCTGCCCTGTCCTGGACGGCGCACTGCTCAGCAGCGTAAGTCATATGAAGTGCCGGTTCCGCACGAGAGGACCCGGTTGGCGAACGTAGAGCACAGCACAAACGATTTGCACGTGCTCCGCGGCCGCATGTAGAGTCGTACACCTGCTTGAGGCCGAGTGACGCGACCAAGCGTCCTTGCCCGGCAGCATCCAACTTGTCGGATCCTATCTCGGGGTCTGGTTCTGCATGTCCGCAGGACCGTGGTCAGAGAGACGGAAAATCACTGATAGAGTTTGGAAACACCGAAGGGAAGCGCCCGGAGGAAAGCCACGAGAGAGTCTCTCGGGTGAGTACGAAGGAAGCGTCCGTTCCTTGAGAACTCAACAGCGTGCCAAAAATCAACGCCAGATATGTTGATACCCCGTCCACCGCATTATGTGGTGGGTGGAGGTTCCTTTGAAAAAGTCCTGCCGGGGTAACACTTGGCAGGCGCACAGCGAGGACGCTGTGAACAGCCGGGCTTATTCCGCCCGACTGTTCCGCTCTCGTGTGTGTTTCGCCGGATGACCGGCATACATTCACGGAGAGTTTGATCCTGGCTCAGGACGAACGCTGGCGGCGTGCTTAACACATGCAAGTCGAACGA
>NZ_JBITFQ010000027.1:0-149243 GCF_044456225.1 Streptomyces sp. NPDC050988 | reverse complement strand
TGTTAAGCACGCCGCCAGCGTTCGTCCTGAGCCAGGATCAAACTCTCCGTGAATGTATGCCGGTCATCCGGCGAAACACCACGAGAGCGGAACCATCGACCGGAATAAGACCGATGGTTCACAGCGTCCTCGCTGTGCGCCTGCCGGACCAATGCCCGGCAGGACTTTTTCAAAGGAACCTCCACCCACCACATAATGCGATGGACGGGGTATCAACATATCTGGCGTTGATTTTTGGCACGCTGTTGAGTTCTCAAGGAACGGACGCTTCCTTCGTACTCACCCGAGATAATCTCTCGTGGCTTTCCTCCGGGCGCTTCCCTTCGGTGTTTCCAACCTTACCAGATCCGCTTCCCGTTCCGTTTCCGGTCGGAATTCATTTCTGGTGGCCAGTTGGTAGGCCTTTGCCTATTCGATTGCCTTGTGGCTTTCTTTCGGCGAGTCCGACTTTATCAGAAGTTTTTGACCGGCCTGACCGGCCACTCGTTCCTGATTTATCGGGAAGTGCTTCACCGGAACCGAATTCCAGGAAGCTGACAGATGCTAAACCGCCACCACCGAGCTTGTCCAGCTCTAGGCAACTGTTCGAATCTACCTCCCCACACGTCCCGTGTCAACGGTTTTCGTGGGGCGAAGAGGAGACTAGCAGCTCAGCCGACGTGCCTGCACATCAGGCGGCGGTCGGTACGGAGGCGCTGCGTTCGGCTTCCTCGACGTCGCCCGTCTCACCGGCCCGCGCCGCGCGACCGCCCAGGATGTAGACGTACGCGAGGAAGAGCAGTTCGGCGGCTATGCCGATGCCGATGCGGGCCCACGTCGGGAGGCCGGACGGGGTGACGAAGCCTTCGATGGCGCCCGAGACGAAGAGGACCAGGGCCAGGCCTATCGCCATGCCCAGGGCGGCTCGGCCCTCCTCGGCGAGGGCGGATCGGCGGCTGCGGGGGCCGGGGTCGATGACGGTCCACCCGAGGCGTAGTCCCGTACCGGCCGCTACGAAGACGGCGGTCAGCTCCAGGAGGCCGTGCGGGAGGATCAGGCCGAGGAAGGTGTCGAGGCGGCCGGCCGAGGACATCAGGCCGATGCCCACGCCCACGTTGAGCATGTTCTGGAAGAGGATCCAGACGACCGGCAGGCAGAGGAAGGCGCCGAGTACCAGGCACATCGCGGCGGCCTGGGCGTTGTTCGTCCATACCTGGGCGGCGAAGGACGTCGCCGGATGGCTCGAGTAGTAGGTCTCGTACTCGCCGCCTGGGCGGGTGAGCTCCCGTAGGTCGCTCGGGGCCGCGATCGAGGACTGGACCTCCGGGTGGGTGCCGATCCACCACCCCAGGAGGATGGCGACCGCCGTGGAGAGCAGCGCGGTGGGGACCCACCAGTGGCGTGAGCGGTAGACCGCTGCGGGGAAACCGTGCGTGAGGAAGCGAGTGACATCGCGCCAGGAGGCGCGGCGGGTGCCTGTCACCGCACTATGCGCGCGTGCCACCAGTTGACTGAGGCGGCCGGTGAGCTGGGGGTCCGGGGCGCTCGACTGGATCAGGGAGAGATGGGTCGCCGTGCGCTGGTAGAGGGCGACGAGTTCGTCGGCCTCCGTGCCGGTGAGGCGCCTCTGGCGTCCGAGGAGTGCGTCGAGCCGGTCCCATTCGGCTCGGTGGGCGGACACGAAGACGTCGAGGTCCATCGGGTTGGCTGCTCCTCGGCTGCTCGTCGTGTGGTCAGCTTGTCGCACTGCGGCGCGATGTGCCCTCAGCTTGGCAGACTGGCTGTCCTCAGGGCAGTTCGGGGAAGGACGGCGGGCGTGAGTGAGCTTGTGACGGGCGAGGCGGTGGCGCTGGAGTTGCGCCCCGCGAAGCTGCCGAGCCGGGTGCTGGCCGTGGTGCTCGATCTGGCGGTGGCGGTGGCCGCCTATGTCGCGGTGACCATTGCCCTGGTGGCGTCCACGGCCGCGCTCGACGAGGCGGCGCAGATGGCGGTGTCGATCGCCGCGTTCATTCTTCTGCTGGTGGGCGGGCCGATCGCCGTGGAGACGCTCAGTCATGGGCGGTCGCTGGGAAAGCTGGCGTGCGGGCTGCGGGTGGTGCGGGACGACGGCGGGCCGATCCGGTTCCGGCACGCGCTGGTGCGTGGGGCCGTCGGCGTGGTCGAGATCCTGATGACGTTCGGTGTCGTGGCGTGCATCGCGTCTCTGGTGTCCGCGCGGGGGCGGCGGCTCGGGGATGTGTTCGCCGGCACTCTGGTCGTACGGGAACGGATTCCCGCCGGGCGTACGTCCTTCGTGCCTCCACCGCCGCCTTGGCTGGCGGGGCGGTTCTCCGGCCTTGATCTGTCCGGGGTACCGGATGCGCTGTGGCTGGCCGTACGGCAGTACCTGACGCGGATGCAGCAGCTGGATCCGCAGGTCGGCTGGGCGATGGCGGAGCGGCTCGCGGCCGATGTCGCGGAGCGCACCGGGGCTCCGGCGCCGCAGGGGGTGCCGCCGGCCGCGTATCTGGCGGCCGTGATGCAGGAACGGCAGGCTCGGGAGGCCCGGCGGGCGTTCGGTGGCGGGGCCGCTGCTGGTGGCCACGCCGCGGGCCGACAAGCGGCAGGCGCGCCCGGTATGCCGGCCACGCCAGGTACGAGCGGGCCCGCGATGCCGTACGGGACGGTGCCTTCCCCGGAATCGGCCTACCCCTCCTACCCGGCCCCACCGGCCTCACCGACCTCCGCCTACTCGGCTCCGACACCGGCCCCCGCCCCAGCACCGGCCCCGGCCTCGGCACCGACCCCACAGGACGCCGGCGCCGAGCGTCCCGCCACCGGCTTCGCCCCGCCCGCGTAGCTCCCGGGCTCCCCCTGCACCTTCGTCAGGCGAACGCCGACGGCGGTGACTCCAGGTCCTCCAACTCGATGCCGGGTGCGGAGAGGATCACGTCGCCGGAGAGGTGCACGGCGTGCTGCTCACCGGTGTCCAGGGCTGTGACCTGGTATTCCTCCACGGTCAGGGGGCCGTTGTCAGTGGCGTGTGTTTCTCTCGTGATCAGGGCCCAGGACTGGTCGAGGGTGCGCGGGGCGAGGACCGGGTCCGTGAAGGCGACGAGGCGTACACGCGTGGCGGAGGCATCGGGGGTGAGGCGCAGCAGACGTGCGGTGGCGATGAGGAACGCGGGGGATGTGCCGGTGAAGGCGTGGGCGCGGACATTGCCTTCGGTGGCGTGAACTCCCGTGGGGTCGGTGCGGACCCAGGTGACGCCGTCGAGGGCGGCGCCGCGGACCTGCCAGCCCGAGGCGTGCAGTTCGAGGCGGATGGGGCGGCCGAGGTCGTCGAGTGCGAGGTCGACGGAACCGGCGGGGTCGCCGGTGGGGGAGGTCAGTTGGGAGACGTAGCGCCAGCCGGAGGGGCCGGGCGCGCAGTGGAAGTGTTCTTCGGCGAGGGGGGTGTGGTCGTGCGGGTCATGGAGCGAATATCGGCCGCGGGGCATGGTGGCTCGGGTCCTCGTAGGGGGCAGGCCCCCGCCTGTGACGACGGGGGCCTGCTGACAACCGTTGGCTGAGCGCGCCGGGTTAGAGCCGGACTAGCGCCGGGTTCGGCTGCTCAGTAGCGGTAGTGGTCCGACTTGTACGGGCCCTCGACCTCTACGCCGATGTAGCTCGCCTGCTCCGGGCGGAGCGTCGTGAGCTTCACGCCGAGCGCGTCGAGGTGGAGGCGGGCGACCTTCTCGTCGAGGTGCTTGGGCAGCACGTAGACGTCGGTCGGGTACTCCTCGGGCTTGGTGAACAGCTCGATCTGGGCCAGGGTCTGGTCCGCGAACGAGTTGGACATCACGAACGACGGGTGGCCGGTCGCGTTGCCCAGGTTCAGCAGGCGGCCCTCGGAGAGGACGATGATCACCTTGCCGTCGGGGAACTTCCAGGTGTGGACCTGCGGCTTGACCTCGTCCTTGACGATGCCCGGGATCTTCGCCAGGCCGGCCATGTCGATCTCGTTGTCGAAGTGGCCGATGTTGCCCACGATCGCCTGGTGCTTCATCTTGGCCATGTCCGAGGCCATGATGATGTCCTTGTTGCCGGTCGTGGTGATGAAGATGTCGGCCTTGTCGACGACCTCGTCGAGCGTCGTGACCTGGTAGCCGTCCATCGCCGCCTGCAGTGCGCAGATCGGGTCGATCTCGGTGACGATCACGCGGGCGCCCTGGCCGCGCAGGGACTCCGCGCAGCCCTTGCCCACGTCGCCGTAGCCGAGGACGACCGCGGTCTTGCCGCCGATGAGGACGTCGGTGGCGCGGTTGATGCCGTCGATCAGGGAGTGGCGGCAGCCGTACTTGTTGTCGAACTTCGACTTGGTGACGGCGTCGTTCACGTTGATCGCCGGGAACAGGAGGGTGCCGTCGCGGTGCATCTCGTACAGGCGGTGGACGCCAGTGGTGGTCTCCTCGGTCACGCCGCGGATCTCCGAGGCGACCTGGGTCCACTTCTGCGAGCCGTTCGAGATCGTCCGGGTCAGGAGCCCCAGGACGACGCGGTGCTCGTCGGACTCGGCGGTGTCGAGGGACGGGACCTTGCCGGCCTTCTCGTACTCGACGCCCTTGTGGACGAGCATGGTGGCGTCACCGCCGTCGTCCAGGATCATGTTCGGGCCCCCGGTGGGGGTGTTCGGCCAGGTCAGCGCCTGCTCCGTGCACCACCAGTACTCCTCCAGCGTCTCGCCCTTCCAGGCGAAGACCGGGATGCCCTGGGGGTTGTCGGGCGTGCCGTTCGGGCCGACGGCGATGGCGGCGGCCGCGTGGTCCTGGGTGGAGAAGATGTTGCAGGACACCCAGCGGACCTCGGCGCCCAGGGCGACCAGGGTCTCGATCAGTACGGCGGTCTGCACGGTCATGTGCAGCGAGCCCATGATGCGGGCGCCGGCCAGCGGCTGGGAGGCGGCGAACTCCTTGCGGATCGACATCAGGCCGGGCATCTCGTGCTCGGCGAGGGTGATCTCCTTGCGACCGAAGTCGGCCAGGGAAAGGTCGGCGACCTTGAAGTCCTGTCGGTTGTCGACAGTGGTCATACGAGCTGCTCCTCGGGTTGGGCGAGGTCGGTGGGCTGGTCTGCGCGGCGGCGGGGCAGGACGTGCGTCCACGGGGCACACGAATGCCCGGTGCCTTGCGCAGCGCAGTCCGTCGGAGGCCCTCTCTCCCTCGGCCGGCCCGTACGGGGCCGCCCGACCGCCATCAGCAGCGACGTCTGGCTCGGTTACGAATCTACACCGATCGGCTCAGCGGGCCCCAGTCCGCCTCCGGACAGAAGGAAGCGGAGTCCGAGGGGCCGCCGGGCCGGGATCAGGAGCCAACAAGCCCGGACAATCCGGGACTTTCGAACTTTTGATCCTGTGCGGGGGCCTGTTGCAGGATGCCGGGGATCGGGACCATGTGCGCCAGCTCGCGGATCGCGATCCCCCACAACAAAGGCGTTAGGAGATCGACGTGACCAGTCCGGCCGGCCTTCCCCCCACGGGCGGCGGCAGTGGCGAGCGGCAGCGGTTGAAGCTGCTCGCCGTGACCGCCTGCCCGACCGGCATTGCCCACACCTACATGGCGGCCGAGAAGCTCTCGCAGGCGGCGGAGCGGCTCGGCGTCGACATCAAGGTAGAGACCCAGGGCTCGATCGGGGCCGAAAACGTACTCACTGACAACGATGTCAGAACCGCGGACGGCGTGATCATCGCCGCGGACAAGGATGTGGACCTGAGCCGGTTCGCCGGGAAGCGGATGGTGACGGTCGGCGTCGCCGAGGGAATCCACCACCCCGAGCGGCTGATCGAGCAGGTGCGGACCGCGCCCGTGCACGGCGGGGGTGGAAGCGGGACGAGTACGTCCTCGTCCACCGGCGGCGGTGGCGGTGGCGGCAGGGAGCGGAGCGTCGGGTACAAGGCGCTGATGAACGGCGTCAGTTACATGATCCCGTTCGTCGTGGTCGGCGGGCTGCTGATCGCGATCTCGCTGTCGCTCGGCGGGCACACCGATCCGTCCGGTGGCCTGGTCATCCCGAAGGACTCCTTCTGGATGGACGTCAACAACATCGGCGTCATCGGGTTCCAGCTGATGGTGCCGATCCTGTCCGGCTATATCGCGTACGCGATCGGGGACCGGCCCGCGCTGGTACCGGGCATGGTCGGCGGGTGGATCGCCAACACCGGTTCGCTGTACGACTCCGAGGCGGGCGCGGGCTTCATCGGGGCGATCGTGACCGGGTTCCTCGCCGGCTATCTGGTGCTGTGGATCAAGAAGGTCGAGGTGCCGAAGTTCGTCCGGCCGATCATGCCGATCATCGTGATCCCGATCGTGGCGACGACGGCGCTCGGGCTGTTCTTCATCTACGTGATCGGCGAGCCCATCTCCTGGGTCTTCGAGCATCTGACGGACTGGCTCGGCGGGATGACCGGGACCAGTGCGGTGCTGCTCGGCGCGATCCTGGGGCTGATGATCGCGTTCGACATGGGCGGGCCGGTCAACAAGACGGCGTTCCTGTTCGGTACGGGGCTCATCGCGACCGGCAACCAGGAGGTCATGGGCATGTGCGCGGCCGCGATCCCGGTGATGCCGCTCGGGCAGGGTCTCGCCACGCTGATCCGCAAGCGGCTCTACACCGAGCAGGAGCGTGAGACGGGTCTCGCCTCGCTGTTCATGGGGTTGTTCGGGATATCCGAGGGCGCCATCCCGTTCGCGGCCGCGCGGCCGGCGCAGGTCATCCCCGCCAACATGCTGGGCGGCGCGGTGGCCGGTGCGCTCGCGGGTCTGGCCGGGGTCGAGGACGCGGTTCCGCACGGCGGGCCGATCGTGGCGGTGCTGGGCGCCGTCAGCGGCGTACCGATGTTCTTCGTGGCCGTGGTGATCGGGACCGTGGTGACGGCCCTGACTACGGTCGCGCTCATCGATGTCAGTGAGCGCAGGCGGCGGGGGCGGTCGATGGCCGACGGGCTCGCGCCGCAGCCCGAACTCGCCCTCGCGGGCGCGGGAGTAGGCGCGGGCGCCGGGACTGCCACCGTTCACGCTCCCGCCCAGCGGACGGCATCGGCTCCGGCATCCACCGGTTCCACGGCCGATGCCTCCCCCGACACGTCCGCGGACCGATCCGCCGCCGGGTCCACAGACGCGTCCACAGACGTGTCCGCCAGTGCCTCGGACGACGAAGTCCTCTCCGGGTATCTCACCGCCCAGACCGTCAAGGTCCAGCTCGATTCCGGTGACAAGGAGTCCGCGATCCGGGAGATGGCGGGGCTGCTGGCCGCCACCGGGAAGGTCACGGACGTCGAGGAGTTGGTGGCGGCGGCGTTGCGGCGTGAGGAGCAGGGCACGACCGGGCTCGGCGAGGAGATCGCCATCCCGCATGCCAAGACCGATGCCGTGACGGCGCCCGTCGTCGGGTTCGCGCGGTCCGCGGAGGGCGTCGAGTGGGGTTCGCTCGACGGTACGAAGGCGAAGCTGGTCTTCATGATCTCCGTGCCCGAGGCCGCCGCCGGGGACGAGCATCTGCGCATCCTGGCGCTGCTGTCCCGGAAGTTGATGGACACCGGGTTCCGCGAGCGGCTGACGACGGCTCCCGACGAGGCGGCGGTTCTCGACGTGCTGCGCGAGATCCGGTAGCCGCTCGGATCCCGTCCGGGGTCTCGCACCTCTCGGAGGTGCGAGACCCCTCCCGTTCACCGGGACGCCCTACTCTCCGCACGCGCGGAAGTGCCGCGAGGGGAGGGGACAGGGATGCGCAAGGGACGCGGACTGGCGCTCACGGCCTGGGTGTTGGGGCCGTTGGGGCTCGTGTTGTTGATCGGCTCCGTGCTGTATGTGCGGTCGGCCTATACGAGGGTCACCGTGGTGAGTACGAGCATGTCGCCCACGTACACCGCCGGGGAGCGGCTGGTCGTGGAGTTGGTGGACGGGGACCAGGTGCGCCGGGGCGATGTCGTTCTCGTCGACTCGCCCCGCCCGGACGTCGACGGGCCCGTGCTCCAGCGGGTCGTGGGTGTCGGCGGCGACCGGGTGGCGTGCTGCGAGGGCAGCGGCACGACAGAGCGGGTGACACTCAACGGGCGTGCGCTCAAGGAGTCGTACGTGCGGGACGGTGTCGCCGACGGCATCGGGCGGCCGTACGACCTGAAGGTGCCCGAGGGGCAGCTGTTCCTGCTCGGCGACCACCGGATGGACTCGCTGGACTCCCGGTTCTACGGAAGCGGCGACACGGCGGGCGCGTTGTCGGCCGGGGCCGTGCGGGGGCGGGTGGTGGACGGCCTGGGCGGTGCCCTGTTCGTGCTGCTGGCGGCGGCCCTCGGGCTGGTGCTCGCACTGGTCGGGCTCGGCTGTGGGATCGCGGCCAGGGCCGTACGACGCCGGTCGGTGCCTCCGGCGCCGCCCTGGCCCGTGCACACGTAGGCGGCGCGGCACGGACGGACGTACAGGCGCCTGTACGCGGAAGGGCCCGCCGAATCGCTCGGCGGGCCCGGTCTCGTACGAGGAGGGCATACGAGGAAGAGGGCGCCCCCTGCCTCGTACGGAATCCTCGTACGGAATCCCCGTACGGGAGGTCAGTGTTCGGCGGTGGGTACCGGGCCGCCCGGGGCGGCCTCGGGGTCCGGGCCCTTCGCGGCCTTGGTCTCGCTGTAGATGTCGGGTTCGAGGTAGATGACGCGGGCGATCGGGACGGCCTCGCGGATGCGGGACTCGGCGGCGTCGATGGCGGCGGCGACCTCGGCGGCCGTTTCGTCGTGCCGGACGGCGATCTTGGCGGCGACGAGCAGTTCTTCGGGGCCGAGGTGGAGCGTGCGCATGTGGATGATGGCGGGGACCGTCTCGCCGTCGACGATGGCGGCCTCGATCTTCCTGACGTCCTCCACGCCGGCGGCCTCGCCCAGGAGCAGCGACTTGGTCTCGGCGGCCAGGACGATGGCGATGGCGATCAGCAGGATGCCGATGCAGAGGGTGCCGATGCCGTCCCAGACGCCGTCGCCCGTGCCCAGGGCCAGGCCCACGCCGATGAGCGCGAGGATCAGACCGACGAGCGCGCCCAGGTCCTCAAGGAGCACGACCGGCAGCTCGGGGGCCTTGGCGTGGCGTACGAACTCCTTCCAGGACTGCCTGCCGCGGAGCGTGTTGGACTCCTTGATGGCCGTCCGGAAGGAGAAGGTCTCGGCGATGATCGCGAAGACGAGGACGCCCACCGGCCAGTACCAGTGGTCGATCTCGTGCGGGTGCTTGATCTTCTCGTAGCCCTCGTAGATCGCGAACATGCCGCCGACCGAGAAGAGGACGATCGAGACGAGGAAGGCGTAGATGTACCGCTCGCGGCCGTAGCCGAAGGGGTGTTGCGGGGTCGCCTCGCGCTGGGCCTTCTTGCCGCCGAGGAGCAGCAGGCCCTGGTTGCCCGAGTCGGCGAGCGAGTGCACGGATTCGGCGAGCATCGACGACGAACCACTGAAGAGGAACGCCACGAACTTCGCTACCGCGATCGCGAGGTTCGCGGCGAGTGCCGCCACGATCGCTTTGGTGCCGCCTGACGCGCTCATGTGTTCCCGATGTCCCTTCGTCTGCCATCCCGGCCGGCCGTCTGCCCGCTCGGCTGCCGTCCCGGGCTTTGCCCACCCTTTGCGGTGGGCCATTGTTGCAGCCCGGGCCGACATCGGTACGTCGGGTTGCCACAGTGACCGTTTCGGGCCGTGCGGGAGGGTCCCGCCAAGGTCCCCGCCATGGAGAGGGTCGCCGGGGCTCAGGCGATGACGGTGGCCCGGAAGACCGCGCCGTCGCCGGACACTTCCGCCTTTTCGCCCGCCGGTACGAAGACGGACCGGCCGGGGCCGAGCGCGTGCTCGCCCGCCTGTACGGAACCCGCGGTGCACAGCAGGATCTGCGGGGTGCCGAGGGTGAGGTCGTGGACCGGGGCGCCCGCCACGAGGGCGTAGCGGGAGAGGCGGAACTCGTCGATGGGGGTCTCGTAGACCTCCTCGCCGTCGGGGGACGCCTCGGGGCGCAGTACGCCCGGGTCGCTCGCCTCGAAGCGGACGATACGCAGGAGTTCGGGGACGTCGACGTGCTTGGGGGTCAGGCCGCAGCGCAGGACGTTGTCGGAGTTGGCCATGATCTCGACGCCGAGGCCGTTCAGATACGCGTGCGGCACACCGGCGCCGAGGAACAGGGCCTCGCCGGGCTGCAGTCGGACGTGGTTGAGCAGCATCGCGGCGATGACACCCGGGTCGCCCGGGTAGTGGTGGGCGAGATCGGCGTACGGGGCGTGGGCGCCGCCGAGCCGGGCGCAGGCCGCGGCGGCCTCGGTGACCGTGGCGGCCATCTGCTCGCGGTCCGCGGAGAGCACGGCCGTCAACACCTCGCGCAGCGCGGCCTCTTCGGGGTGGGCGTGCAGCAGGTCGACGTACGGCTTGAGGGAGTCGACGTCGAGGGCCGCGAGCAGGTCGGCGGCCTCCGCCGGGGTCCGGAATCCGCACAGGCCGTCGAACTCCGTGAGCGCGCAGATGAGTTCGGGCTTGTGGTTGGCGTCCTTGTAGTTGCGGTGCGGGGCGTCGATCGGGACGCCCCGGCGCTCCTCGTCCTCGTATCCCTCCTTGGCCTGGGCGAGGTCGGGGTGCACCTGGAGGGAGAGGGGGGCGCCCGCGGCGAGGAGCTTGAGGAGGAACGGGAGGCGTGGGCCGAACTTGGCGACGGCGGCCCGGCCCAGCTCCTTCTCGGGAGCCTCGTCGATCACCTCGGTGAGCGGACCGCGGAGGGTGCGCGAGGGCGCGCCCGGGTGGGCACCCATCCACATCTCGGCCTGCGGCTCGCCGGTCGGCTCGACGCCCAGAAGGTGCGGGATGGCCGTGGTGGAGCCCCAGGCGTAGGGGCGGATCGTGTTGTCGAGGCGGTCCATGCTCTGTCTTCTTCTCCGTACGTACGCTGCTCAGCGGGCGCTGGTCACCAGGCGTTGCTCAAGGTCAGGCGCCTGAGGCGAGCGCCAGGTAAACGGCGGCGAAATCCGTGATGGCGATCAGCTCGGCGAGGGTCTCCAGGTCGCCGCCGTCCTCCGGTTCGAGTTCGCTGATCGGTGTGTCGTGGCTGAGGGCCAGTTCACGGGCGGCGGGGGCGGCGCTGAGGCCGCCGGTCGGGCGGTCGCGAAGGAGGACCACGCGCGCGTGCATGACCTGTGCCTCCTCTACGCGGTCGCGGAAGAAGTCGTCCGGGTCCGCGCCGGCGGCCAGCGCGCCCGAGAGCAGGACGCTGTGCGCGTCGAGCGCCTCGGGCAGCTCGGCGGCGAGCGCGGGGCGGCCCGCCAGCTCGGCCAGCGCACCGACGAATCGGCGGCCTGCCGGGCCCGCGGACGTGCCCTCGGTCCAGATCACCGGGAGCGCCTCGGCCAGCTCGGCCGCGAGGGTCTTGGCGGGGTTGCTGTACGTCGCGATGGCCGGGCCGCAACGCTCCGCGATCTGGTCGAGCCGGTCGGCGACCTTCTGCAGGGCCTCGGGCGGCGCGGTGACCAGCCCGGTGCGGTCCAGGAGCGCGAGCAGCGGTGTGAGCAGCGCCCACAGCACTCCGGGGGCGGACGCGGCGGAGGGCGCCCCCGGCTCGTACGGGGCTGTCGCCATCTGTACGAAGAGGCCGTGGGCGCCGTCCACCGCCTCGGTCAGCGGGGAGCGGGCCGGGGCCACGGCGGCGACCGTGCAGCCGCGGCGGTAGGCCTGCTCGACCAGGAGCGAGAGGCCGGGCTCGCTGCCGTCCGGGGTGGCGATCAGGAGCAGGTCGACGGGGCCTGCCCAGCCGGGCAGCTCCCAGCGGAGGGCGCCCGCGGCCGGGGCCACGCCGGTGGGGGCCAGGCGGATGACGGGGCTGCCCGCCCCGGCGAGGGTGCCGAGCAGGTCCGCGGCGCTGATCGCGGCGGCGCCGGGGCCCGCGATCAGGACGGCGCGCGGGCGGCCGTCCGGCTTGAGCTCGGGGATGCCCGCCTCGGCCGCGTGCCGGGCCGCCGTGCGGACTCTGGCGCCCGCTTCGGCGGCGCCGCGGAGCAGGCCGCGGCGGTCCGCCTCCGCGAGGGCCTCGGGGGCGTCGAGCAGCGATTCGTCGAGCATGGGCGGCAGCCTCCGGTCGCCGGTTCTTCCTTGGGGCTCGGCCTTGCGGGTCGCCTTGGCGGCAGGCCCTGTGCGGGTCGCCTAGTGCGGCGGGCCCTATGCGGGGCGGCGGGCCTCGTCCACGAGGAGGACCGGGATGTCGTCCCGGACGGGGTAGGCCAGGCCGCAGTCCTGGCCTGTGCAGATCAGCTCGGTTTCCTGCTCCTTGAGGGGGGCGTGGCACGCCGGGCAGGCGAGGATCTCCAGGAGGCCGGCTTCGAGCGGCATGTCGGGTCCCTTCGGGGGCGGGGTCGAGGGCGGGGTTATGCGGGTGATGTGGCCTGGTCAGGGTACCGCTGCGGGTGGGTGGGCGTCGGGGGAGTTCGCCCCCGCCGCCCCTACCCATTCCCGTCACTTTCTGAGGGCTGCGCCCCCAGACCCCCGCTTCGGCCTGAACGGCCTCGTCCTCAAACGCCGGACGGGCTGACAACCAGCCCCTCCGGCGTTTGAGGAGCGGGGGTTCGGGGGCTGGCCCCCGAGACCTCAGCCCCTGATGATCGCCAGCACCTCGTCCCGCACCTTCGTCATCGTCGCCTCGTCCCGTGCCTCCGCGTTGAGGCGCAGCAGCGGCTCCGTGTTGGACGGGCGGACGTTGAACCACCAGTCGGTGGCGGAGACGGTGAGGCCGTCGAGTTCGTCGAGGGTGATGCCCTCGTGGCCCCCGTAGGCGGCCTTGATGGCGGCGAGGCGGCCGGTCTGGTCGTCGACCGTGGAGTTGATCTCGCCGGAGCCGGCGTAGCGGTCGTACTGGGCGACGAGGGCGGAGAGCGTGCCCTCCTGGCCGCCGAGGGCGGCGAGGACGTGGAGGGCGGCGAGCATGCCCGTGTCCGCGTTCCAGAAGCCCTTGAAGTAGTAGTGCGCGGAGTGCTCGCCGCCGAAGATCGCGCCGGAGGTGGCCATCTCGGCCTTGATGAAGGAGTGGCCCACGCGCGTGCGTACCGGCGTGCCGCCGTTCTCCCGGACGACCTCCGGGACCGACCAGGACGTGATCAGGTTGTGGATGACCGTGCCCTTGCCGCCGTGCCTGGCCAGCTCGCGGGCGGCGACCAGGGCCGTGATCGCGGACGGGGAGACCGGCTCGCCGCGCTCGTCGACGACGAAGCAGCGGTCGGCGTCGCCGTCGAAGGCGATGCCGAGGTCGGCGTCCTCCTCGCGGACGCGCTTCTGGAGGTCGACGATGTTCGCCGGGTCCAGCGGGTTCGCCTCGTGGTTCGGGAACGTGCCATCCAGCTCGAAGTACATCGGGACGAGGGTGAGCGGCAGGCCGGCGAAGACCGTGGGGACGGTGTGTCCGCCCATGCCGTTGCCCGCGTCGACCACGACCTTCAGGGGGCGGATGGAGGTCAGGTCGACGAGGCCGCGCAGGTGCGCCGAGTAGTCCTCCAGCGTGTCCCGCTGAGTGATCGTGCCCGGTGTCGCGTCCGAGGCCGGGGCTCCGGAATCGATCCAGGACTCGACCAGTTCGCGGATCTCCGCGAGGCCGGTGTCCTGGCCGACCGGGGCGGCGCCCGGGCGGCACATCTTGATGCCGTTGTACTGCGCCGGGTTGTGCGAGGCCGTGAACATCGCGCCCGCGAGGCCGAACGCCCCCGACGCGTAGTACAGCTGGTCCGTCGAGCAGAGCCCGATCTCGGTCACGTCGACGCCGCGCGCCGCCGCCCCGCGTGCGAAGGCCCTCGACAGACCGGGGGACGAGGGGCGCATGTCGTGCCCGGTCACGATCGCGTCGGCGCCCGTGACCTGCACGAAGGCCGCGCCGAACAGCTCGGCCAGCGTCTCGTCCCACTGGTCCGGGACCACCCCGCGTACGTCGTACGCCTTAACGAGCTGCGACAGATCAGCGGTCACGGCCAACCTTCCTTGAGTCCTCAACGGTGGCCCCAAACTACCCGTACGCACTGACACTCGGGTGTGCGGTACCCGGGAGGGCACATACGGACATCGCGCACGGACCTCGCACGGACTTCGCAAGCCTTACGGAAGCATCCATTCCAGGACGGGCGAGCTCTGTCCGACGACGATCAGGCACATGACCAGCAGCAGTCCGAGGCTCCAGGGGAGCACCTTGCGCAGCAGGTCTCCCTCGCGGCCGGCGAGGCCGACCGCCGCGCAGGCGATGGTGAGGTTCTGCGGCGAGATCATCTTGCCGAGGACACCGCCGGAGCTGTTGGCGGCCGCGAGGAGTTCCGGGGAGAGCCCCGACTCGCGGGCCGCGGTCACCTGAAGGGCGCCGAAGAGCGCGTTGGCGGAGGTGTCCGATCCGGAGACCGCCACGCCGAACCAGCCCAGGACCGGTGACAGGAAGGCGAGTCCCGCGCCCGCCGCCGCCACGAAGTGGCCGATCGTGGCCGCCTGTCCGGAGAGGTTCATGACGTAGGCGAGCGCCAGGACGGACGTCACGGTGAGGATCGCGAACCTCAACTCGTGGACGGTGGCGGCCCATTCCCTGACCGCCACGCGCGCGTGCACCCCGAGTACGACGGCCGTGCACACCCCGGCGAGCAGCACGAGCGTGCCGCCCGTGGACACGATGGGCCAGGTGAAGACGTTGCCGCCGACCGGGTCGCCGTCCGCGTTCGCGACGTTCAGGAACGGCCAGTCGAAGGTGCGGGTCGCCTTCGCCAACTGATCCTTCACCACCGGGATCTGGGCGATGGAGAAGATCACGACGATCAGCGCGTACGGGGCGTACGCCCGCAGCACCTCGGGGCGCGGGTCCTCCTCGTCCAGGTCCTCACTGCGTACACCCGTCAGGACCGCGGCCCGTACGGGCTCGGCGGCTGGCTTGCGCGCCTGCGGCACCGCCATCAGCGCGCCCGCTCCGGCCAGCGCGGCCCCGATGTCGGCGAGTTGGGCGGAGACGTAGTTGGAGGCGGCGAACTGGGCGACGGCGAAGGCGAATCCGCACGCCATGGCCGGGATCCAGGTCTCGCGCAGACCGCGTCGCCCGTCGACCAGGAAGATGAGCACCAGGGGCACCACCAGGGCGAGCAGCGGAGTCTGACGGCCCACTACGGAGGCGACGGAATCCAGTGGCAGGCCCGTGACTTGAGCCAGTGTCACGACCGGCGTGCCCATCGCACCGAAGGCGACCGGCGCGGTGTTGGCGACCAGCGCGACCACCGCGGCGCGGACCGGGTCGAAGCCGAGCGCGACCAGCATGACCGAGCAGATCGCGACGGGCGCGCCGAAGCCCGCGAGGGCCTCCAGGAGCGCGCCGAAGCAGAACGCGACGACGAGCGCCTGGATGCGCGGGTCGTCGGAGAGTCGCCCGAACGAGCGGCGCAGGATGTCGAAGTGCCGGGTGCGGACGGTCATCCGGTACACCCAGAGGGCGTTGACGACGATCCACAGGATGGGGAAGAGGCCGAACACGGCTCCCTGGGCGGCACTGGAGAGCGTCTGGCCGACGGGCATGCCGTACGCGAGCCAGGCGACCAGGGCCGCGGCCGCGAGGCCGATGAGGCCCGCCAGGTGCGCCTTCATCCGGACGCCGCCGAGCAGGACGAGGACGATGACAAGGGGCAGGGTCGCGACGAGTGCGGACAGGCCGAGCGAGTCGGCCACGGGCTCGAGTTCCTGGACGTACACGAAACCTCCCCGGATTCCGCGATGCGGAAAGCGATTTCTCACGGGCGGGGGAATGGTCGTGTCCGCGACAAGCGCGCGTCAATGGTCGTGCGTCACTGAGTGAAAGATGCACCGAATGTGCACGGGGTGAAGTCCCTCGCACGGGAAGGGCGTTCGGGAACAGGGTTCGGGAACGGGATTCAGGAACGGGGTTCAGGAGTCCGGCGAGCGCAGCACCCTGAGGTGGCCCCGGCGGCCGACCTCCATCGGGTCCGCGCCGCGGGAGTCGCCGCCGCCCGCCTGTGCGGTTCGCTGCTGCGGACGGGCCGCCTCACGCACGGCGTTGGCGAGCGCCTCCAGGTCGTCACCGCTGGGGCGGGAGGGAGCGGAGGCGTCGGCGAGCCGGACGACCTCCCAGCCGCGAGGCGCGGTGAGGCGCTCGGAGTGCTCGGCGCACAGGTCGTAGCAGTGGGGTTCGGCGTAGGTGGCGAGCGGGCCGAGGACCGCGGTCGAGTCGGCGTAGACGTACGTCAGCGTCGCGACGGCGGGACGGCCGCAAGCGGTGCGCGAACAGCGACGTACAGGGCTCACGATGTTGGACGGTACCGCACTCTTGAGCGGGCCGCGACGACTCACCCCCGGGTCACTCCACCGTGTCGTGGTGTGACCCCTGACACAGGTGGTTCCTGGCGCGCCTTGTTGACCTGCGGGTACGGGTGTTGGGGAAATTTCGGACGGGTCCAGGAGCGGTCCCGAGTTGGTGCGAAAGCTGTCAATTGCCGTTATTTCTGTGGTCCTAGAGGCATATGGAAACGAGCCCAACCTTGGCTGGAATGGTCATCAAGTGGCATACGCGGTGGGTGAGTCGCTGGCGCTCGTGGGCACTGGTCGCGCGGTGCCGCGGGAGCCGTGGGATGCCCCGGTCCCGCTCCCCCGAGGAGGTGACCGTCGGTGGACACGTGCAGGCGGGGGAAGGGTCTGGGGACTACTCTTCGTCAGTGATGGACAACCCCGTACCGCCCCGTGCCGCCGAGCCCAGGCCCCGTCGTCGTGATCGACACGGGCGCGGGATGCGTGGCCCCGTGGCGCCGCCGCAGGTACCCCTCTCGGCGAGCCGGGCCGAGGTGTTCGCGGATCTGGTGCAGGACTCCGTGGAGCGGCTGGAGCGGCGCTGGCC
This sequence comes from Streptomyces sp. NPDC050988, assembly GCF_044456225.1. NCBI lineage: Bacteria > Bacillati > Actinomycetota > Actinomycetes > Kitasatosporales > Streptomycetaceae > Streptomyces > Streptomyces sp. NPDC050988. Next base: position 132,396 of record NZ_JBITFQ010000027.1, on the reverse strand, counting down.
GCAGCTCGCCGACATCGAGTTCCTGGTGCTGGAGGTGCCCCGGCTCGACCCGGCGCGTGACGAGGGCTGGGCCGACGAGACGGTGCCCCTGGGCGGCACGATCCCGGCGCGCGAGGGCCGGCCCTCCCGTGTCGTCGTCTACCGCCGCCCGGTCGAGATCCGCACCAAGGGGCGCGACGAGCGGGCCGCTCTCGTGCACGAGGTCGTGGTGGAGCAGGTCGCCGAGCTGCTGGGACTGACTCCGGAGACGGTGGATCCCCGGTACGGGGAGGACTGACCGCCCTCCCGGAGGCGTACGGCGTCCTACCTCTGCAGCACCGAGAGGTCCTGTGCCGCGTCCGGTACCTCCACCGTTCCCCGGTCGTCCGGCAGCGTCTGCATCGTGAACATCGGTACGCCGCCACTGGCCGCTTCGAGCATCCGCGCCGCGTAGACGGGACCACCGGACTGCGGCTCGACTGTGAGGGCGTACGTGCCCTTGAGGCCGGCAGGGACGGGCAGCTCGACGTTCTGGGTGGTGCCGCCCCTGATCGTGTACGTCTTCGAGGCGGCCGTGCCGCCGTCGCTGCCCGCGGAGGCCGTGACCTTGACCTTCGCGGCGCGGCCGGGGGCCGCCAGGGAGAGCGTGGAGCCCTTGGAGCGGTTGTCGGCGGCCGTCGCGCGCGTGTCCACCGGAGCGGTCGCCGGGATGAACGCGGTCTCCTGCTTGTCGCCCTTGCCGCGGACGACCTTGAGGGCCGCGACGACCGGGGTGGGCCGCCCGGTCGGCGTCAGTATCAGGGATCCCGCCTCGCCGCGTGTGACGTCACCGAGGTCGATGGCGGCGGTCATGCCGGCCTTGATGTGCAGCGTCTCGTTTCCGGCGGGGGTGATCGGCCCGTTCGGAGAGGCGAGCCGCACCTTCAGGTCGGCGTCGGCGTCACCGGGCGCGAAGGCGACCAGCCGTACGGATGTGGCGTCCTTCGGGATGCCCGGCAGGACGAGGCTGCCCGCGGGGTCGGTGGAGGGGCCCAGCCAGTCGCCGCCGAGCTTGTCGTCGATGGCCTGGACGGCGGCGGCGACCCGGCCGCTGCGGACCGTGACGTGCACGGTGAGGTTGGTCTGCGGCTCGTCGATGAGCGTGGACAGCAGCACCGCCTCGCTGGAGTGCGGCGGGATCTGGATGCCCTCCCCCACCGTCGACTTGAGGGCGCCGTCCTTGCCGTACAGCTCGATGTCGGCGACGGCGGCGGAGTCGTCCGGGTTGGTCAGGTGCGCGTAGTCCGTGCGCTCCTTGGCGGTGCTGGCGCCCGGGAACCAGAACTCCGTGTCCGGAGCGGTGCAGTTGGTGCCGAGCAGGCCGCGGCCGCTGCCCGCCGGGATCTCCGTCGTCTGCTGGACGGTCCAGCCGGGCGCGAACCTGCCCTCGGCGGTGCCGACGAGCGCGGGCGACTCGGCGCCGGAGGCCTCGCCGGTGACCGGCTTGCCCGGCTCCTTCGGCGTCAGGACCGCCTTCTCCTTGCCGTCCTTCTTGTCGCCCTTGTCGGCATCGGTCTTGCCGTCGGCCGACTCCTCGCCCGCCGCCGTGAGTTCGGCCGCGCCGTCGTCACCGGTGCCCTCCGCGACGGGAGTGAAGGACGTGTACGCGGTCTCCGCCAGGTCCGAGGTGCTGGGAGCCGGGCAGAGCAGGCTGGTGCGCTCCACGGGCAGCTGGGCGGCCGCCTTCGCCGTGTCCGAGCCGGTGGTGTCCGGCTCGGACATCGAGGCGAATCCGGTGACGGCGGCGAGCGCGGCCACGCCGGCGATCAGGGACACGGTGGTGCGGTTCACTGCTGGCTCCCGTCGGGGCGCTCACTGTCGGTGCCGTGCGGCGGCTGCTGGTGCTGGTCCGGGTCGTACGCCGGGTCGTAGCCCTGGGAGTACGTCTGCGCCGGGTCGTACGCCGTGTTCCCCGTGCCGTACGACGCGTACGGGTCGTACTGGCCCGTCTGGTACGGGTCCGCCTGGTACTGCTGCTGGTCGTAGGTTCCCGCCGGGTACTGCGGGGCGCCCTGGTACTGCTGCTCGCCGCCGTAGGTGCCGTACTCGGCGCCCGCGTACGTCGTCGTGTCCCAGTCGCCGTAGGCCTGCTGCTGCGGGACCTGGGCGGGAACAGGAGCCTCCTCCGGAGGAGGAGGCGTGGACGGCGGGGCGTCCGGGGTGAACCGGTCGGGCTGGTCCGCCTGTTCGGCCTCCGCCTGGGCGCGCAGCCTGCGGGCCCTGCGGCCCTCGCCGGAGACGGCCTGGGCGGGGACGACGGGCTCCTCGGGGAGGTCGTCGTCGACGTCACGACGGCGGCCGGGCAGGGCGAGCACCACGAGGACGACGGCGAGCGCGCCCTGCGCCCACAGCCAGCCGGTGTGGCTCATCGGGGCCTCGAAGGTGACGTCCAGCCGGCCCGCGGTGGCGGGCAGTTCGAAGCCCTGCGCCCAGCCGTCGACCGTGGTCCTGGTGAGCGGCTTCCCGTCGAGGGTGGCCGTCCAGCCCTCGTCGGCGGTGTCGGCGAGGCGCAGGACGCGGCCGTCGGCACCGGCGGGGATCTTGGTGTGCAGTTCGACGGGACCGGCGGCGATGGGCTGCGGGTCGCCCGAGTCGGGGACGATGGCCGCGCGCGCGACCTGCCGGTCGACGCGCCACAGGGCACTGCCGTCCTGCTGGCTCAGCCGGCTCAGGCCGGGGGTGGCGTCCAGGACGCGGCTGACCTCGCGGGGCGCGCCGCCGCGCACGAGGACGTACCGCACGGCGAAGCCGCCGAGCTGGTCGGCCTGGTCTGCGCCGGAGCCCGCCACGAGGTTCGCGACGACCTTGTCGAGCGGCTTGTTCTCGCCGTCCGCCGCGGCCAGTTCGGCGTCGCCGAGGCGGGCGCCGGAGCCCCGGACGAGCATGTAGCCGACCTCGGCCGGCGAGGCGCTGTCCAGGACGAGGGTGCGGGCCTGGTCGCGGGTGCCGCTCTCCTCGGCGACGAACGCGGGCACCTGGACGGGATCGCGGCGCTCCAGGGGGCCGTCCGCGCCGCGGATCATCCACCCGGCGGCGACGAGCAGGGGGCCAGCTGCCGCGGCGAACGCGATGAGCACGGCGAGCGGCTGGCGCCAGCCGAAGCTCTGCTCGGCCACGCGCGAGCGGGCGCCGTCGGCACCGAGCGCGGCGGCGGCGAGGAAGGCGAGGCCGTAGACGAGGGTGGCCGGTCCGGCCCAGGTGGAGCTGTTGGACAGGACGGCGAAAACGAGCGCCACCAGGCCGGCCGCCCAGGCGGTCCAGATTCCCAACTGACGCTCTGTACGCACCAGCGCGGCCACTGCGGCGCAGACGATGCCGATGAGCATCAGCCCGCTGACGGTCCCGGGGCCGCCCGGGCTGCCGCCCAGCAGGTCGAGCGCGGAGGCCGCCCCCGGCCCGTACTCCATGCCGGCCTCCTGGAAGAAGCCGAAGGGCAGCAGCGTCAGCGACCAGGGGGCGAGGACGAGCAGCGGGGTGCCGAGCTGCGCCAGGAAACGCGGCCCGTAGGCGGTGATCTCGCCGCGGCGCACGACCAGCAGGGCGAGGCCCAGCACGAGCGCGATGGGCCACACGATCGGCGTGAAGGCGGTGGCGAGGGTCAGCAGCAGCGCGAACGCCCAGGTGGCGCGCCAGCTGCCGCGGGCCGTCTCCGAGGCGAGGCCACTGGCCGCGATGCCCGCGCGCGCGATGAGGGGCAGCAGCACGGCGAGTACGGCCGTGCCGATGCGGCCGCCCGCGAGCGCGCCGGTGGCGGCGGGCAGGAAGGCGTACGCCACGGACGCCCAGGCTCGCAGCAGGCGCGACTGGACCAGCGGCCGGGAGGCGAAGTAGGCGGTGAAGCCGGCCAGCGGCACCGAGCCGACCAGCAGCACGGTGACGGCGAGCCCGGTGGAGCCGAACAGCAGGCTCGCGAGCATCGCGACGAGCGCGAGATACGGCGGCGCGGACTGCGTGCCGCCGGCGCCGACCGGATGCCAGGCGTCCAAATAGCGCGACCACAGCTCGGAGGAGTCGGCAGGGGCGGGCAGCAGCGCGCCGCCCGAGAGAGCGCCGCCGCCGAGGAGTTCACGGCAGGCGACGAGCGAGAAGAGGAGGAGGGCCACGAAGAGCATCGGTCCCGGCTTGCGGGCGACGCGCTTGAGGCGGGCGAACTGCTCGACTTCCAGGAAGTCGGCGTCGTCACCGCCGGGCCCGGACTCGACGGCGCTGCCGTGTCGTCCTGCCGCGTTCAGTTCCGGGTCGGAGCTGCCCGCGAGACTGCCCGCGGCCTGTTCGATCGTGGCCCGCACGGTCGCGCCGGGCGGCGGGAACAGCGGGCGCAGCTCGCCCTTGTCGACCTGGGGGCGTCCTCGCCTGCGCCGGCCCGCGAGGATGCGCTCCGGGCGCAGCAGTGTCCCCAGGAGGCCGCGGATCTCGTCGACCGCCTGTCCGGGGACCTTGCCCACGAGGTACGCGACCGTGCGCAGCAGCGTGCCGACGACGAGCCGTACGAGGATCCAGGGGAGCGCCGCGCCTCGGCTGTTGACGAGGAGGGTGTAGACGGCGCCGGCCTTGTCGACCTTGTGCGGGGAGGCGGAGGTGCGGCCCACGCAGTCGACGGTGCGCCGCTCGCGGGACGACGCCTCGGCGTGCCGCACGACCGCTTCCGGGGCGACGAGGACGCGGTGGCCCGCGGCCTGGGCGCGCCAGCACAGGTCGATGTCGTCGCGCATCAGGGGCAGTCGGCGGTCGAAGCCGCCGAGCTCCTCGAAGACGTCGCGGCGGATCAGCATGCCGGCGGTGGACACGGCGAGCACGGGCCTGACGTGGTCGTGCTGGCCCTGGTCCTGCTCGCGCCGGTCCAGGCCGGTCCAGCGGCGGCCGCTGTGCGCGATGGTGACGCCGACCTCCAGGAGCTGTCTGCGGTCGTACCAGCCGCGGAGCTTGGGGCCGACGACGGCGACCTCCTTGCCCAGCTCCCGTTCGTTCTCCACGACCCGCAGCAGCTGGGCCAGGGCGTCGGCTTCGGGGGCGCAGTCGTCGTGCAGGAGCCACAGCCACTGCTCGGGCTCGCCGTGGGGCAGTTCCGGCATGTCGTACGCGTCGTCGCGCCAGGTGCGGGTGACCGGGTCCCAGCCGCTGGGGCGCTTGAGGTACGGCAGGTCGTCCGGGGTCAGCACGCCGGCCGTGCGGGCGGCCTCCTCGACGGCCTGGCCGAAGCCGGTGCGCCGGGCGAGGTGCAGCACCCGGTCGGCGCCGAGGGCGTCGGTGACCAGCCGGGCGGAGTCGTCCGCGCTGCCGGTGTCGGCCGCCACGGCGTTCTGTACGGGGCGTTCCTGACCGAGCAGCCCGGCGAGGGCGTCGGGCAGCCAGCGGGCACCGTCGTGCGAGACGAGCACTGCGGTGACCACGTGCCGTGGGAACTCGGGCGTGGCAGTGTCGTACTGACCTGCCGAATGGCTGTGCACGGACATCGAGGTACGGGCCCCGGTTCGATGGACTGCGGTGGACGCCTGTGTCCCCGGGGGACAGCGGGGCGTCTCGGACGGAGGCCCACACTAACGGCTGGGCAGCAGGGCGGCCCGCCGCCTGTGGATAACCCACCTGCGACGGGCCGTTCGTTACGTATCGGAACGTAGGGGTGTGCGCCGTTCGGTCGGGCGGCGCGCAGCCGGCGATCAGGTCGCGATCAAGCCACGATCAGACGGCGGCCTTCTTCAGGCGGCGCCGTTCACGCTCGGACAGGCCGCCCCAGATGCCGAATCGTTCGTCGTTGGCGAGCGCGTATTCAAGGCACTCGGAGCGGACCTCACAGGCGAGGCAGACCTTCTTGGCCTCGCGGGTGGAGCCGCCCTTCTCGGGGAAAAAGGACTCGGGGTCGGTCTGCGCGCAGAGCGCCCGCTCCTGCCAGCCGAGCTCCTCTTCGGCCTCGTCGACCAGCAGTTCCTGAAACAGCTCGGTCATGTGCGCCCCTCGTCCGTCTCGCGTCCCCGTGATGCTGCCGTTACCGATTTCGGCTGAACGACACGAGTGAAATTACAAGTGTGCCGATCCGGGCCAGTCAAGCCGAGATCTGCTATTGGGCCCCTTATTCACTCTGCGGAACCAAGGCTTTGCGGAAAGTGTTCAAATCGGCATAAACCCTGACAGCCGAATAGGGACCCGGCCGGCCTCCGTCTCCGTGCAGGACCTGTACGAAGAAGGACGCTCAGAAGTTCGATCTCGTTCCTGTACGGACGACGAAGCGAACCGGATCACATGTGGATCACACGAATGCCCCATGGATCACGGGATCGCGACGAGGTTCGTGCGCCCGGTTGTGCGCCATGTGTCCTCGCAAGCTCCAGCACAAACCTTTCGCCGCAGAGATGAGCCGGATGAGGTGAAACATCGCCCACATACCGGACACCAAGTTGACAGTCCGAGTGTGAACCGGTGTCCTAGTGGGCATGCTCGCGAACTTGGCACTCACCTCGACCCGCACCGCCGGGTCCCTCGGTGCTGCCCACGCTCGCTGTAGCTGTTTCTGTTGCTGTCACAGCTGTTGAGCCCACCGCGCTCCGGCTGTCGCCGGGTCCACTGACCAGGACCCGGCTGCTGGTCCCCTCGCCCGCACCAGGGCCCACCTCATGCCCGCGACCCGGGCGGACGGTACGTGACACCCCAGTCCTCCAGCACTCTCTTCCGCCGAGGAACCCACCGCACCCATGAACAGCGACAGCGACCTCCAGATCGCCGGCGACATCCTCGAAGTACCGCACCTCCTCCAGGCGCCGCGCGAGCACCCGGCCACCGTGGCCGACTTCGTCGGCCTCGCCCGCTCCATCGCGGCCGACCGCTCCCAGTGGGAGCACCTCGTCGAGTACGACGCGACCTCCCGCTGGTACCACCGGCTGCGCACCGGGCCCGGCTACGAGGTGTGGCTGCTCTCCTGGGTGCCCGGGCAGGGCAGCGGGCTGCACGACCACGGCCGCTCCTCCGGCGTACTCACCGTCCTGGAGGGCGCGCTGACCGAGCGCACCGAGCGGGGCACGCGCGCGTTGGGCGCGGGCGCCCAGCGTGTGTTCGCGCCCGGGTACGTGCACGAGGTCGTCAACGACTCGCTCGATCCGGCCATAAGCCTGCACGTGTACTACCCCGGGTTGACGGAGATGCCGATGCACGCCGTCCGGTGCGCGGCGGAGTCGGGGACTGTGGCCGAGGTCTCGTAACCGGCTGACGCGTTGTCGTAGCCGCCTGCAAGACTGAATCCATGCGCATTGTGGTTCTGGCAGGCGGCATCGGTGGTGCACGGTTCCTGCGTGGTCTCAAGCAGGCCGCGCCGGACGCGGACGTCACGGTCATCGGCAACACCGGGGACGACATCCACCTCTTCGGGCTGAAGGTCTGCCCGGACCTCGACACGGTGATGTACACGCTCGGCGGCGGTATCAACGAGGAGCAGGGCTGGGGGCGGACCGACGAGACCTTCCACCTCAAGGAGGAGCTCGCGGCGTACGGGGTCGGGCCCGAATGGTTCGGGCTCGGCGACCGGGACTTCGCGACGCACATCGTGCGGACGCAGATGCTGAGCGCCGGGTATCCCCTGAGCGCCGTCACCGAGGCGCTCTGCGACCGGTGGAAGCCGGGCGTCCGGCTGATCCCCATGTCGGACGACCGCATCGAGACCCATGTGGCCGTCGAGATCGACGGCGAGCGCAAGGCCATCCACTTCCAGGAGTACTGGGTGCGGCTGCGGGCCTCCGTGGACGCGTACGCGGTGGTGCCCGTCGGCGCCGACCAGGCCAAGCCGGCGCCCGGAGTGCTGGAGGCGATCGCCTCGGCCGACGTGATCCTCTTCCCGCCGTCCAACCCGGTCGTGTCCGTCGGCACCATCCTCGCCGTGCCCGGCATCCGGGAGGCCATCGCCGAGGCGGGCGTCCCGGTGGTCGGCCTCTCCCCCATCGTCGGCGACGCGCCCGTGCGCGGCATGGCCGACAAGGTCCTCGCGGCCGTCGGCGTCGAGTCCACGGCCGCCGCGGTCGCCGAGCACTACGGCTCGGGGCTTCTCGACGGCTGGCTCGTCGACACCGTGGACGCCGGGACGGTGGAGCGGGTCGCCGCCGCCGGCATCCAGTGCCGGGCCGTGCCCCTGATGATGACCGACCTGGACGCGACGGCCGAGATGGCCCGTCAGGCGCTGGCGCTGGCGGAGGAGGTGCGGGGCGCTTGAGCGGCAATGATTTCGGGAGCGCCGAGTCCGGCAGCGACGAGTTCGGCAGCGACGAGTTCGGGAGTACGGGGCACATGAGCGGCGGGGTTTCCGCGAGCCCGGCTCCGGGTCCGGCTCCGGCTCCGGCCGGGGACGAAGGGCTGCCGTCCGGTGTGCCCGGCTTCCGGGTCTGGGCGCTGCCCGGACTGCCAGAGGTTCAGCCGGGGGACGATCTCGCCAAGCTGATCGCCGGCGCCGAGCCGGGCCTGGTCGACGGGGACGTCCTGCTGGTCACCTCGAAGATCGTGTCCAAGGCCGAGGGGCGGATCGTCGAGGCGGCGGACCGGGAGGCCGCCATCGACGCCGAGACCGTGCGGGTCGTCGCACGGCGCGGACCCCTGCGGATCGTGGAGAACCGGCAGGGGCTCATCATGGCCGCCGCCGGCGTCGACGCCTCCAACACACCCACCGGGACCGTGCTGTTGCTGCCCGAGGACTCCGACGCCTCCGCGCGCGCGATCCGCGACGGGCTGCGGGACGCGCTCGGGGTCGAGGTCGGGGTCGTCGTCACGGACACGTTCGGGCGGCCCTGGCGGACCGGGCTCACCGATGTCGCCATCGGGGCCGCCGGAGTGCGCGTCCTCGACGATCTGCGAGGCGGCACGGACGCGCACGGGAATCCGCTGAGCGCGACCGTCGTCGCCACCGCCGACGAGCTCGCGTCCGCCGGTGACCTGGTCAAGGGCAAGGCCGCCGGGCTGCCCGTCGCCGTCGTGCGCGGACTGCCCCACGTGGTGGGCGCACAGGGCGAGGACGAAGGGACGCGAGGCATGGTCCGGAGCGCGCGCGACGACATGTTCCGGCTCGGCACCTCCGAGGCCGTCCGGGAGGCCGTCACCCAGCGGCGTACCGTACGGGCCTTCACGGACGAGCCCGTCGACCCCGATGCCGTACGGCGTGCGGTGGCCGCCGCCGTGACCGCGCCGGCACCGCATCACACGACGCCCTGGAGATTCGTGCTCCTGGAGTCAGCCGAGTCGCGGACGCGGCTGCTCGACGCCATGCGGGACGCCTGGATCGCCGATCTTGAGCGGGACGGGAAGAGCGCGGAGTCCATCGCCAAGCGCGTGCGGCGCGGGGACGTGCTGAGGGGCGCGCCGTATCTCGTCGTCCCGTGCCTCGTCATGGACGGGTCCCACACGTACGGGGACGAGCGGCGTGACGGGGCCGAGCGCGAGATGTTCGTGGTCGCGGCGGGCGCCGGGGTGCAGAACCTCCTCGTCGCGCTCGCCGGGGAGCGGCTCGGGTCCGCGTGGGTGTCGTCGACGATGTTCTGCCGGGACGTCGTGCGGGACGTGCTCGGGCTGCCGGAGGGATGGGATCCCATGGGGGCCGTCGCCGTCGGGCACGCGGCTGAGGAGCCGAAGGCCCGGCCCGAGCGGGATGCGGGGGCGTTCATCGAGGTGCGCTGAGCGCCGACGTTCACATCAGCCCTGGTTCGTACGGCATTCTCGTACAGCATTCCCGTACGGCATCACCGAGCGCCCCAAGCCCTAGGACCCCAATCGTGGCCGGACGTTTTGATCCTCGGCCGACGCGTACGACCGTGCGCGGCGGGCATGTCGTCGTGCCCGGGCAGGCACGGGCGGACCGGTCGGCCGGAGTCGGCGGGCGTACGCGGAGTTGGGTGCCGCCGTGGCCGCTGGATCTCGGGCTCGTGCTCGGGCCGTTGCGGCGGGGGCCCGCCGATCCGACCTTCCGTACGACGCCGGACGGGGCCGTGTGGCGGGCCAGTCTCACTCCGGTCGGGCCCGGGACCCTGCGGGTGTCCGTGCGCTCCGGTGTCGTCGAGGGGGAGGCGTGGGGGCCCGGGGCCGAGTGGTTGCTGGAGCAGTTGCCTCGGATGCTCGGGGAGTCGGACGATCCCGATGCCTTCGAGCCGCGGCATCGGCTGGTGGCGGTGGCCCGGCATCGGCGGCCCGGGTTGCGGCTGACGCGTACGGGGCTGGTGCTGGAGTCGTTGATTCCGTCGATTCTTGAGCAGAAGGTCACGACGGACGAGGCGTATCGGGCGTGGCGGTTGCTTGTGCGGAAGTACGGGGTGCCTGCGCCTGGGCCCGGGCCCGTGGTGGGTCGGGGTGGGGGGATGTTCGTGATGCCCGCGCCTCGGGTCTGGGCGTTGATTCCCTCGTGGGAGTGGCATCGGGCCGGGGTCGACAACAAGCGGGCGTCGACGATTCTGCGGGTCGTGCGGGTGGCTCGGCGGATGGAGGAGGCGGTGGGGTTCGAGGTGGGGCGGGCCCAGGAGCGGCTTGAGGTGGTGGCGGGGGTGGGGCCGTGGACTTCTGCGGAGGTTGTGCAGCGGAGTCATGGGGCGGCGGATGCGGTGACGGTCGGGGATCTGCACCTTCCTGGGATCGTGGGGTATGCGTTGGCCGGGGACCGGGATGCGGATGACTCCGTGATGTTGTCGTTGCTGGAGCCTTATGCGGGGCAGCGGCATCGGGCTGCTCGGCTGATTTTGTTGAGTGGGCGTACGCCGGGGCGGCGGCAGCCGCGGATGCCTCGGGGGGATATTGGGCGGCTTTGAGTTTTTTCGCCCCCGCCGCCCCTACCCATTCCCGTCCCTTACTCAGGGGCTCCGCCCCCGAACCCCCGTATCGCGCTGACGCGCTCGTCCTCAAACGCCGGACGGGCTGGGTGGGGGTGGGTGGGGAATCGGCCTGAACGGCCTCGTCCTCAAACGCCGGACGGGCTGAGGTGGGCCTGGGCCAGGCTGAAGAGTGACCGTCGCCTCAGGTACCCGGGTGAAGTAGCCAGGTGAAGCACCCGGACAAAGAAGTGAGCCTGCGCCAGATTGTGTGCGCGCAGGCTCTGCTCCCCCCTTGGTTAAGTCCTTGGTTCAGTCAGTGCTACTGGTCCGATGAGAAGCGGAGTGCCGCTGCTGGGATTTGGGCGTCGCACCAGATGCGTACGCCTTCTCGGAGTTCGTTGTCGGGGCCTACCGAGGCGCCGTCGCCGATCACCGCTCCGGTGAGGATGGAGCGGGCGCCGACATGGGCGCGGGCGCCGATCAGGGAGTCGGTGATGACCGCGCCCGGGGCGATGACCGCGCCGTCGAGGATGGTGCTGCCGGAGATGCGGGCGCCCTCGCCGACCATGGCGCCGTGGCCGACGACGGTGCCGCCGGTCAGTTTGGCGTCGGGGGCGACCGTGGCCGACGGGAGGACCAGGCGGTCCCCGCAGCGGCCCGGGACCGCCGGGGACGGAGCGCGGCCGAGGACCAGGTCGGCCGAGCCGCGTACGAAGGCACCCGGGGTGCCCAGGTCCAGCCAGTAGGTCGAGTCGACCATTCCCTGGAGGTGGGCGCCGGAGGCGAGGAGCTCCGGGAACGTTTCCCGTTCGACCGAGACCGGGCGGCCCACCGGGATCGCGTCGATCACCGACCGGCGGAACACGTACGCTCCCGCGTTGATCTGGTCGGTGACGATCTCCTCGGGGGTCTGGGGTTTCTCCAGGAACGCCTGGACCCGGCCCGACGAGTCCGTGGGGACCAGGCCGTACGCCCTCGGGTCCGTCACCCTCGTGAGGTGCAGGGAGACGTCCGCGCCCGACGACCGGTGCGTGCTGATGAGGGCCGGGATGTCCAGGCCCGTCAGGATGTCCCCGTTGAAGATCAGGACCGGGTCGTCGGGGCCCGATCTCAGCCGGGAGGCCACGTTCCGGATGGCGCCGCCGGTGCCGAGGGGCTCCTCCTCGGTGACGTACTCGATGTGGAGCCCCAGCGACGAACCGTCGCCGAAGTGGGGCTCGAAGACCTCGGCCAGATAGGAGGTGGCGAGCACGATGTGCTCGACCCCCGCCGCTCTCGCCCGTGCCAGCTGGTGCGTGAGGAACGGTACCCCGGCCGCCGGAACCATCGGCTTCGGCGTGTGCACCGTGAGGGGGCGCAGCCGTGTGCCCTTGCCGCCGACCAGGAGGATCGCTTCTGTCACCTGTCGTCTCTGCTTCCTGATGGGGCCGGTCGAACTGTCTTTCGACCGGCCAGTGTATGCAGACCGTTTCGATGGCTGTGGGGCGCCTCTGGGGGAGGTATGGCCGTGGGGAGCCGCCGGGGCTGGGACCCCGGGTTGCCGGGCTCACCGTTCCCGCCGACCGGACCTCATCGTCCCTGGTAGCGGGCCGAAGTCGCACGGGCCTTGCCGAGCTTCGCGTAGAGTCGGCCGCCCGGGCATTCGGTGGCGAAACCATCCCGGTGACCGGAGATTACATTGAGTCGTACGTTCTTTCCTTTTCGGTAGAGATTTCCGCCCCCGGACTTGAGGTAGGTCTTGCCCTTCGGGTTCGCTCCGAAGAGTCCGAGCTTCCACGCCGTGAGCTTCGCGATCGCCTTCACCGCGGCGGCGGGCGGGTTCGAGGTACCGAAGCTCCCGAGGACCGCGATCCCCATGCTGTTGGTGTTGAAACCGAGAGTGTGTGCGCCCATGACCGGCTTGGCCACGCCTCCGGCCCGCCCCTCGTAGATGTTTCCGCACTTGTCGATGAGGAAGTTGTAGCCGATGTCCCGCCAGCCGCTGCTCTTCACGTGGTAGCGGTAGATACTGCGGATGACTGAAGGTGCTTGCGCGCAGCGGTAGTTGTTGCCGGACGCCGTGTGGTGGACGAAGGCGGCCTTCACGGTCTTCGTGTAGCTGAAGTTCCGCTCGCGGAGCGTCTCGTCGGCACCCCAGCCCCGACGGGTGACGATGCGCGGACGTGCGCCGATGTACGGCTTCACGCGCTGGCCGGTCCCCGTGCCCGCCGCGTCGGCGTTGCCGATCGTGCCGGTCTTGCCCGTCGTACCCGGCTTCTCCTTCACGATTGGCTTTTCCTTCGGCGCGGGCTTGGCCGTCCCGCTCGCCGCGCCCGCCGAATCGCCGCGGGTCGCGATCAGGTCGGCCTCCGTCTGCTTCTGGCTGAGGGCGGGGATCACCGTGGCGCCGAGGGGGGCGAGGTCGGCGTTGACGGCGGAGGAGGCCGCGGCCTCGGGGGACAGGACGTTGCCCCGCGGGGTGTCCACTCCGGAGGCCTGGGGCGGGGGCTCGGCGGCCGGGTCGACGCCCGGGTCGATCAGTTCGATGTGCAGGCCCTTGGGGAGGGGGTCGCCGGCGACGGCCCGGCCGTCCGCTTCCGGCCTGCCGTCCGCCTCCGCCTGGACGCGGACCTCCACACCGTCCGAGTCGCCGACCCACAGGGGGGCCGTGGATCCCCGTACGCGCCCGGAGGTGCGCTCCGCCGTGTCCGGATCGGCCGCGTGCTCGTGGTTGTGCGTGTCCACGTCCTGCCAGACGGACCACTTCGCGGTGCCGCTCGCGCGGGTACGGACCTGGACCCGGCCCTGGAGTTCGGTGTCCGGGTTGTCCCAGACGACGCCCACGAGGGAGAAGTGGCGTACGTCGCGGCGCGGGAGGCCTTGGGTGGCCGCGGGGGTGAAGGCCGGGGCGGACGTGGGGGGCAGGGTGCGGTCGCCGGAGGGCGGGGTCAGGGGCGCGAGGGGGAGGGACTGGGTGCTGCCGGGGATCGATCGGTCGGACACGGAGGCGACGGGGGCGACGGGGGCGGCCGCCGCGGCGGCTTCCGCGGCCGAGGTGGCCGTCTCGGGCGAGGTGGCCGTCTCGGCCGATGTCTTCGAGGTGCTCGGCGTCTCCGGTCGGGCCCTGGCCGTTCGTTCGGATGCCGGTCTGTCCGGTGTCGCCCGCTCGGTGGTCGGGCTCTCGGCCGCCGGGGGTGCGGCCGCGGCGTCGGTGGACAGGGCCAGGGGGAAGGCCAGGGCGGCCGCACACGTGACGGCGATCGAGGAAGCAAGATATCCGCGCATGCCCCTGATCCTGGACATAGTCATACTTATCTGTCCATCTGGGATTTGACGGACCGTCGGCCGCACTCCGCCGAACCGGTGGCCCTCACTCCCCCGCCCGGGCGGGTGTCCGCGTACCCTTGCGTCCCGTGAACGCCACCGACCGCACCCCTGCCGACCTGCTGCGATCCGCGCTCGCCACGGATCCCGCGCGCCCCCTGGTGACCTTCTACGACGACGCCACGGGTGAACGTGTCGAACTGTCCGTGGCCACCTTCGCCAATTGGGTGGCCAAGACCGCCAACCTGCTCCAGGGCGAGCTGGCCGCCGAGCCCGGGGAGCGGGTCGCCCTGCTGCTGCCCGCGCACTGGCAGACCGCGGTGTGGCTGCTCGCCTGTTCCTCGGTGGGGGTGGTGGCGGATGTCGGGGGCGACGCCGGTGCCGCCGACCATGTGGTGGCCGGGCCCGGGCAGTTCGAGGCCGGGCTCGCGTGTTCCGGGGAGCGGGTGGCGTTGTCGCTCGCGCCGCTCGGACGGCGGTTCGCCCAGGTGCCCGCCGGATACGCCGACTACGCCGTCGAGGTGCCCGGTCAGGGGGACGTCTTCCAGGCGTACGGGCCTGTGGATCCGGAGGCTCCGTCGGTGGTTGTCGCCGGGGCCGAGCTGACGGGGGCGGAGGTTGTGGAGCGGGCTCGTGCGGATGCGCCCGCGCTGGGGCTGACCGGGCCTGGGGCCCGGCTGTTGTCCGCTCTTTCTTACGACACGTGGGAGGGGCTCAGCGCCGGGCTCTTCGCTCCGCTGGCTGTCGGGGGGTCCGTGGTGTTGTGCCGGAACCTTGAGCGGGTTGGGGAGGACGCGTTGGCGAAGCGGATCGAGAGTGAGCGGGTTTCGGCTACGGCTCGCCGCTGAGCGGCCCGTCGGGGGTGGCTGGGCCGAGTTTTTCGCCCCCGCCGCCCCTACCCATTCCCGTCACTACTCAGGGGCTCCGCCCCCGAACCCCCGCTCCTCAAACGCCGGAGGGGCTGAAATACCTCAGGGGCGCGAGGAACTGCGCGGCCAGCCACTACTCACCCGCACTCGCATCCCAACCTTGCACCCCTGCCCGTCGGGGGCCTGGGGGCGGAGCCCCCAGGAACAGGATGGGACGGGTAGGGGCGGCGGGGGCGAGGAAACCCCCCGTCCCCCATTCAGCCCACCTCCCGAAGCCCCCCGCCCCCCTCCCGGGCCATGGTCGTAGGAGTAGGTCCGTACGCCATGAGGGGTGGACTCAGACGTGAGCGACGCCGGAGGGACGCACGGTGCGGCACAGGCCCCGGTCGGGCCCGGGGCTGGCGCGTCTCCCACCGGAGCCGGGGTCAGGCGGCGCAGACGGCGCTGGCTGCGGTACATCGCCATCGGCGTCGTCGTGGTCGTGGTGGGCGCCGCGGGAGCCGGCTGGGTGCTGTACGAGAAGCTGAACGGCAACATCACGTCGGACGACGACACGGCCGCCGAACTCGCGCGGTTCGAGAAGGAGCGCCCGACCTCGCTGGTGCGCGACGCGCAGAACATCCTGCTGATCGGGTCGGACTCACGGTCGGGGAACGGGAACCAGAAGTACGGACGGGACTCCGGCACCGAGCGGTCCGACACCACGATCCTGCTCCACCTCGCGGCGAACCGGCGCAGCGCGACCGCGGTCTCGCTCCCCCGCGATCTGATGGTGGACGTGCCGAGCTGCCGCCGGCCCGACGGCAGCCGCACCGCACCGGTGTTCGCGATGTTCAACCACGCCTTCCAGAGCGGCGGTTCGGCCTGCACGATCCGTACGGTCGAGAAGCTGACCGACATCCGGATCGACCATCACATGGTCGTGGACTTCCACGGCTTCAAGGACATGGTCGACGCCGTCGACGGGGTCGTGGTCTGCCTGAAGGAGCCGATCGACGATCCCGCCGCCAAGCTCCGGCTGCCCGCGGGCAAGGTGAAGCTCAACGGCGAGCAGGCCCTCGGGTACGTACGCGCCCGCAAGACCATCGGCGACGGCAGCGACACCGACCGGATGGACCGCCAGCAGCGCTTCCTGGGCGCCCTCGTCAACAAGGTGCGCAGCAATGACGTACTGCTGAATCCGGTGAAGCTCTATCCGGTACTGGACGCGGCGACCTCGTCGCTCACCACCGACCCGGGCCTCGCGAGCCTGCGGGGCCTTTACGACCTGGTCCGCGGCATGCGCAACATCCCCACCGAACGTGTGCAATTCCTTACGGTGCCGCGGGAGTCGTACGCCTACAACGCCAATCGTGACCAGCTCGTGGAACCCGAGGCGGAGAAACTCTTCGAACGGCTGCGCATGGACGCCCCGTTGGAGGTGTCGAAGGAACTTCCGGAGGATTCCGGCACAAAGAGGAGCGGCTCGGAGCCGGTCGGCGACGGGGACGCGTACGGCGATTCGCACAACTCCGAGCCCGATGACGGAAGTTATGGCGAGCGGGAAGGAGAGCGGGCAGAGGACTTCGGCCAGGAATTCGGCCAGGAAGATGGCAAATCGGGCGCAAAGCGGCCCGAAGACCCCTCGCTGACACCGAGCCCCGCTCCCACATTCCGCGGGAACACAGCCGCCGAGGACGCCTGCGGTTAACGCCCGAACAGGCCTCCGAGTAAAGAGCACGCCAAGACGGGGAACGTACGTTCAAAGAATTGGGTGGATTGCCCGGTTGTAGGGACGTGGAATTTCTCACCGTCGTCGCTGTACGCCGAACTGGGCGGCTAGTGTGAGCGATCCGGTGCACCCGGTCCTGAGGTCTGTCCTGAGGTCGCGCACTGGTTGGACCGACTGACCGAGCGTCTTTTGAGGGGGAAAGACGCCGCGTGGCCCCGACGGAGGACTCAAGCAACCGTGGACGCGCAAGGCCGTGGGCGGGCGGACGATATCGATCCCGCAGACCAGTGGGTACTCAACCCGAGCACCGGTGACTACGAACTGCGACTGCAGAGTTCCGCACCGCAGTCGACTGTTCCCGGTCCCCGGAGAACCGCCACCCGCGCCGGAGGGGCGGCAACACGCCCGCGCACCGCGCCGGGCCGTGACCGGGAGATTCCGGGCACCGATCTGCCGGGACCGCGCAGGCGCCGTGGCGCGCCGGAGGAACCGCCTCCGGGTCGCCGCCGGACAAAACCCAAGAAGTCGCGGGCGAAGAAGATACTGCTGTGGACCGGCGGCGGCATGGCCTTCGTGCTGGTCGGTGTCTCGGCGGCGGCGTACGCCTACATCAAGCACCTCGAGGGCAACGTCGCCACGACGGATGTCGGCAGCGCGGGCTCCAGCGGCTTCAGCAAGGACGAGGCCTTCAACATCCTGATCATCGGTACGGACAAGCGCACCGGTGCGGGCAACGAGGGCTACGGCGACAAGGGCAGCGTCGGGCACGCCGACACGAACATCCTGCTGCACGTCTCCAAGGACCGTACGAACGCGACCGCGATGAGCATTCCGCGTGACCTGATGGTCGACATTCCGGACTGTCCGACCAAGCAGGAGGACGGCTCGGAGAAGATCATTCAGGGGACGCTCAACCAGCGCTTCAACACGAGCCTGGGACAGGGCGGCCGGAACGCGGGCTGCACCATGCGCACGGTCGAGGCGGTCACCGGCATCAAGCCGAACCACTTCATGATGGCCGACTTCAACGCCGTCAAGACCCTGACCACGGCGGTGGACGGCGTCGACGTCTGCGTGGAGAAGGCCGTCAACGACAAGGAGTCGAAGCTCAAGCTGCCGGCCGGTACGTCCAAGGTCGAGGGCGAGCAGGCGCTGGCCTTCGTGCGGACCCGGCACAGCTTCGGCAACCAGGGCGACCTCGACCGCATCAAGGTGCAGCAGCAGTTCCTGGGCTCGCTGATGCGCAAGATGGCGTCCAGCGACACCCTCACCAACCCCAGCAAGCTGCTGAAGCTCGCCGAGGCCGCCACCAAGGCACTGACCGTCGACACCGGCATCGGAAAGGTCAGCACGCTCAAGGACGTGGCGCTGGAGCTGAAGAAGGTGCCGCCGAAGAACATCACCTTCACGACGGTGCCGGTGGTGGACAACCCGGCCGAGAAGATCAAGGCGACCGTCGTCGTCGACGAGTCGCGTGCACCCCAGGTCTTCCAGATGATCAAGAGCGACACCTCCTTCACCGCGGTGAAGCAGAAGGAGGCGAAGGAGAAGGCGGCGGTCGCCGCCCGCCTCAAGGGCACGAAGGCCGACGCCTCCGAGGTGCGCGTCCAGATCCTCAACGGCGGCGCCCCGGCCGGCAGCGCCCAGGCGGAGCTCAACTGGCTGCAGCTCGAAGCGGGCGTGTCCAAGTCCGAGAACGCGGGCAACTCGGGTGCCACACAGGCCAAGACGACACTGGAGTACGCGCCCGACCAGGCGGACCAGGCCCGCAGGCTGGCCGACATCATGGGTCTGAGCGGCTCGGCGATGAAGCCGGGCAAGAGCGTCACCAACTCCCAGGGACTGCCGACGATGACACTCACGCTGGGAGAGGACTTCAAGGGCGCCGGGGTGAAGCTGAACTCCGCTTCGGCCGCCGCTCCGGATGTGGAGAAGTCCACGGCGGACAAGGTCCAGTGCGCCAGCTGATTCGCTGACGCGGGTGACCTGACGGGCCTGTCGCACGTCTTACGGGGCGAGCGACAGGCCCTTGCCGGATACGGAGTTGGTTCCGGGGGGGGCGGGATCGGCCGGTGCCGGGGGCTGGTTCGCCCGGTGCCAGGTGGGTCTGCCCGGTGCCAGGTGGGTCTGCCTGGTACCAGGTGCGGAGTTGGCCGCGTCAGGTGCGGGGCCGACTGAAATCCGGCTCGGAGTTGTCCGGCTTGGAACACAACCGTGCGGGGCCCACGTTGGTCTGACGTGGGGCACCGCTGTGTCGACTGCACGACCGCTGTGTCGACTGCACGTCTGTCCGACGTCGGCCGCATGCCGGGCCGACAGCACGCGGCCGTGCCAGTCGCTGATTTTGCCGACGCGTAGCCAACCCGGTTCGGACCCACAGGGGTCTGACAGGTGGCGGACCAGTGTCGGACAGGGTGGCCTGACAGGGTTCGCTCCGCACCGGCCGGGGAGGGCCGGACGCGGGGCGCGGCGTTGCCGGGCAACAGGGGTGGGGAAGGGGCAGGGAGTTGAGTCAGAGCAGTGTGCAGGGGGAGGTGCCCTCGGTCGAGGACACGATGTCCCTCGCTCCGCAGGGCAAGGACACGGCGGCCGGATCGGGCAGGCACGGCGGGAACAAGCGGCGGCCAGGAGGCCAGGGAACCGACCGGTCCCGCCGCAGACGGCGGGCGTTGCGCTGGTCGGCGACGGTCCTGTCGGTGGTGATACTCGGGACCGCCGGTACGGGATACCTGTACTACCGGCACCTGAACGGCAACATCGAGAAGGGCGAGCGCAGCAGCGGCGACTCGAAGGCGCCGAAGACGGCTCCCAACGCGGCCGGGCAGACTCCGCTGAACATCCTGCTGGTCGGCTCCGACAGCCGCGCCTCCGACGCGAACGTGGCACTGGGCGGCAGCAGGGACAACCGCGGCAACCCGCCGCTGGGCGACGTGCAGATGCTCATCCACCTGTCCGCGGACCGCAAGAGCGCCGCGGTGGTGACCATCCCGCGCGACACCCGGGTCGACATCCCCAAGTGCACGGACCCGGAGGACGGTACGACCTATCAGGCGACCAACACCATCATCAACAGGTCGCTGTCCCGCGGCGGAGCCGGCTGCACGCTGGCCACCTGGCAGAACCTCACCGGGGTCTACATCGACCACTGGATGACGATCGACTTCGCGGGCGTCGTGAGCATGGCGGACGCGATCGGCGGGGTCGAGGTCTGTGTGAGACAGAATGTGAAGGACGGTCCGCTGCCCGGTGTGCCCGGCGGCTCCGGCCTGAAGATGAAGGCCGGTAAGAAGAAGGTCAAGGGCAAGCAGGCGCTCCAGTGGTTGCGCACGCGCCACGCCTGGGGCAGTGACCTCATGCGGGCCAGGGCCCAGCACATGTACATGAACTCGATGATCCGCGGGCTGAAGGACCAGAACGTCTTCACCGACACGGGCCGCCTGATGGGCCTGGCCGAGTCGGCGACGAAGTCGCTGAAGGTCTCCGAGGAGATCGGCACGGTCAAGAAGCTGTACGACCTGGGCATGCAGCTCAAGACGGTGCCGACGAACCGCATCACGATGACGACGATGCCGAACGTCGCGGACCCGCTGGACGCCAACCACGTGGTGCCGGCCGGTGCCGACGCCGAGAAGCTGTGGTCGATGCTCCGCGACGACGTGCCGTTCGACAAGAACGGCTCGGACGCGGACGCGAAGAAGAAGACCGAGGAGAAGGTCTCCAAGGACCCGGCCGCGGCCGACGGCCAGATCGCCGTACAGGTGCAGAACGGCACGCGGACCGCCACGGAGGCGGCGGCGCCCCTGCGGGCGAGCGCGATCGCGGATCAGCTCACCAGCAAGGGCTTCACACAAGCGGTGGCGGACCGCTCCGCGGCGCTGAGCGAGGACAAGACGGTCGTCCGCTATCCGAGCGCGGACCTGGAGGGCGACGCCCAGCGGGTCGCCAAGTCCCTCGGGATTCCGCTGACTTCGGTGAAGCGGAGCACCGACGTCTCCGGTGTCACCCTCGTCGTGGGCGCCGACTGGCGTACGGGCACGGCCTATCCGAAGAAGTCGGCCCCGAAGGCCGGCGACGTCCCCGGCAACGCCGACGCCATCAACGGTTCGGACAAGAGCCAGTGCATGGACGTGTACGAGCCGTACCGCTGGTAGCCGTCCCGGCGGGGGCCTACCGCTGGTAGCCCTCCCGGCGGGGCGGCGGCCGGTGAACACACGCGTGGATCGCGCAACGCGAGCCGCGTCCAGGTCGGCCGCAGGTCCGCCACAGGTCCGCTACAGGTCCCCCGCGGCTGATCCCGCTGACGACGAAGGCCCCTTCCCGGTCCAGGAAGGGGCCTTCGCCATGTACGCCGAGGGGCGGTCAGGTCTCGCTCAGCACCGCCGGCCGCCGCGACGCGATGACCTTCTTCGCCAGGGCCTTCGGGCTGGTCAGGAAGCCGAAGCCCCAGGACATGTGCATGGTGGCGAGGGCGACGGGAATCTGCAGCCGGGCCTTCGGCGGCAGCCCCTTGCCCGCGGGGACGGAGCCGAGGGCGATCGCCGCGAGGTAGCCGCCGGGGACCAGGAAGCCCCAGGGGGTCACCGCCGCACCCACCACGAGCCCGGCGACGATCGCGCAGACCGCGGCCGGCGGGGCCAGATAGCGCAGGTTGATCGAACCCGAGTGGTAGCGGGCGACGACATGACGCCAACGCCCGTAGTCCTTGTACTGCTTGGCCAGGGCGCGCACCGAAGGACGCGGGCGGTACGAGACCCGCAGCTCGGGCGAGAACCAGATCAGGCCGCCCGCCTCGCGGATCCGGAAGTTCAGCTCCCAGTCCTGGGCGCGGATGAACTCCTCGTTGTAGCCGCCCTGTTGCTCAAGGGCCTCGCGGCGGAAGACACCGAGGTACACGGTCTCGGCCGGTGCGGCCTCGCCGCCCGTGTGGAAGGCCGCGTTGCCCACGCCGATCTTCGACGTCATCGCCGCGGCGACCGCGTGCTCCCAGTCGTTCTCGCCCTCGGCGTGCATGACGCCGCCGACGTTCTGCGCCCCGGTCTCCTCCAGGAGGCGGACGGCGGTCGCGATGTAGTTCGGCGAGAGGATGCCGTGCCCGTCGACGCGTACCACGATCGGGTGGCGGGACGCCTTGATCGCGGCGTTCAGCGCGGCGGGGGTGCGACCGGTGGGATTCGGCACCGTGTGCACACGGGGGTCTTCTCGTACCAGCTCGGCGGCGATCTCGTCCGTACGGTCCGTCGAGGGACCGATGGCGATCACGACCTCCATCTCGCCCCCGTACTCCTGGGCGAGGATCGCTTGGACGGCTCCGCGCAGATGCCGTTCCTCGTTGAGGACGGGCATGATCACGGAGACGGCGGGAAGCTGCACGTCGGGCTTGGCGTTCATCGCGGATTACGTTACCGCGAATGGGGGACACGGACGCGCGCCGCCCGGTCCCTGCGCCGGGCCGCAGATCGTATGGGCCTACGGTGCTCACGGACCCCCACACCCGGCCGACGCGGAGGTGTCCGCCTTGCCCACGCCGCCCCGCTCCCCCGCCCGCCCGCAGCGGCAGCGTCCAGCGCGGCCGCCCGTACGGCGCAGGCGGCCGCGCTGGGCCATGCGGGTGACGACCTCGGTGTCCGTGACGGTGCTCGCGGCGGCCGGCATCGGGCACGCGCTGCTCACCGGTCTCGGCTCCGACATCGACCGGATCGACCCCTTCAAGGACATGAAGAACCGGCCCGCGCACGGCCACGGCATGAACGTCCTGCTGGTCGGCACGGATGGCCGCGACCGGATCACCCCGGAGGAGAAGGAGAAGTACCGGCTCGGCGGCGCCCCCTGCCACTGCACCGACACGATCATGATCGTGCACCTCTCCGAGGACCGGAGGCGGGCCAGCATCGTGAGCCTGCCGCGCGACTCGTACGCAGAGACGCCCGCCCACATCGACCGGACCACCGGCCAGCGGCACCAGCCGCACCCGGTCAAGCTGAACGCCGCGTACGCGGAGGGCGGGCCCCAGCTGACCGTGCGGACCGTGGAGAACATGACCCATGTGAAGATCGACCACTATCTGGAGGTCGACTTCACCAGCTTCATCAAGACCGTGGACGTGCTCGGCGGGGTCCGGATCTGCACGGTGAAGCCGCTCAAGGACACCTACACCGGGCTCGACCTGCCGACCGGTGTGCACGACCTGAACGGCGGGCAGGCACTGCAGTACGTGCGCTCGCGGCACATCGACGGGGCCTCGGACCTCGGCCGGATGCAGCGCCAACAGCGCTTCCTGGCCGCGCTGATCGAGCGGGCCACCTCGTCCGGGGTGCTGCTCAACCCGATCAAGTTCCGGGAGGTGACCGGGGCCGTGCTCGGCTCGGTGCGCGCCGACAAGGGTCTCGGGTCGAGCGAACTCATCGACCTGGGGCGGGCGATGCGGACCTTCTCGCCGTCCTCCTCGGAGTTCACGACGGTCCCGATCGGGAAGATGGGGTACGCCGTCAAGGGCATCGGCTCGACCCTGAAGTGGGACGAGGGGAAGGCGGACCGGCTCTTCCGCACCCTGCGCGACGACAGGCCACTCGCCCCGCACCGGGTCCGCTCCAAGGCCCTGCGCGTCGATGTCGCCCCGCAGCAGATCCGGGTCCAGGTCGAGAACGGCACCATGACCGCCGGCCTCGGCCGCCGCGTCGACAGCGGCCTGTCGGCCACCGGCTTCCGCACGACCCGGGCCCCCGTGAACGCCCCCGACCGCTCGGTCCCGCGCACGATCGTCCAGTACGACCCCCGCTGGGACCGCTCCGCGAAGTCCCTCGCCACGGCCCTGCCCGGCAGCGAGCTGCGCCCCGTGAACGGCCAGGGCCCCCTGATGAAGGTCATCGCCGGCTCGGACTTCAAGCAGGTCCACAAGGTCCGCGCGGAGGACCCCACCCAGGGCGAATTCAAAACGGTGACGGGCGACCAGGTGGTCTGCCCGTAGCCCGGCAATCCAAGGAGGGGTTCGCCACCGAATGTGTTGTGGAGGGGCGCGCCCCTTCAGGGGCGCGGGGAACTGCGCGACCAGCCACAACGAACCCGCACCCGCCACACGCCCTAGTCGTCGAGCCCTTCTGCGGATCGTTTCTCCCGCAACTCCACAATCGCCCGCCGCCGCGCCAGCCGATGCGTACGCCGAATCTGCGCCTCCTGATTACGGCGCCGATCACGCTCACTCTCCGCCACCACCGGAGGTACCCGCCGAGGCTTCCCATCGGCATCCACCGCCGCGAACACCAGGTAGGCAGAGCCGACCTGCTGAGGCGGCGTCGACTCGTTCCAACGCTCGGCGAGAACGCGGACGCCGACCTCCATCGACGTACGACCCGTCCAGTTCACCTGTGCCTTCACATGCACGAGGTCGCCTACGCGTACGGGTTCCAGGAAGGCCATCTCGTCCATGGAGGCGGTCACGGCGGGCCCGCCGGAGTGCCGCCCGGCCACCGCGCCGGCCGCGTCGTCGACCAGTTTCATGATCACGCCACCGTGCACCGTGCCCAGAAGGTTGGTGTCGTTGTGGGTCATGATGTGGCTGAGGGTGGTTCGGGACGCCGAAGTCGGCTTGCCCGGAATATCGGATTCCGGGGTACGGGCCTGGTCTGTCATGCCGACCACCTTATGCCGGGCACTCGCAAGGGTTGCTTTGCATCAGGTCTGCAACAGCCCTGGTGCGATTTTCCGAAGACTCTTGTATGGCACACAGTGGGACCCTGCACACTGGGGCCCATGAGCGATTGGCCCCAGGGATACAACGGCGGCGACCGGCAAGGCCGCGGCAGCACAGGCGCCGAGCCCGAGGGCGCCCGTGTGATGCGGCAGGTGCAGCGCGGCCCGGGGGCCGGTCCACGCCCCACGGCGCCGTCACGCGGGGTCCCGCCCCAGCCGACGTACACGGACGGCTACGGCGAGGACGCCTACGACGGTTACAACACCGGACAGGTCTACGGCTCGCCGGGCGGAGGCGGTCCGCAGGAACCACCGGGCGGCCATGGACGGGGTCCGCGGCCCGCGCCGGACTGGCGCAAGCGGATCAAGTGGACGGCGATCACACTGGTCACCGTGCTGGTCGTGGTCTCCGTGGGCACGTACTTCTGGGCCGACTCGAAGCTCAAGCGCGAGGTCGACCTGTCGAAGGTGATCGACCGGCCCGACGGCGGCGAGGGCACCAACTACCTGATCGTCGGCTCCGACAGCCGCGAGGGCATGTCCGCCGAGGAGAAGAAGAAGCTCCACACGGGCTCCGCCGAGGGCAAGCGCACGGACTCGATGATGATCCTGCACGTCGGCGACAACGGGAACACGATGATCTCGCTGCCGCGCGACTCGAACGTGACGATCCCCACGTTCAAGGGCTCCGAGTCCGGCAAGACCTTCCCCGGCACCGGCCGTCAGGTGAAGCTCAACGCGGCGTACGCGGAGGACGGGCCCGAGCTGCTCGTGCGGACCGTCGAGGCCAACACCGGGCTGCGCATCGACCACTACGCGGAGATCGGCTTCGGCGGCTTCGCGAAGATCGTCGACGCGGTGGGCGGTGTCGAGATGGACATCCCCAAGGCGTTCAAGGACGACAAGTCCGGCGCCGACTTCGAGGCCGGCAAGCAGACCCTGAACGGTGAGCAGGCGCTGGCCTTCGTCCGTACGCGCTACGCGTTCGCGGGCAGCGACCTGGACCGTACGAAGAACCAGCAGAAGTTCCTCGCGGCCCTGGCGAGCCAGACGGCGACGCCGTCCACGATCCTCAACCCCTTCAAGCTCTACCCGACCATGGGCGCCGGCCTCGACACCCTCACCGTCGACAAGGACATGTCCCTCTGGAACCTCGCCTCGATGTTCTGGGCGATGAAGGGCATCACCGGCGGCGACGGCAAGTCGATGAACATGCCCATCTCCGGCAACTCGGCCAACGGCAACCTCCAGTGGGACACCGCCAAGGTCAAGACCCTGGTGAACCAGCTGAAGAACGACGAGAAGGTGACGGTGTCGGGGAACTGACCCGGTCCCGAGCCGTACCGCGGCGAGACGCGAAGGCCCCCGGCACGACGCCGGGGGCCTTCGACGTACGGCGGCGGGGCGTTACGGCAGGTTGCGCGCCATCACGATGCGCTGGACCTGGTTCGTGCCCTCATAAATCTGTGTGATCTTGGCGTCGCGCATCATGCGCTCGACCGGGTAGTCGCGGGTGTAGCCGTAGCCGCCGAGGAGCTGGACGGCGTCCGTGGTGACCTCCATGGCGACGTCGGAGGCGAAGCACTTGGCCGCCGCGCCCTGGAAGGTGAGGTCGCTGTCGCCGCGCTCCGACTTGGCCGCCGCCGCGTACGTGAGCTGGCGGGCGGCCTCGATCTTCATGGCCATGTCGGCGAGCATGAACTGGATGCCCTGGAACTCGGCGATCGCCTTGCCGAACTGCTTGCGCTCCTGGACATAGCCCTTGGCGTAGTCGAGGGCGCCCTGCGCGATCCCCAGGGCCTGGGCGGCGATCGTGATGCGGGTGTGGTCCAGGGTCTTCATCGCGGTGGCGAAGCCCGTGCCCTCCTCGCCGATCATGCGGTCGGCCGGGATGCGAACGTTGTCGAGGTAGACCTCGCGCGTCGGGCTGCCCTTGATGCCGAGCTTCTTCTCCGGGGCACCGAAGGAGACACCCTCGTCCGACTTCTCGACGACGAAGGCCGAGATGCCCTTGGAGCGCTTCGTGGGGTCGGTCACGGCCATCACCGTGTAGTACTCCGACTCGCCCGCGTTGGTGATCCAGCGCTTCACGCCGTTCAGCACGTAGAAGTCGCCGTCGCGGACCGCCTTCGTCTTCATGCCCGCCGCGTCCGAGCCCGCGTCCGGCTCTGAGAGGCAGTACGAGAACATGCCGTCGCCCTTGGCCAGCGGGCCCAGGTACTTCTTCTTCAGGTCCTCGGAGCCGGAGAGGATCACCGGGAGCGAGCCCAGCTTGTTCACCGCGGGGATCAGGGAGGAGCTGGCACAGACCCGCGCCACCTCCTCGATCACGATGACCGTGGCCAGCGCGTCCGCGCCCGCACCGCCGTACGTCTCCGGTACGTGCACGGCGTGCAGGTCGGAGGAGACCAGGGCGTCCAGGGCCTCCCGGGGGAAACGGGCCTCCTCGTCCACCGCCGCGGCGTACGGCGCGATCTTCGCCTCGGCCAGTGAACGGATCGCGTCACGGAGCATGTCGTGCTCCTCGGACGGGCGGTACAGGTCGAAATCAGCCGATCCGGCCAAGGTCTCTCACGCTCCAAAGACGCTGTGATGCTGACGCTAATTACCGTTAAGTAACTCAAATTTTAGGGGCCCGCCCACGGGAGTGATACGTGAGCTTGGCGACAAGGGGAAAACTGCCCGGTGAAGCACTCGAACAAGCCCCGACTATGCTCGGTCAGCGCACTCGAGGCGCGCTGCAGGCGCACACCTGACGGATACCTGACCGACACCTACTGGAGCATCCATGGCCCTCAAGATCACCGTGATCGGCACCGGCTATCTCGGCGCCACACACGCCGCGGCCATGGCCGAGCTGGGGTTCGAGGTGCTGGGACTCGACGTCGTACCCGAGAAGATCGAGATGCTCCAGCGGGGCCAGGTCCCGATGTACGAGCCGGGGCTCGAAGAGCTGCTGGCCAAGCACGTCTCCGGGATCGAGGGGTCCAGCGGGCGGCTGCGGTTCACCATGGACTGGGCCGAGGTCGCGGCGTTCGGCGACATCCACTTCGTCTGCGTGAACACCCCGCAGAAGCACGGCGAGTACGCGTGCGACATGTCGTACGTCGACGCCGCCTTCGCCTCGCTCGCACCCCATCTGACGGGCCCCGCCCTCGTCGTCGGCAAGTCCACCGTGCCCGTGGGGTCGGCCGAGCGGCTGGGCCGCACGCTCGTCGAACTCGCCCCCGCCGGCGAGGAGGTCGAGCTGGCCTGGAACCCCGAGTTCCTGCGCGAGGGCTTCGCCGTCCAGGACACCCTGCACCCCGACCGCATCGTGGCCGGCGTCCGCAGCGAGCGCTCCGAGAAGCTGCTGCGCGAGGTGTACGCGACGCCGATGGCCGAGGGCTCGCCCTTCGTGGTGACCGACTTCCCGACCGCCGAGCTGGTGAAGACCGCCGCGAACTCCTTCCTCGCCACCAAGATCTCCTTCATCAACGCGATGGCCGAGGTCTGCGAGGCCGCCGGCGGTGACGTCGTGAAGCTCGCCGAGGCGATCGGTTACGACGACCGGATCGGCAGGAAGTTCCTGCGCGCGGGCATCGGCTTCGGCGGCGGATGCCTCCCCAAGGACATTCGCGCGTTCATGGCACGCGCCGGTGAACTGGGCGCCGACCAGGCCCTCACCTTCCTGCGCGAGATCGACTCCATCAATATGCGGCGCCGCGGCCAGATGGTGGAAATGACCCGTGAGGCGCTGGGCGGCGGATCGTTCCTCGGGAAGCGGATCGCGGTGCTCGGCGCGACGTTCAAGCCGGATTCGGACGACGTCCGGGATTCGCCCGCGCTGAATGTCGCCGGGCAGATTCATCTGCAGGGCGGCCAGGTCACGGTCTACGACCCCAAGGGCATGGACAACGCCCGACGCCTCTTCCCGACACTGGCGTACGCGGAGACGGCCGCGGAGGCCGTACGCGGCGCCCACGCCGTTCTGCACCTCACCGAGTGGAGCGAGTTCCGCGAGCTGGACCCGGCGGCGCTCGGCGAGGCCGTGACGGACCGCGTCGTACTGGACGGCCGCAACGCGCTCGACCCCGCCGTGTGGCGGGCGGCGGGCTGGACGTACCGGGCGATGGGGCGACCGGCCGCCTGAGGCGCCACGACGGCTCGGCGCCACGGCGGCACGTCGGCCCGGCGGCTCGGCGGCTTGTTGTTCGCCGGGCACAGCCCTGCACTCCTTCTCTCCAATTGGTTCGAATCGCATTCGAGCAATGTGGTGGAATTGCCGTGCCGTGCGCGCTACATCTTCACAGTCGCAATGCGCGGAATGACGTCGTTGTAGCCCGTTCTCACAGCAGGGGTACCCCTGGAGGAGAGGCAGGCAACAGGCGATTAACCAACGCGTAGCCGCGCGGAATTCGGCTCCCACTCCACTGGTCCGCATTCACCGATCCGAATGACCGGACCATGCCAGGAGTGATCATGCCCCTGTTCAACAGGGCGGACTGGCCGAGGGATCACCGCGACGAGGTGGTCGCGGGCGCGCTCGTGGGCGCTGTGCTGATCGTGCTCGGCTACGCCTCGGGGATCGGCGCCCCGCCGTCGTCGGGGTCGGCACAGGCCGCCGTGCCGCCCGTGTCACCGCCCGCGGCGACGGCACCACCCAGTACGGCTCCGGCGCCGGGCGAGGAGGCGCCGGAGGGAGACGCGCCCGCGCCCCAAGTTCCGGGCGGGGTGGGCGAGTTGCCGATCGGCACCGGTGTCGTGCCGATCGGGGGCGGCGGCCATGCCGGGCACGGGACCGGCACCGGCAACGGGAGCGGCACGGGGAGCGGGGATTCCGGTACCGGTGGCCATGACGGTCACGGCGGGCAGGGTCCCACGCCCTCCCCCACGCCGACTCCCACCCCCTCGCCTTCGGAGCCCCCGGCCGACGACGGCTCCTGCGACGACGGCGACGTACACCTCGTACAGCCCCTGCTCACCGGGATCGCCGGGCTCACGGGCCAGGCCCTCGACCTCGCGGGCGGCACGAAACCGACACCCGGGCCGACACCCGAGCCGACGCCCTCCCTCTGCGTCGGAGTCGCCACCCCGGACCTCCTCTCCGCCCCGGACGACGCGGAGGCCACCCCGTGACATCCCAACCCCGCCTCCTCGCTCCCCTCCTCGTCCTCCTCACCGCCCTCCTGTACGTCCTCGCCGGCGCGGCGCCCGCCTCCGCCCACACCGAGCTGGTCCGCTCAACTCCCAAGGACGGCACGGAACTCGGCAAGGCGCCCGCCCACCTCACCCTCACCTTCGACGAGCCCGTCGAGCTGTCCGACGTACGCGTGATGACGCTCGACGGCGACCGGCTCCCCGTCTCCCGCGCCCCGCGCGGAGGCGGCGACACCGTGCGGGCCGCGTTCCCCGAGGTGGCTCCGAAGACCGGTGAACTCGCCGTCACCTGGTCCGTCGTCGACGAGGAGGACGGGCACGCGTCCTCCGGCCGGCTGACGTTCGGCATCGGTACGGCGGCGGCGTCGTCCCCCGCCGCCCAGGACCGCGGCGACGAGGCCGCACCCGCGCCCTCCCCCTCGGTGCGGCACGGCCTCGTCGCCGCTCGCTGGGCCGGTTATCTCTCGCTGGCCCTGTTCATCGGCGGGATCGCCTTCGTCGCGCTGCTCTGGCCGCGCGGGGCGGGTGAGCCGCGGGCACGGGCGCTGCTCGCCCTCGCCTGGACGGTCGGCCTGCTCTCGACGGTCGTGTCACTCGGACTGCAGGGCGCGTACGCCGAGTTGGGCGGCATCCGCGACGCGCTCTCGGCGTCGGTGTACGCGAACGTGCTCGCCACCGGGCCGGGTCTCGCGCTCGCCGCCCGCGGGCTGCTGTGGGTGCTCGCCGCCGTGGTGCTGAGCGCGCTGCTCCAGGGCGGCGGCCGTACGGCACGCTCGCCCGGCTGGCGGGTGGGTGCCCTCGCCGTGTCGCTCGGGCTGCTGCGCGCGACCGGGATGACGGGCCACAACTCCGAGGGCACGGAGCCGACTTGGGGTGCGCTGGCCGACCTGGTGCATCTGCTCGGGGCGAGTCTGTGGATCGGCGGTCTGGTCATGCTCGCGGTGGCCGTGCTGCCGCGCCGGGACCCCGACGAGCTGGCGCTGGTCGTGCCCGGCTACTCGAAGCTCGCGGGCGCGTCGGTGGCCGCGATCGCCGTGGCCGGGCTGGTGCTGGCCTGGCAGGTCGTGGGCTCGTACGACGCCCTGCTGCACACCTCCTACGGGCAGTTGCTGCTGGTCAAGACCGGTGTGCTGGCCCTCGTTCTGTTCGCCGCGTGGCGCAGCCGTCAGTGGGTGCGTACGCGTCTGGAACTCGCCGTGCTGTTGCGCGGCGAGGCCGCCACCGTGCGGCCCTTCGGTTACTCGGTCGCGGCGGAGACGGGGCTCGTCCTCGTCGTGCTCGCCGTGACGAGTCTCCTGGTCACGGCCGATCCCGGCCGCTGATCTCCCCTGAAAACCCCGAAATCCCCTCACAGACAAGGGAGTTGCGTTGATGCGCAGTAAAGACACCGGCGAACGGCGCCGCCGGGCGCCCGCCGGGAACCGCGCCCTGCTGGTCGCCGGGCTCGGCGCCGCCTTCGCGGCGGTGCTCAGCCTGGGGCTGCTTCAGGCGACGGCCGGCTCGGCGTCGACGACCGACACGGCGGCGGGCGCGGCTCAGGCGCCCGCAGCCGCGGCGGCCGAGGCCCAGCCCGCGGCAGCCGCCGCTGCCGACCACCAGGTCGACATCATGGGCAACAAGTTCGGCGACGGGAAGCAGCTGGTCGTCAAGGTCGGCGAGACCGTCCAGTGGACCAACCACGACACGGCCCCGCACACCGTCACCACCACCAAGGGCCCGAAGAAGTTCGACTCGGGCACCCTGGAGAAGGGCGACTCCTGGTCGTACACCTTCACCACGGCGGGGACGTACGAGTACTACTGCGCGGTGCACCCGGACATGGTGGCGTCCGTGAAGGTCGTCGCGGACGACAGCGGGTCAACCGGCGGGTCCACGGGTGGATCCACGGGTGGTTCCGGGACCGGCGGTACGTCCGGCGGCTCCACCGGCGGTACGTCGGGGGGCTCGACCGGCGGCTCCGGCTCGGGCGGTACGAGCGGGGGTGACACCGGCGGCACGTCCGGAGGCAGCTCCGGCGGAACCAGCGGTGGCAGCACCGGTGGGAGCACTGGTGGCAGTACCGGTGGCGGCACGGGCGGCGGGGACGGCGGCGACGAGCAGTGCGCCAGCGTCCAGGACGTGCTGCTGCCGATCCTGCAGCACCTCAACGCCGCGCACCTGGAGCGTTCGCCGGGTGAGCAGGTGCAGGACGCGCTGGCCCTCGACTCGTACATCAAGATGCACACCGTCTGGGTCGAGAGCATCCTCACGCCCGCCACGGAAGGCGGGGGCGCGGTCGTCGACGACACCCTCGGTGTGCTGCTCCAGCACGTCAACTCGGCACATCTGGAGGAGTCGCTCGGCCAGCAGATCACCGATCTGCTCAACGTCGACAGCTACGTGAAGATGCACACGGTCTGGGCCGAGCACATGCTCGCACCCACGACGAGCTATCTGACCAGCAGCTGCTGACACCGGCGCCACCAGCGCCGTGACAGGAGGACGCCGGGCCGGCCGAGGCTCAGTCGGCCGGCCCGGCGTCCGGCGTTCATTCTCCCCCGCTCTGTTTCTCCTCGGAAGGAGAACCAGGATGACGACCGTCACCCTGCCCACCGTCTCCCCACCGCCCGGCCGGTACGCCGTCGCACCCGGCCGCTCCTTCGCCGAACTCACCGCCTACTACGGACCGTTGGCGACCCTGCGACGCCGCGTCACCCTGACCGGGGCGTCGCTCACGGTCCCGGAACCCGACTCCGACTCCGACTCCGACTCCGAGTCCGTGTCCGAGCCCGGGTCCGAGCCCGAGCCCGTGTCCCTGTCCGAGGCCATGTTCCGGGCGGCGGGCGCGCGGCCCGTGTTCCGCTTCGACCTCGCCGGCACGATGAAGGCCTCCCTGGTCTCCGAGCACGTGGAACCCCTGGCCGACGGACGGCACCTGCAACTGCTCGCCGACCTCGACGTACGGGGTGTCGCGTTCCCGGTGCTGATGCGCCTGCGCGTGGTGAGGTGCGCCGAGGGGCGGCTACTGGTGGTGGGTTCGACCCGGCTCTCGTACCGCCTGCTCCGGCGCGCGACCGGCTTCCGGCTGCCGCGGTCCCGCCCGGCGACCCGGCTGCGGCTGCTGCTCGCCGCGGAGTTCGCGTGAGCGCGGGATGGCGGGGGCGGCGCGTGCCGCCGGGACCCGCCGCGTTCGCCGTACGCTCCGCACTCTCCCCCCTGCTCTCGGCACTCTCCGTACTCGTCCTGCTGGTACCGCTGTTGCTGCTGTGGGCGGCGCCCGGGCCCGCGTCGGCGGCCACCTACCGGGTGGCGATGAAGGGGTACGCGTTCGGGCCCGGGACCCTCACCGTCCCGGTGGGTTCCACGGTGACCTGGACCAACCAGGACACGGCCCCGCACGATGTGAAGACCACCTCCGGCCCGGCCTCCATCCACTCGCCGATGCTGCAGAAGGGACAGAGCTGGAGCTTCACGTTCACGACGGCCGGGTCGTACGGGTACTACTGCACCGTGCACCCGGACATGACGGCCCGAATCGTCGTCCGGGCGGCACCGACTCCCGCGGCACCGACTCATACGCATTCGGGGTCGGACGATCACGGGTCCGGAACGGGAGCCGGGGCCGGGGCCGAAACTGGCACCGGGTCCGGGACCGGGACCGGGCACCACACGGCTCCGACAACTCCGGCAGCCTCTCAGGCGGGGCGTTCCAAATCGCCGACTGCCACCAAGTCCCCGTCCGCACCGCCCACTTCGGCCCCGGCGGCCGCGGCGGCACCTTCGGCGGCAGGTCCGGCGGCGACCCCACAGGCCATCGAACCGACCGCCTCCTCCCGCCCCCTCGACGGCCTGCTCGTCCTGGCGGGAGTGGTGGCGGGAGTGGCCGTGCTGTGTCTGCTGCTGGTGGGTTCGCGCTCGGCGGCGAGGGAGAAACAGGACACCCCGTAGCCGTAGTGGCGGGGGCGGCCCGGCGGCCCCGGCTCGGGCTACTTCGCGCGATAGCGGCGCATCTTCGCCCGTGCCCCGCAGACGGACATCGAGCACCAGCGGCCGCGCCCCGCCGGACTGCGGTCGTAGTACGCCCAGTGGCAGTCCGGCGCCTGACATGCCTTGAGGCGGAGCCAGGTGCCGGCAGTGAGGGACTCGGCGACGGCCGCGGCCACCCGGGAGGTGAGGGCGGCCGGGTCCGCCGGCCGGAGGCTCGCGGAGCCGTCCGCCGCGGAGACCGTGACGACGAGCGGGGCCGAGGCAAGCAGCTCGTCGAGGGGTCGTACCTCCCGGTGTGCGGGATGGCCCGCGTGCGCGAGACAGACGGCCCGCAGCGACTCGCGCAGCTCCCGCGCGGCCTCCGCGTCGGCCTCCGCCAGGCCCAGCCCCGCGCGCCCCTCCGCCGTGTCCAGGGCATCGGCACCCGTCTCGATGTCCAGGGTGTTCACCAGGGACTCGAGCAGGGCCAGCCCACCGGGTGCGGGCGTGCGGTCATTCATGGTTGCGACGTTACCTCTTATGGGGGAGCATGCAGTAACCGTTACCTGTTGAGCCAGTTTGCAGGTAACGATCGACGCATGGACATCAGAGGAGGAAGTCATGGCTGTCGCCGAACTGGGCACCGTCGTTCTGGACTGTCCCGACCCCCGCGCACTCGCTTCGTTCTACGCCGGGGTGCTGGGCGGCACCGTCGAGACCGAGGGGGAGGCCGACTGGGTCGACCTGCGGCTGCCCGACGGACGGACGCTGGCGTTCCAGGCCGCCCCCGGCCACGTACCGCCGAAGTGGCCCGCGCCCGACGGCTCCCAGCAGTTCCATCTGGACCTGACGGTCCAGGACCTCGACGCGGCGGAGAAGGAGGTCCTGGCCCTGGGCGCGACCGTGCTCGAAGCGGCGGACCGTGGGCGGGGCTGGCGGGTGTACGCGGATCCGGCCGGGCACCCGTTCTGCCTCTGCGCCTGCTGAGGCGGAGACAGGGGCGCAGCCCCGTCTTTCAGGGGCGCGGGGAACTGCGCGCTCAGCCCCCACCCACCCGCAGCCGACGAACGACCGCGGGGGAGGCTAACCATCCATTTCGGCGATCTTCGCCGTCGACGGCTCACGGCGGCTGCGGGCCGCCCGAGCCGTGAAGTCCGCACTGCGCAGGACACGTTGGACGTTGCCCCAGGTGAGCAGGGCGAGGTCGGACTCGGACCAGCCCCGGCCGAGGAGTTCGGCGACGAGGCGCGGATACCCCGAGGCGTCGGACAGGTCCTGGGGGTGCGCGGCCCCGGAGTCGTACGTCCCCGAGAGGCCGACGCACTCCGGCCCCGCGAGCGCGCGTACGTGGTCGAGGTGGTCCGCGACGTCCCGTACCGACGGGCCCGTCTGCTCGGCGGTCAGCGGCACGAGGCACAGGCCCTTGGTGATGCCGAGTTCGACGAGCACGTCGTCGGGGAGGTTCGCCGGGTGGAGGCGAAGGGCGCGGGCGGCGGAGCGGGTGAAGACGACCGGGGACTTGGAGATGGTGAGGGCGCGGCGGACGGTCGCGTCGGAGGCGCCGGACAGGTCGACGAGCACGCCGATGCGGTTCGTCTCGCGTACGACCTCCTCGCCGAACCTGGTCAGCCCGTTCTCGCCGGCCCAGGACGCGCCGGAGAGGGTGAGAACGCGCAGGCCGAGGGCGTGCAACGCGCGCAGGATGCCCAGCGAGTCGTCCAGCGCGGCGGCGGCCGCGGGACCGAGCAGCACGGCGACCCGCCCGCAGTTCCTGGCGTCCGTGACCTGGGTCGCGCTGTGGGCCATCCGCAGGCCCTCCGGATGGGCCTCCACCACGGTCCTCACCAGGTCGAGCTGCTCCAGCGTGGCCCCGACCGCCCGCTCGCCGACGAGACCCTCGGGCAGATGCAGCGCCCAGAACAACGCCGCGACGTGCCCTTCCCTCAGCCTGGGCACGTCTGTGTCTATCGTGCTCTCGCCGAGCTCCAGGTCGTACCAGGGGAGGTGCCGCAGGGCCCACGGCAGACCGCTGTAGCCGTCGGCGACGGGGTGGGCGGCGAGCAGCGCGTGCGCGCGGACGAGGGGGTCGTCGGCCGCGTCCGCCGCGTCCGCCGCATCTCCCTCGTCTCCCTCGGGTCCGGCATCGACCGCGAGACGCCGCTCGTCCTCAAGAACATCCGGCTCGAACTCGGCCTCGGCATCGGCCTCGACATCGGGGCGATCCAGCTCGCCGACCTCGGTGGTTGCGTGCAGTTCGTCCTGCAGATCTGCCATGACGACGCTCCCGGGTCCGGTGGTGGCGACAGGTATCCCCACCGTGACACGGCAGCGGGAGAGGCTCTCGGTGGATGGGCCGTTCGAGCGACGGCACCCGGCACCCTGCCCGCGCCCCTAAGGGGCGCGGGGAACTGCGCGCCCAGCCCCCACAAACCCGCAGACTCCAAGCCGCCCGCCAGCAAAACGAACCGCCGAAACCAACAGCCGAGCCAAACCAGCGGAGCTACCCGCACTCCTCCGCCCGCCCCAGCAAAAGCCCCCGCTCCCTCTCGTTCCGAGTCAACGAAGCCGCCCTCTCGAACTCCCCCCGCGCCTCCTCCACCCGCCCGAGCCGCACCAGCAGATCCCCCCGCACACTGGGCAGCAGGTAATAGCCCCGCAACGCCGATTCGCCGGCCAACGCGTCCACGAGGACGAGCCCCGCCTCGGCCCCCTCGGCCATGGACACAGCAACGGCCCGGTTCAGCTCGACCACCGGAGACGGAGTCCGGGCGGCAAGCAGCCCGTACAACGTGGCGATCCGCGCCCAGTCGGTCTCCTCGTACGTATGGGCGTGGGCGTGACACGCGGCGATGGCGGCCTGCAGCACGTACGGCCCAGGCCCGCCCCCCGTGGACACGGCCTCCGCACGGGCGAGGGCGGCGAACCCGCGGCGAATGAGGAGCCGGTTCCACCGGGAGCGCTGCTGGTCCCTGAGCAGCACGGGCTCGCCCGACGGCCCGGTGCGCGCGGCGGACCGGGACGCCTGGATCTCCAACAGGGCGGCCAGCCCGTGCACTTCGGCTTCCTTGGGCATCAACTCGGCGAGCACACGCGCGAGTCGGAGGGCGTCCTCGCAGAGCGCGGGCCGCAGCAGATCGTCGCCGGCGGTGGCCGCGTACCCCTCGTTGAAGATCAGGTAGATGACTTCGAGCACGGACCCGAGCCGGGCCTCGCGCTCGGGTCCGTACGGCACCTCGAAGGCGACGGCCTTCGCGGCGAGCGTCCGTTTGGCGCGCACGATGCGCTGGGCGACGGTCGCCTCCGGGACGAGATAGGCACGGGCGATCTCGACGGTGGTCAGCCCGCCGAGCAGCCGCAGAGTGAGGGCGATCCGGGCCTCGGCGGACAGCACGGGATGGCAGGCGGTGAAGACGAGTCGCAGCAGGTCGTCGTCGATGTCGTCGGGATCGGCCGGCTCGTCGATGTGCCCATGCGGCGCGGTCGCCTCCAGGTCCCGCCCCATCTCCACGAGCTTGCGCGCGTACCGCTCACGCCGCCGTACGAGATCGATCGCCCGGTGCTTGGCCGTGGCCATCAGCCAGGCCCCGGGATTGCCGGGCACCCCCTCCCGGGGCCACTGCTCCAACGCGGCGACCAGCGCGTCCTGCGCCAGCTCCTCCGCGATCCCGACATCCCGCACGATGCGCGCGACCCCGGCGATGATGCGGGGCGACTCGATACGGAAGACGGTTTCGATGGCGTGGGCGGGGGCGTCCGCCGATGGTTCTGGTGTCACGCTCCACCATCAGACACCCCCGGGGCCGTACAGCCAAGGCTCACCCTCGGCCTTCACCGCGCAAGTTCAGCCTTCGACGATTTCCCGCACCTCACAGGTCACCGTCCAGTGGGCCTCGTGGATCTGGAGGAACCGCTTGGTCCACTCGACGGCCTCGGCCTTGTCCTTGGCCTGCAGCATCGCGTACCCGCCGACGACCTCCTTGGCCTCGGTGAACGGCCCGTCGGTGACGGACATCTCCCCGCCCTCCCACCGCACCCGCGTCCCCTCCGCGGTCGGCTTCAGCCCGGAGGTGTCCAGCAGTACCCCGGCCTTCGTCATCTCCTCGATCAGCTCCCCCATCCGCGCCATGAGCTCGTCGCTGGGCCCCTCGGCGGGCGCGTTCTGCTCATCGATACGGATCATCGACAGGTAGCGAGGCATGGTGACTCCCTGGTTTTCTCGGTACGGAGGCGGGGTTCCTCCCTGCCTCTCACCCAAGCGTCGATCTGCGGACGGTGGGATCGACACGCTCGCCGAATTTCTTCGGGATTTCTTCGAGAAGATCTCCGCCAACCCGTTTCCGCAGGTCACCGGGCCATGTCAGTAGGCGAACTCCTTGAGTTCATCCGTCTCCAGGGTGAAGCCGACGGGATCCGGCAGGTCGATCGCGACACCGAAGGCCCGGCTGGTGACCGAGCGGTACTCCCCCTTCTCCGGATCGGCGTACACGGTGACGCTGTTCGTGTCCCTATCGCGTGAGGTGACCTCGACGAGCATCTGGGGCTGATCGGCAGTGCTGGGGGTCATACGCGTGCTCCGTTCTCTGTACTCCCTGTACGTCGCCCTGTGCGCAGGGCGGCGCGCACCTGCCCGGCACGGGCATGGACGTGTTCCGACGCGAGGCCGGGCCGTCCGCCCCAGCAGCCACCGCACAACCCGCCCCGCATCCCACCCCCGTCACCGGGCTCACCACACGCCGTGCACACCACCTCGTACCGCGCTTCCCGCGTCTCGACCGGCTCCGGCGGCAGCTTCCCCAGCAGCCGAGCCCGTACGAACCCGTACGGATGCTCCACCCGCTCCGGAAGCCCCGCGATCACGGCCTGCACAAGCTGCGCCACGCTGGCGCCCCGCACGAACCACTCGGCGGCCTGCTCCTCCAGCGCCCCGCATTCGGCTGCCGAGAGCGTCATCCGGGCGTCGATACGACCGAGTCGCGCGAGTGCGTCGTACGCGACCGTGCGCGCGGGCCGCGAGGGCTCGGCGACCGGCACCTCCCCGCCGAGAAAGGAGCCCCACCAAGCGTCATCGCGTGCCGTCCGCGAGAAGAAGGTGTGCCAGACCCACCGGGGGCAGCCATCGACGGTGACGGGCCGTCGCACTCGCCGCACATGCCCGGCCGCGGAGAGGTTGTTGAGGGCGGTACCGATGGCGCACTGGCCGTAGGGCAGATGCTTGGCGAGGGTCTTGATGGACATGTCCGCCTCGTCGTCGAGCCGGTCGAGATACCCGGCGATCGACGCCTCACGGGCGGGCAGATGTACGAAGTCCCGCCCGGTACGGGGCTCTTGGTCGGGCGCGGACCTCTTCCCGTACCCCGGATTGGCCATGGGATGGGCGGACGGGCGCGGGGCAGCACTAAGCTGGGCGGTAGCCATGGATCGAGCCTCATTCGATCTGGTGGTCAGACCCCCGCGTGGTGCGCTAACACCCACGGGGGTCATTTCTTTGGGCGCACGCTACACGCCCGCCACACTCCGCCGCGACCCGATCACAAAAAGTCATCTCCCCTGGCCCGGGCGCCACTTGAGCCCGGCTGGGCCGGGCACAGGGGAGGGTGGGTGGGTTGAGCCACCCACCCATTCCTTACAAAAAGGGTCTCGAATCCCGATCCCCGAAGCTCAAGCCCCGACGTACGCGACGAACTCCGCCCACGCGGAGGCGGGGACGGTCAACTCGGGGCCATCACCAATGGGGTTGAGCTTCGAGTCTCGTATGTGGATGGCGCTGGGATGGAGGGCGACCTCGACGCAGGCGCCCCCCTCAGTTCCGCTATAGCTCGACTTGAACCAGGCGAGTTCTATGTTCACCACTCGTCAGCCACCTTCCCGATGAACCGTGCCGACTCCTCCGTACTGAGAGCCTGCGTCCGGATCATGCCAAAGCGTTGAGTCAGATTACTGAGATCCTCCGAACCGGAGTGCAGCATGCTGACCGCCTGCCCTTCCTCGTACGCATAGTGCTCGCGCTCGGGCGTCTCGATCAGCACCATGGGGCCGTTCAGACCGGCATGCGCACCCCGGTCGGTCGGCAGCACCTGGATGGAGACATTCCGCAACTGCCCCACTTTCAAGAGGCGTTGACACTGCTCCCGCATGGTCGCCGATCCTCCCACGGGGCGTCGCAGCGCGATCTCCTCGAAAACAAACCCGAAGTACGCCGTCGGCTTGCGGACCAGCAGTTGCTGCCGCTCCAGCCTGGCGGCCACCCGGCTCTCGATCGTCTCGTCGTCCAGCGGGGGATAGTGGGCGCCCAGCAGCGCCCGCACATAGGACTCGGCCTGCAGCAGGCCGGGGATCAGCAACGTCTCGTACCACTGCAAGGCGATTGCGCTCGCCTCACAGTCCATGAAGTCCTGCGTGCGCGGCGGAAACTTCTCCGGCTCCAGATACTGCGCCGCCGCCTTCAACTTCCCCCGGGCCCCGAACAGTTCGTCCCCGATGTCGAGCAGTCGGGCCGTCGGCCGGCGCACCCCGCGCTCGAACGAAGTGATCGTGTCCGGCGAGTAGTTGGACTCCTTGCCGACATCCTCCCGGCTGACCCCCGCCTCCTGCCGCCACATCTTGAACTGGTGGCCGCAGTACCTCCACGCGATCGGCGACTGCTCACTCAAGAACCCCACCTCCACCTGCGCACACCACACTGTGTGCATAAACGGTCACTTCGAGGCTACGGCAGGTGACCGATGTTCCACAGGCGTACGGTGCCGTCGTAGCTGGCGGAGGCGAGCTTGGTTCCGTTCGAGTTGAAGCTCATGGAGTGGACCTCGCTCATGTGCCCGTAGAGGGACTTCCAATGGGACGGGGTGCCGTCGGTGCGCCACAGCTCGATGGTTCCGTCGCCATACCATTCCTCGCTCGGGAACGTCCGGCTGAGCGCAAGAAACGGCTTTCGTGGATGGAACGCCACCGAGGACGGGGAAGGCACATGCCCGGTCTTGTGCCATTTTCCGTCACGGGGATCGGGGCGCCACAGTCCACTGTGCTCAGGCAGGCCCGATGCCAGAGCGTTCAGGTGCAGGCAGTCGTCGTGCGGGCTGACGACCAGTTCGGAATTCAACAGGTCTTCGCCCTGTGGCGCCCCCATCAACGGCACGCCAGGGCCTTTTGCGAATGTCGGCGCTGCGTGCAACCGCACCTGCCCGTCTTTGCCGACCAGCACCAGACTGTTTCCACGCAGCCAGCCCGAGGCCACCAGGTACGGATCTCCCCCTCCGATGTCGATTTCCTTCGGTTGACCTTCCTCATCGATCCGCAGCAGCGTATGGAAGGGGCCATGATTGGCATACCCCGACAAATAGCCATCACCGAACGCCAAGCCACTCGTTGCCATGCCTGCCCTCCCGATCGTGCGCCACTCCGACTTCCCATGCGTGTTCCAGAGCTTCAGCTGGTCCCTCCGGCCGACAGCCAGAACGCCGCCGTCCGGGCGAAACGCCAAGCCCGTGACGCCGCGATCGATCACGTCGTCCTCTTCCGAGGCGGTAAGGCGCACACGCCCCAGAAGCGACCGGTTCCATCTCAGGTGGCCCCGCCACAACCGCC
This sequence comes from Streptomyces sp. NPDC050988, assembly GCF_044456225.1. Classification (NCBI taxonomy): domain Bacteria; kingdom Bacillati; phylum Actinomycetota; class Actinomycetes; order Kitasatosporales; family Streptomycetaceae; genus Streptomyces; species Streptomyces sp. NPDC050988. Next base: position 91,381 of record NZ_JBITFQ010000027.1, on the reverse strand, counting down.
CGTCCTCCGCACCCCAGACCACTTCATCGCTATTGGGCCGAAACACCACCGCGGTCATCGGCACCTCATCGGGATCCCAGTACAGAACCTCCCCCTGGTCTTCGTGCCGCCCGATCAACGCCACCCCACCGCCCAGCACCGCAGCCGCCCCCGCGCTGAGGACCAGACGGCGTCGCACGCCCCCCGTCACACCCGGTCGCGCGGATGTCGACCCTCCGGCATACGCCGGCTCCCCGGCCAGTGCCTCCTGCAGCCGGATATGACGGAACTGATAGGTGCTGTTGGACTGCTTGACGATCTCGCGTCGCCGGGCATCTCCGAGGAAGGCGAACAGTCGCCAGGGCAGTTGGCCGCTCGCCGCGAGCCAGACCTTCGCCAGCAGGAACCGCGGCCACGCGCGCGTCATGAGGATGAAGAGCGCGAACGCCACTCCAGGCAGAACGAAGGGCATTCCCCAGCCATGCGAGTCCAGGCCCAACGCCTCATTGTCCTGACGCCACTTGAGCGCCCCGGAATCCGACACATCGCCTGTGCCGGGCAGGCCCGGCCAGTCTGTGAGCGCGCGGAAGACCAGGTCCCCCGCCAACTGACCGGCATGCAGCCCAAGCAGCCCGGCGGCTCCGACGACGAGTCCTCCCACCGATGCCCCGGCCAGCGCGGAACGGCGGTCCTGCGCATAGGACTTCATGGGACTTGCCTGAGTCGCCCTGGACGGAGGCGCGTTGAGCCAGTTGTGCGCGGCGAGAGCCACTCCGACCACCAGGCTCAGCGTGGCACAGGCCATGAGCGACTCGGACACCTCCGCCGCGGCCTGCAACGAACCCGGTCCCGGCGTCCGTGTGAGAACTCGGAAGACGCAGATCCCGGCAGTCACCGGCACCACGGCCGCCGCTCCCAGCAGGACACCGAGGCGAAAGCCGCGCCGCAACCGCCCGGCGGACCCCCGCAGCGAGAAGGAGAGGCGACCCGGCGGACGGGTTCCTGCCGCGTACCAGATGAGGCAGCTGATCAGTGCGAAGGCTCCACCGATGTACATGGGGACGAGAACGTCATTGCTCGACAGCGCCTGCCCGAACCCTCTGGTCGCGGCGGTCCACACCACGGCCCCGACGGCCAGTAGCAGTCCCAGTCCGAAGGCCAGAACCGGCCCCGCCCACACCGGCAGCACCCGCCCGCTCACGAGCCACCAAGCCAGATCCCGCTCCCGGTGGTCGTGCAGATAACGGGCCAGAAACGTCAGCCATCGCCGCGCCCGCTCGGCGCCCCACGGTTCCCCGGCCGGCGCCCCCTCCGGCACGCCTGGATCCGACCCGTACGTCGCGTCGACAACCCGGTGCGTGAGGTGATCCTCCACCGCGTACCGGCAGTCGAACCGCTCCCGGTCGAGGAGTTCGGCCGGGTCACCACCGCCGCGCTGGTACACGAGACGTGCCGTGGTCACCATCAGCGGGGTGGACAGCGCTTCGGCCAGTGGACCGCTGGGCTCGGCACGCAGTCGGGCGAAGACGCCGTCCCACCCGGAGCCGCCCTCCGGCCAGTCCACGTCCCGCAGGTATCCGATGACATCCCGAGGCGGCACCGGCGTCACCTCCACCACGGGTGCCTGTCGCAGCGTCGGAGCCCCGCCTCGGATCAACTCCTCGTACTCCACGGCACGGCACGTGACGACGACCGGCCGTTCACCGCCGATCGCGTGATTGATGCCCCGGATGGCTCCGCGGCGGGCCGACTCGGGGATCTCGTCCAGTCCGTCCAGGACAGGAAGCAGTAGTCCGTGAGCCAGCAAGGCACGCGGAATCTCCTGGCGTCCGCTGTAGTACGGCACCGCGAGTGTCCGCACGATCCAGTCGTCGAGGGGCTCGCGCACGGGGTCCCAGGTCGAGACGGGAAGCAGGACCGGGACGCGTCCGCCCGGCTGCCGGGCGCCCAGCAGGCCCAGGGTCAGCAGCGTCGCCAGGACCGTCTTGCCCGCGCCGGGCTCACCAATGACGACCAGGCGGCGTTGCGGCAACTGCTCATAGCGTTCCGCGAGTTGGCCGATGACCGCATCGAAGCGGCCATCCAGGCGGCCGTCGAGGCGCACGCGCAGCACCCGCGCGCCGGAGGCCGAGGTGTGAGGTTCGTCGGCCACCAGCCGGGATGTGGTCGCCCACGCCAGCGGCAGCACCCGCGGATCCCGCAACCTCCGCGACTCCGCCTCCTCCAGCCACTGTGCCCTGATCGTGAGGGCCAGGTCGTCGGCGTACGCGGCCGGGTCGGCGGGGGCCGGTTCCTGGCGGAAGAAGTCCATGAGGGCCACAAGGAGGGAGGCGATTCCCACGAACAGGCTCGCCACCGTGGCCAGTTGGTTGTCGGCGTTGCTGTCGCCGCTCACCAGTATCGCCGTGGCGAGCCCGACGAACGTGAGGCCCACGCCCGCGATGACGGAGTCTCGGACAAGTCGGTGGCGCGAACGCCGTGAGGGTCCCCGGAGCACTTCAGCATGATGGGTCCGAGGCGGCCTCGGCGGCTGCCGCATCCGGCCGCTGCCCCTCAACGGGGTGAAGAGCGACCGGTGTTGCCCGGCCCCCCCTCCCCACCTGCTAAAAGCACCTCACCGCAACGACTCCCACAGCTCGCTCGCCTCCGGCTCGTTCGCCACCACCCTGTTGGGGTCGGACGGGGCCGGGACCACCGGCATCATCACCGTCTCCGTCGTGGCGGAGGAGAGGGACTTGAGGCTCTGGCCGAGGCTCATCAGTTCGGTGAGGGAGTCGAGGCCGGTGTCCGTGGTGATGCTGTCAGTGAGGGCGTCGGCGACCCGGTAGAGGCGGGTGGGGTTGGTGAGGAGGTTGGTGGTGTCGACCTGGTCGAGGAGGGCCTTCACCAGTTGCTGCTGGAGGCCTATGCGGCCGAGGTCGCTCTGGTCGCCTATGCCGTGCCGGGTCCGGGCGAGAGCCAGGGCCTTCGTACCGTCGAGGTGGTGGGTGCCCGCGTCCAGTTCGAGGTGACTGTCCTCGTCGGAGATGTCCTCCTCCGTCGTCACCGTGACCCCGCCCAGCGCGTCCACCAGATCGGCGAAACCGGTGAAGTCGATCTCGATGTAGTGGTCCATGCGGACGTTCGTCATGGACTCCACGGTCTTGACCGCGCAGACGGGCCCGCCCACCGAGTACGCGGAGTTGAACATCGCGCCGTACGACACCGATGTCGAACCGCCGGACTCCCGCGGGCAGGAGGGGCGCGTGACGAGCGTGTCGCGCGGGATGCTCACGACGGTCGCCTTCGTCCGGCCCTCGTCGAGGTGGATGACCATCGCGGTGTCGGAACGGGCTCCGCCGTCACTGCTGCCACCGCCGAGTTCCTGGTTCCGCGCGCCACTTCGCGAATCCGAGCCGAGGACCAGGATGTTGAGCGCGCCGCTCGGGATCGGGGAGGGGGAGGCCGCGCCATAGGGGCTGGGCGTCGTCATCGACTTCGCCGGGCGGTCGTCACCCAGCGCACTGTCGATGTCGACGCTCTTGATGTTCTGGTTCAGATGCCAGTACGCCCACGCCGCACCGGCCAGCGAGACGACCAGGGCGCAGCCCAGCGCGATTCCCGCCGCCCTGAACAGCCGTGCCCGTCTGGATCGTTGCCGCCCCGCGCCGGGTGTCTCGGCGCCCCCGCCCCCGTGCTCGTCTTCTCCGCTCACAGAGAGGAACGTAAGTCCGAATTATTACAACGAGGAACCACTTCCCGGTTTTCCTAGTCAAACTCTCATATTTCGTTGAGTCTCCTCAGTTGCCGTCGAGGGGCCGGCAGCGCCCCGCCGAAAGTCAGCGCCCCGCCGAAAGTCTTCGAAAGTTTCGAAGCGATCTCCGGGCAGGACGCCGGGCAGGACGGAAGCCCAGGCCGGGCACGGCTCGGCTCAGCCCAGCTCGGCTCGGCTCGGCTCACGGGCCGCCGCCGGCCGAACCCGGCTAGCCGCTCACCCCTCACCCCTCACCCCTCACAGCCCACGGCCGACCCGATCACCGCGCCCCGAAGTACGCCGTCCGCTCCTCCCCCGCCGGCGCCGCCGTGCTGCTGCGCACCACCAGGCTCGTGGCCAGTTCCACCCGGGTCGCCGCCGAGGGGCGCTCGCCGCGGCCCAGGTCGAGGACGAGCCGGGCCGCCGCCTCGGCCATCTCGGTGAGCGGCTGGCGGACGGTGGTCAGCGGGGGGCCGACCCAGCGGGCCACCGGCAGGTCGTCGAAGCCGACGATGCTGAGGTCCTCCGGTACGCGCAGACCCAGCTCGCGGGCGGCCTCGTACAGGCCGAGGGCCTGGAGGTCGTTGCCCGCGAAGACGGCCGTCGGACGGTCGGGGAGCTTCAGCAGCTCAAGCCCCTCCCGGTAGCCGCTCTCGTGGTGGAAGTCGCCGGTGCGGATGAGCGCGGGGTCGGCCGGCAGCCCGGCCGTGTCGAGGGCCGCACGGTAGCCGTCGAGCCGGGCGCGGCTGCACATCATCCGCGAGGGCCCGCTGATCACGCCGATGCGCCGGTGGCCGAGGTCGGCGAGGTGACGGGTGGCCGCGAGGCCGCCCTGCCAGTTGGTGGCGCCCACGGACGGCACGTCGTCGCCCGGGTCGCCCGCCGGGTCGACCACCACGAACGGGATCGAGCGGCTGGTGAGGAGCGCCCGCTGGGACTCGTCGAGCCCGTTCAGGACGAGGACGACCCCGTGCGGGCGGCGCGCGGCGACCTGGTCGGCCCAGGTGCGCCCGGGCGTGAGGCGGCCCGCGCTCTCGGAGAGGACCACGCTCAGCCCCTCGTCCCGCGCCACGTTCTCCACGCCCCGGATGACCTCCATCGCCCACGCGCTCTCCAGTTCGTGGAAGACGAGGTCGATCAGCGGCGACCGGGACGCCTCGGCCCGGCGGCGCCGATAGCCATGGTTGCGGAGCAGTTCCTCGACCCTGGTGCGGGTCGAGGGGGCCACATCGGCACGGCCGTTGAGCACCTTCGAAACAGTCGGAGCGGAGACTCCCGCCTCGCGGGCGATCTCGGCGAGTGTCGCCGACTGGGCTACAGCGGGATTCGGGCGAGTCATGGACCGGATCGTATCCCTGCGCAACCTCTTGACGAAGCCCTTCGACAGCCATACGTTCCCGGAACATTCGAAGTACCTTCCGAAACATTCGTCTCGCGAGTCCAAAAACGAGTACAAAATGAGGTGCTGTCATGGAGTCGATCAGCGGGTGGTCCAACGGCGGACGGCCCACGGGCGGGCAGCCGACGGGCGAGAGCCCCGGGAGTCCGGGCGGCGGGACGTTCGGCAGCAGGACGTTCAGCAGGCGCTGGGTCCTCGGCGCCGGTGCCACCACCCTGCTCACCACTGGTCTGACCGCCTGCGGCTCCGGTGAAGGTTCCGGCGGGGGCGGCGGCACCATCACCGCCATGGTGTACGGGGACGACGCGGTGAAGGTCCAGACGGCGGCCGTCGACCGTTTCAACAAGTCCGCCGCCAGCAAGTCGGCCAAGGGCAAGGTGAAACTGGAGAAGGTCCCGGGCTCGGACTACTCGGCCAAGCTGCGCACGGCGATGGGCTCCCCGAGCGCCCCGGACGTCTTCTTCAACTGGGGCGGCGGCTCCATCAAGGCGTACCAGGAGGCCAACCAGCTCATCGACCTGACCGACACCATCGAGGGCGACCCGGTCCTGAAAGGCGGTTTCCTGCCCTCCGTGCTCGCGGCCGGCGGACTCGGCGGCCGCAACTACGGCATACCGATGCGCGGGATGCAGCCGGTCATCCTCTTCTACAACAAGTCCGTTTTCGCCGAGCACAAGCTCCAACCGCCCACCACCTGGGCCGAGTTGCAGGACATCAACGCCAAACTGAAGGCCGCCAAGATCACCCCGTTCGCGCTCGGCGGCGCCGACACCTGGACCGAGCTGATGTGGCTGGAGTACCTCGTCGACCGCATCGGCGGCCCCGAGGTCTTCGCGAAGATCCAGGGCGGCGACGCGTCCGCCTGGGGCGACCCGGCCGTCCTCAAGGCCGCCGAGACCGTCAAGGAACTCATCGACGACGGCGCTTTCGGCTCGAAGTTCAGCTCGGTGTCGTACGTCAACGGCGGCGCCCCGGCCGTCTTCGCCAAGGGCAAGGCGGCGATGCACCTGATGGGCTCGTGGGAGTACTCGACGCAGCTCGGCAAGTTCCCGTCCTTCGCGAAGAACAACCTGGGCTGGTGCGCGTTCCCGACGGTCGAGGGCGGCACGGGCGACATCCGCAACGTCGTCGGCAACCCCACCAACTACTGGTCCGTCAACTCCCGTACGCAGAACAAGGACGCCGCGATCGCCTTCCTGAAGGACTGTGCCTCGGAGGCGTACGCGAAGGCGCTGGTGGCCAACGGTGACATCCCGACGACCGCCAACGCGGCCAAGCTGCTGGAGGCCTCGCCCAACCCGGAGTTCGCCACGTTCCAGTACGAGATGGTCGAGAAGGCGCCCGCCTTCACGCTCTCCTGGGACCAGGCGCTGGGCGCGGACATCGCGACCCCGATGCTCACCGAGATCAACAAGCTGTTCGTCGGGAAGTCCTCGCCGAGCCAGTTCGTGTCCGCGCTCAAGGATCTGAAGTGAGCGCACCGAGCCCATCAAGCCCGACGAGCCCGACGAAGGCCCGCCCCACCGAACCGACAGCCACCACGTCCGCCCCGCACGCCAAGTCGTCCAAGTCCTCCACGGTCGGCCGCCCGCACGCCGCCTGGGCCCTGCCCGGCGTCCTCTTCTTCGCGTTCTTCGCCGTGGTCCCGATGGGCCTGGCCTTCTACCTCTCCTTCACCAGCTGGGACGGCCTGGGCGACCCGCGACCCGTCGGCCTGGACAACTGGCAGAAGCTGATCAACGACGACCGGATGGTCCAGTCCCTGTGGCTCACCGTCCTGCTGACGGCGGCGAGCTGGGTCTTCCAGACAGTGATCGCCCTGTTGCTCGGCGTCTGGGCGGCGGGCCGCCAGCGCAACCGGGCGGTCCTGTCCGCGATCTTCTTCGTGCCGTTCCTGCTCTCCTCGACGGCGATCGCGCTGCTCTTCTACGCCCTGCTCGACCCGAACTTCGGCATCATCCAGGAGAACATCCTCGGCTCCTCCAACGGCGCGTTCCTCGCGATCGTGTTCGTCGGCGGCTGGCAGTTCATCCCCTTCCACACCCTGATCTACCAGGGCGGGGCCCGCCAGATACCCGAAGTGCTCTACCAGGCGGCGGCGATCGACGGCGCGGGCCGCTACCGCCAGTTCTTCTCGATCACTCTCCCGCAGCTGCGGCACACCGTCACGACGTCCACCGTGCTGCTGGTCGTCGGCTCGCTCACGTACTTCGAGACCGTGCTGATCCTCACCAAGGGCGGCCCGGGCACCGACACGGCGATCCTGCCGTACCTGATGTACGAGGCGGGCTTCAAGAGCTACGACTTCGGCTACGCGAGCGCCATCGCGTCCTTCCTGGTGGTGGCCGCCACGGGGCTGTCCCTGATCCTCGTGCGGCTGACCGGCTTCGGCAGCATGCGCAGCACCCGCGAAGGGATGTGACGGAGTGTCACACGATACGTTGCCGCGTCCGCGTCCGCGTCCCGCGAAGACCGAGGAGCGTCCCACGCCACCGCCCCCGCAACGCCGCCGCAAGCACTGGACGAAGCGCGGCAACCCCGTCTCGGGCCTCGGCTCGGTCATCTGGCTCGCGATCGTCCTCGTCCCGATCTACGCGATGCTGTCGGCCTCGCTCACCAGCCAGGACAAGGCACTCACCGGCAACCCCCTGAACCCGCCCACGAGTCCGACGCTCGACAACTACAACACCGTGCTGAACAGCGGCTTCGGCCATCTGCTCAGCAACACCGCGATCGTGGCCGTCTCCGTCGTGGCCATCGTCCTCGGCCTGTCCGTCCCGATCGCGTACGTCGCCGTCCGCACCCGCAACCGCTGGTCGGGCCTGGCCTTCCGCCTGTTCCTCCTCGGCGTGGCGATCCCGGCCCAGGCGGTGGTGGTCCCCCTCTACCTCCTGATCGCCAAACTCAACCTGTACGACAGCCTGTTGGCGGTCATCCTGCCGACGGCGGCCTTCGCGATGCCGGTCTCGGTACTGGTCCTCGTGGGCACTCTCCGGGACGTGTCCGAAGACCTCTACGAGGCGATGGCCCTGGACGGAGCGTCCCCCCAGCGGATGCTGTTCCAGCTCGCCGTGCCGCTGGCCAAGGGCGGCATCAGCACGGTCGTCATCTACTCGGCGCTCCAGGCCTGGAACGGCTTCCTCTTCCCACTGATCTTCACCCAGTCCGACGGCCCACGCGTCCTGACCCTCGGACTCTTCAACTACGTCAGCCAGTTCGGCGTGAACATCCCCGCCCTGCTCGCCTCGGTCGTCCTCTCCGGCATCCCCATCTTCGCCGTGTACCTGGTGGCCCGCCGCGCCCTGGTCGGCGGCCTGATGGGCGTGGGCGGCAAGTGAACCCACTCGACCCCGACCCCGACAGGAGTTTCATGACCACCGCCCCCTGGCGTGATCCCGCCCTGCCCGCCGAGGCCCGGGTCGACGACCTGCTCGCCCGGATGACCCTGGAGGAGAAGACCGCCCAGCTGTACGGCGTGTGGGTGGGCGCCGCCACGGACGGCGACGGAGTCGCCCCGAACCAGGTCGAGATGACCTCGGAGTACGACTGGGACGAGCTGATCACCCACGGCCTCGGCCAGCTGACCCGCTCCTTCGGCTCGGCTCCCGTGGACCCGGCGCTCGGCGCGCAGGCACTGGCCCGCGCCCAGCGCCGCATCGCCGAGGCCGGCCGCTTCGGCATCCCGGCGATCGCCCACGAGGAGTGCCTGGCGGGCTTCACCGCCTGGGGCGCCACGGCGTACCCGGTCCCCCTCGCCTGGGGCGCCACCTTCGACCCGGCCCTGGTCGAGGAGATGGCCCACCGCATCGGCCGGGACCTCGCCTCCGTCGGCGTCCACCAGGGCCTCGCCCCCGTCCTGGACGTCGTGCGCGACCCGCGCTGGGGCCGCGTCGAGGAGACCATCGGCGAGGACCCCTACCTGGTCGGCACGATCGGCGCGGCCTACGTCCGCGGCCTGGAGTCCGCCGGCGTCATCGCCACGCTCAAGCACTTCGCGGGGTACGCGTCCTCCGCGGGCGCCCGCAATCTCGCCCCCGTACGCGCCGGTGTGCGCGAGTTCGCCGACATCACCCTGCCGCCGTTCGAGTTCGCGCTGCGTGAGGGCGGGGCCCGTTCGGTGATGGCCGCGTACACGGACACGGACGGCGTGCCGGCGTCCTCGGACCCGTATCTGCTGACCGAACTCCTGCGGGAGCAGTGGCAGTTCACGGGCACGGTCGTGTCCGACTACTTCGGTGTCGGCTTCCTGGAGACCCTGCACCGGGTCGCGGGCACGAAGGCGGAGGCCGCCCACGCGGCCCTGGCCGCCGGCATCGACGTCGAACTCCCCACGCTCCGCTGCTACGGCGACCCGCTGGTAGAGGCGGTACGCGCGAACGTGATCCCGGAATCCCTGGTGGACCGGGCGGCGGCCCGGGTCCTGCGCCAGAAGTGCGAACTGGGCCTGCTGGACGAGGACTGGACCCCCGAGCCCACGGACCCGATCGACCTGGACTCGACCGCGAACCGCGTGCTGGCCCGCCGCCTCGCCGAGGAGTCCGTCGTCCTGCTCTCCAACCCGGACGGCCTGCTCCCCCTCGCCCCCGACACCCGGATCGCCGTGGTCGGCCCGCGGGCGGCCGACGCCCTGGCCATGCTGGGCTGCTACTCGTTCCCCTCGCACGTGGGCATCAACCACCCCGACCAGCCCATGGGCATCGAGATCCCCACTCTCCTGGAGTCCCTGCGCACCGAACTCCCCGACGCCAAGATCACGTTCACCGAGGGCTGCGACACCACGGACCCGGACACCTCGGGCTTCGCGGAGGCGGTGGCACGCTCCGCCGAGGCGGACGTCTGCGTGGCGGTACTGGGCGACCGGGCGGGCCTCTTCGGCAGGGGCACATCGGGCGAGGGCTGCGACGTCGGCGACCTCCGACTCCCAGGCGTACAAGCCCAGTTGCTGGACACGCTCACCGCCACCGGCACGCCGGTCATCCTGGTCCTCCTCACCGGCCGCCCGTACGCACTCGGCCGCTGGCACGGCCAACTGGCCGCCTCCATACAGGCGTTCTTCCCGGGGGAGGAGGGCGGCCCGGCAGTGGCAGGCGTGCTGTCGGGCCGCGTGAACCCGTCGGGCAGACTCCCCGTGAGCGTCCCGCAGACGCCCGGCGGCCAGCCGTGGACCTACCTCCAGCCCCCACTGGGCCTGGCCGGCACCGTCAGCAACCTCGACCCGACCCCCCTCCACCCCTTCGGCCACGGCCTCGGCTACACGGACTTCACGTGGGAGGAAACCGAGGACCGGGAGGCGGCGATGACCACGACCGACTCGTACGACGTCTCGGTCACGGTCCGCAACACGGGCCCCCGGGAAGGCACGGAGGTGGTCCAGCTCTACCTCCACGACCCGGTGGCCCGCGTAACCCGCCCGGACGTCCGCCTGATCGGCTACCACCGCCTCACCCTGCCCCCCGGCAAGGCCCGCCGAATCACCTTCACCTTCCACCCGGACCTGTCGGCGTTCACGGACGGAAGGGGCCAACGGGTAGTGGAACCGGGCGCCTTGGAACTCCGCCTGTCCAAATCCAGCACAGACACACGCCACACGACCCACATAACCCTGAAGGGCCCGGAACGCCACCTGGGCCCCAACCGCCGCCTGCGCTGCGATTCAAGAGAAACGGAGGCACCTTAGGGGCGCGGAGAACGGCGCAATCTTTTGCCTTCAGGGGCGCGAGAAACGGCGCGCTTCCTGGGGGCGCGGGGAACTGCGCAATCTTTTGTCTTTCAGGGGCGCGGGGAACTGCGCGACCAGCCCCCACCCACCCGCACCCGACGAACAACCCCCCGCCCCCTACGCGTCGAGGGACTCGAACCGCCACCGATGAACCGCCCGCACAACCAACTCCCCAGCCGGCTCCGGCAATTCAGGCAGCTCAGACTCATACGCGGCATCCCACCACGTAATGACGAGCACCCGATCCCCCGGAGCCCGCAGGACCTCCCGACGCAGGGGCCGCGCCGGGAGGTCCTGCCCCCTCACCCAGGCAAGCAGTTCCTCCCCCCGCCCCTCGACGGCCCGCGCCTCCCACATCAACGCGACAGTCATGAGTACAGATTGCCCTTACTGACCTCATGCACATGATCATGACCGTGCCCACGGTCATGAGAATGCGACTGCGCCCGCCCAGGCACATGCGTATCAGTCACCGGCAAAGAAGAATCCGCGGACAGATCCCAATCGGACGCGGCCCGCCCCCGCGCAACCATCTCCGCCCCCAGCGCGGCGACCATCGCCCCGTTGTCCGTACACAACTTCGGCCGCGGCACCCGCAGCCGAATCCCCGCGGCCTCGCACCGCTCCTGCGCAAGCACCCGCAGCCGCGAGTTCGCGGCGACTCCCCCACCGATCATCAGGTGGTCGACGCCCTCGTCACGACAGGCCCGTACGGCCTTGCGCGTCAGCACGTCGACGACGGCCTCCTGGAAGGACGCGGCCACATCCCGCACCGGCACGTCCTCCCCGGCCGCCCGCTTGGCCTCGATCCATCGCGCCACGGCGGTCTTCAGCCCGGAGAACGAGAAGTCGTACGCGGGGTCGCGCGGCCCGGTGAGCCCGCGCGGGAAGGTGATGGCACCCGGGTCGCCCTCCTTGGCGTACCGGTCGATGACCGGCCCGCCGGGGAACCCGAGGTTCAGCACCCGGGCGATCTTGTCGAAGGCCTCGCCGGCCGCGTCGTCGATGGTCGCGCCCATCGGCCGTACGTCACTCGTGATGTCCGAGGAGAGCAGCAGCGAGGAGTGCCCGCCGGAGACGAGCAGCGCCATGGTCGGCTCGGGCAGCGCCCCGTGTTCGAGCTGGTCGACGCAGATGTGCGAGGCGAGGTGGTTGACCCCGTACAGCGGCTTGCCCAGCGCGTACGCGTACGCCTTCGCCGCCGACACCCCGACGAGCAGCGCGCCCGCGAGCCCGGGGCCGGCGGTGACGGCGATCCCGTCCAGGTCCTTCGCGCTGACGCCCGCCTCCTTCAGCGCCCGCTCGATGGTCGGGACCATCGCCTCCAGGTGCGCACGGGAGGCGACCTCGGGCACCACACCCCCGAAGCGCGCGTGCTCGTCGACGCTGGACGCGATCGCGTCCGCGAGCAGGGTCCTGCCGCGGACGATGCCGACGCCGGTCTCGTCGCAGGAGGTCTCGATGCCGAGGACGAGCGGTTCGTCAGCCATTGATCTCGGTTCCTTGTACGGATGTCGATGGGTCGTTGAGTCGCATGACGAGCGCGTCCACGTTCCCCGGCTGGTAGTAGCCGCGCCGGAAACCGATCGCCTCGAAGCCGAAGCGCTCGTACAGCTTCTGGGCGCGGACGTTGTCGACGCGGCATTCGAGCATCACCTCGGCGCACTCGAACGCGGTCGCGGCCCGCAGCAGTTCGGTCAGGATCATCGCGCCGAGGCCGGTGCCCCAGTGCTCCCGGGAGACGGCGATGGTCTGCACGTCACCGACGTCCCCGGCGGCGGCGAGCCCGCCGTACCCGACGATCCGCGCGCCTCCCGCCGTGTCCCCCGCGGTCTCGGCCACGACATACCGCCGGGTCGCCCCCGGCCCCCGCGCATGGGCCAGGTCCGACCAGAACATGCCCCGCGACCAGGCGTCCTCGGGGAAGAGGTCCTTCTCCAGTTCCAGCACGGGCTCGATGTCCCACCAGCGCATCTCGCGCAGCACCGCGGTCGTCACTTGGGGGTGACCACCTTGTAGTTCTTGGGCACCTGGGCGTCCGGCCGGCGCAGATAGAGGGGCCGGGGCGCCTCCAGTTCCTCGCCCGCGGCCAGCCGTTCCGCCGCCAGGGACGCGAGTGCCGCGGCCGAGACGTGCTCGGGCCCGCGCACGTCCGGGAAGGTGTCGGGGTAGAGCAGCGCACCCGCGCCGACGGCGGGCAGCCCCCCGATGTCCAGCTCGCCCGGCCGGTCGACGGCGGGCTCGGTGACCCGGGTGCGCGAGTCGGCGTACCGCGCCCAGTAGACCTCTTTGCGCCGCGCGTCGGTAGCCACGACGAAGGGCCCGTCGGCAACAGATCCCTCGGCCGCGTAGGCGAGACCGTCCAGCGTGCACAGTCCGTGTACGGGGATGCCGAGCGCGAGCCCGAAGGTGTCGGCGGTCATCAGACCGACGCGCAGCCCGGTGTACGGGCCGGGGCCCACGCCGACAACGATGCCGGTGACGGCGTCGAGCCGCAGCCCGGCCTCGGCGAGCACCCGGTCGACGGCCGGCAGGAGCAACTCCCCGTGCCGGCGCGCGTCCACCTGACTGGAGGCGGCGATGACGGACGTCCCGTCGTGCAGCGCGACGGTGACGGCGGGGGTGGCGGTATCCAGAGCGAGCAAGAGCACGCGAACAGCCTACGGCGCCCGGGCTCGGAGCACGGCCGCCCCAATCCGCCGCAGACCTGCTGCTAACGTCACAGAAGTAATAAATGCCGTACGAGAGGTGGGCACCCAAGGTGGTTCGGAGCAGCTCGGGAATCGTGGCCGGGCTCACCACGGCGGCGCTCGCCGCGATCGGCTTCCTCACCTACCAGGCGGCGGCGCACGTGCCGAGCGGCCTGGGCTCCTCCCGGCCCGCCGACTCCTCGACGGCGGCGGCCGCCAAGGCCCCGCGGGACAAGCAGCACCCGACGGCACTGCCCGCCGCCTCGGGCACGGGACGACGGGTCGTCTACTCGGTGGACGACGACCGCGTATGGCTCGTCGGGTCGGGTGACCGGGTCAAGCGCACGTTCAAGGTGACCCCCGGAACGGTGGATCCCACGCCCGCCGCATACGTCGTCACCTCCCGCTCCGGCAGGATCACCGGCTCGGACGGCGTCGCCGTCGAACACGTCGTCCGCTTCACGAAGGTCTCCGGCGCAACAATCGGCTTCAGCGCCGCCCTGAACGGCACGACCTCCGCCCCCGCCCCCTCGAAGAAGCTCGGCGGCATCCGCGAATCCCGAGAAGACGGCACAGCCATGTGGGAGTTCGCCACAATCGGCACAAGGGTCACAGTGATCAAATAGACCAACACCAGCGCCCCCCTCAGGGGCGCGGGGAACGGCGCAATCTTTGGCTTTTAGGGGCGCGGGGAACTGCGCAATCTTTTAGGGGCGCGAGGAACTGCGCGACCAGCCACAACGCACCCGCAGAATCCGAACACCGCTCCCCGCGGAGCGCTACGCGGAGCGCTACGCGGCGCGCCGCCGTTCCTCCCGCACCGCCTCAGCCGGAGAAGGCGGCGGCGTGGAAACGACCCGCGCAAACACCCCAGCCGCAAGCAACTCCCGCATCGACACCCCAGCCACCCCAGCCACCCCCGACGAAGTCGACTCCACAGGCACAGACGGCCGCCGCGTCACATCACGTTCAGACGTCGCCATGGCGGCCTCCTAGTGGCTCCGGGAGCAGACGTGGTTAGGTAGACCTAACCAACTCCTCCGTCCATGTGAACACGCCGAAGCCGCCCGACGCAACATCTTCCCGACGCCTTGTCGGAATGTTGGGGCGAACCTACGAGGACCGAGCCAGACCAGGCCGGACCAAGCCGGACCAGGCGAGATCAGAGGCGGCCAGGCCCTCTCAGGCGGAGAGCACGCCGAGCCCGACCGTCGCCCACCGCTCCCCGACCCCGGTCAGCGTGACGTGCCGTACCTCGTCGGTGGTGTCGCCGACGGCCCGGTGGATGAGGACGTGCAGCCGGTCGTCGGCCAGTTCCTCGACCTTGCCCTCGCCCCACTCCACGACGATCACGGAGTCGGACAGCGAGACGTCGAGGTCGAGGTCCTCCATCTCGTCGAGCCCGCCGCCCAGGCGGTACGCGTCCACGTGGACCAGCGGCGGACCGTCGCCGAGGGGCGGGTGCACGCGCGCGATCACGAAGGTCGGCGAGGTGACCGCACCCCGCACGCCGAGCCCCTCGCCGAGCCCGCGGGTCATCGTCGTCTTGCCCGCACCCAGTTCGCCGGTGAGCATCACGAGGTCGCCCGCCCGCAACAGCTTGGCGAGCCGGCGGCCCAACTCCCGCATCTGTTCGGGTGAGTTGACGGTGATCTCAGTGGTGACGCCGGCCACGGAAGGCTCCGAGGGTCCCGAGGGCTCAGCCGGGTTGCGCGGTGCTGCTGGTGCTTCCATAGCCACCCACGGTAGCCCCTGCCGGGACGGCTCCCGCGCGGGTGAGGAGGTCGGCCAGCCGGTCTATGACGACCTCCGGGTGCTCCAGCATCACCAGGTGCCCGGCGTCCGGCACGAGCACAAGCTCGGCGTCCGGCAGCAGATCGGCGATGGCCTCGCTGTGCTCGCTCGGCGTGACGAGATCCTTGACCCCGGCCAGTACGAGCACGGGCATCTCGGCGAAGTGCGCGAGCGCCTCCGTCTTGTCGTGGTCGGTGAAGGCCGGATAGAACTCCGCGACCACGTCGATGGGCGTGCCCTCGATCAGCCGCTCCGCGAACCGCGCGACCGCCGGGTCGACGTCCCTGGACGCGAACGAGTACCGCTTGATGATCCCGGCGAACAGGTCGGCCGTGGCCCGCCGCCCGCGCTCCACCAGCGCGGCCTGCTGCCCCAGCGCCTTCAGCACTCCGGGGAGCACCCGCCGCACCGCGTTGACGCCCGCGACGGGCAGCCCGAAGTTGACCTCGCCGAGCTTCCCCGACGACGTACCGACGAAGGCGACGCCGACGACCCGCTCACGGATCAGGGAGGGGTACTGGTCGGCCAGGGCCATCACCGTCATGCCGCCCATCGAGTGGCCGACGAGGACGAGCGGGCCCTCGGGTGCGGCCGCGTCGATGACGGCCTTCAGGTCGCGGCCGAGCTGGTCGATGGTGACCGGCATGTCGTCCTCGACCTGGGCCACGCCCCGCGCGGAGCGGCCGTGGCTGCGCTGGTCCCAGTGGACGGTCCGCACGACACCGCGCAGCGCGGCCCGCTGGAAGTGCCAGGAGTCCTGGCTGAGGCAGTAGCCGTGGCTGAAGACGACGGTGACGGGGGCCGGGGCCTTGCGGCCGAAGAGCCGGCGGCGGCGCGGGGCGAGGGTGGTGTCGGGCTCCACCTCGTCCACCTCGTAGTACAGCTCCGTGCCGTCGTCCGCGACGGCCTTGCCGGGCATGCCGCGCAACGCCCCGTACGGACCGGCCGAGTCGAGGGCGAGGCGGGCCTTCCTGCGCATGCCCCGGCCGACCGTGAGCCGCTCTATGGCGACTCCGGCGGCGGCGCCCGCGGCGACCACGCCTATCGCGGCGCCGGCGATCCCCGCCCCCCTGCGCCAGGTCGCGCCCCCCGCCGCGGAAACGGCCGAGGCGGCGGCCGTGGCCGCTTCCACGGCGGCCTCCGCGCTGCTCTCGCTCACGTACCGCTCCTCTTCGCCGGGATGATGCCCATGTCCACTGTCGGTGTCGCTGTTGCTGTCGGTCGTGCTGTTGCTGCCGGTTCCCGCGATGTAGTGCCCGGCATCTATGCGGTTACCCCGCTTGTTCGGTATTCACGTAAACGCGCGGCACCCGGGTTCCGATCCGGGTGACGATTTCGTAGGCGATCGTGCCCGCGGCCTTGGCCCAGTCCTCGGCGGTCGGCTCGCCTTGGTCGCCGGATCCGAAGAGAACGACCCTCTCACCGACCGGTGGCTCGTCCCCGCCGAGGTCGACCGCGAACTGGTCCATCGCGACCCGACCCGCGACCGTCCGCCACTTGCCGGCGACCAGGACGGGCCCGGTGCCGGAGGCGTGGCGCGGGATGCCGTCCGCGTACCCGACGGGCACCAGGCCGAGGGTCGTGTCGCCCGCCGTGACGTAGTGGTGCCCGTAACTGACACCGTGCCCCGCCGGTACGTGCTTCACCAGCGCCAGCGACGCCGACAGCGTCATCACCGGGCGCAGCCCCAGGTCGGCCGGGGTGCCCAACTCGGGGCTGGGCGATACGCCGTACACCGCGATCCCGGTCCGTACGAGGTCGAAGTGACTGTCGGGGAGCGTGAGCGTGGCGGGTGAGTTGGCGATGTGCCGGACCTCGGGGCGCACGCCCTGCCCCTCCGCGTACGCCAGCATCTCGCGGAAGCTGCCGAGCTGGGCCTGGATGGAGGGATGGCCCGGCTCGTCGGCGCAGGCGAAGTGGGACCACAGGCCGGTGACGCGGACGAGCCCGTCGGCCTCGGCGCGCAGGGCCTCGGCCACCAGCTCGGGCCAGTCGGCGGGCTGGCAGCCGTTCCGCCCGAGCCCGGTGTCGGCCTTGAGCTGGACGCGGGCGGTACGGCCGGACGCACGCGCGGCCTCCACGGCCTCCCGCAGCGCCCACACCCCGCTGATCCCCAGATCCAGATCGGCCTCGACGGCCGCCCGCCAGGGCCCGCCCGGGGTCCACAGCCAGCACATGATCCGGCCCGGCAGCCCGGCCGCGCGCAGGGCGAGGGCCTCCTCGGGCGTGGCGGTGCCCAGCCAGGTCGCGCCCGCGTCCAGGGCCGCGCGGGCGCACGGGAGCGCCCCGTGTCCGTACGCGTCGGACTTGACCACCGCCATGAGGGCGGCGGTCGGCGCCTGGGCGCGCAGAGCCCGCACATTGGCCCGCAGTGCGGCCAGGTCGATCTCGGCGCGGGCCCGCGCGGGTGCAGTTTCAGTCATCGCGCCCAGTGTCTCAGAGGGGTCGGACACAGCCCTCAGGTACCGGGCCTGCGGCCCCACACGTACACGCTGTCACCCTTGTAGAGCACACCCCACAGCGTGCGGGCGTCGGCGATCCGCATGTTCACGCAACCCATCGAACCGGGCGGGTTGTAGACGCTGCCGTAGATGCCGTGGAAGGCCTGGCCGCCGCTGAAGAACTGGCTGTACGGCATAGGGGTGTTGTAGAGCGTCGACCAGTGGTTCTTGTGCTTCCAGTAGACGCGGTGCCAGCCGCTCCTGGTCCGGTACCCGGCCTTCCCGCTGCGGATCGGCACCGGCCCGAACAGCACCTTGGTGCCCTTCTGCACCCAGGTCAGCTGGCGGGTGAGGTCGACACAGGCGACCCGGTAGGCCCGTACGGGACACCTGCCGGCGGCGTTCGGATTCCTCGCGGCCGACAGGAGCTGCATCTTCGCCCAGGTCACGGGCCCGGCGAAGCCGCTGTCGGGCCGGATCCCGTATCGGATCTGAAAGGCCCGGATCGCCAGGCAGTCGTTCGCCGACTGCCTCCCGTCCACCCGGAGCCGCAGCCACCCCTCGACCTGCCGCTGGTACGGCCCGGTCTGCTTGCTGCACGCCACGACCCCGGCCTGCCGCGCCACGGCGTCACTCAGCGGTACGTACTCGATCAGCTCGTCGCTCTCCGCGTCGGCGTCGGCCGGCTCGTCGGCGTCCTCCTCGGCGGTCGGCGTGTAGACCTTCGGGGCCAGTGCCTGGTCGGGGGTGTCCAGGTGCCAGGGCTGGGACGGCCCGGGGGGCACCCCGGGCACCAGCTCGCTCAGCGGCGCGGGAACCCCGGGGGCACGGGGGACGCCGGGGGCGGGCGGAGGCTCCGCGACGGCCCCCGGCACGGACAGCGCCGTGATGACGGCGACCAACACGGCAACGGTTCTCTGACGGACCATGCCCCCAGCGAAACCCCCGGGACGGCGTACGGGGTTCAGCCGCGCGGAAGGGTCGCCCGTTGTGCGCACGCGGACGGGGTACGGGTCCCGCCGCGCGGCGGGACAGCGCAGCGGGACAGCGGAGTGGGAGCGGCTCAGCCCTCCATGACGTCCCGCCAGGCCTCCCGTACCGCGTCGGCCACGTCGTACGCCCCCACGGGCGCCCCGTCCGCCGCGAACCGCCCCGCCAGCCCGTGGAGATACGCCCCCACGCTGCCCGCGTCCCGCGCCCCGAGCCCGGCGGCGAGCAGCGACCCGGTCAGCCCCGACAGCACGTCACCGCTCCCGGCGGTGGCGAGCCAGGCGGTGCCGGTGGAATTCACGCGCACAGCCCCACCACCGGGCTCGGCCACCAAGGTGGTGGACCCCTTGAGTAGCACGGTCGCCCCGTACGCCGCCGCTAGTTCCCGTACGGAGGTCAGCCGGGCCCCCTCGACCTCGTCCCGCGAGACACCGAGCAGCGCGGCGGCCTCACCGGCGTGCGGCGTGAGCAGCGTGGGCGCGGTCCGGGCCCGTACGACGTCCCGGTTCGCGAGCCGCAGCCCGTCGGCGTCCACGAGGACCGGCACGTCCGACTTCAGCACGGCCGCCACGGAATCGGCGTCGTCGCCGACCCCGGGCCCCGCGACCCAGGCCTGCACGCGGCCGGCGCTCTTCGGCCCCTTGTCGGACACGAGTGTCTCGGGGAAGCGCGCGATCACGGCGTCCGCCGCGGGCCCGACGTACCGTACGGCCCCGGCCCCGCCCCGCAGGGCTCCGGCGACGGCCAGCACGGCGGCACCGGGATACCGGGCGGACCCGGCGGCGATCCCGACGACCCCGCGCCGGTACTTGTCGCTCTCGGCGCCCGGCACGGGCAGCAGCGCGGCCACGTCGGCGTGCTGGAGGGCTTCCAGTTCGGGGGCGCCGGGCAGGGAGAGCCCGATGTCGACGAGCCGTACGGATCCGGCGTATTCCTTGGCGGGGTCGACGAGGAGACCCGGCTTGTGCGTCCCGAAGGTCACGGTCAGATCGGCCCGTACGGCGGCGCCCCGTACTTCCCCGGTGTCGGCCTCGACGCCGCTGGGCAGGTCGACGGCCACGACGGCGGCGCGGGAGTCGCGGGCCAGGTCCGCGAGGGGGGCGGCGTCGGGGCGCAGGCCGCCCTTCCCGCCGATCCCCACGATGCCGTCGACGACGAGGTCGGCGCGACGGATCGGTTCCGCCGCCGCGTCCGCGTCCGGCCCTCGCACGATCGTGCCGCCCGCCCGTCGGAGGGCGTCGAGCCCGGCGCCGTGGGTGCGCTCGGGGGCGAGGAGCACGGCCGTGACGCCCGCGCCGCGCCTGCTCAGCCGGGCCCCGGCGTACAGCGTGTCGCCGCCGTTGTCGCCGCTCCCCACGAGCAGCACGACCCGGCTGCCGTAGACGCGTCCCAGCAACTCGGCACAGGCCGCGGCCAGGCCGGCTGCCGCCCGCTGCATCAGGGCCCCCTCCGGGAGCCGCCCCATCAACTCCCGCTCCGCCGCCCTGACCGTCTCAACCGTGTACGCACTCCGCATACGTCGAGTCTCCCCTACGGGGCCCTCCGGGGGTTGGCGGTCGACTTGGTGCGGGCCCGCTGTGGCTGATCGCGCAGTTCCCCGCGCCCCTGGGGTGAGTGGGGGCTGACGTCCGTCTTTCGGGTGCGGGGCCGCGTCGGAATGTCCGCCCGCAGCGCAAGACGCACGGCCCGTTGCCGCACGGTTGCCGCATCCGCGTGTCGTCGTAAGCTGCGGCCACACATCCCGCCACGTCCCCTCCGGCCGGTGCCCCACCAGGTGGCGCAGGGAGCGCAGGGAACGGCGAGTGCGCCCCTTTTAGAGGCGCGGGTAACGGCGGGCGCGCCCCTTAAGGGGCGCGAGGAACGGCGCGAGCAACGAGGACGAACCGGCACGCGGCGAACGGGCCGCGACCACCGACGTCCTCAGGGGCGCGGGGAACTGCGCAGTCTTTTAGGGGCGCGGGGAACTGCGCAATCTTTTAGGGGCGCGGGGAACTGCGCGGCCAGCCCCCACCGGGCCCGCGGACGACCAACAGCCCCAGCCACCCCTACCCCTCCGCGACAACCACCGCAGAAGCCACCCCCGCGTCATGGCTCAACGACACATGCCACGCCCGAACCCCAAGCTCAGCCGCCCGCGCAGCAACGGTCCCGGCAACCCGCAGCCGAGGCTGCCCACTGTCCTCGACATAGACCTCGGCATCGGTCCACCGCAGCCCACCCGGCGCACCCAGCGCCTTGGCCAGCGCCTCCTTCGCAGCGAAGCGAGCGGCAAGAGAGGCGACACCCCGACGCTCCCCACTGGGCAGCAGCAACTCACTCTCCAGAAACAGCCGTTCGGCCATCCCGGGCGTCCGCTGCAGCGACGCCGCGAACCGGTCGATCTCCGCCACGTCGATTCCGACCCCGATGATGCTCATCAGGGCACTCTACGATCCGCCGGGTTCCCGCAGGCTCGGCTCCCCGGCGACCAGATCGCCCGCGTCTGTCGCGGTGACGGCACGGTCGAGGAAGCGGGTGAGTAAATCCGCGTCGGTGCAGAGGTTGAGAGGCCGGAAAAGATGCTTGTCCTCACCGAAGTCGAGACCGCGGGCGTCCAGAACGCGCAGGACCGCTGCAGCCCAGGCCGCGAGATATCCCGCGGCGAACCCTGCGGCCCACTGGGCAGGGTGCTCCTTTGTGCCCGCGTCCGTGGAGGCGCGCAGCTGGGCCAGTTCCTCAAGGGGCAGAACTCCCCGCTGTCTGAAGTCCTCCAGCGAGTGCCGGAAGTCGCCCGCCACCCTCTCCTTGGGGACACCCAAGGAGAGGCACGTCGTAGTGAACCGGAAGAGGTTGAACAACTCATCCTCTGAGCCGTCCCCCTCACCGCCCTCCGTCTCAGAACCGCCCATCGGTCAGGCCCCTTCGGAGGGGCTCGACGGGACCTCCGGGTCCTCGGCAAACAGATCCTCGGCCCGCTCGACCGTACGGGAACGCTCAAGCCAGGCGTCCATGCGGTCGAGATCGGTACAGGTGGAGATGCGCTCGCGCACACTGTCCGGTACGGGGATGCCACGCACCTCCAGTACGAGCAGGATCCCCTTGGCCTCCCCTTCAGCCCTGCCCTTGGCCTCGCCCTTGGCCTTGCCCTTGGCCTCGCCTTCGAGATAGGCCGTCTCACGGACCGTCCCCCGGCCGGGGAAGTAGCTGACGAACGACATGATGTCCTTCCATTTCTTTCCAGCTGGGGTCTTACCCAGAGTGACTTCCAGGAAGTCGAAGAAGTACTCGGCGGTGTCAGGGTCGGTTTCCCGGAGTTCCTGAAGGGCGCTGCTGATTGCTTCCAGTATGGCGTCGCAGTCGGGGCTGCGGGCGTGCGCCAGGGCGGAGAGCACGGCCAGCGGCAGGTTCTTGGCCGCGGTCCTGGCGTCCGTGATCACCGGCAGGTTGTCCGGCCCGGCGACCAGCGGATACACCCGAAGAGCCGTCCAGCCGCGCGTGCCGCAGTCGAAGGGACCGGTCGCCCACTTGGCTGTGGCTGCGTCCTGACAGACCACGAGCAGCAGCACGGGCAGTTCGTACTTCGCCTGGAGGTAGGCGACGTAATACGCCCAACTCCACTCCTTGCCCGCGACCTTGCGCGACTGCGACTCGATCGCGAGCAGGAAGTCCTCACCGTCGGACGGGCCGATCCGCAGCACGGTGTCCACGCGGCGTTCCAGCGGCCGGGTCTCCGTCACGTCCGTGGTGACAGCGTCGACGGTCGCCTTCACGGCGAACGGGACGCCCAGCACGCGGAACACTGGACCCAGGATCTCGGGCCGCTCCTGGAAGATCCGGTGCATGCCCTCGTGAGCAGATGTGACCATGTGCGCAACCTTGGTGGAGTCGGAGGCCGAAGATCCGGACGATCGGGATGCGTTCACCCATTCGAGCGGCGACGAAACGTTCACGCCGTCGAACTCAGCTCGCACCACACGTACTTGCCGCGGTTCCCGAATCTGGACAGCGGCTGCCACCCCCACAGGTCCGAGCACGCCCGGACCAGCGCGAGCCCCCGCCCCTCCTCCGCCTCACCGAGCAGCTCCAGCTTCCCCGGCGGTTCGGGCGGCTCCGGATCGGCGTCCCACGCCCCGATCCGCAGCACATCCGCCGACCAGCGCACCCGCAGGGCAGCGGGGCCCTTCGTGTGGCATACGGCGTTGGCGACCAGCTCGGTCGCGAGGAGTTCGGCGACATCGACGAGGCGGATCAGGCCGTGCATGGTGAGGATCAAGCGGAGGGTGCGGCGACAGATGGTGACGGCTCGGGGGTCGTTCGGGATGTAGAGGGAGTACTCCCAGGGTTCGGATCCGCTTTCGGGCATGCGCCAACTCCGTTCAGGTGGTGGGGGGTTGAGGAGGGACGGGCGGTGGCTGTGCCGCAGCCGTCATGGCAGGACGGGGCGGTGCACTTCCGGGGATCCCGGCATTCCACAGCGTGTGCGTCGCGTCACCGACGGTAGGCGTAACATGTAACGCCGAGCAAGCCGATCGCGTAAGTCGACCCCGAACGAGGAGCTGTTGATGTCCCAGAGGCGCGAACCAACCGCACGTCAGATGCGCTTGGCGATCGAACTGCGCAGGCTCCGCCAGACGGCAGGACTCACCACCACCGAAGCAGCAGCACTACTCGGGGTGAATCGCGTACAGATGAGCCAGATCGAATCTGGACTCGTGGGCGTGAGCAAGGAGCGAGTACGCCGCTTCGCATCCCACTACGCCTGCACGGACAAGGAGTTCATCGACGCCTTGGCCGCGATGGCCACCGACCGAACCCGTGGCTGGTGGGAGGAGTACCAGGACTTGTTGCCCAAGCCTTTCCTGGACCTGTCCGAGCTGGAGCACCACGCCCGTTTTCTACGCAGCGTGGACATGCTGTTCGTACCGGGCCTGCTTCAGACGGAGGACTACGCACGTGCCCTCTTCTCTGCCAGGCTGCCCGAACTCACCAGCCAAGAGCTTGAGTTGCGCATCCGGCATCGACAGGCACGCCAGGGGAACAGGATCCCGTACGAAGCGGTCATTCATGAGGCGGCGCTTCGGATCAGGGTCAGCGACCGCGCCACCTCGAAGTCCCAACTCGCCCGGCTCCTCGAACTCTCCGAAGCGGACCACATCACCGTGCGTGTCATTCCATTCGACCTGGACGGCTTCGCCAGGGCGTCGAGCACGATGACGTACGCGGGCGGGCCCTTGCCCAGGCTGGACACAGTGGTGCGGGACGCACCCCACGGCTCAATCCTTCTCGATGCCGAAGCCCAGCTCAACATCTATCGAACGCGCTTCCGTATGGTGGAGGCCGTATCAATCGACCCCGTACGATCGCGCGACTTTATCCACGAGCTGGCGAGAGAGTTGTGAGGCACCTGTGGACAACTGGCGGAAGTCGTCCTACTCGGGCGAAGGCGACGGGAACGCCTGTGTAGAGATAGCCAACTCCCCCACCCAGGTCGCCGTCCGCGACACGAAAGCCCCGGCCAGGGCAACCCTCACCTTCCCGACCGGAGCCTTCACCCCCTTCATAAAGGCGCTGAAGTCGCCCTACTCCACCGTCACAGACTTCGCCAAATTCCGCGGCTGATCCACCTCGTTGCCCCGGGCCGTGGCCAGCTCGCAGGCGAACACCTGCAACGGCACAGTCGCCACCAGCGGCTGGAGCAGCGTGGG
Source organism: Streptomyces sp. NPDC050988 (assembly GCF_044456225.1). Taxonomy (NCBI): domain Bacteria; kingdom Bacillati; phylum Actinomycetota; class Actinomycetes; order Kitasatosporales; family Streptomycetaceae; genus Streptomyces; species Streptomyces sp. NPDC050988. The sequence continues at coordinate 66,952 of NZ_JBITFQ010000027.1, read as the reverse complement.
AGTGGCAGGAATCCGGATCAGGTGATCCGCGTACGGAACCACCGCCTCGTCCCCCTCCTCCGCGATCACGATCGTCCGGGCCCCCCGAGCCCGGATCTCCTGGATGTTCGACACGATCTTGTCGTGCAGCACGGACCGCCCGCGAGGCGACGGCACGACCACCACCACCGGCAGGTCCTCCTCGATCAGAGCGATCGGCCCGTGCTTCAACTCCCCCGCCGCAAAGCCCTCGGCATGCATGTAGGCGAGTTCCTTGAGCTTGAGGGCGCCCTCCAGAGCCACCGGATACCCCACGTGCCGCCCCAGGAACAGCACGGTGTTCTTCGAGGCGAGCGACCGCGCGAGCGCCCGTACCGGCTCCATCGTCTCCAGCACCCGCTCGACCTCGCACGAGATCCGGGACAGGTCACGCACCACGGCCTGGATCTCGTCGCCCCACTTCGTGCCGCGCACCTGCCCCAGGTAAAGGGCCACCAGGTAGCAGGCCACGAGCTGCGTCAGAAACGCCTTCGTCGAGGCGACCGCGACCTCCGGCCCCGCGTGCGTGTAGAGAACGGCGTCCGACTCCCGCGGAATCGTGGACCCGTTCGTGTTGCAGACGGCCAGCACCCTGGCCCCCTGCTCCCGCGCGTGCCGCAGCGCCATCAACGTGTCCATGGTCTCGCCGGACTGCGAGATGGCGATCACCAGGGTCCGGGCGTCCAGGATCGGGTCCCGGTAGCGGAACTCGCTCGCGAGCTCGACCTCGCAGGGAATCCGGGTCCAGTGCTCGATGGCGTACTTGGCGATCAGGCCGGCGTGGAAGGCGGTCCCGCAGGCCACGACCACGACCTTGTCGACCTCCCGCAGCTCGCTCGGGGAGATCCGGACCTCGTCGAGCGAGAGCGACCCGCTCGCGTCGATGCGTCCGAGCAGCGTGTCGGCGACGGCCTTCGGCTGCTCGGCGATCTCCTTGAGCATGAAGTAGTCGTAGCCGCCCTTCTCGGCGGCGGAGGCGTCCCAGTCGACGTGGAACGACCGGACCTCGGCGGGCCGCCCGTCGAACCCGGTGACGCTCACCCCGTCCCGCCGCAGCTCGACCACCTGGTCCTGCCCGAGTTCGATGGCGGACCGGGTGTGCGCGATGAACGCGGCGACGTCGGAGGCGAGAAAGGCCTCACCCTCCCCGACCCCGACCACGAGCGGCGAGTTGCGCCGCGCGCCCACGACGACGTCCGGCTCGTCGGCGTGCGCGGCGACCAGCGTGAAGGCGCCCTCAAGCCGCCGGCACACCAGCCGCATGGCCTCGGCGAGGTCGGCGCAGGCGGAGAACTCCTCGGCGAGCAGGTGCGCGACGACCTCGGTGTCGGTCTCGGAAGTCAGCTCGTGCCCCCGCTCCGCCAGCTCGGCGCGCAGCGCGGCGAAGTTCTCGATGATGCCGTTGTGGACGACGGCGACCCGTCCCGCGTTGTCGAGATGCGGGTGCGCGTTCGCGTCGGTCGGCCCTCCGTGAGTGGCCCACCGCGTATGGCCGATGCCCGTTGACCCGGTCGGCAACGGCCTCTCGACCAGCTCCTTCTCCAGGTTGGCGAGCTTCCCGGCCTTCTTCGCGGCGGCCATCCCGCCGTCCGCGAGCACCGCGACGCCCGCCGAGTCGTAACCCCGGTACTCCAGCCGCTTCAGCCCGGCCACCACCACATCAAGCGCCGACTGCGACCCCACGTATCCCACGATTCCGCACATGGCGGCAGCCTAGATGCCGACGCCCGCCCCGCCCCGGTACCGCGTGCCCGATATCGGAAATTCCCGCCGAGGGAAGCCGGGGGAGCCCCCTGTTCCCCGCTATTCGCCCCGCTCGATCCGGTCGATCGCCTCCTGGACCATGCCCAGGTACTCGACCTCCTCGCAGCGCGGCTTGCTGCCCATCTCGTAGAGGTCGATGCAGTCGTAGAGGTACTCGCTCAGGTCCTCGTCCGGCAGGTCGACGCACAGCTCGCTGCGGACCCGGCCCTCGTGCTCCACCGACGGGACGACCCCGACCGTCGGCCCCGGTCTGCGTCTGCCGAATCCACGCACACGGAAACGCACGGCCATGACGACCACCCCAAACCCCCCAGAACACCGGAAGGCGGCTCGCTCCCGGATGGGCGGACGCTATCCCCGTACGAGCGGGCGGTCCAGACCTTCGGACGTCTCCGGACGCGTGTAGAACGCACCGACGTGACGGACTCCACCCGCCACCCTGTTCAAACTCCCGTAACAATGAACTGTGATCTCACCGGTCTCCTCGTTGCCGCGGAGCGCCCACCGGCCCAGGCCGGAGGCGACTCCCTACCTCGACCTCACCCGCTCGGAGTGGAGCGCCCTGCGTGAGAAGACGCCGCTTCCGCTGACCGCCGAGGAGGTGGAGAAGCTGCGCGGGCTGGGCGATGTCATCGACCTCGACGAGGTGCGGGACATCTATCTGCCGCTCTCCCGGCTCCTCAACCTCTACGTCGGCGCGACCGACGGCCTGCGCGGCGCCCTGAACACGTTCCTCGGCGAGAAGGGCTCCCAGTCCGGTACGCCGTTCGTGATAGGCGTCGCGGGCTCGGTCGCCGTCGGCAAGTCCACCGTCGCGCGCCTTCTGCAGGCCCTGCTGTCCCGCTGGCCCGAGCACCCGCGCGTCGAGCTGGTCACCACGGACGGCTTCCTGCTGCCGACCAAGGAGCTCCAGGCCCGCGGCCTGATGTCGCGGAAGGGCTTCCCGGAGTCGTACGACCGCCGGGCGCTGACCCGTTTCGTCGCGGACATCAAGGCGGGCAAGGACGAGGTGACGGCCCCCGTCTACTCCCACCTGATCTACGACATCGTCCCCGGCAGGCGGCTCACCGTCCGCCGCCCGGACATCCTGATCGTCGAGGGCCTGAACGTCCTGCAGCCCGCCCTGCCCGGCAAGGACGGCCGCACCCGCGTCGGCCTCGCCGACTACTTCGACTTCAGCGTGTACGTGGACGCCCGGGCCGAGGACATCGAGGCCTGGTACCTCAACCGCTTCCGCAAGCTGCGCGCCACCGCCTTCCAGAACCCGTCCTCGTACTTCCGCAAGTACACGCAGGTCTCCGAGGAAGAGGCTCTCGACTACGCCCGGACGACCTGGCGGACCATCAACAAGGTCAACCTCCTGGAGAACGTGGCCCCGACCCGCGGCCGCGCCACCCTCGTCGTCCGCAAGGGCCCGGACCACAAGGTGCAGAAACTGAGTCTCCGCAAGCTGTAACCCGGGGTCTCCCCTCTGCGGCTACTCTGCGTCGCATGCTTCATCTGCGCCTGATCACCCCCGCCGACAGGACCGACGCCGTGGTCCGCCTGATCGAGAAGACGGTCGGCACCACGCACCTGTGTGTCGTGCCGGGTGCCGCCCGCAACCCCGCGGGCGACATCGTGATGGTCGACGTGGCGCGCGAGGCGGGCGACGAACTCATCGGCGGGCTGCGCGAGTTGGAGATCGACACGCACGGCTCGATCGCCGTCGAGAACATCGACCTGTCGCTGTCGGAGCGTGCCGACAAGGCTGCGGAGGACGCGCCCGGCGAGGGCGCGGACGCGGTCCTGTGGGAGCACCTGGCGGACGCGACGCACGAGGAGTCGACGCTCTCGATCACGTACGTCGCCTTCATCACGCTCGCCACGATGATCGCGGCGTGCGGTGTGGTCCTCGACAACGCGATCCTGATCGTCGGCGCGATGGCGGTGGGCCCGGAGTTCGGCCCGCTGGCCGGCTTCAGCACGGCCCTGGTCCAGCGTCACCCGCGCCTGGCCCTGCGCTCCCTGATCGCGCTGCTGGTGGGCTTCGCGGTGGCGATGGCGGTGACGGTCGGCTTCAGCCTCTTCATGGACGGCCTCGGCCTGTTCAGCGAGGCCCAGTTGGAGGCCGACCGCCCCAACACGGCCTTCGTCTACGCCCCCGACGCGTTCTCGTTCGTCGTGGCGGTCCTCGCGGGCATCGCCGGCACCCTCTCCCTGACCTCGGCCAAGTCGGGCCTCCTGGTCGGCGTGGCCATCTCCGTCACCACGGTCCCGGCCGCCGCCAACGCGGCCGTGGCCCTCAGCTACGGAGACACCACCCAAACCATCGGCTCCACCAACCAACTACTCCTCAACCTCCTGGGCATCGTCCTGGCAGGAACACTGACCCTCCTGGCCCAGAAGTGGCTCTGGTCAAGGCAGAGAGCACGCACTTAAGGGGCGCGGGGAACTGCGCAGTCTTTGGCTTTTAGGGGCGCGGGGAACTGCGCGACCAGCCACAACCAACCCGCACCCCGCAACGAATCCACAGCCCCCACCCCCAACCCGGCCCGGAAAATCAGCCCAGCGCAGACTTCACCGCATCAGCCAACCGCCCCGCCACAGACCGAGCCTGATCAATATCCGCCGCCTCGACCATCACCCGAACCAACGGCTCGGTCCCGGAAGGCCGCAACAACACCCGCCCGGTGGCCCCGAGTTCCCGCTCGGCCTCGGCAACGGCCGAAGCCAGCTCCGCGGACGTCCCCACCCGAGACCGGTCGACATCCGGCACGTTGATGAGAACCTGCGGCAACCGCTCCATCACGGACGCGAGTTCCCGAAGCGTACGACCGGTCTGAGCGACCCGCGCCGCGAGCAACAGCCCGGTCAGCGTCCCGTCGCCCGTGGTCGCGTGGTCAAGGATGATCACGTGCCCGGACTGCTCGCCGCCGAGCGCGTACCCGTGCTCCTTCATCTCCTCCAGCACGTACCGGTCACCGACAGCGGTCTGCACGAGGGACAGCCCCTCACGCTCCATGGCCAGCTTGAACCCGAGGTTCGACATGACCGTCGCGACGACGGTGTCGGACCGCAGCTCGGAACGCTCCCGCATCGCGAGCGCGAGCACGGCGAGGATCTGGTCGCCGTCGACCTCGGCGCCCGTGTGGTCCACGGCGAGGCACCGGTCGGCGTCACCGTCGTGCGCGATACCGAGAGCGGCCCCGTGCTCGACGACGGCGGCCTTCAGCAGGCCGAGGTGGGTGGAACCGCACCCGTCGTTGATGTTCAGCCCGTCCGGGTCGGCACCGATCGTGACGATCTCGGCGCCCGCGCGAGTGAAGGCCTCGGGCGAGACCCGCGCGGCCGCGCCGTGCGCCTCGTCCAGGACGACCTTCAGACCGTCCAGACGGTTCGGAACGGCCGTGAGGAGATGGGCGACGTACTGGTCGAAGCCCTCCTCGTACGAGCGGACGCGGCCGACGCCCGAGCCGGTGGGCCGGTCCCAGGGAGCGCCGGTGCGGTGCTCCTCGTAGACGGCCTCGATCCGGTCCTCCAGTTCGTCGGCGAGCTTGTGTCCGCCGCGGGCGAAGAACTTGATGCCGTTGTCCGGCATGGCGTTGTGGCTGGCGGAGAGCATCACACCGAGGTCCGCGCCGAGCGCACCGGTGAGATACGCCACCGCGGGGGTCGGCAGGACGCCGACGCGCAGGACGTCCACGCCCGCGCTGGCGAGGCCCGCGACCACGGCGGCCTCCAGGAACTCCCCGGACGCGCGCGGGTCCCGGCCGACCACCGCCGTCGGCCGGTGGCCTTCGAAGGTTCCCGCTTCGGCCAGTACGTGTGCCGCCGCCACGGAGAGACCGAGCGTGAGCTCGGCCGTCAGATCCGCGTTGGCGACACCGCGTACGCCGTCCGTCCCGAAGAGTCGTCCCACTGGTGTCCTCCGAACTTGCTCAGGTACTCAGGCTTACTCAGAAACGTGCGGCTCGGGCCAGGGGTCCGGCTACGGCCCTTGTCAGGGTCCGGCTACGACCCCTGTCAGGTATATCCCCCGGACCTGTATATCTCCCAGGTCCCTCGCAAGGCTGCCGCCTTACAGGCCTGTCTCAAGGCAGACTTCCGGACCTGTTCCAAGGTTGTGGTAAACGAACGCCCCGGCGGCACAGAACGTGCCGCCGGGGCGTTTCGTGCAGAACAGCTGAGCGGATATTTAGCGCTTGCTGTACTGCGGGGCCTTACGGGCCTTCTTGAGACCGGCCTTCTTGCGCTCGACCGCACGGTCGTCACGCTTGAGGAATCCGGCCTTCTTCAGGGCGCCGCGGTTGTTGTCCACGTCCGCCTCGTTCAGCGCGCGGGCCACGCCGAGGCGCAGGGCACCGGCCTGACCGGAGACGCCGCCACCCGAGATGCGGGCGACCACGTCGTAGCGGTCGTCGAGCTCGAGCACCTTGAAGGGCTCGTTGACTTCCTGCTGGTGCACCTTGTTGGGGAAGTAGTCCTCAAGGGTGCGACCGTTGATCTTCCACTTGCCGGAGCCCGGGACGATCCGGACGCGGGCGATGGCGTTCTTGCGACGGCCCAGGCCGGCGGCCGGCTGCGGGTCGCCGAAGCGGCCCGCGAGCGACTCCGAGGTGTACTCGCCCTCGACGGGCGCCTCGGACTCGGTGGTGTAGTTCTCGACGTTCTCGACGAGCTCGCCCTCGGTCTCTTCGACCGGCTGCTCAACGGTGGTCTCGGCCACGATTCTCCTCAGATTCTTTTTCGTCTTAGGGGGTGGCCGGAACTACTGCGCGACCTGGGTGATCTCGAACGGCACCGGCTGCTGGGCAGCGTGCGGGTGCTGGTCGCCCGAGTAGACCTTCAGCTTCGAGAGCACCTGACGGCCCAGGGTGTTCTTGGGGATCATGCCCTTGATGGCCTTCTCGACGGCCTTCTCGGGGTTCTTCGCCAGCAGCTCGTCGTAACGGACGGAGCGCAGACCACCCGGGTAACCGGAGTGGCGGTACGCCAGCTTCTGGGTCTTCTTGTTGCCGGAGAGGTGCACCTTGTCGGCGTTGATGATGATGACGAAGTCACCAGCGTCGACGTGGGGGGCGTAGATCGGCTTGTGCTTGCCCCGGAGGATGTTCGCGGCGGTGGTCGCCAGACGGCCCAGGACGACATCCTGAGCGTCAATGACGTACCACTGGCGAGTGATGTCGCCGGGCTTGGGGCTAAACGTACGCACTTCGTAGCCTTCGCTTCTTCAGTGGATGGGTCCTGACACATGGCATCACTGAAGCGATCGTGCAGCTGGGGACGACAGTGCCGGGGACGCTGCCCGTATGCCGCCCACTGGTAACTGCTCCAGGGAACCTACGTAAGGGCCTCTCGCGTGAGAACGACCAAGCCGATACGCATAACGAAATGCAAGAGTACTCGCGCCGCCCCGGAAGGGTCAAAACGAGTGGCCCCGCCCCTTCCCTGCCGCTGCGGGCAGGCGTCCCACAGGGCGGGACCGGTGGGCACAGCCCCTGGCTCCGGGTGCCGCTCCGGATGCCCGTGAAACCAACCTCAGGGCAACCGCACCCGCCAGCAGGCACAGAGTGAGCGAGTCCCGAAAAGCCCGCCGGGTCACGGGCTCCAGGTACGGCAGGGCATGCCCCGGAACCTGCGGCACCAGTGCCACCCAGAACCACGGCCCCCGAGCCACCGCCCCCGCCTCCATCACCCCCGCAAGCAGCACGGGCAGAACCACCAGCAGATAGTGATCGTACGAGGGCCGGGACACCAGAAAAGCCGACAGCATCAACATCACCCCCGTGTCCACGACCTCCCCCTCCCGCCGCCAGCACCGATACGCACACCACACGCCGACCCCGGCGGCCCCACAGGCCAACAGCACCGCCCCGAGCCCCCGCCACCGCCGTGCGAAGACGAAGAGCAGCACCAGAGGCACCAGCAGCGGCTTCACGGCGATCGCGGCGCCGATCACGACCCCCGCCGCACCCCATCTCCCCCGGCTCGCGAGGAGGAGGGCGAAGGGCAGGGCCACGATCGCGACGACGGTCCAGTTGCCGAGCCGAACGAGATGCCCGAAGGGCGCGAACCCGAGGGCGAGCCCGGTCAGGCCGAGCACGGCGAACCGGCTGCGCCACGGGATTCCGTACAGCCGCAGCGCGCACGCCCAGCCGGCGACGAGCCCCCCGGTGACGGCGAGGGGGACGAGAAGACGCAGTACACCCCAGGGCAAAAGGGCCTGCGGGACGGCGGCGAGCACGGCTCCCGGCAAATAAAGAAAGTGCGGATCGTCATACGGGGATCCACCGTCGAGCCAGGTCCTCGCGGCCCGTACGACGATGGCGTTGTCCATGCCCCCGTCCCGTGTACGCAGGCAGGTCTCCGCCGCGCCGGCCCACAGCACGACCCCCAGAACCACCCACGCGTGCCAGGACGCGGCTCGTACCAACCACCCGGAGATGCCCCCTTTGGCCTCATTCACACTTGACACGCCAGGGGTTTCGGTGATGCCTGAGACGGACCAGCACACCCCTTGTCCCGTCTAAGATGCGGCCCATGAGCTTTGGGCAGGGGGGACCCTCGTGGGGTTCCGGGGGATCAGGTTCTCAACCGCCACAGTGGGGCGGTCAGTCACCGGACTGGGCGGCGCTGGCCGAGGCGTCCGAAACGCGCAACCGGCGCCGCAGATGGCTGCTGATCGGCGGAGGCGCGCTCGCCACGGTCGCGGTCGGCACGGCCGTCGCCATGGCCGTGGTCTCGGCGGACGGCAACGAACAGGCGTCGAACAGGCCTGCCTCCGAGCTGCCCACGTCCGCGGCCATCCCGTCGGACACCACGGGCACCGGCCCGTCCTTCGCGGAGACCTCGGCTCCGCCGCCGCTGGATCCGAAGGACTTCATAGGCAACGTCAAGAAGGACACCGCCCCGCTCGCCCCGGACCTTCTCTTCCCGGGTACGCAGCTGACGATGGGCGAGACCGTCTACAAGAAGGGCGCCTTGGCGTCCACGAAGAACTGCGCGTCGGCCGCCCAGGGCACGCTCGGCCCGGTTCTCACCAAGAACGACTGCACCCGGTTCATGCGCGTCACGTACGAGAAGGACGGGATCGCGGTGACGGTGGGCGTGGCCGTCTTCGACGCCGAGGGCCAGGCCCTCAAGGCGAAGAACGACGCCGACGCCAAGAGCGTGGTCCAGTCGCTGTCCGGTGAGGGCGTCCCCACCTTCTGCCGCTCGGCGATCTGCCGCTCGACCACCAACTCGTACGGCCGCTACACGTACTTCACGGTCGCCGGTTTCACCAACGGCAAGGACGTGACCCAGAAGGACTCCAAGGTCTTCACCACCGGCGACGACCTGGCCGAGTTCACCTTCCGGCAGATCCACCGCCGCGGCGAGTCCCAGGCGTCGGCGGCCGCCAACCAGTAGACCGCGCCTGCAGACCTCGTTCGACCGGCGGAACGGCCGCCGGAGAACAGAACGGCGGCCCGCCCCCCGGCAGGCCGCCGTCCCGTGTCTACACGCCTACTGCTGCTCGCACTTCCGCACGCCTGGTCGCGTTGCGCATGGCTACTTGTGCTTGAGCCGCAGCTTCACCGGCACCACTGCCGACTCCAGCTGCGTCCGCAGGGTCATCTTCGAGACGCCCTCGGTCCGCTCCTCGAAGCGGATCGGGATCTCGACGGCCGCGTGACCGGCCCGTACGGCCTTGAACTTGAGCTCGACCTGGAAGCTGTAGCCGGCGCTGTCCAGGGAGTGCAGGTCGACGTCGCGCAGGGTCTGGGCCGACCACAGGTTGAAGCCCGCCGTGATGTCGCGGATCTTCGTGCCGAGCACCGTACGCGCGTAGCGGTTGGCGAAGCGGGACAGCAGCACGCGGTGCGCGCCCCAGTCGTCGTCGAGCTGGCCCCCCTCGACGTACCGGCTGCCGATGACCAGGCCGACGCCCGAGGCCACGGCGGTGCCGAGCATCCGTGGGACCGCTTCCACGGGGTGGCTGCCATCGGCGTCCATCTGCACGACGTACTGCGCGCCCTCGTCGACGGCGGCGCTCATGCCCGCGACGTACGCACGCCCCAGGCCGTCCTTCTCGGTCCGGTGCAGCACGCTCATCCGGCGCCGCCCGTCCCAGTTGTACTTCTCCGCCAGCTCCTCGGCGATCCGTCCTGTACCATCCGGACTAGAGTCGTCCACTATCTTCAAGTGGAGCCCGTTCAGCGGCAGTTGAAGCACAGCCTCGGCCATTCTCGGCAGATTGGCGGCTTCGTTGTACGTAGGCATCACCACGGTGACAGCCACGTCCGCCCCCACGTCGTACGACATCTCTTTCCCTCCCCATTTCTCTGTTCGCCCCCCACCGGACGCGGGATGGCCCCGCGTCCGGCAACCCAACTCAGGTATGCACCTTGCGCTTGGCGGCGTCGTCCTTTTCCTCGGACGAGTCGTCCGTCGCCGCGCGTGTCCTTTCGAGGAGCACGAGCTGGAGGTATTTGAGCTTCTTGGTCTTGACGACCTTGAAGCTTCGCTGGATCACGGTCGCCGACGTCTTCGGCATGCCGCTGAACGGCTTCCCGTCGAGCGTGGTCGACACGAGCCAGAGCCGGTCGGCCTTGGCCAGGCACTTGGCGGGATGCGGGCACTCGGCCGCGTCGAACGAGCCCCGCTCCTGCGGTGTGCGGTACATCAGCCAGTCCTTGGGACGGCCCGCGTCGTCGCGCAGCTCGTAGGCCATGGCCCGGCGCTCGGTCTGCACACCGCTGAAGACGATGCCGTCGCCCTTCTTCTGCCCGGCCTCGATGAGCTGTGCGGCGCCCCGGTAGTCCGGCTCGCCCAGCGCGTTCTGCCGGGTCTCACGGATGCCGGGCAGCGACTGGAAGGCGATCCCGGCGACGGTGGCCGCCACGAGCACCCAGCCGAAGCCGCGCCGGGCCGCCGCCCCCGTACCGGCCTTCGCACCGGCCACGGGCCCTGCTATCCGGACCACGGCGACGGCCGCGAGCAGCACCCACGCGGGCGCCGTGAACAGCAGATAGCGCGGCAGGAAGAGGTGTAGCTGCGCGGCGGTGACATAGGTCAACAGCGGCGGCAGCACGATCCAGGCGGCCAGCGGAAGGGCCAGCCGGCCGGCGAAGAACAGCCCGACCGTGCCGAGCGCCATCACCGGTACGGCCACCGCCCAGGAACCGAAGAGGTTCATGGGGAAGTCCATCAGGTCGTCGACGCCGGGGTTGTTCCAGGCGATCTGGCCGCTCTGGCCCGAGCCCGAGACGGCCATCGGGACGACGAAGCACATGCCCAGCGTGAAGGCCGCCGCGTACGCCCAGCCCACGATCTTGTCGCCCGAGCGGCGTGCGATCACGATCATCACGAGATGTGCACCGAGCACCGCCATCGAGGCCAGGTGGCTCCAGCCGATCAGCGGCACCGAAAGCGTGTAGGCGACCCACACCTTGAACGACGGCTTGTCCAGCGCCCGCGCGAGCAGCAGCGTCGACAGCAGCACGGCCGCCACGGCGAAGGCGTACGGCCGGATCTCCTGCCCGAAGCGGGTCGTGACCGGCACGACGGCGAAGGCCAGGCCCGCGAGGATGCCCGCCTGCGTGGTGAACAGCCGCCGCCCGAGCAGGGCGAGCAGACCGGCCGAGGCCGCCATGGCCACCGCGCCGGGTATGCGCATCGCGATCGGGGAGTCCCCGGCCACCGCGAGCCACATGTGCATGAGCACGTAGTACGGCGTGAACACCACGTCGATCGAGCGGATCAGCAGGCTCAGGTCGTGGAACGACAGCGAGGCCGCCCACCAGGTGGCGTGCTCGTCCCGCCACAGCTGCCGGTCGCCGATCCCGCGCCAGATCATGGCGAATGCGAGCACCGTGGGCAGCAGAAACGTCACGGCAGTGACGAGCCGGCCGCCCTTCGCATCCTCGGGCTCGTCCTCCCCGGGCTCGTCCGCGGACGGCTCCGGCTCGACCGGCGCCGGTGCGACGGGCTCGGCGGCCTGCGCCTGCTGCTGCCCGGGCGCGGTGTGGGCGCCCTGGTCGGTGTACGCGCCCTGATCGGCGTACCGACCGGGGTCCGCGTACTGGCCGGGAGCCGCGTACGCGCCCTGCGCCGGGTCGGCATAGGTGCCCTGACCAGGACCGGCGTAGCCGCCCTGGCCGTCGGCGTACGTGCCCTGCCCGGCGTAGGCGCCCTGACCCGCGTACGGATCATGGCCACCCTGGGCATCGGGATATCCGCCGCCGTACGGCGGAGAGGCATTGACACTCATCGCTTCACCCAAATCCGGAACGCGCCGTCGCCCTTACTCGTGGTGAAGCGCGACACGGCTGCCAGGCGGTAGTGGGAATTGCCGCGCAGCGCGTCGGTCACGGCCGTATCGACCTCGGGCGTGACCGTCCCGCGCAACACGATGACGTCGAACTTCGCGTCCTTGACCGCGGCACGGTAGGCGTCGGGGCCGGAGTACTGCTTGCCCTTCTTGTCCTTGTAGTCCATGCCGAACGTGCTCTGCCACTGGTCGTAGTCGGTCTTGTCCCGCAGGTAGTACGCGGGAACCTCGTGCTCCTCGGCGAGGTAGCTGCCCTTGCGGTCGACCATGTTGCGCAGGATCGCCGTCATCTCCTTGGAGTCCGGGAAGCTGTACGCCTGCTGGGACTGCACCATGCCGAACACCAGCGTCAGGACGTAGAGCATGATCCCGAGCTGCGGGTGCCGGAAGTGCGGGCCGACGAGCCGGGACATGCCGAGGCCCGCCATCGGTCCGGCGAACAGCAGACCGAAGCCCACGTGCTTGAAGAGCGAGATCTCTGTCTGCAGGTGGATCTGGTAGGCCGGGGCGAGCAGCGCGGTGCCGGTCAGCACCAGACCGAGCGAGATCCGGCGGAACCTTCCGGGCCCCTTCTTGTCGACCCACGGCATCTCGCCCATGCTCGGGCGGATCACATAGGCGATGGAGCCCCCGAGCGCCGCGAGGAACATCAGCCCGCCCCACTCGGAGCTGTGCTGCAGGATCGTCACCGCCGTGTCGGCGCCCTTGGCGCGGTCGGTGGTGGTCTGGCTGATACCGCCGAGCGACCCGGTGTAGAGGTAGGCGGCGACCAGCATGGCGAGCATCGCCCCGCCGAACACCACACCGCGGGCGAACGCGAGCAGTCCGCGGTACCGGTAGGTGGTCAGTACCGCCAGGACCACCAGGGTCGGCAGGTACAGACCCGCCGCGTACTTGGTGCCGAAGGCCAGGAACGCCGGGGGCGCCGCGAGCACGACCATCAGGATGTGCGACCGGCCGGTCCGTACGACGATCCAGAACGACAGCGCGAGCAGGAAGATCGCCGCCGCGTCGAAGGTGGCGAAGTTGCCGAGGAACACCGTCGACTGGATGACCGAGAAGAGGGCCGCCGCTCCGAGCGCCGCCCGGACGTTGAACATCCGGCGGGTCGTCGCGTACAGCAGCGCGGTCGCGCCGAGCATGAAGAAGAGGCTGACGATACGCACTCCGGCGAGCCCGGCCACGCTGTCGGCCATGGCCGCGAGCACCGGGTACAGCTTCGGGTAGCCCGAGAAGTAGCCCTCGAAGTCACCCGGCACGGGCGTGCCGTGCAGGATGTTCCCGACCTCGTAGTGGCCGGCCGCGATGTAGAGCGCCTCGTCCTGGAACGCGGTGCCGCGCAGCCTCAGCGAGAGCCCGGTCTGGATCAGCAGGACGCAGAGCATGACCCAGCGGCCCAGCAGCTTGCTGCGCCCGCCGTCCACCGCCCACGCCGACTCCTGCACCGGCGGCAGCGTGTACCCCGGCTTCTCCGACTCCGCCTCGGGCTCGACGGACGCGGGAGCCGCCTCCGGCTCCACCGCCGTGTACGAGGCATACGGGTCGTACGGCGCGTACGTGTCGTACGCCTGCTGGTCCGTGTACGAGGACCGCAGGTCCTTGACGTCGAAGCGCCAGGTACCGGTCTCGCTGACATAGCCGCCCTGATAGGCCCCGGCCTGCTCCTGGTACGGAGGGTAGGTCGGCTGTACCCGGGGCCGGGTCTGGGCCTGCTGCGCGTACTGCCGCAGGCTCTCCTGCTGCGCGTACCGCCGCTGGTCCTCGTCGGTCGGGGCGTACTGCTGCTGGTTCCCGTGGCCGTACTGCTGGTGCTGCTGGTGCTGTCCGTTCTGCTGGTACTGCCCGTTCTGCTGCGGGTACCCGTTGTCGGCGTACTGCTGCCGGCCCTGCTGTTGCTGCCCCTGCTGATGCCCCTGCGTCTGGCCCTGCTGCTGCCCGTACCCGTGCTCGTCGTGCAACTCGGAGTCGTCCGCCCAGGTGGGCGTGCGTCGATCGCTCATGGCTTCGTCACATCGAATCCGAAGCTCGAGTTCGCCGCCTGCTCCTTGAAGGTCTTCTCCGACAGCGGACCGCTGTTGATGCGCCAGTCCGTCTCCTTGTCGAAGTTGAACCAGACGAACCCGATGACGTCGTCGCGCCGCACGGTCCCCTGGAAGAGGGACTTGATGTCGGAGGGCTTGCGCTCACCGGCCTGCGCGGCGGTCTCCGCGATGATGAACGGCTTGTTCGTGAAGCCGCGGATCTGCGTCATCGTCGGCCCGTACAGCGTCTGGTACGTGTTGGGGCCGGTGGCCGCGTAGTAGCCGATGACACCGACCCAGTCGACGTAGTCGTCGCCCGGCCAGTACGGCCTGAGCTTCACCTTCGGCATCGGGTGCGTGACGTTCGGGCTCCACACCCAGATGACCTGGGTGGCGCCCTCGTCGTCGAAGATGTCGTGGATGTGCTTGTACGCGGCGGTGAAGTCGGCGGCACTGGTCTTCTTGGTGCCCCACGGGTACCAGAAGCCGTTCATCTCGTGCGCGAAGCTGATCGCGACGGGGAGGTTCAGCTCCTTGACGGACTTCGCGTACTCACGGATGTACTCGTCCTCCTTGCCGGAGGCGACGTCCTTCATGCTGGTCTCGAAGGGCTCCCACGCGATGAACGCGACGGAGCCGTAGTCCCAGGAGTTCTTCACGAGCTCCTGCTCGTACTGGTCGCCCCAGGCGGAGTAGAACTCGATCAGGTTGGGCTTCTTGCCAGCGCGCTTCGCGAAGTCCTCGACGGCCTTCATCTTGGCGGGAGCGCCGTCGGCGGCCACGCCCAGGTACTTCTTCTTCGGCTCCAGCAGCGGCCGCACGTCGTACGGCGGCTCCGGCTTCGCGGACTCACTGGCCTCACCGGTGCCCTCGGAACCCGGCTGCTCGCCCTGTCCGCGCTCGTACTGGTCGCGGCCCTCCTCGGAGAACGTGCTGCACCCGGCCAGCAGCGCACCGGCGATGAGCGTGGCGGCGAGCGCCCGCACGGGACGTGATGCCCGCACTCGGCGTACGGAAAAACTCATGCGGTCGCTTCCTGCACTTCCTGGGCACGCGGCTGTACGAGGACACGGCCGACGACCATCGCGTAGAAGAGGCCGGCGGACAGCATCAGCGCGAAGTCCGGCGGATAGAGGGTGAGCATGCGCCAGGCGGCGACGATGATCCACAGGACGGCGGTACCGCCGGTCCAGAAGATCATGCAGTTCCAGTAGCGGCGCATGCCGTTCTTCTTGGCGCCCGCCGAGCCCGTGGGCTTCCAGCCCATCGGACGGCCCCGCAGCACGTCCCAGACCGCGAAGACGTGCGACCACCCGTACATGATCCGGACGGCCCAGGCCTCAAGACGGTAGGGCGCCCGGTGCCACAGCGGCAGGACCAGCGTCACGTACGCGACGCTCGGCAGCACCCACAGGGCGGCCTCGGCGCGCAGCAGGTCGGGCCGCAGGATCATCAGGGCGAGCGGGATGACCGGCGCGATGAACGTGGCGAGCGCGGTCTGAAGGTAGTAGAGGAAGCCCGACACATAGCAGAGCCGGGTCTTGAACTTGAGGTCCATCTCCCAGAACCGCTTGCTGGTGAGGAGCTCCAGGGAGCCCATGCACCAGCGGTACTGCTGGTTGTGGAAGGCACCGGCCGTGTCCGGGCACACACCGGCGGACAGCGCGACGGGCACGTAGCGCAGCTTCCAGCCGAGGGCCCTGAGGTCGAAGCCGGTGTACATGTCCTCGGAGTGCTCGATCAGCGTGATGCCGTTGGTCTGCTCCAGGGCCGCGCGCCGGTAGACGGCGCACGAGCCGACACAGATGGAGCCGTCCAGGTCCTCACGGGAGGTCTGTACGGACCGGTAGAACTGCTCCTGCACGGCACCCGCGCCACGCTCGATCCAGTTCTGCGCGTCGACGATGCGGAAGAACTGCGGCGACTGCACGATGGCGCACTTCTCGTCGTCGTCCATGTGCGGCAGCAGCTCGTCGAGCAGGTCGGCGCGCGGCGCGAAGTCGGCGTCCAGGATCAGGATGTGGTCGCCGTCGGTCCTCTCGAAGGAGTAGTTGAGGTTGCCGGCCTTCTTGAACCAGCCGCGGTTGGGCCGCACCACGTAGTTGAACCCGAAGTCGCGGGCCATCGCCCCGACCTCTTCCTCGGCCGCGTCGTCCAGGACGTACGTCTTCACGACACCCTGGTAGCTGTCCGCGAGCCGGTTCACATGGACCCAGGTGTTGTGGAGCACCTCCAGGGGCTCACCGCACACCGGCAGGAAGATGTCCACGCTCGGATACACCGCGGGCTGCCACTTGCGCACGAGGCGCTTGTGGCCCTTGATGTCGAAGTCCTTGCTGAGCCCGTCGAGGTACAACGAGATCAGGTAGTCCGCGATGATGAACGCCAGCAGCGGCAGCGTCAGCCAGAACCACGGACTCGACGCCGTGAACAGGAACTGGCTCATCGCCAGACACGCGAAGCTGATCAGCGAACCGACCGTCAGCACCCACAGGTACCGACGGGAGTACGAGTACTTCTCGACGTCGTCAGGCGGCGTCGGCAGGAGCCCATGACTCTGCGGCGTCCTTTTTCGTTTCCTGTTCTGCGGAACACGAGCAGTCCCCACTGCACTCATGCAAAACCCCCGGGGCCGTTGCGGCCCGTTACCCCCACCCGAACTCGGCCAACCCCTAATCGAACCTTCAGCCGAGCAGCGGAATCATAACCGAGTTTCACAGGTTACGTCCGAACGTACGTGTTACGCAGGGGTTTCATCACACGCCACAGCGGGCATACGAAGCCACTTGCCCCTTTGTTCCAGGGACGCGGCTCCCGTCAGCAGCACCCCGCTCCCGGCAAGGTCCGCCGGTTACGAGCCTCCTTGTTCCGCGCCGCCAACAGCTCGTCGGCCGGATACCCGACCTCTTCGAGCGTCAGCCCGTGCGGCCGTACCACATGCACGGCGGAGTCCCGCACCCCCGCGGCGAGCACCTTGCCGGGCCAGTCGGCCCCCCGGTGCCCGTCCCCCACGAACAGCAGCGCCCCGATCAGCGACCGCACCATGTTGTGGCAGAAGGCATCGGCCCGCACGGTGGCGGTGATGACCCCGTCACTCCCCCGCTCCAGACTCAGCTCCTGAAGCGTACGAATGGTCGTGGCGCCCTCGCGCTTCTTGCAGTAGGCGGCGAAGTCGTGCTCCCCGAGGAGATGCCGCGCGGCCTCGTTCATGGCGTCGACGTCGAGCGGCCAGTCGTGCCAGAGGACATGGCTGCGCAGCAGCGGATCCACGCCACCGGGGTTGTCGGTGACGCGATAGGCGTACCGCCGCCAGACCGCCGAGAACCGCGCGTTGAAGCCGTCAGGGGCCTCCGCCAAGGACCACACCCGCACATCCTTGGGCAACCGCCCGGCCAGCCGCTTGAGCAGCTTCTCCCGGTGCTCGTCCCACAGCTCCACCGGCAGATCGACATGAGCCACCTGCCCGCGCGCATGCACGCCGGCGTCGGTCCGCCCGGCAACGGTCAGCTCGTACGTCGTGTCCTGCGACCGTGTGACGGTCCGCAGCGCGTCCTCGATCTCCCCTTGGACGGTCCGGCGCCCCCCGGCCTGCTTGGCCCAGCCGGAGAACTCGCTCCCGTCGTAGGAAAGGTCGAGACGGACGCGGACGTACCCGGGCTCTGCTTCGTCACTCACCTGGAGATCCTCTCAAGAACACAGAAGCGGACCCGCCCCTCGAAAGGAACGGGCCCGCTCAAGCACGCCCCAAAGGGGCGCGGGGAACTGCGCGACAAGCCACGACGGAGCCGCAGCCGCCGACGCACAGCCCCCGGCAGAACGCTTACGCGTCCTTGGACTCCTCAGCGGCGGCCTCGTCGGCCTTGGTCACATCGACCTTGGCGTCCTCGACCTGGGTCTCCTCGGCCTTGGCCTCAACAGCGGCGGCCTCGGCATCCTTCGCGGAACGCTTCGTCGCCGCCTCGGCCTCACCGGTGGCCTGCTGGGCCACGGTCAGGGCCTCCACCAGCTCGATGACAGCCATGGGCGCGTTGTCGCCACGGCGGTTACCGATCTTGGTGATACGGGTGTAGCCACCCGGACGGTTCTCGTAGCGCGGGCCGATCTCGGTGAAGAGCGTGTGCACGACGCTCTTGTCCGTGATCACCGAGAGCACCTGACGGCGGTTGTGAAGGTCGCCCTTCTTCGCCTTGGTGACCAGACGCTCGGCGTACGGCCGGAGCCGACGGGCCTTCGCCTCAGTGGTCGTGATCTTGCCGTGCTCGAAGAGCGACTTCGCGAGGTTCGCGAGAAGCAGCTTCTCGTGCGCGGCACTGCCGCCCATACGGGCACCCTTGGTGGGCTTCGGCATGGTGTTTCTCCTAGGTGTCTGCCCCGGCCGTATCAGGTACCGAGGTCAGTGTCCGAGCAGGCGATCGCCTGTCGGAGATCCGGGAGCTGCCCCGAAGGGGCGCTCCCGGAAGGGGCGCGGGGAACTGCGCGACAAGCCACAGCGCACCCGCACCCGAGTATGGACCATCGAGCCCGAGCTGTTAGTACTGCTCGGTCTCCACGAACCCGGCATCCACGTCGTCGTCCGCGCCAAAGGCGTCGGCCGCGGCGGTCGGGTCGAATCCGGGCGGGCTGTCCTTCAGGGCCAGGCCCATCCCGGCAAGCTTCGCCTTGACCTCGTCGATCGACTTCGCACCGAAGTTACGGATGTCGAGCAGATCCGCCTCGGACCGAGCCACGAGCTCACCCACGGAGTGGATGCCCTCGCGCTTGAGGCAGTTGTACGACCGAACGGTGAGCTCAAGCTCCTCGATCGGCAGAGCCAGGTCGGCGGCGAGCGCGGCATCCGTCGGGGACGGACCCATGTCGATGCCCTCGGCATCGATGTTGAGCTCGCGGGCCAGACCGAACAGCTCGACCAGGGTCTTGCCGGCCGACGCCATGGCGTCACGCGGACGCATGGCCTGCTTGGTCTCGACGTCGACGATCAGCTTGTCGAAGTCGGTGCGCTGCTCGACACGCGTCGCCTCGACCTTGTACGTGACCTTCAGAACGGGCGAGTAGATCGAGTCGACCGGAATACGACCGATCTCCTGACCGACCTGCTTGTTCTGCACGGCGGAGACGTAGCCACGGCCACGCTCGACCGTCAGCTCCATCTCCAGCTTGCCCTTGCCGTTGAGCGTGGCGAGGACCAGGTCGGGGTTGTGGACCTCGACACCGGCCGGGGGCGCGATGTCGGCGGCGGTGACCAGACCCGGACCCTGCTTGCGCAGGTACATCACGACCGGCTCGTCGTGCTCACTGCTCACGACGAGCTGCTTGATGTTGAGGATCAGGTCGGTGACGTCTTCCTTGACGCCCGGCACGGTGGTGAACTCGTGCAGGACACCGTCGATGCGGATGCTGGTGACAGCCGCACCGGGGATCGAGGAGAGAAGAGTCCGGCGGAGCGAGTTGCCGAGGGTGTAGCCGAAGCCCGGCTCCAGCGGCTCGATCACGAACCGGGAGCGGAACTCGTCGACGACCTCTTCGGTCAACGAGGGACGCTGAGCGATCAGCATGAAGTGAATCCTTCAGTCAGGGGCACCCACTATTTGATGCCCTTGCCACCGGGCGGTAGCCCGTTGTGTTACAGCTACAAGGGTACGGGCGGCACGGCCCCGAAAGGCCATACCGCCCGGACCCCAGAAAAATCAAGACAACCGTGCGTCAGACGCGACGGCGCTTGGGCGGACGGCAGCCGTTGTGCGGCGTGGGCGTCACGTCCTGGATGGAGCCGACCTCAAGACCGGTCGCCTGCAGCGAACGGATGGCCGTCTCGCGACCCGAACCCGGGCCCTTGACGAAGACGTCGACCTTGCGCATGCCGTGCTCCTGCGCGCGGCGGGCGGCCGACTCGGCGGCCATCTGCGCGGCGAAGGGGGTGGACTTGCGCGAGCCCTTGAAGCCGACGTGGCCGGCGGAGGCCCAGGAGATCACGTTGCCCGAGGGGTCCGTGATCGAGACGATCGTGTTGTTGAACGTGCTCTTGATGTGCGCGTGACCGTGAGCGACGTTCTTCTTTTCCTTGCGGCGCACCTTCTTGGCAGCGCCCTGACGACCCTTGGGGGGCATCTATAACTCCTACGGGGAGGTGGTCGGTCCTACAGCGAAGACCGCTGATGAAGCGTTGTCCGCTGCGGACTACTTCTTGCCCGGCTTCTTCTTGCCGGCGATGGCGCGACGCGGGCCCTTGCGGGTACGAGCGTTCGTGCTGGTGCGCTGACCGTGGACGGGCAGGCCACGACGGTGGCGCAGACCCTGGTAGCAGCCGATCTCGACCTTGCGGCGAATGTCGGCCTGAACCTCACGGCGGAGGTCACCCTCGGTCTTGAAGTTGTTGTCCACGTACTCGCGGATCCTGACCAGCTCCTCCTCGGAGAGGTCACGAACGCGGGTGTTGGGGTTGACGCCGGTGTCGGCCAGCGTCTTCTGCGAGAGGGTCCGGCCGATGCCGAACACGTAGGTGAGGGCAACCTCCACGCGCTTTTCGCGCGGGATGTCAACACCGGAAACGCGTGCCATTCAATGGCTCCAGTTGTCGTTCGGAGGTCTTCCGCAAAACCGGCTCCCAGCCGCCGTATGAGGTACGAACTGGGTCCCCGGCCTCCGACCGGGGGTATCGGAATCCCTGCGAACAGCGGATCCGGGCTCTGCGTATGAACATGTAACTACTTGCGTCGCGCGAAGCTCTGCGGGTGCAGAAGGTTCGGTCGTGCGTCAGCCCTGGCGCTGCTTGTGCCGCGGGTTTTCGCAGATGACCATGACCCGGCCGTGACGGCGGATCACCCTGCACTTGTCGCAGATCTTCTTGACGCTCGGCTTGACCTTCATTGGGTGAGGTTCTCCGGGTCAGTGCCACCGCCCCGCGGAATACGGGACACAGGCAAGATCTACTTGTACCGGTAGACGATCCGGCCACGGGTCAGGTCGTACGGAGACAACTCCACCACGACCCGGTCGTCAGGGAGGATGCGGATGTAGTGCATGCGCATCTTGCCGCTGATGTGTGCCAGGACCTGGTGGCCGTTCTGGAGCTCGACCTTGAACATGGCGTTCGGAAGAGACTCGACGACAGTGCCCTCGATCTCGATGGCACCTTGCTTCTTGGCCACGCTTCGCCCTTCGAATCGACTACCTTGATCGACCCCGCACTTACTGCACGCAGACATGCAGATGCACGAGAGCCGACGAGTCAGTCTACGCCAGGGCCCTCGGAAAGACGAATCGAGATAGCCTGCCCCGCTTGGAAGATCCCTAAGCAGCAGGGGGCGCTCAGGGGCGCGGGGAACTGCGCGACCAGCCCCCACGGGCCCGCAGCCGCGACACACACACCAGCTCACCCCTAGAGAGCGAACTCACCCCAAGGGATCAGGCGCAGCCGTGATCCCATACTCGGCCAGCTTCGCCTTACCCCCGTCGGGAGCGGTAAGCACAAGCGGACCACCCTCGGTCAGAGCGACAGAGTGCTCCCAGTGGGACGACCACGTACCGTCCGTAGTGATGACCGTCCAGTCGTCGGACAGCACCTCGGTCTTCGGCGTACCCAGCGAAACCATGGGCTCAATGGCAAGGCAGAACCCGGGAACGAGCTTCGGCCCCTTGCCCCGCCGCCGCTCCACGTAGTTCAGCAGATGCGGATCCATGTGCATCTCGGTGCCGATGCCGTGGCCGCCGTAGTCCTCGACGATCCCGTACTTGCCGCCGCCGGGCTTCGGCTGCCGCCGGATGTACGTCTCGATGGCGCGGGAGACGTCGACGAGCCGGTTCCCCAGCTTCATGGCCGCGATCCCGGCCCACATCGACTCCTCGGTCACCCGGGACAGCTCGATGAGCTCCGGAGCGTGACCGGAACCGACGAAGGCGGTGAAGGCGGCGTCCCCGTGCCAGCCGTCGACGATGGCGCCGGCGTCGATGGAGATGATGTCGCCGTCCTTGAGCACGACGTCGTCGCTCGGGATGCCATGCACGACGACCTCGTTCGCCGAGGTGCAGATCGTCGCGGGGAACCCGCCGTACCCCAGGAAGTTCGACTTGGCGCCGTGCTCGGCCAGCACCTTGCGGGCGACCTCGTCCAGGTCCTTCGTCGTGGCCCCGGGCACCGCCGCGTCCCGTGTCGCCCTGTGGACGGCGGCGACGACCAGGCCCGCCTCACGCATCTTGGCGATCTGCTCGGGGGTCTTGATCTGCACCATGAGGGCCCGCGCTCTCCGTCTTCTCTGCCTGCTCGGTTACGTACACAACAGTACGGCCGCGGCGCCCCACAAGGGCACCGCGGCCGAACCAGCCAGGACGACTACTTGTCGTCGCCGCCCTCGCTGTCGCTCTTGTCCTCGTCGCTCTGGTCCTTGTCCTCGACCTGGCGGTCGAGGGCGTCCATCGCGCGCTTGGTGACGTCGTCCACCTTGCCGAGCGCCGAGATCGTCACGACCAGGCCCTGGGCCCGGTAGTAGTCGATGATCGGCTCGGTCTGCGTGTGGTAGACCTCCAGGCGCTTGCGGACGGTCTCCTCGGTGTCGTCGTCGCGCTGGTACAGCTCGCCGCCGCAGGCGTCACAGACGTCCGCCTTCTTCGGAGGGCTGTACGTCACGTGGAAGACGTGACTCGAATCCCTGCGGCAGATGCGGCGGCCGGCGATGCGCTTGACCACCTCGTCCTCGGGGACCTCCAGGTCGAGCACCGCGTCCAGCTCCACAGCGTCGGCCTTGAGCGCCTGGTCGAGCGCCTCGGCCTGCGAGACGTTCCGCGGGAAGCCGTCGAGCAGGAAGCCGTTCGCGGCGTCCGGCTGCTCCATGCGGTCCCTGGCCATGGCGATCGTGACCTCGTCCGGCACAAGGTTTCCCTCGTCCATGTACGACTTCGCCAGTTTGCCGAGTTCCGTCTGCTGGCTGATGTTCGCACGGAAGAGGTCGCCCGTGGAGATGTGCGGGATCGACAGGTTCTGGGCGAGGAACGCGGCCTGCGTTCCCTTGCCCGCACCGGGCGGCCCGACGAGGACGATACGCATCAGCGGAGGAACCCTTCGTAATTGCGCTGCTGGAGCTGGCTCTCGATCTGCTTCACCGTCTCCAGACCCACACCCACGATGATGAGGATGCTGGTACCGCCGAACGGGAAGTTCTGGTTTGCCCCGAAACCAACCAACGCCATCGTCGGTACGAGAGCGATCAGACCCAGGTACAGCGAACCCGGCCAGGTGATCCGGTTGAGTACGTATCCCAGGTACTCAGCGGTCGGACGGCCGGCCCGGATGCCCGGGATGAAGCCACCATACTTCTTCATGTTGTCCGCGACTTCCTCGGGGTTGAACGAGATAGCCACGTAGAAGAAGGCGAAGAACACGATCAGCAAGAAGTACGTGCTGATGTAGATCGGGTGGTCACCCTTGGTGAGGTTCTGTTCGATCCAGGTCTTCCAGCCGGACGTCCCACCTGCGAACTGAGCGATCAGCGCCGGGATGTAGAGCAGCGACGAGGCAAAGATCACAGGGATGATGCCGGCCTGGTTGACCTTCAGCGGGATGTACGTGGACGTGCCGCCGTAGGACCGGCGACCGATCATTCGCTTCGCGTACTGGACGGGAATGCGGCGCTGAGCCTGCTCCACGAAGACGACCAGACCGACCATGACGAGACCGACCGCGATCACGGTGCCGAACTCGATCCAGCCGCCCGCGAGGTTGCCCTGCACCTTGATGGCCCACAGCGCGGACGGGAAGGTCGCGGCGATCGAGATGAACATCAGGATCGACATGCCGTTGCCGATGCCGCGGTCGGTGATGAGCTCACCGAGCCACATGACGACGGCCGTACCGGCGGTCATCGTGATGACCATCGTGATCGTGACGAAGATCGACTGGTCGGGCACGATCTGGTTCGCGACCGGGCAGCTGGTGAACAGTGCACCACTGCGGGCGGTGGCCACCAGGCCGGTGCCCTGCAGGATGGCCAGGGCCACCGTCAGATAACGGGTGTACTGCGTGATCTTCGCCGTACCGGCCTGACCCTCCTTCTTGAGGGCCTCCAGACGCGGGATCACCACGGTCAACAGCTGCAGAATGATGCTCGCCGTGATGTACGGCATGATGCCCAGCGCGAAGATCGTGATCTGCAGCAGGGCGCCACCGCTGAACATGTTGACCAGACCGAACAGGCCCGTGTTCTGGCTCGCGTCGTCGATACAGATCTGGACGTTCTTGTAGTCGACACCGGGGATCGGGATGTGCGTACCAACCCGATAGACCACGATGATGCCGAGCGTGAAGAGCAGCTTCTTGCGCAGGTCGGGCGTCTTGAACGCCCGGGCGAACGCGGTGAGCACGGTGCCTCCTGCGACCCCCGCGCAAGTGCGTCAGAGGTGACGGTCTTGAGGTTCGACGAATAAGTAACGGACAGCTGACTAACAGTTAAGAACCGCTCTGAGTTCCCAGAGGTCACACCGGGCGGAAATTAGCAGTGCAGGCCACCTTACCGGCGACACCGCTCCCCTAGGAACGACCAACCGGGGATGCCCCTTTTGTGGGGCACCCCCGGTCGGGATCGCTCAAGTCATCGAGACGCCTGGTGATTTCAGACGAGCTCGGTGACGGTACCGCCGGCGGCGGTGATCTTCTCCTTGGCGGAGCCGGAGACGGCGTCGACCGTCACCTGCAGCGCCACGGAGATCTCGCCCTGGCCGAGGACCTTGACGAGGCTGTTCTTGCGAACCGCCCCGTTGGCGACGAGCCCCTCGACGGTGACCTCGCCACCCTCCGGGTACAGCGACGCCAGCTTGTCGAGGTTCACGACCTGGTACTCGGTCTTGAACGGGTTCCGGAAGCCCTTGAGCTTCGGGAGACGCATGTGGAGGGGCATCTGGCCACCCTCGAAGCGCTCCGGAACCTGGTAACGGGCCTTCGTGCCCTTGGTACCACGTCCAGCCGTCTTACCCTTCGACGCCTCACCACGACCCACACGGGTCTTGGCGGTCTTGGCGCCCGGGGCGGGACGGAGGTTGTGGATCTTGAGCGGGTTGTTCTCCGCCATGATCAGTCGACCTCCTCAACCGTCACGAGGTGGCGGACGGTGTGCACCATTCCGCGGAACTCGGGGCGGTCCTCCTTGACGACCACGGTGTTGATCCCCTTGAGACCAAGGGACCGCAGAGTGTCACGGTGGTTCTGCTTGCTGCCGATGTACGACTTCGTCTGCGTGACCTTGAGGCGAGCCATTACGCACCCGCTCCCGCACGCGCACGAAGCAGAGCCGCGGGGGCGACGTCCTCGAGGGGCAGACCGCGGCGGGCCGCGATCTCCTCGGGACGCTGCAGGCCCTTGAGGGCCGCCACGGTCGCGTGCACGATGTTGATCGCGTTGGACGAGCCGAGCGACTTCGACAGGATGTCGTGGACGCCGGCGCACTCGAGGACAGCACGCACCGGGCCACCGGCGATAACGCCGGTACCGGGGGAAGCAGGCTTGAGCAGGACGACGCCCGCGGCCTTCTCGCCCGTGATCGGGTGCGGGATGGTGCCCTGGATACGGGGGACCTTGAAGAAGTGCTTCTTGGCCTCCTCAACACCCTTGGCGATGGCGGCCGGCACCTCCTTGGCCTTGCCGTAACCGACACCCACGGTGCCGTCACCGTCGCCCACTACGACGAGCGCAGTGAAGCTGAAGCGACGACCACCCTTCACAACCTTGGCGACGCGGTTGATCGCGACAACGCGCTCAACGTACGCGGTCTTCTCGGCAGCAGCGCCGCCGTCACGGCCCTTCCGGTCCCGCCGCTCGCCGCCACCGGCACCGCTTCCGCGGCGCTGGGGTCCAGCCATTGGAATTACCTCTCTCTGTTTCCGCTAGCTACGGAACCGAGACTCAGAACTTGAGTCCGGCCTCGCGGGCGGCGTCCGCCAGGGCAGCGATGCGCCCGGCGTACTGGTTGCCACCACGGTCGAATACGACAGCCTCGACACCGGCGGCCTTGGCACGCTCGGCGACAAGAGCGCCGACCTTGCCGGCCTGCGCCGACTTCTCGCCCTCGCCACGGATCGACGTGTCCAGGGTCGACGCCGACGCCAGGGTGTGACCCTTGATGTCGTCGATGACCTGGGCCACGATGTGGCGGTTCGAGCGCGTCACGACCAGGCGAGGACGCTCAGCCGTTCCGTTGACCTTCTTACGGATCCGGATGTGGCGCCGCTTGATGGCAGCACGCTTGTAAGCGTCGCCCTTAGCGATCTTCGTACCGTATGCCATGGCTTACTTACCCGCCTTTCCGACCTTGCGGCGGATGACTTCGCCCTCGTACTTGACGCCCTTGGCCTTGTACGGGTCGGGCTTGCGCAGCTTGCGGATGTTGGCCGCAACCTCTCCGACCTTCTGCTTGTCGATGCCCTCGACCGAGAACCGCGTGGGGTTCTCGACCTTGAAGGTGATGCCCTCGGGGGCCTCGACAGTGATCGAGTGGCTGTAGCCGAGCGAGAACTCCAGGTTGGAACCCTTCGCCAGGACTCGGTAACCGACACCGCTGATTTCGAGCTTCTTCACGTAACCCGTGGTCACGCCGGTGATCATGTTCGCCACCAGCGTGCGGGACAGGCCGTGCAGGGCCTTGTTCTGACGCTCGTCGTTCGGGCGGGTGACATTGAGAATGCCGTCCTCACCCTTAGCGATCTCGATCGGCGCCGCGACGGTGTGGGAGAGGGAGCCCTTGGGGCCCTTCACCGAAACCGTACGGCCGTCGATGGTGACGTCCACGCCGGCGGGAACCGTGATGGGGAGCTTGCCAATACGCGACATAGCTTCTTCCGTTCCCTTCCGCTACCAGACGTAGGCGAGGACTTCTCCGCCTACGCCCTTCTTGCCGGCCTGCTTGTCGGTGAGGAGACCGTGCGACGTGGAGATGATCGCCACGCCGAGGCCACCGAGCACCTTGGGCAGGGAGGTGGACTTCGCGTACACACGCAGACCCGGCTTCGAGATCCGCTTGATGCCCGCGATGGAGCGCTCACGGTTCGGGCCGAACTTCAGCTCGAGGACGAGCTTCTTGCCGACCTCGGCGTCCTCGACCTTCCAGCCGGTGATGAAGCCCTCCTGCTGGAGGATCTCCGCGATGTGAGACTTGATCTTGCTGTGCGGCATCGCGACATCGTCGTGGTACGCCGAGTTCGCGTTACGCAGACGAGTAAGCATGTCTGCGATGGGATCAGTCATGGTCATGAATTGGCCTTCGGCCTCTCTCGCCGGGGTTTCCAGTGCGCCATCCCTCTCCCCACTCAGTGGCGGGACGGGTGCGGTGCGGGGACCTACGGCGTAGTAAGTCGTACGGGCGTCCAGGCGCCCAACCCTCCTAGCCTAAGCCATGGAGGGGTGGGCGCCCGACATCGCCCTTTACTTACCGAGAGCTTCCGGAATCCCGAAGTACGGGACTACCAGGAGCTCTTGGTCACGCCCGGCAGCTCGCCACGGTGAGCCATCTCACGAAGGCACACACGGCAGAGGCCGAACTTGCGGTACACGGAGTGCGGACGGCCGCAGCGCTGGCAGCGCGTGTAGCCACGTACGCCGAACTTGGGCTTACGAGCAGCCTTGGCAATCAGAGCCTTCTTCGCCATCTCGCTTACGCCTCCTTGAAGGGGAAGCCGAGGTGACGGAGAAGGGCACGGCCTTCGGCGTCGTTGGTCGCCGTGGTGACCACGGTGATGTCCATACCCCGGACGCGGTCGATCTTGTCCTGGTCGATCTCGTGGAACATGACCTGCTCCGTGAGACCGAAGGTGTAGTTGCCACGGCCGTCGAACTGCTTGGGGGACAGACCACGGAAGTCGCGGATGCGCGGCAGCGCGAGCGACAGGGTGCGGTCCAGGAACTCCCACATGCGGTCGCCACGGAGCGTGACGTGGGCACCGATCGGCTGGCCCTCACGCAGCTTGAACTGCGCGATGGACTTACGGGCCTTGGTGACGGCCGGCTTCTGACCGGTGATCGTGGTGAGGTCGCGAATCGCGCCGTCGATCAGCTTGGAGTCGCGGGCGGCGTCGCCCACACCCATGTTGACCACGATCTTGACGAGACCCGGGGTCTGCATGACGTTCTCGTAGGAGAACTCTTCCTGCAGCTTGCCCGCGATCTCCTCGCGGTACTTCGTCTTGAGACGCGGAGTCGTGGTGGTAGCCATCAGATGTCCTCACCCGTCCGCTTGGCAACGCGAACCTTGTTGCCCTCGTCGTCGAAGCGGTAACCGACACGCGTGACGACCTTGTTGCCGTCCTTCTCAACGACCAGCTGGACGTTGGAGACGTGGACGGGCGCCTCGGTCGTGACGATGCCACCGGCCTGCGAACCGCGAGCGGTCGGGCCGGCCTTGGTGTGCTTCTTGACCCGGTTGACACCCTCGACCAGGACGCGGTCCTCGCGGGGGTAGGCCGCGATGACCTTGCCCTGCTTGCCCTTGTCCTTACCGGTGATGACCTGTACCAGGTCGCCCTTCTTGATCTTCATGCTTACAGCACCTCCGGCGCGAGCGAGATGATCTTCATGAACTTCTTCTCGCGCAGCTCCCGGCCCACCGGGCCGAAGATGCGGGTGCCGCGAGGGTCGCCGTCGTTCTTCAGAATGACGGCGGCGTTCTCGTCGAAGCGGATGTACGAGCCGTCCGGACGGCGGCGCTCCTTGACGGTGCGAACGATGACCGCCTTGATGACGTCACCCTTCTTCACGTTGCCGCCGGGGATCGCGTCCTTGACGGTGGCGACGATCACGTCACCGATGCCCGCGTAGCGGCGACCGGAGCCACCGAGCACACGGATGCAAAGGATCTCCTTCGCACCAGTGTTGTCGGCGACACGCAGTCGCGACTCCTGCTGGATCACGTCTATCTCCTGATTGTCTGCCGGTTCCCGGCAGGGGCCTTGTCCTGTACGGGATTCGGACCCCTGCCGAGCCTGGCGGAACTGTCCTGCGGGGGGTGCCCCGCAGGAGACTTACTTGGCCTTCTCGAGGATCTCGACGATGCGCCAGCGCTTCGTCGCGGACAGCGGCCGGGTCTCCATGATGACAACCCGGTCGCCGACGCCCGCGGCGTTCTGCTCGTCGTGGGCCTTGAGCTTGTTCGTACGGCGGATGACCTTGCCGTACAGCGCGTGCTTGACGCGGTCCTCGACGGCGACGACGACGGTCTTGTCCATCTTGTCGCTGACGACCAGACCCTCACGGGTCTTGCGGAAACCGCGGCTCGTCTTGGTCTCTTCAGTCACGTTGCTCTCGCTCATCAGGCGCTCTCCACCGTCTCGATGCCCAGCTCGCGCTCACGCATCAGGGTGTAGATCCGCGCGATGTCCTTGCGGACGGCCTTCAGCCGACCGTGGTTCTCGAGCTGACCGGTCGCCGCCTGGAAGCGGAGGTTGAACAGCTCTTCCTTGGCTTCGCGGAGCTTCGCGAGAAGCTCCTCGTCACCCAGTTCGCGCAGCTCGGACGCCTTGGTACCGGCCGACATCACGCTTCACCTGCCTCGCGCTTGACGATCCGGCACTTCATCGGCAGCTTGTGGGCTGCGCGAGTGAGGGCCTCACGGGCGATCTTCTCGTTGGGGTAGGACAGCTCGAACATGACCCGGCCCGGGTGCACGTTCGCGACCCACCACTCGGGGGAACCCTTACCGGAACCCATGCGGGTCTCGGCGGGCTTCTTGGTCAGCGGGCGGTCCGGGTAGATGTTGATCCAGACCTTGCCGCCACGCTTGATGTGACGGGTCATCGCGATACGAGCCGCCTCGATCTGGCGGTTCGTCACGTACGCCGGCGTGAGGGCCTGAATGCCGTACTCGCCGAACGAAACCTCCGTACCACCCTTGGCCTGACCACGGCGCTTGGGGTGGTGCTGCTTGCGGTGCTTGACCCTACGGGGGATCAGCATTTCGGTCAGGCCTCCGTTCCGGTGCTCTCAGCCGGAGCGGCAGCGGCGGCGGGAGCCTCGGCCTTGGGGGCCTCGGCAGCCGGCGCGGACTGCTGCTGCGGCTTGCGGCCGCGGCCGCCACGCTCGCCACCGCGGCCACCGCCACGGGCCGGACGGTCGCCGCCCGGGCCGCCACCACGGGCCGGGCGGTTACCCGCACGGGCAGCGGCGTTCTCGGCGCGGACCTCGGCGATGTTCTTGACGTCGCCCTTGTAGATCCAGAC
The DNA here is from genome assembly GCF_044456225.1 of Streptomyces sp. NPDC050988. Lineage (NCBI taxonomy): Bacteria > Bacillati > Actinomycetota > Actinomycetes > Kitasatosporales > Streptomycetaceae > Streptomyces > Streptomyces sp. NPDC050988. The sequence continues at coordinate 36,670 of NZ_JBITFQ010000027.1, read as the reverse complement.
CTTCACGCCGATACGGCCGAAGGTCGTCTTGGCCTCGAAGAAGCCGTAGTCGACGTTCGCGCGGAGCGTGTGCAGGGGCACACGGCCCTCGCGGTAGAACTCCGAGCGGGACATCTCGGCGCCGCCGAGACGGCCACCACACTGGATCTTGATGCCCTTGGCGCCGGCCTTCATCGTGCCCTGCATGCTCTTGCGCATGGCACGACGGAAGGAGACGCGGGAGGACAGCTGCTCGGCGACGGCCTGGGCCACCAGCTGAGCGTCCGTCTCCGGGCTCTTGACCTCAAGGATGTTCAGCTGGACCTGCTTGCCGGTCAGCTTCTCGAGGTCGCCGCGGATGCGGTCGGCCTCGGCGCCACGACGGCCGATGACGATGCCCGGGCGCGCGGTGTGGATGTCCACACGGACGCGGTCACGGGTGCGCTCGATCTCAACCTTCGAGATGCCGGCGCGCTCCATGCCGGACGTCATCATCCGACGGATGGCGACGTCTTCCTTGACGTAGTCCTTGTACAGCTTGTCGGCGTACCAACGGGACTTGAAGTCCGTGGTGATGCCGAGCCGGAACCCATGCGGGTTAACCTTCTGGCCCATTACCGGGTTCCTTCCTTGCTGCTGACGACCACGGTGATGTGGCTGGTCCGCTTGCGGATCCGGTAGGCACGGCCCTGGGCACGCGGACGGAACCGCTTCAGGGTCGGGCCCTCGTCGACGTAGGCCTCGGAGATGACAAGGCTGCCGGCGTCGGTGTGGTCGTAGTTGTGTGCGGCGTTGGCAATGGCGCTGTCAAGCACCTTGCCGACCGGCACGCTCGCGGCCTGCGGGGCGAAACGCAGGACCGCCTGAGCCTCCGTGGCATCCATGCCACGGATAAGGTCCACCACGCGGCGGGCCTTCATGGGCGTAACGCGGATGTACCGCGCCTGGGCCCTGGCTTCCATGGTTGTCCTTCCAGTGTCTGTCATGGTCGATTCCACCCCGCGTTAGCGGCGCTTCGACTTCCGGTCGTCCTTGACGTGACCCCGGAAGGTGCGCGTCGGCGAGAACTCGCCGAGCTTGTGGCCGACCATCGACTCGGTGACAAACACCGGAATGTGGGTCTTGCCGTTGTGCACCGCGATCGTGTGGCCGAGCATGGCCGGGATGATCATCGAGCGACGGGACCAGGTCTTGATGACGTTCTTGGAACCGGCTTCGTTCTGTGCGTCCACCTTCTTGATCAGGTGGTCGTCGACGAAGGGCCCCTTCTTGAGACTGCGCGGCATCTAAACCCGCTCCTAGCGCTTCTTGTTCGTCTTGCGGCGGCGGACGATGTACTTGTTCGAAGCCTTCTTCGGCGAACGAGTACGACCCTCCTTCTGACCCCACGGCGAGACCGGGTGGCGACCACCGGAGGTCTTGCCCTCACCACCACCGTGCGGGTGGTCAACCGGGTTCATCGCCACACCGCGAACGGTCGGGCGGACGCCCAGCCAGCGCTTGCGGCCGGCCTTGCCCCAGTTGATGTTCGACTGCTCGGCGTTGCCGACCTCGCCGACGGTGGCGCGGCAGCGCACGTCGACCAGGCGGATCTCTCCGGACGGCATGCGCAGGTGGGCCATCTGGCCCTCCTTCGCGAGCAGCTGCACGGAGGCACCGGCGGAGCGGGCGAACTTGGCACCGCCACCGGGACGGAGCTCGATCGCGTGGATCGTGGTACCGACCGGGATGTTGCGGAGGGCCAGGTTGTTGCCCGGCTTGATGTCGGCCCCGGGACCGTTCTCGACGCGGTCGCCCTGCGACAGGTTGCGGGGGGCGAGGATGTAGCGCTTCTCGCCGTCCGCGTAGTGAAGCAGCGCGATGCGCGCGGTGCGGTTGGGGTCGTACTCGATGTGCGCGACCTTCGCCGGCACGCCGTCCTTGTCATGGCGACGGAAGTCGATGACACGGTAGGCGCGCTTGTGTCCACCACCCTGGTGGCGAACGGTCACACGACCGGAATTGTTACGGCCGCCCTTGCTGTGCAGCGGGCGAACCAGCGACTTCTCCGGCGTGGACCGCGTGACCTCGACGAAGTCGGCGACGCTGGAGCCACGACGGCCCGGCGTAGTCGGCTTGTACTTGCGGATTCCCATTTCTCAGTCCTCGTCCGATATTCGGACCAGGGCGCTCCGTTAGGAGGCCTGGCCGAAGATGTCGATACGGTCGCCCTCAGCGAGGGTCACGATCGCGCGCTTGCTGTCCGCACGCTTGCCGAAGCCGGTGCGGGTGCGCTTGCGCTTGCCCTGACGGTTGATCGTGTTGACCCCGGTGACCTTGACCGAGAAGACCGCCTGGACGGCCTCCTTGATCTGCGTCTTGTTGGAGCCGGGCGCGACGATGAAGGTGTACTTGCCCTCGTCGAGCAGCGCGTAGCTCTTCTCCGAGACGACCGGCTTGAGGAGCACGTCACGGGGATCCGTGAAGGACTTGCTCAGCGGGGTCTCGACGGTGTTCTTGCCCTCGGTGGCGTGGCGCTTCGCCTTGGCGACGCGCGCGACCTTCTTGGCCTTGGCGGCCTTCGAGGCGATGCTCGGGTGACGCGTAGCCATCAGGCTTCGCTCCCTTCGGTGTCAGCGTTCCGCTCTGCGGAGGGCGCGCCGGACACGAAGGACTCGAAGGCGGCCTGGGTGAAGACCACGTCGTCCGAGACGAGAACGTCGTACGTGTTCAGCTGGCCCGGGTCCAGGATGTGCACCTGGGGCAGGTTGCGTGCGGAGAGCAGGCCCTGCTCGTCCTCGCGGGAGATGACCAGGAGCACGTTCTTGCGCTCGCTGATCTTGCCCAGCAGGGACTTCGCGGCCTTCGTGGAGATCTCGCCGTCGACCACGCCGGTGACGACGTGGATGCGAGCGTTGCGGGCCCGGTCGGTGAGGGCGTGGCGCAGGGCCGCGGCCTTCATCTTCTTCGGGGTCCGCTGCGAGTAGTCACGCGGCACGGGACCGTGCACGACGCCACCACCGGCGAACTGGGGCGCGCGGGTCGAGCCCTGACGGGCGCGGCCGGTGCCCTTCTGGCGGTACGGCTTCTTGCCGCCACCGCGAACCTCGCCACGGGTCTTGGTCTTGTGCGTGCCCTGGCGGGCAGCGGCCAGCTGAGCGACGACGACCTGGTGGATCAGCGGAATGCTGATCTTCTCGACGTCGAAGATCTCCGCGGGGAGCTCGACCGTCCCGGTCTTGTCGCCTGCCGGCGAAAGGATGTCAACAGTGCTCATCGTTACCTCAGGCCCCCTTGGCCGCGGTGCGGACCAGGACGAGGCCGCCGTTCGGACCGGGAACCGCGCCCTTGATGAGCAGCAGACCCTTCTCCGCGTCAACGGCGTGGACGGTCAGGTTCTGGGTGGTGACCCGCTCGTTGCCCATACGACCCGCCATGCGGAGGCCCTTGAACACACGGCCCGGGGTGGCACAGCCACCGATGGAGCCGGGAGAGCGGTGCTTGCGCTGGGTGCCGTGACCGGCGCCGAGGCCCTTGAAGTTGTGACGCTTCATGACACCGGCGAAGCCCTTGCCCTTGCTCTTGCCGGTCACGTCCACCTTCACGCCGGCCTCGAAGACCTCCGCGGAGATCTCCTGACCCAGCGTGTACTCGGAGGCGTCCGCGGTGCGGATCTCGACGAGGTGGCGGCGGGGGGTGACGTCGGCCTTGGCGAAGTGACCCTTGAGGGGCTTGTTCACCTTGCGCGGGTCGATCTCGCCGAAGGCGATCTGGACCGCTTCGTAGCCGTCGGAGTCGTTCGTACGGACCTGGGTGACGACGTTGGGGGAGGCCTTGACGACCGTCACGGGAACAACACGGTTGTTCTCGTCCCACACCTGCGTCATGCCGAGCTTCTCGCCCAGGATGCCCTTGATCTGCTTAGCCATTCTCAGATCACCGGCCCCTAGAGCTTGATCTCGATGTCGACACCGGCCGGGAGGTCGAGTCGCATCAGGGAGTCAACGGTCTTGGGCGTCGGGTCGAGGATGTCGATCAGGCGCTTGTGCGTGCGCATCTCGAAGTGCTCGCGCGAGTCCTTGTACTTGTGCGGCGACTTGATGACGCAGTACACGTTCTTCTCAGTGGGCAGCGGCACCGGGCCCGCGACCGACGCACCAGTTCGCGTCACCGTCTCGACGATCTTCTTCGCCGAGCTGTCGATGACCTCGTGGTCGTAGGCCTTGAGCCGGATGCGGATCTTCTGTCCCGCCATGGCTACTCAGTAGTCCTTAGTCTCGTTTAACGCTCTGGAACCCGGGGGTTCGCGTCCCTTGCCTCCGACCCACGCGGTCGGGCGTGTCGCGCTCCTGCTGACAGAGATATCCACGAGTGGATTTTCCCTACCGAGGGACGCGGCCGAGCCCAAAGGACAACCGCTGGACCGGGGGCTGAACACCCACCGGGCGCCTGGCCGGCACCCCGCTGACACTTCCCGGAAGATTCCCGTACGTCCGCTCCAGCGCTGCCTTACGGCAGTTGGGGCGACGAGTACTGTGGGACTCGCTTCCGGTCCTCCCGGCGGGAGGCGCGCAGCATCGGCACTCAACCGAGCAACCCCGACAGTCTGCCATACGGGGCATACGGCTGGCCAATCGAGCCGGAGAGAATACCCCCAGGGTGACGCAGGTCAAACACAGGCTCGCAGGGGGAGCGGGGCGGGCGCCCTCCACGGGGCCGCCGGCCGCGAGCCGCCACACGGCCGACCGCCACCGCCGGCCGCTTGGACGATCTCCCGCCGCCAGGTCTCGCTGCCGTCCCGCACTCGCGACACGCTCGCGGTCGCTCGCGGCCGATCGCGGTCGGCGGGCCTGCCCCCCCCGGCCCGCGTCGTCCAGCTTCTCAGCCCCCCCCAGCTTCTCAGCCCCGGGGCTCGTCGCGTTCGAGTGCGTCGAAGTCGATCGGCTGATAGCCCGGGGCGTAGCCACGCAGGAACTCGGCCGCCTCCGCCGGCAGGGGCGGGGTCGCGATCACCGCGTACTCCAGTACGCGCTTCGGGGCGAAGTACTTCCAGAACTCGTACTCCGGCTCCCCCGCCGCGAGGCCCGGATACCGGTCCGTGACGCCGAGGCTGTCCAGGAGTTCGACAAGCGTGGCATCGGCGAGATTCGCCATCGGCTCACGCGGGAGCACGATCCGCTCCACACCGGGGTCGAGACGAGGCTGCTTCCCTTGCGCGATGCCCTCCAACTGGGGCCGGTCCAGCACGTACCAGGGCCCGGCGAACTCCTGCACGAGCCAGCTGTCCCGGGTGTCACTGCGATGGATGGCGCATTCGTCACCCCGGAAGAGCTGCTCGACGTAGCCGAGACCGGGCTGGATCAGGGTCTGGGTCTCGCCGGCGGCCTGATACGTGATCTCCCTGCCGTGTCCTGTCGCGATCTGCGCGAACTCGGCGGCGAACTCCGACCGGGCGGGCGAGGCGCGCAGACAGGAGAAGTGGAGCGACCCGACCACGAACGCGTGGTCCTCCTGCCAGGTCGCCCGCATTAGGCGGTACGAAGGAACACTGCTGGCCCACCCGGGGATGTGCAGGACGAATTCCCCGCAGAAGACACACGAAGCGTGTTCACTACTCATTACATCTTTCCCTTTCCGCGGCGCGGTTCATGCCAAGGTGTACACATCGGTCATCCCATTCGCACGGGAACGATGAACCCCAATGGATTCACCGGACCACCCTCAGGATATGTTCCCTGCGGCAGCTCACGGATTCCCGCACCGTCGAAAAATCTCAGATTTCCGTCCCTGCTGACGACCACTTCCATATGATCCGACGCTTTGTATTCCAGGTCCCGCGACATACTGTTGGGAATTCCCCGCGCCTCTTCTATCCGGTTGGGCGGTCCGGGAATTCGGTCCTCCGGGTGTGTATGGGCGATAAAATCGTAGTCCTGTCCCCTGAGATCCCGTGGAATGGAACTCGTCCGCTCCGTCCCCCGGAAGAGACGCAGGTCTCCCGCCGGATTCTGGATGATGGCGTGCTCGACCCCGTGGAAGCTCTGGAGTTCGGAGAGATGGGAGACATTCACCTCGCCGGGCCGGATGGGTATGTGCCCGTTCTCCAGCGCTCTGGTGAGCTGCCTGGCCTTCGGGGACAGCGCCCGGTAAGGGATCTGGCCACCCGGCATGCGGGCTCCGCCCTTGAAGACGCCGCTCATGCCGCGAACGCCCTCGGACATGCCCTTGAGCCCGGCCTTGAGCCCGTTCATGGTCCGGAGGCCCTTGAGCCCCTTGGCGAGTCCGCCGAGGGTGGTGAGGCCCTTCATGCCCGGGATGCAGTCCAACGCGGCGAAGGCCACATCCCACAGGGACGCCTGCCCCTTCATGTATTTGTTGAGGGTGTCGGCCAGGACGACGAGAGCGGCGATGAGCACGATCGCGCCGAGAATGGGCCCACCGATAATCAGGGCGATGATCCCGAGGACGGCGACGACGACCTTGCACACGGCGACGATGGTGTCCCAGTTGTCGACGAACCAGTCCCCGACCTCCTCATACCACTTACGGTTCTGAATACCGGCGTCGGAGGCTTCGTCGAGTTTCCGCTTGGCATCGCCGGCGGCGTCCTCGCGCATCTTGCGCGCGTCCGCGGCCATCTTCTTCGCGGCATCGAGGGCGTTCTGCGCGGTGGTGACGTCGGACTGGGCGGAGGTGTGGGCGTCCTTGGCACTCTGCGCGTCACGGGTGGCGGCACGGACCTTGGCCTCGTCCGGCTTGGGCACGTCCTTGCCCGCTGATGTCGGGTCGTCCTTGTACTTGTCCGCTTCCTTGTTGGCCCGGGTCACCCACGAATCGGCCGAGGAGAGACGGGACTTGGCCGAGGAGAGATCGGCCTGGGCTTCACGCCCCTGGGCGAGGGCCTTGTCGGCAAGAGCCTGGGCGCGTTCGAGTTCGGGCCAGTACGCGGCCAGCGCGTCCCCGGCCAGGTCGTACGACCTCTTCAGCTTCTTCAGGTTCTTCGGCACGCCGGAGAACTCGTCCCGGAACACCTCGGCGGTCTTGCCCACCATCGTCAGGACGGCGTCTTCCTCCGCCATCCCTTTGACGAGACGCAGAGCGTCCTGCACATCGTCCGCGAAGTCGTGCAGGCTCTTGGCCAGCGACTTCACCCGGACCGGATCCCCCGGCGTCGGATCCTTCTCCAGATCGAGGACATGCCAGTCCGTCGGCCGATAACCCGCCACGCCTCAACCCCCGTCACAACTGCCCCGTACGTACGAAACCGTACGCAGCAGCGAATTTACTAGGCGTCGGGGTGCCTCGCGTGCAAGGACAGTTCGGCTACCGAGGTCAGGCCTGCCAGTCGAGTTGCTGTTCAGGGACTCCGAGGGAGCGTCCGTGACTCTGGGATCGCGACGGCCTTCGGCCTGACCCCGTGGGTGGCGGAGACCTTGTCCGCGAAGACCACGAAGGTGTCTGTCGCGGTGTGGAAGTCGGTGTACCAGCCGCCCGTCGGGGCGAGGCAGGTGGCCAACTCGGCTGCCGGCCACGGGGCTTCGGACGCCGCGGCGGTGAAGTACAGCAGTGTCCGGTGCCGCGGCTGGTCAACTCCGGTACTGGTCACATCGACCGTGTCAGTTCGGTGATCAGCGGCCTGTTTGCCAAGTGTGGCTACCTGCGCCTCGCCCCGGTCCGGTCCGGTAGAGGAGAGGCCCATCCATGAGCACTCCGATCCACCGCACCTCGACACGGCGGTCTGCAGCCGTTCTGGCGCCGGCCCAGCAGCGTCCGGAAGGGAGCCGGACCGGGAGTACGTCCGCACGCTCGACGGAGCACGCCCTCCATCAGGACGCTCTCGGCCGCGCCATCACCTGTCGACACGTGCCCCGCCTCTCTACGGCGTCAGCCAGTCCCGGGGCTCGCGCACCGGCCTGCGTTTCCACAGATGACGCGCTGTACCGAGAGGCGATTCGCCGCGCTCGGGACAGGCGTCAGGTTTCATCAGAAAAGGGGTCGGAATATCCTCCCCAGTGGAACCGATATGTACCAGTCCCGCTGTCGAAAGCGGCACGGAAACCACGATCGGGGAGATCGAACTCCGTGCGCACCCAGCCGTCCATCGCCAAGGCTGACACCTCGGACCGGAAATGAACGAGAGGGAAGGCGAGCGCGGCCACCTCGACGAGCAGGCCGCCAGGGTGTGCGGAGGACAGGTCGGAGGAGTGCGCTGAGAGTCCGAAGGAAAGCCATGCGGCGTCACGCCAGTTGATGCCGGCGGGATGCGCCAGCCATACGTTGCGATGGATCTGCATGCTGAACCCGTCATCCGCATCCGCATCCGCATCAGGGGTGCGATGTCCCACCGTCAGATCTGCGGCCAAGCCGCCGAGGGGACTCCGAAGACGGTATTGAAAGTGTTACTCATCCGCCTCCTCCCGAATTCCAAAGCACCATCTCGGCTACTTTCGCCCCTCAATGAGTTTCTCGAGTGCCTTTTCTCCGCGGTCGGCCGAGGCGGAGCTCAAGTCCTCCGAACTCGGCGAGGAACCGCCGCGAACCGGTCACGGAAACACGGGAGCCGTCCGCCCCTTCAATGCGTCAGACTCCATCGGCTGACGCCTCTCGCTCAGGGTCAAAGTGTCCTTGATGGCGTACTCGGCAATGCTCTTGATCCCCTCCGCTCGTAGCGCGGAGTACAGCTCGGGGTCAGCCGACCGTTGGTCCGCGCCGCGGTACGAAAACTCACCAGCGGATGCCGGTCCGCCGTCATAGGTGATCAGCCTTGACCCTTCAGCCACGCCTACCGGACTCCCTCGATGAGCTTCTCGAGTGCTTTGTCTGCGTTGTCCGCGAGCAGAGTGACGTTCTCCCTGCCGGCGTAGACGGCCCCGTTCGGAGCGATACCCAGGTAGCTGTTCCCTCGGTCGGCCTCGCCGATGGGATAGAGGTAGGCCCCCGCTTCCTCACTCAGCACGTCGTAGATCTCGTCGTCCCACTCAGCTGCGAGCGGGTCGAGCCGGAACCCCATCCGGGCCATCGTCTTGCCCGGCCCTCGCTCCTCGCTCGCCAGTCCCCCGAATTCGGTGAGGAACCGTCGTGCGGCATCGTGGATCGTGAAGCCTCCGTGCTCGTGCAAGATGCTTTCCCACTCCGTGGTGGAAACAGTGCGGCCGGGATACCACCCGATCGCACGCAGTACACGATCAGTCTCCGCGGACCACCGCTGCGAATTTTCGTCAATCATCCCTAGACCACCGCCGTAACGCCGAATTCTTCAAGAACTTGTTCACATGAACCACAGGGAGGCTTCGGTAGACCGTGCTTCGGGTTCCCCTCCGCCCGTACCTCCACGGCGGCCATCACTCCACCTCGCGGATTGACGCCCGCTTTCATGGCGTCCGACAGCGCTTCCGCCTCACCGCAACGCCCATTCTGGTTCCCAGTAGGCCTCAGATGCTCCGGCACCCTGTCGTAGGCAGCCTGCACATCCGGATGCAGGTCATGGTCTCCACCGCCCTTGATGCTCGCACCGTTGAACGGCGGCTCGTGCCCGGGCACCGAGAGTCCGGCCGCGCTCGTCGGTCTAGTGTGTTTGTTCGCGCCCGGCCGGGCCTGTTCAAGGTCCGCACGATCGCGCGCAGCCTGCCGGGCAGCGGTCTCGCAGGCAGGAGAAAGGCCGAGCGGGTCCACTTGGGCGAACGGGTTCGGCACATACGCACGCGGGTTGGGACCAGGGGCGAGCTGCTCTCGGAGCGCGACGTACGCCGCCTCGCCCCCGCCGTCACCGCCTGGCTGGACCGCGGTGCCGCCCCCGAAGCCGTACGCCGCACCCTGACGGCGGGCCTTCCCGAGGTCCCCCTCCTCCACCCGGCCGGCTTCCTGGCCCACCGCCTCGCCGAACTGCTCCCACCCCCACTCCCCACAGCCCCGGCAACCCGGGCAGCCGTACGCCCACTCCCCCTCCAGAACTGCGACGGCTGCGACCGCGCCTTCGGCGCCCCGGCCCCCGGCCGCTGCCGCGACTGCCGATCCGATCTCTCGGAGGCCGCCTAGCATGAAGGGGACGATCCTTACCCCTGGGCACAGACCACGAGGAGCGAGCGCCATGACCATCGCCTCTGACGACACGCGGCCCGACGCTCACCACCGTTACCAGGCAATGCGTGAATTCCTTGAGTCGATGGACGACACGCTTCCCGGGAAATTCGAGATCACCAAGGAAGGGATCGTCCACGACATGAGGGCGCCCATCGGCCCACATGAGCTGACCACACTGCATCTCCGGAAACGCCTTGAGAAGCTCATGCCGGAAGAACTGGTCGCTCACACGGGAACACCCGACGTGGAGGCCGAGCCCGAGGGCATCATGCGCCACCCCGACGTCATGGTGATCGCCATGACGGACATGGACGTCCCAGGCTCATTCGACCCTCGTACGCTCATCGCCGCCATCGAAGTCGTCTCCCGCTCCAACCCGGACAACGACTGGGTCGGCAAGATGCGCGACTACGCCCTGCTCGGCATCCCCATCTACGTGATCTTCGATCCGCGCACGGGCGAGGGCGCCGTCCTCTCCGACATCCACGCAACCCCGAGCGGCCCGCGTTACGCGACCCGCAAGGACTTCGTCTACGGCGAGGACGTCACCATCGGCGACTGGACGATCTCGACGGAAAACCTGCCACGCTACAAGGACAACGGCAAGGGCAAGGGCAAGGTCAAGCCCGAGAGCACCGGCTGACCCAGCCCCTGGTCAAAGTCAGCGCCCCGCCGCCAGCCCCTCCCCCACAGCCCCATAAGCCGGCTTCCGCCCGAAGTCCTCCCCCAGCAACGTCGCCGCCCCCTGCCCCGCGAAGACCCCCGGCACCCACGAGTACTTGTCCGTGAACCCCCACACGGTGAAGGACCTGCAACTCCGCGCCCCCAGGCAGGCGTCCAGCAGCCCCCGGAAGTACGCCGCCTGCGTGGCGAGCTTCTCCGCATCCGCAGGCAGGATCATCCGGACGTCCACCTCGGTGAAGGCGGTCTGCATCCCCAGCCGCTCGAACCGCGCGAGGTTCCCCGCCACATCCCCCGGGAAGCCGTACTGGATCGCCAGGTGCCCCTGGATCCCGAAGCCCTGCACCGGAACGCCCTCCGCCCGAAGCCGCTTCGCCAGTTCGTAGTAGGCGGTCGACTTCTCGTTGACGCCCTCCACGTTGTAGTCGTTCAGGAAGAGCTTCGCCTTCGGGTCGGCCGCGTGGGCCCAGCGGAAGGCGTCGGCGATGTACGACGGTCCGAGCTTCTGCAGCCAGATCGAGTTCCGCAGCGAACCGTCCTCCTCGAAGACCTCGTTCACCACGTCCCACTGCTGGATCCTGCCCTTGTACCGCTTGACCTCCGTGGTGACGTGCTTCCGCAGGATCCCCCGAAGCTCCCCCGCCCCGATCGACCCGTCCGCCACCCCCGTCGTCAGCCACCCCGGCAACTGGCTGTGCCACACCAGCGTGTGGCCGCGCACCACCTGCCCCCGCTCGCGCGCGAAGCGCACCAACTCATCCGCCCCCGACCAGTCGTACGTCCCCCGCGCCGGCTCGACGACCTCCCACTTCATGACGTTCTCGGCGGTGACGGAGTTGAACTCCCTCCCGGTCGTCCGCCGGTACGTCGTGTCCTCGTCCAGCGCCGCCATGTCCACGGCCGTACCGATCCGCAGATCGGCACGCTCGGCGAGCGCCCGCAGCGTGGCCGCCTGCGAACCTCGGGAACCCTGCGGAGCCTCGTCCGCCTCGTCCGCCTCGACCATCTGTACGCCCGTGACCAGCAGCGTCGCGCTCAGCAGCCCGACAATGGGCATGCGGAAGTACTTCATGTGCGGTCCCCTCCAGTAAGTAAGGCTCAGCGAACGCGATAGCTCTCCAGCGGCCCCAGATACGTCGGCGTCAACCCACCCGTATCGATCACCAGCCGCTGCACCACCACCGTCGGATCGACCATCCAGAACTTCAGCCGGTGCACCCCGGCAGCCCCGATCGTGTGGCGCGTAGACGTGCGATTGACGTTGTCCGATGTGTTGCGGGCCCACTCGATGTCCATCAGCCCGTCATCGGCACCCGTGGCCGCGTGGATGTCGACGATCTGCGGGGCGTCCCCGTCGAACGAGATCCCGTACTTGAGCCCGCCCGTCGGCAAGGTCGGGTTCCGCGGAGACAGGTACGCCCACACCGTGACCTCACCCGCGGACAGCAGGCTCACCTCGTACTCCAGCCGCGGAGACGAGCCCCCCGGCGTCCGCCGCGGAGCCGTCACCGGCCACGGCGTCACCCCCGCCCCCGTACGCCCGATCCCGTCGATACGCCGCCACGTCCCCACCGAACGCTCGAAGTGCTCGGCATCGACAGCCACGTACCCACCCGCCTCGACGAACCCCCGCAGCCCACGGACCCCACGCGCCCCACTCACCTCACGCACCGACGGCTGCTCGGCCACCACCCCCACCGTCACCACCGCGCCCGCCCCCTCCACGGTCACCGACGCCTCCGTACGCCCCCGCGGAGCCCGGGCCCAGTCCACCGTCAGCACCGCCCGCACCTGCTTCTCGACCCGACCGACCCGACCCCGCGGCCGGTCGACCCTGATCCACGGCACCGACGGCGTGATCCGGTAGTCGAAGGCCGTACGCCCCCGGTTGAAGACCTCGACGTACTGGTCGGGCCGGGTCTGATACGGGCTGAACACAGGCAGCACAGCCGCACCCGGCGACTCCCCGTCCCCCCCGACCTCCCCGACCTCCCCCGGCCACCACTCCCCCGACTCCACCCCATCCACCGCCACCCCCATCTCGGCGGACACCGGCACCTCAATCCGCTTCACCGCCGGAAAGATCTCGTCCGGCAACGCCACGTTGTCCCGCTCCGGCTGCTGCCACGGCGCGTTCGGCCCGTACCGCTCCACATCCCCGTATCCGATGTGCGGCTGCGTCTGAAAGCCTCGCCATTTGCCGCCCGCCACCCGGGAGTTGAAGCGTTCGGCGAGGGCGAAATCCCGTGCCAGCCCGGCCTCCGCCTCGGCCGCCAGGTCATTCGTCGCGGCCCGCCCCTGCCGCGCGTACAGCAGGTTGGTGAACTCCGCCTGCCGCAACCCGTACAGGTTGGCCGTCGCCGCCACCTCGTACCCGACGAGCTCGAACCACGCGTCCTGGTCCGCGGCCGGCAGCCGGCGGCCGATCCGCTCCGCGTCCTTCCCCAGCCGCCGCCACTCCTCCGTCACCCGCTCCAGCTCACGGTGACCGAAGTAGAAGGGCGTCTGCTGGTCGTCGTACACGACCTTCCCGTCCACCAGCGTGATCCGGCGGTTCAGCAACTCCGGCTTACGGCGCGACTGGAGCTGCGCGTACCTCGCCAGCACCGACGAGATCGATGAGATCTCAGCAGCCGCCGCCCCGCCGAAGTTCTGCCGCGCATACCTCCGCTCCCACTCCCCCAGCCTGTCCAGCGGCCAACGCCCCGGATCCCAGGCGTAGTTGAGGAAGAACTCGGTCGGCAGCTCATTGCCCTTCAGGTCACCGACGTTCGTGACCCACAACTCCCGGTTCCCGTACGCGACCGCCTGGTGGAGCTGGTCCCACATGTTCGGCAGCGAAGTGGTGTCCACCCACTTGTAGTTGCGGCCGACGCCGACGTAGTCGAAGTGGTAGTACAGCCCGTACCCGCCGCCCCGAACCGCCCCAGCCTCCGCCTCCGCCGGATCCGGATGCTTGCGGATGTTGCCCCAGTTGTCGTCCGTCAGTACGACGGTCACGTCGTCCGGGGCCCGGAGCCCGCGGTCCCAGTACCGCTGAACCTCCTTGTAGAGCGTCCACACCTGGGGGGTCTCGGCGGCCGGGCGGCCGGTGACGTCCTCGATGATCGACCGCTGCGTCGCGATGATCTCCCGCATCAGCTCGATGCCGTCGCCGTCGGGCAGACTCGTGTCCCCGTTCCCGCGCATCCCGAGCGTGACGACACCCTCGAAGTCCTGGTCGGCCATGCGCCGCACACCCTCGCGCCAATACGCCTTGATCGCCTCGGAGTTGCGCCGGAACGACCACTCCCCGGTGCCGCCGTAGGGATCACGCCCGGGCGTAACAACATTCCCCGCGCTGTCGCGCACGGCCGGCACCGCATGCCGGTTCCACTCCTCGATGCCCCGCATCATCGGCGCCTCATGAGACGTGCCCATGACAATCCCGTACGCCTTCGCCCTCGCGTGATTCTCAGGGTCGTCCTCGGCGAAGGCCCGCCCCCACACCGCCGGCCACAGATAGTTCGCCTTCAGCCGCAGCAGCACCTCGAAGACCCTGGCGTAGAAGTCCGCGTTGAAGCCGCCGGGATGGCCGGGCGCCTCCCCCGGCCCGAAGAACGCGGGCGCCCACGTCCCCAGCGCCGGATTCTCGTCGTTGATGAAGATCCCGCGGTACTTCACCGCCGGCGTGCCCTGGCTGTAGCGACCCGGCAGCACATACACCTCGCTCCGCCGCACCGGCCGCACGTCGTCCCACCAGTACCAGGGCGAGACCCCGATCCCGTACGAGACGTCGTACGCTCCGAAGATCGTGCCGCGCGGATCGCTGCCCGCGACGACGAAGGCCCGCTCCACCCCCGGCATCGGCCGCTCGACCACGGTCTGCAGCGAGGTCTCCCACTTGCCCCGGATCCCGCGGACGTCGAGCTTCCCGGCCTCGATCAGCCCGTCGATCAGCGGACTGCGCCCGATCGTCCCGACGAGCACGACCTCGCGCGCCATCGCCGAACCTGGCCGCACCCCCGTGACCCGCTCGATGTCGTCCCGCAGATCCCCTGCCACCCGTACGACTCCGGGATGGTCGCCATCACCGACCACGACCGGCGCCCCCACGAGGGGAAAGGCCCCGGCCTCCGGCGAGAAGGAGACGTACGCCCCCGGATCCGTCGGCGCCGATCCCCCTTCCACTGCCCACGCGGCACCCGACAGCGCGACCGACCCGGCCCCCGCCCCGATCCCCGCTGCCACCCCCGCCCCCAGAACAGCTCTACGGCTGACGCGCCCAGACATACCTCACCCCTCGAACATGTCATCCCGAATTTGCTCAGCGGCATGACAAATGGTGGATGGAGGGGCCCGTGAGGGGAATGGGTCGTCGGCGCCGAATACTTTCGTTACAGCGAAGGGGCCCGCACGACCGAAGTCGTACGGGCCCCTCCAAGGAGCTCAGCAGTGCTGGAGCTACCAGGCTTTCAAGCCCAACAGGTAAGCGAGACTTACTTGTTGATCTTGGTGACCTGGCCGGCGCCCACGGTCCGGCCACCCTCACGGATGGCGAACTTCAGGCCCTCCTCCATGGCGACGGGCTGGATGAGCTCAACGGTCATCTCAGTGTTGTCGCCCGGCATGACCATCTCGGTGCCCTCGGGGAGGGTCACCACACCAGTCACGTCCGTCGTGCGGAAGTAGAACTGGGGACGGTAGTTGTTGAAGAACGGCGTGTGACGGCCGCCCTCGTCCTTGGACAGGATGTACGCCTGCGCCTCGAACTCGGTGTGCGGGGTGACAGAGCCCGGCTTGATGATGACCTGGCCGCGCTCGACGTCCTCGCGCTTGATGCCACGAAGCAGCAGACCGACGTTCTCACCGGCCTGGCCCTCGTCGAGCAGCTTGCGGAACATCTCAATGCCCGTGACCGTGGTGGTGGTCTTCTCGGTCTTGATGCCGACGATGTCGACGGTCTCGTTGACCTTGAGGACACCACGCTCGATACGACCGGTGACGACGGTGCCACGACCGGTGATCGTGAAGACGTCCTCGATCGGCATGAGGAACGGCTTGTCGACGTCACGCTCGGGCTGCGGGATCGACTCGTCGACGGCCTTCATCAGGTCGAGGACGGACTGGCCCCACTCCTTGTCGCCCTCAAGGGCCTTGAGCGCCGAGACCTTGACGACCGGAAGGTCGTCGCCCGGGAACTCGTACTCGGAGAGCAGCTCACGGACCTCGAGCTCGACGAGCTCCAGGATCTCCTCGTCGTCCACCATGTCGGCCTTGTTCAGCGCGACAACGATGTACGGAACGCCGACCTGGCGGGCCAGGAGCACGTGCTCCTTGGTCTGCGGCATCGGGCCGTCCGTGGCGGCGACAACGAGGATGGCGCCGTCCATCTGCGCCGCACCCGTGATCATGTTCTTGATGTAGTCCGCGTGACCGGGGCAGTCGACGTGGGCGTAGTGACGCGTCTCCGTCTGGTATTCGACGTGCGCGATGGAGATCGTGATACCGCGCTGGCGCTCCTCAGGAGCCTTGTCGATCTGGTCGAAGGCCGAGGCCTCGTTCAGGTCCGGGTACGCGTCATGCAGCACCTTGGTAATGGCGGCCGTGAGGGTCGTCTTACCGTGGTCGATGTGACCGATGGTGCCGATGTTGACGTGCGGCTTAGTCCGCTCGAACTTCGCCTTCGCCACTGGGGTCCTCCTGTGGAGTGGTTCTGTACGCCTTACTCATCGGCGCCAGGTGATCTTTGCTGGAAAGCCGGGGCCCGGGGCAGTTCCGCCGCGGTTGCGGTGGAATGCCCCAGCAGGCTCCGGAGTCAAGCCTAAGGTGTGAACTCGGTTGAGTCCGACTCGCTGAGTTACTCGCCCTTGGCCTTCGCGATGATCTCCTCGGCGACGTTCCGGGGAACCTCGGCGTAGGAGTCGAACTGCATCGAGTAGCTCGCGCGACCCGATGTCTTGCTGCGGAGGTCGCCGACGTAGCCGAACATCTCCGACAGCGGAACCAGGCCCTTCACGACGCGGGCACCGGCACGCTCCTCCATGGCCTGGATCTGACCACGGCGGGAGTTGATGTCACCGATGACCTCGCCCATGTAGTCCTCGGGCGTGGTGACCTCTACGGCCATCATCGGCTCGAGCAGCACGGGGCTGGCCTTGCGGGCGGCCTCCTTGAAGGCCTGCGAACCGGCGATCTTGAACGCCAGCTCGGAGGAGTCGACCTCGTGGTAGGCACCGTCGAGAAGCGTGACGCGGACGCCCGTCATCTCGTAACCGGCGAGGATGCCGAACTGCATGGCCTCCTGCGCACCGGCGTCCACCGAGGGGATGTACTCCCGCGGGATACGGCCACCGGTGACCTTGTTCACGAACTCGTACGACGCGTCGCCGTCCACGATGGGCTCGATCGCGATCTGCACCTTGGCGAACTGACCGGTACCACCGGTCTGCTTCTTGTGGGTGTAGTCCACGCGCTCGACGGCCTTGCGGATCGTCTCACGGTACGCGACCTGCGGCTTACCGACGTTGGCCTCGACCTTGAACTCACGGCGCATACGGTCGACCAGCACCTCGAGGTGCAGCTCGCCCATACCGCCGATGATGGTCTGGCCGGTCTCCTCGTCCGAGTGAACCTGGAAGGAGGGGTCCTCCTCCGCGAGACGCTGGATGGCGACACCCAGCTTCTCCTGGTCACCCTTGGACTTGGGCTCGATGGCGACCTGGATGACCGGCGCCGGGAAGTCCATGGACTCCAGGATGACCGGGTTCTTGTCGTCGCTGAGCGTCTCACCGGTGGTGGTCTGCTTCAGGCCCATCACGGCGACGATGTCGCCGGCGCCCACCGCCTCGATCTCCTCACGCTTGTTCGCGTGCATGCGGTAGATCTTGCCGATGCGCTCCTTCTTGCCCTTGACGGAGTTCAGCACGGCGGTGCCGGACTCCAGGCGGCCCGAGTAGACCCGGACGAAGGTGAGCTTGCCCAGGTGCGGGTCGCTCATGATCTTGAAGGCGAGGGCGGACAGCGGCTCGTCCACGGACGGCTTGCGCTTGACCACGACCTCGGGGTCCTTCACGTCGTGGCCTTCGATGGCCTCGACGTCGAGCGGGGTCGGCAGGTAGCGCACGACCGCGTCGAGCAGGGGCTGGACGCCCTTGTTCTTGAACGCGGTGCCACAGAACACCGGGGTGACCGTGGTGTCGCTGGACTTGCCGGACGCGATGGTGATGCGACGGATCGCGGCGTACAGCTGCTCCTCGGTGGGCTCGACGCCCTCCAGGTACAGCTCCATGATCTCTTCGTCGTTCTCGGCGACGGCCTCGACGAGCTTGCCGCGGTACTCCTCGGCAGCCTCGACGTGCGTGGCCGGGATGTCGACGACGTCGTACATCTCGCCCTTGGCGGCCTCGGCGGACCAGACGAACGCCTTCATGGTGACGAGGTCGACGACACCCTTGAAGTCGGCCTCGGCGCCGATCGGAAGCTGCATGACCAGCGGCTGCGCACCGAGGCGGTCCGAGATCATATCGACGCAGCGGTGGAACTCCGCGCCGGTCCGGTCGAGCTTGTTCACGAAGCAGATGCGCGGCACGCCGTAACGGTCGGCCTGACGCCACACCGTCTCGGACTGCGGCTCGACACCCGCGACACCGTCGAACACGGTGACGGCACCGTCGAGGACGCGGAGCGAACGCTCCACCTCGACCGTGAAGTCGACGTGACCCGGGGTGTCGATGATGTTGATCGTGTAGTCGTTGTCCTCAAGCGGCCAATGACAGGTGGTAGCAGCAGAGGTGATCGTGATGCCACGCTCCTGCTCCTGCTCCATCCAGTCCATGGTGGCAGCGCCGTCGTGGACTTCACCGATCTTGTAGCTGACGCCGGTGTAGAAGAGGATCCGCTCGGTGGTGGTCGTCTTGCCCGCGTCGATGTGGGCCATGATCCCGATGTTGCGGACCCTGGCCAGGTCAAGTGAAGTGGTAGCCATAAGGCTTCGGTCTTCTCTCGGTCTCGATGGGGGTAGCGACTACCAGCGGTAGTGCGCGAAGGCCTTGTTGGACTCGGCCATCTTGTGGGTGTCCTCGCGCTTCTTCACAGCGGCACCGAGGCCGTTGGAGGCGTCGAGAAGCTCGTTGAGCAGACGCTCGGTCATGGTCTTCTCGCGACGGGCGCGGGAGTAGCCGACCAGCCAGCGCAGCGCCAGGGTGCTCGCGCGGCCGGGCTTGACCTCGACCGGCACCTGGTAGGTGGCGCCACCGACACGGCGGGACTTGACCTCGAGGGTCGGCTTGATGTTCTCAAGAGCGCGCTTGAGCGTGATGACCGGGTCGTTGCCGGTCTTCTCGCGCAGGCCCTCCATGGCGCCGTAGACGATGCGCTCGGCGGTGGAGCGCTTGCCGTTCAGCAGCACCTTGTTGATCAGGGAGGTCACCAGAGGGGAACCGTAGACCGGGTCGATGATGACCGGGCGCTTCGGGGCGGGGCCCTTACGAGGCATTTCTACTTCTCCTTCTTGGCGCCGTAGCGGCTGCGGGCCTGCTTGCGGTTCTTGACACCCTGCGTGTCAAGCGAACCTCGGATGATCTTGTAGCGAACACCCGGCAGGTCCTTCACACGGCCACCACGCACGAGCACGATGGAGTGCTCCTGCAGGTTGTGTCCCTCACCCGGAATGTAAGCGGTGACTTCGATCCCGCTGGTCAGACGCACACGCGCGACCTTACGCAGGGCCGAGTTCGGCTTCTTCGGGGTGGTCGTGAACACACGCGTGCAGACGCCGCGACGCTGGGGCGAACCCTCGAGTGCGGGCGTCTTGTTCTTCTCGACCTTGTCCTGCCGGCCCTTCCGGACCAGCTGCTGGATCGTAGGCACTACTTCTCCGGTTTCTGTGTGCCGAATGGTGAAGCTAACCTGGAACATCGCCGACCCACGCGGTCGGGTGTGTCGAATCCTGCAGACTCTCACCGTGAGGCGAGAAGGGCGCAGATTTACGGTGGCCGCTTACGACTCCCCTTGCGGTTTGAAGGCACGCACGGGAGCCAGGGCACACCCCAGGCACAAGGTCTGAGCGTACCTACCTCATACGCTGCGGTCAAAACAAATGGGCCGCACTACCATCCGTGAGCGGACCATGCCAACCCGCCACGCCGTCCGTGATCTTCATCCGGTCGTCAGCGCGGCGATGAGCAGCAGCGTCACCACAAGGGTCCAGCTTGCCGTGGCCAGCCATCCGATGACGAGCCCGGTGAGCGCCAGACCGTCACCGCCCTCGCCCCTGCGCCGGATCTCCGAGCGCGCGGAATGGCCGAGAATCACCGCGGGAAGACCGGTGAGCCCGAACGTCACCAGACACAGCCCGCCGCAGATCGCCGACCCGATCGCCTTCTCGTTCGTCTTCGGCACGGGAAGGGGCAGGAACGTCCGTGGCACGGCTCCTACGGCCGCCGGCAGCGGTACGGGCCCCTGGGGCAGGTCGGCCACCAGAAGGGCCAGCTCGCCCACCGTACGGGCCGCGTAGGCCCGCGCCACCCGCTTCTCGAACTCGGCCTGCTCCATACGCCCCTCGCCGAAGCCGGCTCTGAGCACATCGACGGCCCGCTCCCGGTCCGCGTGCGAGGCGAGCATCGAATGACCGCCGTCCGCGTACCCGGGCTGCGGCGGACCGCCCTGCCCGTCCCAGACCGGCGCCTGACCACCCTGCCCACGCCAGGACGGCACACCACCCGACCCCTGCCGGGCCTGCGCATCCTTCGACCCCTCCCCGGGCTGCCACGACGGGTACGACACGGGAGCACCTCCCCCCGAAAGACTGGGCTTCCATCATGCTCCAACGCGGCATTTCCGGCATAGGTTCCCGTCGGGGGAAAAGCCGAAGGGCGGTCACCCCCGAGGGTGACCGCCCTTCAACTCAAGCAACCCGCTTACTGGTTGTACGGACCGTAGTCGTAGTCCTCCAGCGGAACGGCCTGGCCGGAGCCCGTGCCGAACGGCGAGTAGTCGATGTCGTCGTAGCCGACGGCCGAGTACATCGCGGCCTTGGCCTCCTCGGTCGGCTCGACCCGGATGTTGCGGTAGCGGGACAGGCCCGTACCGGCCGGGATGAGCTTACCGATGATGACGTTCTCCTTGAGGCCGATCAGGGAGTCGGACTTGGCGTTGATCGCCGCGTCCGTCAGAACCCTGGTCGTCTCCTGGAAGGACGCCGCCGACAGCCACGACTCGGTGGCCAGCGACGCCTTGGTGATACCCATCAGCTGCGGACGGCCGGAGGCCGGGTGGCCGCCTTCCTGGACCACACGACGGTTCTCGGTCTCGAACTTCGACCGCTCGACGAGCTCGCCGGGCAGCAGCTCCGCGTCGCCCGACTCGATGATCGTCACACGGCGGAGCATCTGCCGGATGATGATCTCGATGTGCTTGTCGTGGATCGACACGCCCTGCGAGTTGTAGACCCGCTGGACTTCGCCGACCAGGTGGACCTGGACGGCACGCTGACCCAGGATGCGCAGCACGTCGTGCGGGTTGGTGGCACCCACGGTGAGCTTCTGGCCCACCTCGACGTGGTCGCCCTCGCCCACCAGCAGACGGGCACGCTTCGAGATCGGGAACGCCGTCTCGTCGCTGCCGTCGTCCGGAGTGACGACGAGCTTCTTGGTCTTCTCGGTCTCCTCGATCCGCACGCGGCCGGAGGCCTCGGAGATCGGGGCGACACCCTTCGGCGTACGAGCCTCGAAGAGCTCGACGACACGGGGCAGACCCTGGGTGATGTCGTCACCGGCCACACCACCGGTGTGGAAGGTACGCATCGTCAGCTGCGTGCCGGGCTCACCGATGGACTGGGCGGCGATGATGCCGACCGCCTCACCGATGTCGACCAGCTTGCCGGTGGCCAGCGAGCGGCCGTAGCACATGGCGCAGGTACCGACGGCGGACTCGCAGGTCAGGACCGAACGGGTCTTGACCTCCTCGATGCCGTACCTGACGAGCTCGTCGATGAGGACGTCGCCCAGGTCGGTGTTGGCCGGGGCCAGCACCTTGCCGTCGACGGTGATGTCCTCGGCCAGCGCACGTGCGTACACGCTGGTCTCGACGTTCTCCGTCTTGCGCAGGACACCGTCGGAGCCCCGCTCGGCGATCGCCAGACGCAGGCCGCGGTCGGTGCCGCAGTCCTCCTCGCGAATGATGACGTCCTGCGAGACGTCCACCAGACGACGGGTCAGGTAACCCGAGTCGGCGGTACGCAGGGCGGTGTCCGCCAGACCCTTACGGGCACCGTGCGTGGAGATGAAGTACTCCAGCACGGACAGGCCTTCACGGAAGGACGCCTTGATGGGACGCGGGATGGTCTCGTTCTTGGCGTTCGACACCAGACCACGCATACCGGCGATCTGACGCATCTGCATCATGTTTCCGCGGGCGCCCGAGTTGACCATCATCGAGACCGGGTTGGTCTTCGGGAAGTTCGCGTTCATCGCCTCGGCGACCTCGTTGGTCGCCTTGGTCCAGATCGCGATGAGCTCCTGCGTGCGCTCGTCCTTGGTGATCAGACCACGCTCGTACTGCTTCTGGACCTTCTCGTCCTGGTCCTCGTAGCCCTTGACGATCGCGCGCTTCGCGTCGGGAACGACGATGTCGGAGATGGCCACGGTGACGCCGGAACGGGTCGCCCAGTAGAAGCCGGCCGCCTTCAGGTTGTCGAGCGTCGCCGCCACGATGACCTTGGGGTAGCGCTCGGCGAGGTCGTTGACGATCTCGGAGAGCTGCTTCTTGCCGACCTCGTAGTCGACGAACGGGTAGTCCTCGGGCAGCAGCTCGTTGAAGAGCGCACGGCCCAGCGTGGTGTTCAGGCGGAAGGTGTCACCCTGCTGCCACTCCGGGTCGCCCTCTTCCTGAGCCGGCGGGGTCCAGCCGCGCGGCGGGATGGTGCCCACCGGGAAGCGGATGTCCACGCGCGACTGCAGCGAGAGGTCGCCGGCGTCGAACGCCATGATCGCCTCGGCCGCGGAGCCGAAGGACCGGCCCTCGCCCTTGACGTCCCGCAGCTCGCCGTCGGTGGTGAGGAAGAACAGACCGAGGACCATGTCCTGGGTCGGCATCGTCACCGGACGGCCGTCGGCGGGCTTGAGGATGTTGTTCGAGGACAGCATCAGGATGCGGGCCTCGGCCTGCGCCTCCGCGGAGAGCGGCAGGTGCACGGCCATCTGGTCACCGTCGAAGTCCGCGTTGAACGCGGTGCAGACGAGCGGGTGGATCTGGATGGCCTTGCCCTCGACCAGCTGCGGCTCGAAGGCCTGGATGCCGAGGCGGTGCAGCGTCGGCGCACGGTTCAGCAGAACCGGGTGCTCGGCGATGACCTCTTCCAGGACGTCGTACACGACCGTGCGGCCGCGCTCGACCATCCGCTTGGCGCTCTTGATGTTCTGCGCGTGGTTCAGGTCGACCAGGCGCTTCATCACGAACGGCTTGAAGAGCTCCAGCGCCATGGCCTTCGGCAGACCGCACTGGTGGAGCTTCAGCTGCGGACCGACGACGATCACGGAACGCGCGGAGTAGTCCACACGCTTGCCGAGCAGGTTCTGACGGAAACGACCCTGCTTGCCCTTGAGCATGTCGCTCAGGGACTTCAGCGGGCGGTTACCGGGACCGGTGACCGGACGACCACGACGACCGTTGTCGAAGAGGGCGTCGACGGCCTCCTGGAGCATGCGCTTCTCGTTGTTCACGATGATCTCGGGCGCGCCGAGGTCGAGAAGCCGCTTCAGACGGTTGTTCCGGTTGATCACACGGCGGTACAGGTCGTTCAGGTCGGAGGTCGCGAAGCGGCCACCGTCCAGCTGCACCATCGGGCGAAGGTCCGGCGGGATGACCGGGACGCAGTCGAGAACCATGCCCTTGGGGCTGTTGGAGGTCTGCAGGAACGCAGACACGACCTTCAGCCGCTTCAGCGCACGGGTCTTCTTCTGGCCCTTGCCGGTACGGATGATCTCGCGGAGGCGCTCGGCCTCCTCGTCCAGGTCGAAGGACTCCAGGCGCTTCTGCAGAGCGGCCGCACCCATGGAGCCGTCGAAGTAGGTCCCGAAGCGGTCACGCAGCTCGCGGTAGAGGAGCTCGTCACCCTCCAGGTCCTGGACCTTGAGGTTCTTGAAACGGGTCCACACCTCGTCGAGACGGTCGATCTCGCGCTGCGAACGGTCCCGCAGCTGCTTCATCTCACGCTCGGCACCTTCGCGCACCTTGCGGCGTACGTCGGCCTTGGCGCCCTCGGCCTCAAGCTCGGCCAGGTCGGTCTCGAGCTTCTTGGCGCGGGTCTCGAGGTCGGCGTCGCGACGGTTCTCGATCTGCTGACGCTCGACGGAGACGTGAGCCTCCAGCGACGGCAGGTCGCGGGTACGACGCTCGTCGTCCACGTACGTGATCATGTACGCGGCGAAGTAGATGACCTTCTCGAGGTCCTTCGGGGCGAGGTCGAGCAGGTAGCCCAGCCGCGACGGAACGCCCTTGAAGTACCAGATGTGGGTGACGGGAGCGGCCAGCTCAATGTGGCCCATCCGCTCACGACGCACCTTGGCGCGAGTGACCTCGACGCCGCAGCGCTCGCAGATGATGCCCTTGAAGCGGACACGCTTGTACTTGCCGCAGTAGCACTCCCAGTCCCGGGTCGGACCGAAGATCTTCTCGCAGAAGAGTCCGTCCTTTTCGGGCTTGAGGGTGCGGTAGTTGATGGTCTCCGGCTTCTTGACCTCACCGTGTGACCACTGACGAATGTCGTCAGCGGTAGCAAGGCCGATCCGCAGCTCGTCGAAGAAGTTGACGTCGAGCACTTGTCGTCAATCCCTCTTTCGGGGTCGATTCTTCACTGGTCTGACTGGGGTCCGGGGTTAGCCGGGGCTCTTGTTCAAGGAGCCCCGGCCAGACCCGTCAGACCTCTTCGACGCTGCTCGGCTCGCGCCGGGACAGGTCGATACCGAGCTCCTCCGCGGCGCGGAAGACGTCCTCGTCCGTGTCGCGCATCTCGATGGACATGCCGTCCGAGGACAGCACCTCCACGTTGAGGCAGAGCGACTGCATTTCCTTGATGAGCACCTTGAAGGACTCGGGAATGCCGGGCTCGGGGATGTTCTCGCCCTTGACGATGGCCTCGTAGACCTTCACGCGGCCGGTCACGTCGTCGGACTTGATGGTCAGCAGCTCCTGGAGGGCGTAAGCGGCGCCATAAGCCTCAAGCGCCCACACCTCCATCTCACCGAAGCGCTGGCCACCGAACTGGGCCTTACCACCCAGCGGCTGCTGGGTGATCATCGAGTACGGACCGGTCGAACGGGCGTGGAGCTTGTCGTCGACCAGGTGGTGGAGCTTGAGGATGTACATGTAGCCGACCGAGATCGGCTCCGGGAACGGCTCGCCGGAGCGGCCGTCGAACAGAGGCGCCTTACCGGTGGGGAGCACCATGCGCTCGCCGTCGCGGTTCGGAATCGTGTGCTGCAGCAGACCGGCCAGCTCGTCCTCACGCGCACCGTCGAATACGGGGGTGGCGACGTTCGTGCCCGGGTCGACCTTGTCGGCCTCGATGGCCTGGAGGCGCTGCGCCCAGTCGTCCGCCAGACCGGAGACGTCCCAGCCGCGGCTGGCGAGCCAGCCGAGGTGAATCTCCAGGACCTGTCCCGGGTTCATTCGGGACGGGACACCCAGCGGGTTGAGGATGATGTCGACCGGGGTGCCGTCCTCCAGGAACGGCATGTCCTCGATCGGCAGGATCTTGGAGATGACGCCCTTGTTGCCGTGACGGCCGGCGAGCTTGTCACCGTCGGTGATCTTGCGCTTCTGCGCCACGTACACGCGCACCAGCTGGTTCACACCGGGGGGAAGCTCGTCGCCCTCCTCACGGTCGAAGACGCGGACGCCGATGACCTTGCCGATCTCGCCGTGCGGCACCTTCAGCGAGGTGTCGCGCACCTCGCGCGCCTTCTCACCGAAGATCGCGCGGAGCAGGCGCTCCTCCGGGGTCAGCTCGGTCTCACCCTTGGGCGTGACCTTGCCGACCAGGATGTCGCCGGCGACGACCTCGGCACCGATGCGGATGATGCCGCGCTCGTCGAGGTCGGCGAGGACCTCCTCGGAGACGTTCGGGATGTCCCGGGTGATCTCCTCGGGGCCGAGCTTGGTGTCACGGGCGTCGACCTCGTGCTCCTCGATGTGGATCGAGGAGAGGACGTCGTCCTGGACGAGGCGCTGCGACAGGATGATCGCGTCCTCGTAGTTGTGACCCTCCCAGGGCATGAAGGCGACGAGCAGGTTCTTGCCCAGCGCCATCTCGCCTTCCTGGGTGGCCGGACCGTCGGCGAGAACCTGGTTCTCGACGACCCGGTCGCCCTCGTCCACGATCACCTTCTGGTTGACCGAGGTGCCCTGGTTGGAGCGCGAGAACTTCGCGACGCGGTACGTGGTGTACGTGCCGTCGTCGTTGGCGACGGTGATGTAGTCCGCGGAGACCTCCTGGACGACACCCGCCTTCTCGGCCTTGATGACGTCACCGGCGTCGACGGCGCAGCGGTACTCCATGCCCGTACCGACGAGGGGGGCCTCGGCGGTGATCAGCGGCACGGCCTGGCGCATCATGTTCGCGCCCATGAGGGCACGGTTGGCGTCGTCGTGCTCCAGGAAGGGGATCATCGCGGTCGCGACGGACACCATCTGGCGCGGGGAGACGTCCATGTAGTCGACGTCGTCACCGGGGACGTAGTCGACCTCGCCGCCACGACGGCGGACCAGGACACGAGCCTCGTCGAAGCGCATGTCGTCATTGAGCGAGGCGTTGGCCTGCGCGATGACGAACCGGTCCTCCTCGTCGGCCGTGAGGTAGTCGACGTCGTCGGTGACCTGGCCCTCGACGACCTTGCGGTACGGCGTCTCGACGAAACCGAACGCGTTGATCCGGCCGTAGGAGGCGAGCGAGCCGATCAGGCCGATGTTCGGGCCTTCGGGGGTCTCGATCGGACACATGCGGCCGTAGTGCGAGGGGTGCACGTCACGGACTTCGAAGCCGGCCCGCTCACGGGACAGACCACCCGGGCCGAGCGCGTTGAGACGACGCTTGTGCGTCAGGCCGGACAACGGGTTGTTCTGGTCCATGAACTGCGACAGCTGGCTGGTGCCGAAGAACTCCTTGATGGAGGCGACGACCGGCCGGATGTTGATCAGGGTCTGCGGCGTGATCGCCTCGACGTCCTGGGTCGTCATCCGCTCACGGACGACACGCTCCATACGCGCCAGACCCGTACGAACCTGGTTCTGGATGAGCTCGCCGACGTTGCGCAGACGACGGTTGCCGAAGTGGTCGATGTCGTCGGTCTCGACGACGATCGAGGCGCCGTTGGGACCCACGGTCTCGGTCTCACCGGCGTGCAGCTTCACCAGGTACTTGATCGTCTCGATGATGTCTTCGACGGTCAGGATCCCGGCGTCCAGCGGGGCCTCGCTGCCCAGCTTCTTGTTGACCTTGTAACGGCCGACGTTGGCGAGGTCGTAGCGCTTCGGGTTGAAGTAGAGGTTCTCCAGAAGCGTCTGCGCGGCCTCACGGGTCGGGGGCTCGCCCGGACGCAGCTTGCGGTAGATGTCGAGCAGTGCGTCGTCCTGGCCCTGGGTGTGGTCCTTCTCCAGGGTGGCGCGCATGGACTCGTACTCGCCGAACTCCTCGAGGATCTGCTCGGTCGTCCAGCCGAGAGCCTTCAGGAGAACGGTGACGGACTGCTTGCGCTTGCGGTCGATGCGGACACCGACCATGTCGCGCTTGTCGATCTCCATCTCCAGCCAGGCACCCCGGGAGGGGATGACCTTGACCGAGAAGATGTCCTTGTCGGACGTCTTGTCGATGGAGGAGTCGAAGTAGACGCCCGGCGAACGGACCAGCTGCGTCACGACGACACGCTCGGTGCCGTTGATGACGAAGGTGCCCTTGTTGGTCATGAGCGGGAAATCACCCATGAAGACCGTCTGGGACTTGATCTCGCCGGTCTCGTTGTTGGTGAACTCGGCCGTGACGAAGAGCGGGGCGGCGTACGTGAAGTCGCGCTCCTTGCACTCGTCGATCGAGTTCTTGGGAGGCTCGAAGCGGTGGTCGCGGAAAGTCAGGGACATCGACCCGGAGAAGTCCTCGATCGGGGAGATCTCCTCGAAGATCTCCTCCAGACCGGACTTGGTGGGGACGTCCTGTCCGCTGTCCAGAGCCGCCTCGACACGAGCCTTCCACGCGTCGTTTCCGAGCAGCCAGTCGAAGCTCTCGGTTTGCAGCGCAAGAAGGTTCGGAACCTCGAGGGGCTCCTTGATCTTTGCAAAAGAGATGCGCAGCGGGGCGGTGCTGGCGCCGTTGTTCGTATTCGCGGAGGCAGTGCGCGAGGCGGCCAAGAGGGGGTCCTTCCGAGGGCTCGGACTCACTACGCGCGTACCGGTCCCAAGCCGGACACCAGGACAGCCGTTTCCTGAATCAGCCAAAAGGCCAGGTCAGGATCGGTTCAATCCACAGTGCTGAAGCGAGGGCATGCCCCTGGTGACGGGCAGGAGGCAGCTAACAGGCAGCGCAAAGGGTCAGTGTAGCCACTAGGCCCACTGATGTCCAGTGCGGGTTTTTGAAGACCCTCGTTGTTCTCAACCCCTGCTGCAAGCCACGCCCTCGATGCACATCGATACTGCCCTCTTCGCCACCGATCCATGCCTCGGATCCGGATCGTTGTGACGACGCGTCCTGAGAATTGCGCGCTGCGTGCGGTTCGTCAAGGCCCCCCATGCCCGAACCGGGTGCTGCCATCGTCACTTGCAACCCGTCTTGCAACCTGTCTCGCTGCCCGTCACAGGGCGGCCGGAGGCACGAACGAAGATCACCATACTCGTCGCGACCGACAGCGCAAGGCAGTCGCCGCACGGCCCCCTCGAACGCCGAAGAGCGACCACCCAGATGGATGATCGCTCTTCGGTGCGTCAGCGTTACAGCCCCTGCGGGAGCGGCTGTGTCGGCCCGCTGGAGCCGACGCCGCGGGGCGCCCTCAGGCGCCGCGGCGGACGGCTCGTGGTGTTACTTGACCTCGACGGAGGCGCCGGCGCCCTTGAGGGACTCGGCGGCCTTCTCGGCGGCGTCCTTGGCGACCTTCTCGAGGACCGGCTTCGGAGCGCCGTCCACGAGGTCCTTGGCCTCCTTGAGACCCAGGGAGGTCAGCTCACGCACGACCTTGATGACCTGGATCTTCTTGTCGCCGGCACCCGTGAGGATGACGTCGAACTCGTCCTGCTCGGCCTCGGCCTCGGCGGGGGCGGCGGCACCGGCGGGGCCGGCAACGGCGACCGCGGCGGCGGCGGTGACGTCGAACTTCTCCTCGAAGGCCTTCACGAACTCGGAGAGCTCGATGAGGGTGAGGGACTCGAACTGCGCGAGCAGCTCTTCCTGGGACAGCTTCGCCATGATGGCGTCCTTCCACTAATTCGGCAGGTGCCGGATGTACTGGTGAGGCGGGCGTACGTTCGGCCCGCTACGACCGTCGCCTCAGGCGGCGGTCAATGCGCGAGCCGAATTACTCGGCACCGCCCTGCTCTTCGAGCTTGACGCGAAGCGCCTCCGCGGTGCGGACGAACTTCGACGGAAGCGCCTGGAAGAGCTGCGCAGCCTGAGTCTGCTTGCCCTTCATGGCACCCGCCAGCTTGGCGAGCAGAACCTCGCGGGACTCGAGGTCCGCAAGCTTCTTGATCTCGTCGGCGGACAGCGCCTTGCCGTCAAGGACACCGCCCTTGATGACGAGGTTCGGGTTGTCCTTGGCGAAGTCACGAAGACCCTTCGCCGACGTCACCGGGTCACCGGAGATGAAGGCAACCGCCGTCGGACCGTTGAACAGGTCGTCGAGCGTGGAGATCCCGGCCTCGTTGGCCGCGATCTTGGTCAGCGTGTTCTTCACCACGGCGTACTGGGCGTCTTCACCGAGCGAACGACGCAGCGTCTTGAGCTGCGCCACGGTGAGACCCCGGTACTCGGTCAGCACGGCGGCGTTCGAGCTGCGGAACTGGTCCGCGAGCTCGGCTACCGCGGCAGCCTTGTCGGGCCTTGCCATAAGCGTGGCCTCCTTCCGGGTGATGAGGACCGCTCAGAAGGAGACTGGGAAAACGAAACGCCCCGGCGCAGGCGCACGGGGCGTGACTCGACCGAACGGATCCGTACGAAGTACGGGACTGCCCGGGAGTTCATCCACAGTCACCTACGCGGGTCGTCCGCAGTTTCAGCGGATCCTTCGGTCGCCGCGCCCTCTAACAAGCACACGGCAACGACCAGCGGTCTTTGGCTTCTGTGGAAGGTTACGTGAACGGGTCGCTGTCAAGCAAATCCGTACGTGGGCCGACGTCGTACGCCGGCCGACGCCGAGGTCAGCTCTCGATGTCGCCCATCATCTCGGCCAGGTCCATGACGTCCTTGGCGGGCGGCGCCTCGACCGTCACGGGCTTGTTGTAGTCGACGAAGGTGATGGTCATGTCGAGCTTGCCCTTGTCGGCGTCGCCCTTCATACGGAACTGCTTGGTGCGGTCGTCGCCGTCGATCCACATGTCCATCGTGAGCGCGTCCACGCCCATCTTCTCGTACTGCTCAAGGCTCTTCTCCCGCTGCTCACGGGTGGTCTTGCTCTCGCTCTTGAGCGACTTGCGGAACTCGTCGAGGGTGACCGTGCCCTTGTAGTGGGTGGTCTCGACGCCGTCGATCTTCTCGGTGCCGACCTTCTTCACGTCCTTGGAGCCGGTGAGGAAGGTGGACTCCTGGGCCGGGTTCTTGTCGGCCGTCCCGGCGCCCGGAGCCGCGCCCCCCAGCGCGTCGTCCCCCAGCGTGGACAGGTCGAACTTGATCCAGCTCTTGCCGTCCATCCCCTTGGCGGCCGCGGCGCCTCCGCCTATGTACATCGCCTTGTCGACGAGGCGGATCTCGGCGGTGCCGTCCGCGCCCTGGTCGAGGGCGGTCATCTTCATGCTCATGGCGACGTCCGGCTTCATGCGCATCTGGGCATCGGCCTTGACGCGCCCCTCCTCAGGGGTCCTGCCGGTCATCCGGTAGCTGATGGAGGTGATGTCCTCCGTGTTCTTCGCCGCCTTGGCCACGGCCGCGGCGGGCGTCATCTTCGGCGACTCCTCGCTCGCGCCGTCCTTCGAACAGCCGACGGCACCCCCGGCGAGGACCAGCGCGGCGAGTGCCGCACCGGTCGTCCTACGACGCACGGATCCGCGCACAGAAATCTTCATGGTTCCCCCCAAGGAACAGATGAGCGACTCACAGACAGGGCGTGAGCGTATCCCAGAGAGACTCGGGCAGTCCTCCGAGTTCCTTGAGGCCTGTGCGACGCCCGGGACGCCTGGGACGCCTGGGTGGCGCCCCCGATCTCTGTCCCGTACGAGGGCTCTCAGGCCGCCGGCTGAGTCTGCATCAGGTCCTTGAAGTCGGCCGTGTCGCCCGCCGGGGGCTCCTCGGTGGAGACCTTCACGCCGTAGTCGCTGTAGAACGCCGTCGAGGACATCGAGCCGGTGGCCAGCTCGCCCTTCTCGACCTTCTTGACCAGCAGATCCTCGTCGTTGACCCATATGTCGATGGTCTCGGTGGTGACTCCGGCCTGCTCCAACTGACGCTTCATGTCGGCCAGTTGGTCCGCGGTGAGGTTCGAGCTCTCGCCCGCGAGATCCGCGACGTCGACCGTGCCCGAGTAGTGCGTGGTGTTCTCGCCGCGCACCTTCTCCTCGCCGACCTTCTTGACGTCCCCGGAGGCCAGCAGGAGCTTCACCGACTGGTTCGGCGTGGTGTTCTGCATCTGGTCCTTCATGTACGCGCCCGATCCGCCGGCGAGGTCCGCCAGGTCGTCGTACGCGTACTTGATCCAGTGCTTGCCGCCGGACTGCTCGGCGAACTTGTCGCCCATCTTCGCGTAGTAGGCGTCCGGCAGATAGCGGGCCTCCATGGAGGTGGTGCCCAGCTGCCGCATCTGGTCGGCCATCGTGCCGCCGGTGTACGTGATCGTCAGGGTGCCGGTGAGGCCGTCGGACCAGCCGAGGGCGCCGTCCGCCTCCATGGACATGATCGTGCCCATGGTCGTGGTGGACTCGACCTTGGCGGAGTCGGCCTTGTCGGTGGACTTCTCGACGGTGCGCAGGGCCGCGATCGGGTTCGCCTGCGTCTTGGCCTTGCCGGCCGCCTTGTCGCCCCCTCCGGAGCTTCCGCCCGCGCTCCCGCCCGAACCCCCGTCGGAGTCCGAGCCGCTACAGGCCGCGACCCCCGTCAGCGCGGCGGCCATCGCGATCGAGACAGTCGCGCGTCGCACGGCAGTGCTCTTCATTCGTCCCCCTATGCGATTCCTGTGCCCTGCACGCTAGCGCAGGGCACTGACACCCGGTCCGGAAACGGGCATCTGACAAAGAGGGACGGGCCCCGCACCTCGAAAGGTTGCGGGGCCCGTCCTGGAATCGCGTGTGCGACGCGGCTGCCGGTGAGCGTCAGGCTCAGACGGCGGCCGGGTCCTCCTCGACGAGGAGGTTGCGGGTGCGGTTCGGGTCGAGCGGGATGCCGGGGCCGATCGTCGTGCTGATCGCGGCCTTCCGGATGTAGCGACCCTTGGCGGCGGACGGCTTCAGACGGAGGATCTCCTCCAGCGCGGCGCCGTAGTTCTCCACCAGCTGGGTCTCGTCGAACGAGGTCTTGCCGATGATGAAGTGCAGGTTCGAGTGCTTGTCGACGCGGAACTCGATCTTGCCGCCCTTGATCTCGGTCACGGCCTTGGCCACGTCCGGGGTCACGGTGCCGGTCTTCGGGTTCGGCATCAGACCACGCGGGCCGAGGACACGGCCCAGGCGGCCGACCTTGCCCATGAGGTCCGGGGTGGCGACGACGGCGTCGAAGTCCAGACGGCCCTTCGCCACCTCGTCGATGAGCTCGTCGGAGCCGACGATGTCGGCGCCCGCGGCGGTCGCGGCCTCGGCACGGTCACCGGTCGCGAAGACCAGGACCCGGGCGGTCTTACCGGTGCCGTGCGGGAGGTTCACGGTGCCACGGACCATCTGGTCGGCCTTGCGCGGGTCGACACCCAGGCGGAAGGCGACCTCGACGGTGCCGTCGAACTTGCTCGTGGAGGTCTCCTTGGCGAGACGGACGGCCTCGAGCGGGGCGTACTGCTTGTCCCGGTCGATCTTCGCGTCCGCAGCGCGGAGAGACTTGCTGCGCTTGCTCACTACTGCTCCTGTGTGTTCTGAGGAGTCGTGGTGTGGGCCGAGCAGGCCCTGCCACGGTCTTTCCTACGGGGTGGAGGTCAGCCCTCGACCGTGATGCCCATGGAACGGGCGGTGCCGGCGATGATCTTCGACGCGGCGTCCAGGTCGTTGGCGTTCAGGTCGGGCATCTTCGTGGTGGCGATCTCGCGGACCTGCGCCTGGGTGATCTTGGCGACCTTGGTCTTGTGCGGCTCGCCGGAGCCCTTCTCCACGCCCGCGGCCTTGAGGATCATCTTCGCGGCCGGCGGGGTCTTGGTGATGAAGGTGAAGGAGCGGTCTTCGTAGACCGTGATCTCCACCGGGATCACCCAGCCACGCTGCGACTCGGTCGCGGCGTTGTAGGCCTTGCAGAACTCCATGATGTTGACGCCGTGCTGGCCCAGCGCGGGGCCGACCGGCGGCGCCGGGTTGGCCGCACCGGCCTGGATCTGGAGCTTGATGAGCCCCGTGACCTTCTTCTTCTTGGGAGGCATTGCTCTCTCCGGGTCCTAGTGAGAGTTTCCAGCCGCCGATCCGGATCATCCGGACGGAGGCATACCGCACAACGATAACGGGTATCTGTGCGCGGCCAAAAACCGAGCAGGTCAGACGGGCTGTGAGGCCCGTCTGACCTGGTCGGAGGCGTGTGTTCCGGAAGACCGTCCCGCGAGGGGTCAGTTCTTCTGGATCTGGTCGAAGCTCAGCTCGACCGGGGTCTCGCGGCCGAAGATCTCGACGAGGCCCTTGACCTTCTTCGAGTCGGCGTTGATCTCGTTGATGGTCGCCTGCAGCGTCGCGAACGGGCCGTCGGTGACGGTGACCGAGTCGCCCACCTCGAAGTCCAGCACCTGGACCTCGAGCTTGCGGGACGGAGCCGGCTTGCCCTCGGCCTCGGCCGCCTCGCGAGCGGCCTTCTCCTCGGCCTCCGGGGCGAGCATCTTGACGATCTCGTCCAGCGTCAGCGGGTACGGGTCGTACGCGTTGCCCACGAAGCCGGTGACGCCGGGGGTGTTGCGGACGACGCCCCAGGACTCGTTCGTCAGGTCCATGCGCACTAGCACGTAGCCGGGGAGCTTGTTCTGACGGACGGTCTTGCGCTCGCCGTTCTTGATCTGCGCGACCTCTTCCTGCGGCACCTCGGCCGCGAAGATGAAGTCCTCGACGTTCAGGGAGACGGCACGCTGTTCGAGGTTCGTCTTCACGCGGTTCTCGTAACCCGCGTACGTGTGGATGACGTACCACTCACCGGGCAGCCTGCGGAGCTCCTCGCGGAGGGCCACCACGGGGTCGACCGGCTCGGCCTCTTCTTCGGGCTCTTCGAGCTTCTCGTCGTCGGCCTCGTCGGAGACGGCCGCATCCTCGGCGTCCGCGTCGGCTTCGGTGTCCACGTCGGTCTCGACGTCCTCACCGGACTCGTCCTCGACGTGCAGGGCAGCCTCTTCGGCGGCCTCGCCGGCTTCGGCGTCGGCAGCCTCGACCTCGTCCTCGACGTCCGCGCCCTCGACGATGTCGAGCTCGTCGTCGACGGACTCGGCTTCCTGTCCGCGCGGCTCGACGGCGTCGTTCAGGTTCGGGTCAGACACGGTGGCTGCTTCTTCCTGGATCATGGGGGTGGAACACGCGAAAGCGGGCGCCGGGTACGGCGCCCTTCGCGCTTGGCTCAGCCGAAGACGTACTTGGCGGCCTTGTCGAGTCCGAAGTCAATCACAGTCACCAGACCGATCATGATGACAACGAACACAATCACCACTGTGGTGTACGTCGTCAGCTGATTCCGGGTCGGCCAGACAACCTTGCGGAGTTCCGCGACGATCTGGCGGTAGAAGAGGGCGAGGCGCTTCAGCGGGCCCTTCTTGGCACGCTTACCGCCCTTGCGGCCCTTCTTCTGGGACTCCGGCGCCTCATCCTGGGCATCAGGCATGTCGATGGAGCCCACGGCGTCCGTCACTCGTCCTCACCTGATTCCGGGTCGTGGCCGTGCCGCGCCCAGGTATGAGCCGCACGGCGGTGCAATGCAGTACGTACATGCGCACACATCCTGGCGAAAGGAGTGTGTAGCAGGGCCGGAGGGACTTGAACCCCCAACCGCTGGTTTTGGAGACCAGTGCTCTACCAATTGAGCTACGACCCTTTGTTTCCCCAACAACGTACCGCATCCGCCCGGGTGCTCGGTGTGCACCGGGTGGGCGCGGCCGATGAAGGCCAACGAGGTGAGAGTGTACGTGGTCGACGGCCGGTCGTCGAACAGAAAGTGTCCGTAAGGACTTTGTCGGCCACTGCTCAGTCTGTGAAACCGGTGTGCCGGGGAGGTTTCGTGTCTGGAACGATGGGCCCATGAGCGCTGCAACCCCTCCCACCGAGCGCCGGGTCTCCGCCCGGATCGGTGCGATCTCCGAGTCCGCCACCCTCGCCGTGGACGCCAAGGCCAAAGCCCTCAAGGCCGCAGGACGTCCGGTGATCGGCTTCGGCGCCGGTGAGCCCGACTTCCCGACCCCGGGCTACATCGTCGAGGCCGCCATCGAGGCCTGCAAGAACCCGAAGTACCACCGGTACACGCCGGCCGGCGGCCTTCCCGAGCTGAAGGCGGCGATCGTCGCCAAGACGCTGCGCGATTCCGCCTACGAGGTTGACGCCTCCCAGGTGCTGGTGACCAACGGCGGCAAGCAGGCCATCTACGAGGCGTTCGCCGCGATCCTCGACCCGGGCGACGAGGTCATCGTGCCGGCGCCCTACTGGACGACGTACCCGGAGTCGATCCGTCTCGCCGGCGGTGTCCCGGTCGAGGTCGTCGCGGACGAGACCACCGGCTACCGCGTCTCGGTCGAGCAGCTGGAGGCGGCCCGTACGGAGAAGACGAAGGTCGTCCTCTTCGTGTCGCCGTCCAACCCGACGGGCGCCGTCTACAGCGCCGAGGACACCGAGGCGATCGGCCGCTGGGCCGTCGAGCACGGCCTGTGGGTCCTGACGGACGAGATCTACGAACACCTGGTCTACGGGGACGCGAAGTTCACCTCGCTGCCGGCGATCCTGCCGGAGCTGCGTGACAAGTGCATCGTGGTCAACGGCGTCGCGAAGACGTATGCGATGACCGGCTGGCGTGTCGGGTGGATCATCGGCCCGAAGGACGTGGTGAAGGCCGCGACGAACCTCCAGTCGCACGCCACGTCGAACGTGTCGAACGTGGCTCAGGCCGCCGCCATCGCCGCCGTGTCCGGCGACCTGACGGCCGTCGCCGAGATGCGCGAGGCCTTCGACCGCCGCCGCAGGACCATCGTGCGGATGCTCAACGAGATCGACGGCGTGCTCTGCCCGGAGCCCGAGGGCGCCTTCTACGCGTACCCCTCGGTGAAGGCCCTCATCGGCAAGGAGATCCGCGGCAGGCGCCCGCAGGACTCCGTCGAGCTGGCCGCGCTGATCCTGGAGGAGGCCGAGGTCGCGGTCGTCCCGGGCGAGGCCTTCGGCACGCCTGGCTACCTGCGGCTCTCGTACGCGCTGGGTGACGAGGACCTCGTCGAGGGTGTCTCGCGGATCCAGAAGCTGCTGGCCGAGGCCAAGGACTGAACCTCCTCACCGTGAGTGGGTGCGAGCGGGGGGGGGGGCGGGGGGGGGGGGGGGCGCGGGGGGGGGGGGGGGGGGTTGTGTGGGGTGTGTGGGGGGGGGGGGGGGGGGGGGGGGGGATGGGGGGCGGCTGCAGCGGCCGGCCGACCGGGGGGGGGAGGGGGTG
>NZ_JBITFQ010000026.1:0-150088 GCF_044456225.1 Streptomyces sp. NPDC050988 | reverse complement strand
GGGGGGGTGGTGGGGGGGGGGGGGGCGGGGGCGGGCGCGGCGCGCCGCCCCCGCCTCAGCATGGCCCCCCCCCCCCCCCGCCGCGCCCCGCCCCGCGCCCCCCCCCCCCCCCCCCCCCCCCCCCCCCCCACCGCCGTACTTCCTTGTGCGCTGCTACCGGACCTCGGTGATCTCCGGTCCGCGCTGCAGCTGACCCATGCCGCCGGAGAAGCGGGAACCCGCCTGCTCCTCCTGCTGGACGCCCTCGGCGACCATCTGCGCGTCGTCCGGCAGCTTCAGGACGATCGGGTCGCGCGGGGCCATCGGGCCCTCACCGCGGACCACGACGGTGTCCCGGAAGATCGACTCCAGTACGCCGCCGGTCTGCGGCTGCACGGCGCCCTGGCCGGAGATCACTCCGCGCAGGAACCAGCGGGGGCCGTCCACGCCGATGAACCGGACGACCTGGAAGCCGCCCGTCCCGTCCGGCAGCTGCACCGGTACCTGGGCGCGCAGCTCCCAGCCCAGCGGGCCCTCGACCTCGTCGATGACACCGCCCTGCTGGGTGATGCCGGTGGCGATCTCCTCGCGCACCTCGCCCCAGATGCCCTCGCGCTTGGGGGCGGCGAAGGCCTGCAGCTGGACGGCGCTGTCCTTGAGCACCACGGTGGCCGCGACGATGGCGTCGCCCGCGACCTCCACCCGGAGCTCCATGCCGTCGACCCCGGGCACGAAAAGACCGCCCAGGTCGACCCGGCCCTCGGCCGGATCCCGGACCTCTGTGCTGTCCCAGGGGCCGTCGGGGCGCGGCTCGGGCTCAAGCCTCACGCGCTCGCGCTCCGCGTCGTCCGCCTCAGTGTCGACACTGTCGACGACCTGCTCGGCCTCGCCCGCCGCGTCCTCGGCGGCACTGCCCTTCTTGCGACGTCCGAACACGTCACTGTCCTTCCCGGTCGGATACGACCGAAGCGTATCGATTCCCACCCGTTGTGCCGCCCACGGCGGCATGCCCGCCGGTGGACCCGAAGCCCCCCGCGGCCCGCGCCGAGTCGGGAAGCTCCGCCACCTCCTGGAAGCGCACCTTCTCGACCTGCTGGACGACCAGTTGGGCAATCCGGTCGAAGCGCTCGAACCGCACGGACTCGCGCGGGTCGAGATTCACCACGATCACCTTGATCTCCCCACGGTACCCGGCATCAACCGTCCCCGGGGCATTCACCAGAGCGACACCGCAGCGGGCGGCGAGCCCGGAACGCGGGTGCACGAAGGCCGCGTACCCCTCAGGGAGCGCGATGCACACCCCCGTGGGCAGCACGGCCCTCTCGCCGGGTTCCAGTACGCGGCTCTCCGTCGTCCGGAGGTCCGCACCGGCGTCACCGGGGTGCGCGTATTCCGGAAGCGGTACGTCCGGATCGACGCGCTTGATCAGCACGCCCACCGGAGTCGGGGTCGGGGTCACGGGTTCACCTCGAAGGCACGGGCACGGCGGACCTGGTCGGGGTCGTCCATGGCCGCGCGGATCTCCTCCGGGCGGCCGTTGGAGGTGAAGTGCTCCACCTTCACCTCCAGGAAGAGGGCGTCCGCGCGGACGGCGACGGGCCCGTCCGGGCCGCCGGTGCGTCCGGTGGCGGACGAGTAGATCTTGCGCCCCGCCACCGCCGTCACCTCGGCCTCCAGGTACAGCACGGTGCCGACGGGCACGGGCCGTACGAAGTCGGTCTCCAGCCGTCCGGTCACCGCGATGGTGCGCAGTAGCCAGTTCAGCGAGCCGAGGGTCTCGTCGAGTGCGCTCGCGAGGACTCCGCCGTGCGCGAGGCCGGGAGCGCCCTGGTGGGCCGGCTTCACGGTGAACTCGGCGGTGATCCTCACCCCCTCGCCCGCGCGGGCCTCCAGGTGCAGTCCGTGCGGCTGGTCTCCCCCGCAGCCGAAGCACTGGCCGTAGTGCGCGCCGAGCAGTTCGCCGGGCGCGGGCGCGTCGGGATGCCTCACCGGCGCCACGGCGTCGGCCGGGGGCCGCAGAGCTGAAGATGTACCACTCACAGGCGCAGACCTTACCTCCGCGTCAGCGCCGCGCACGCACCGTGGCAGGCTAGGCCGTATGCAGCTCTCCGCCTCGCCGTACGAAGAACGTCTGACCGCGCCCCGTTCCTGGTGGTTCATCAGCCTGCTGGTGGGTCTGTCGATGGCCCTGATCCTGCTGCCGTTCGGCACGCTTCCCCTGCTGGGGGGCCTCGTCGGCGGCACGGCGGTCGCGGCGGTGGCGGCCAGTTCGTACGGCTCGGTGCGAATCCGTGTGGTGGCCGGCTCCCTGATCGCGGGCGACGCGAAGATCCCGGTCTCGGCCCTCGGCGAGGCACATGTCCTCGACCCGGAGGAGACGCGCGCCTGGCGCACGTTCAAGGCCGACACACGCGCCTTCATGCTCCTGCGCTCCTACATCCCCACGGCGCTCCGCGTGGAGGTCACCGACCCGGCCGACCCGACCCCGTACCTGTACCTGTCGACCCGCGACCCGGAGCGCCTGGCCGCGGCACTGGAAGCGGCACGGACGACGACGGCGTAGCTCCGGTCGGATCCGCCACGAGTCCCGGAGCGGCTCCCGGCCGACTTATTGGCCGCGCTCGCACTCGTGTGCCGTACGGAAACTTTCCCTTCCGCGGGTCAGAACTTTGCCTGGCAGGGCCGGGGAAGTGGGGTCAGCGGGTGTCAGCGCCCCAGCTCCTTGGGGATCTCCCCGACGCGCAGCGGATCGGCGGGCTTCTCCAGGGGCGGCAGCGCCGGCAGCGCGTCCCACGGCACCTGCGCCTTGCGGAGGTCTTTCCGGATGCGCTCCGCCAGCTTTCTCGTGTCACGGCGGTTCATGACCGCCCCGACGGCGGCGCCGACCATGAACGGCATCAGGTTCGGCAGATTTCTGACCATGCGCTTCATGATCTGCTGGCGCAGCTCGCGCTTCAGCTGGCCTCCGAGGGCCGCGTTGATCGTCGACGGTTTGGTCACGTCGATTCCGCGCTCCTCCGACCACGAACTCAGATACGTGGTGGAGCGCTCTTTCAAATTGCCCGGCGGCCGCAGGCCGTAGACCTCGTACAACTCCGCGATCAGCTTCATCTCGATCGCGGCCACGCCGGTGATCTCGGCGGCCAGCTCCGTGGGCATCGCCGGAGGTACGGGCATCATCGCGGCCGCGCCGATTCCCGCGCCCACCGTGGAGGTCGCGTTGCAGGCGCCCGC
This sequence comes from Streptomyces sp. NPDC050988, assembly GCF_044456225.1. Taxonomy (NCBI): domain Bacteria; kingdom Bacillati; phylum Actinomycetota; class Actinomycetes; order Kitasatosporales; family Streptomycetaceae; genus Streptomyces; species Streptomyces sp. NPDC050988. The sequence goes on along the minus strand of NZ_JBITFQ010000026.1, from coordinate 146,875 downwards.
CACGAGCTTGTCCGCGAGCTGCTCGGGGCCTAGGCCCGGGAACTGCCTGCGGAGGGTCGCGAGGTCGCGTACGGGGATTCGCGGGGCGTTCTCGATGATGCGGTCGGTGAGGTACGCCAGGCCCGCCCTGGCGCGGCTGCCGCCCTTACGGACACCTTCCTTCACCCCGTGGCCGACCGCGGCGGCCCTGCGCTTGGCGACAGGCGCCTTTGGAACCGGCACCTCCAGGGCGCCGGAGGCGCCTGTCGCGTCCACTGCTTCGAGCGAGGCCGGGTGGCCCCGCTCGTCGTCATGCATGCCGTCCGAGGACGGACCGGCCGCTCCCTGGTCACGAAAGCGGCGCTTCCAGGGCGGGGTCGAGCCTGTCACGGCCGACCCTGCCTCAGTCGCAGTCGCGGCAGATCGGCTGGCCGTTCTTCTCGCGGGCCAGCTGGCTGCGGTGGTGGACCAGGAAGCAGCTCATGCAGGTGAACTCGTCCTGCTGCTTCGGCAGGACCCGGACGGCCAACTCCTCGTTCGAGAGGTCCGCGCCGGGCAGTTCCAGGCCTTCTGCAGCCTCGAACTCGTCCACGTCGACCGCCGAAGTCGACTTGTCGTTCCGGCGAGCCTTCAGTTCTTCAAGGCTGTCCGAATCGACGTCGTCGTCGGTCTTGCGTGGGGTGTCGTAATCCGTTGCCATGTCGCTCTCCCCCTCTGGGTGTCTGCGGTGTCTCCAGCGCACGTAACGCGTGAGAGGCCGGACTTGTGCCCGACCCGAGGCGGAGATTTTGCCTCACATCAAGGTCTGTTACTCAATCGACACCCAATCGGACCCCTCAAGAGTGATCGGCTTGGATGGCGAACGGGACCGTACACGGTCCGAATGCCGCACTTCAAAGGCGTCTCACCGTGTACTTCCCGTGATCTCGACCCCCGAAAACCCGGATGTTCCCGGCTTTACGACGGCCTTCTTGATCACGGAGAGTAGATGGCCGGAAATTCGCCCTTGTGATCGATCACACACGAGGCAGCGCACGGCATGCCCAGAAAATTCCGCGCAAAGCGAACATCCTCGCGTGTCGGCGACATGGTCTCAGACAGGCAGGGTCACTCGCATCACCAGCCCACCCCCCTCACGCGGTTCCGCGGCGATATGACCGCCGTGGGCACGGGCCACCGACCTGGCGATCGACAGGCCAAGACCCACGCCTTTGTCACTGCCCGTCCGCTCCGTGCGCAGTCGCCGGAAAGGCTCGAAAAGATTGTCGATCTCGTACGCGGGCACCACGGGCCCCGTATTGGACACCACGAGAACCGCCTGGCCGTGCTGGACCTCTGTGGTCACCTCGACCCAGCCCTCCTCCGCCACGTTGTACCGCACGGCGTTCTGGACGAGGTTCAGGGCGATCCGCTCCAGGAGGACTCCGCTGCCCTGGACGACCGCGGCATCGCGCTTCCCGCGGATCGTCACGCCCTTCGCCTCCGCCTCGCCACGGGCCTGGTCGATGGCCTGCGAGGCGACCTCGGCGAGGTCGACCGGCTTGCGTTCGACGATCTGGTTGTCGCTGCGGGCGAGCAGCAGCAGACCCTCGACGAGCTGCTCGCTGCGCTCGTTCGTCGCGAGCAGCGTCTTGCCGAGTTGCTGCAGCTCCACGGGCGCTCCCGGATCGGACAGATGCACCTCGAGGAGCGTGCGGTTGATCGCCAGCGGCGTCCGCAGCTCGTGCGAGGCGTTCCCGACGAACCGCTGCTGGGCCGTGAAGGCTCTCTGCAGCCGCTCCAGCATGTCGTCGAAGGTGTCCGCCAGCTCCTTGAACTCGTCGTCCGGACCGTCCAGCTCGATCCGCCGCGACAGGTCCGACCCCGCCACCGCGCGCGCGGTGCGCGTGATCCGCCCGAGCGGCGACAGCACCCGGCCGGCCATCGCGTAGCCGAAGGCGAACGCGATGACGGCGAGGCCCAGGAGGGCGAGGAGCGAGCGGCTGAGGAGACCGTCCAGAGCGTGCTGCTGCTGGGTGGCCGTGCACTCCTTGAGCATCGCGTTCAGCTCTTGGTTGCTCCCGGCATCGCCCAGCTGGGGGCAGTTCTCGCTGAAGAGCTTGAGGTTGCTGCCGGTCACCTGGAAGGAGACGCTGCTGCCCTCACGGAGGGCCTGGGCCGCCAACAGGTAGATGATCGACAACAGCAGGATCCCGGCGATCAGGAACATGCCGCCATACAGCAGGGTGAGACGTATCCGGATGGTCGGACGCAGCCAGGGGAACGGCGGCTCCGGTTTCCTCGGGTCCCAGGTGGGCTTCGGGGGTGCCTTGGGAGGAGCGGGTGTCGTGGTCATCGAATATCAGATCCGGTAGCCGGAACCGGGCACCGTGACGATGACCGGGGGCTCGCCGAGCTTGCGGCGCAGGGTCATCACCGTGACGCGCACGACGTTGGTGAACGGGTCCGTGTTCTCGTCCCAGGCCTTCTCCAGGAGCTGCTCGGCGGAGACGACGGCGCCCTCGCTGCGCAGCAGCACCTCCAGGACGGCGAACTCCTTGGGCGCGAGCTGAACCTCCTTGCCGTCGCGGAAGACCTCACGGCGGTTGGGGTCGAGCTTGATCCCGGCGCGCTCAAGGACGGGCGGCAGCGGCATGCTCGTACGCCGGCCGAGGGCACGCACGCGTGCGGTCAGCTCGCTGAACGCGAAGGGCTTGGGGAGGTAGTCGTCGGCGCCGATCTCCAGGCCCTCCACGCGGTCGCTGACGTCTCCGGAGGCCGTGAGCATCAGCACGCGTGTGGGCATGCCGAGTTCGACGATCTTGCGGCAGACGTCGTCGCCGTGCACGAGGGGGAGGTCACGGTCGAGGACGACCACGTCGTAGTCGTTGACACCGATGCGCTCCAGGGCGGCCGCGCCGTCGTACACGACGTCGACGGCCATGGCCTCCCGGCGCAGTCCGGTGGCCACCGCATCGGCGAGCAGTTGCTCGTCCTCGACGACGAGTACGCGCACGTCGCTTGTCCTTCCTCTGTCCACCCGCGTAGCGCCTCTTCGGCGCACGCGGGCAGGGTCTGTCGCGGGTTGAGTCTCCATCCTGCCCTTTTCGGCCATAAGTCGGCTGTAAGGCGGGTGCGGGGGCCGGGGAATGCCAGATTTTCTCGTGCGGTTGAGGTTTCCGTGGAAGGGAGCGGGGGGAGGACGGCTTTACACCCCGCGATCACGCTCTGCTTGTGCCGCACCACCATGCGGTATGTCACGGTCCGCTTCCGCAGGGCGGGCGTGGGTGTCCGGCACCGTCGCCGCCCAGTGCGGGCAGCGCTGGGCACCCTGGAGACGTGATCGCCCCTTCCGAACGGCACACCCCCGTGCCACCGACCCACGACCCAGGACGAGGGGGCGCAGCATGGACGCATTCACCGCAGGACTTCTGCAGCGCATAAGGGCGACCGAGTCCGACCTGACGATGGCTCGCGAGACCGGCGACGACTTCCTCGCGGAGGTCGAGCAGGCAGAGCTCGACGACCTGCACCGCCTTGCCGCCGAGCACGGCGTGCAGGTCGGCGCGTCACGCGTCTGATCAGCTCGCACAAAAGCGGGGCCCCGGCATCGATCCAGTGCCGGGGCGCCCGTTTTTTGGGCCGGGTTCACCTCCGCCCCGCGCCCCCGAAGGGGCGCGGGGAACTGCGCGCCCGGCCACGACGCACCCGCGGCCGACATGCCAACCCCGCGGCGTCAGTCGTGCCAGGCTCCCAGTTCCTCCAGGCGGGCCTGGAGTGGTTCGAAGAGGCCGGGTGGGGCCGCGACCGTCAGGTCTGTCGAGAGGGGGTCTCCGGGGCGGCCGCCGGTCAGGGCGCCCGCCTCGCGGGCGATCAGGTCGCCGGCGGCGTAGTCCCAGGGGTTCAGGCCGCGCTCGTAGTACGCGTCCAGGCGGCCCGTCGCCACGTCGCACAGGTCGATCGCCGCCGAGCCGCCGCGGCGGATGTCGCGGACCTGGGGGATCAGGTGTCCGACCACCTCGGCCTGCCGGGCCCGGCGCTCGGCGAGGTAGCCGAAGCCGGTGCCGACGAGGGCCAGCCCGAAGGCCGGGGCGGGCCGCACGCGCGCGGGGCGGTCGTTCACGTACGCGCCCTGCCCCAGGACGGCCCGGTAGGTCTCCGCGCGCATCGGGGCCTGCACCACCCCGACGACGGTCTCGCCGTCCTTGAGGGCCGCGATGGAGACGGACCAACTGGGCAGTCCGTACAGATAGTTGACCGTGCCGTCGATCGGGTCGATCACCCACTGGACGCCGCTGCTGCCCTCGACGCTGGCGCCCTCCTCGCCGAGCACGCCGTCGTCCGGCCTGCGGTCGGCCAGCAGACCGGTGATCAGCTTCTCGGACGCGATGTCCATCTCGGTGACGACGTCGACGGCACTGGACTTGGTGGCGGCCACGCCGAGGTCGTCCGGGCGGCCGTCGCGCAGGAAGGCGCCCGCGCGGTGGGCCGCGTCGAGCGCGATCTCCAGCAGCTCGGCCTTCAGCTCGTCGCTTGCTGTGTCGGTCACGGTGCTCCTCATGCGTACGGGCTGTCGGCGCCCGCGGCTGCGGGCTTGGGGGCGCGGGCCGGGCAGCAGCCCACGGGACACAGGTTGTGGCTCGGGCCCAGGGCGCCGAGCGCGCAGGGCGTCACCTCCCGGCCGCTCTCCGCGGCGGCACGCTCCAGGACCAGCTCGCGGATCGCGGCGGCGAACCGCGGGTCGGCGCCCACGGTGGCCGAGCGGCGGACCGGCAGGCCCAGCTCCTCGGCCTTCGCCGTGGCCTCCGTGTCGAGGTCGTACAGGACCTCCATGTGGTCCGAGACGAACCCGATGGGCGCCATGACGACGGCAGGGACTCCGGTGCCGTGCAGCTCCTCCAGGTGGTCGCAGATGTCCGGCTCCAGCCACGGGATGTGCGGGGCGCCCGAGCGCGACTGGTAGACGAGCTGCCAGGGGTGGTCGTTCCCGGTCCGCTCGCGCACGGCGTCGGCGACGAGCCGCGCGACGTCCAGGTGCTGCTTCACGTACGCCCCGCCGTCGCCGTGGTCCTCGACCGGGCCCGAGGTGTCCGCCGAGGCGTTCGGGATCGAGTGGGTCGTGAAGGCGAGGTGCGCGCCCGCGCGGACGTCCTCGGGGAGCTCCGCGAGGGACTGCAGGAGGCCCTCGATCATGGGCTCCAGGAAGCCGGGGTGGTTGAAGTAGTGCCGCAGCTTGTCGATGCGCGGCAGCTCCAGGCCCTCCCCCTCCAGGGTGGCCAGGGCCCCGGCGAGGTCCTCGCGGTACTGCCGGCAGCCCGAGTACGAGGCGTACGCGCTCGTGGCGAGGACCAGGACCCGGCGGCGGCCGTCGGCGACCATCTCGCGCAGGGTGTCGGTCAGATACGGGCCCCAGTTCCGGTTGCCCCAGTACACCGGCAGGTCGAGCCCGTGCTCCGCGAAGTCCTTGCGGAGGGCGTCCAGCAGGGCGCGGTTCTGGTCGTTGATGGGGCTGACCCCGCCGAAGAGGAAGTAGTGCTGCCCCACCTCCTTGAGGCGTTCCTTGGGGATGCCCCGTCCACGCGTCACGTTCTCCAGGAACGGGACCACGTCGTCGGGGCCCTCGGGGCCGCCGAACGAGAGCAGGAGCAGGGCGTCGTAGGGGGTGGCATCGAGCGCGTCTCGCATGCCTCGATCCTGCCACTCGGCTCCGACAGCCGGACAACGGCGGGGTGCAGGACAGCGGGCGGACAAGGTGACGGCCGACATCGGCACATGCGTTAGGGTCACCTGACTCGTAAGCTGTATCGGCCGCATTCGCGCCTTACCGGACCGCTCCCGGAGACCCCCGTGCCCAGCCCCTACCGCGCCCTGTTCGCAGCCCCCGGCTCCAGGGGCTTCACCACCGCGGGCCTCCTCGGCCGGATGCCGCTGTCGATGATGGGCATCGGCGTGGTCACGATGATCTCGCAGCTCACCGGGCGGTACGGGCTCGCGGGCGCGCTCTCGGCGACCATGGCGCTGTCCGCCGCGGTGTTCGGCCCCCAGATATCCCGCCTGGTGGACCGGCACGGGCAGCGGCGTGTGCTGCGCCCCGCCACGCTGTTCGCGCTCGCCGCGTCCGCCGGGCTGCTGCTGGCCGCCCACTTCGACTGGCCGGACTGGGTGCTGTTCCTCTGCTCGGCCGGCATCGGCTGCGTACCGAGCATCGGCGCGATGACCCGGGCGCGCTGGGCGTACCTGTTCCGGGGCAAGCCCCAGCTGCACACCGCGTACGCCTTCGAGTCCGTCGTCGACGAGATCTGCTTCATCTTCGGGCCGATCATCTCCATCGGTCTGTCCACCGTCTGGTTCCCGGAGGCCGGGCCACTGCTCGCGGCCTGCTTCCTGGTGGCCGGCGTCTTCTGGCTGACCTCCCAGCGCGCCACCGAGCCCCCGCCGCATCCGCGCGAGCACCACACGGGCGGCTCGGCCCTGCGCTCGGGCGGGCTGCAGGTCCTGGTGGCCACCTTCGTGGCGACGGGGGCGATCTTCGGGGCGGTCGACGTGGTCACCGTCGCGTTCGCCGACGAGCAGGGCCACAAGGGGGCGGCGAGCGTCGTCCTGGCCGTGTACGCGGCGGGCTCCTGTCTGGCGGGGGCCGTGTTCGGCCTGCTGCGCCTCGGCGGAGCGCCCGCCCGCAGGTGGCTGCTGGGCGTATGCACCATGGCCGTGAGTATGATCCCCCTCCTACTGGTCGGAAACTTGCCGTTCCTGGCCGTGGCGCTGTTCGTTGCGGGCCTGTCCATCGCGCCGACGATGATCACGACGATGGCCCTCGTCGAACTGCACGTACCTCGCGCGAAACTGACCGAAGGCATGACGTGGGTGAGCACCGGACTCATGGTCGGCGTCGCGCTCGGCTCCTCCCTGTCCGGCTGGGTGATCGACACGGCCGGGGCGCGGGCCGGGTACGGGGTTCCGGTCGCGGCCGGAGCCGTCGCGGTCGCGGTGGGTTTCCTGGGGTATCGCCGGCTCAGCAGGCCGGTTCCGCAGCGGGAGGGGACCCATGAACAGCACAGTGAGCGGGAAGAGCGGCACCTGGCGTAACTGGGCGGGGAACGTCACCGCCCGGCCGGCCCGGGAAGTCACTCCGGCCTCCGTCGAGGAACTCTCCGCCGCCGTGCGCCAGGCCGCGGAGGACGGGCTCAGGGTGAAGGCCGTCGGCACCGGTCACTCCTTCACGGCGGCCGCCGCCACCGACGGTGTGTTGATCCGCCCTCAACTGTTGACCGGGATCCGCAAGGTTGATCGTGAGGCAGGCACCGTCACCGTCGAGGCGGGCACCCCGCTCAAGCGTCTCAACCTGGCTCTCGCGCGCGAGGGACTGTCGCTCACGAACATGGGCGACATCATGGAGCAGACGGTCTCGGGGGCGGTCAGCACCGGGACGCACGGCACGGGCCGCGACTCCGCATCGATAGCCGCCCAGATCACGGGACTTGAGCTGGTGACGGCCGACGGCTCGGTCCTCAGCTGCTCGGAGAAAGAGAACCCCGACGTGTTCGCGGCGGCCCGCGTCGGCATCGGCGCCCTGGGGATCATCACCGCGATCACCTTCTCCGTAGAGCCCACTTTTCTTCTCACGGCCCGTGAGGAGCCGATGAGCTTCGACGAGGTGACGGGTTCCTTCGACGAACTGTTCGCGGAGAACGAGCACTTCGAGTTCTACTGGTTCCCGCACACCGGCAACTGCAACACCAAGCGCAACAACCGCAGCGCCGGCCCGGAGAGACCGGTCGGCACCGTGCGCGGCCTCTTCGAGGACGAGTTCCTCTCCAACGGCGTCTTCCGGGTGGCCAATTACGTGGGCCGGGCCGTGCCCGCCACCATCCCCTCGATCGCCAAGATCTCCAGCCGCGCCCTGTCCGCGCGCACCTACACCGACATTCCCTACAAGGTCTTCACTTCTCCGCGCCGGGTCCGCTTCACGGAGATGGAGTTCGCCGTCCCGCGCGAGGCACTCGTCGAGACGCTGCGCGAACTGAAGGCCATGGTCGACCGTTCGCCTCTGCGCATCAGCTTCCCGGTGGAGGTGCGCACGGCGCCCGCGGACGACATCACGCTCTCCACGGCGTCCGGCCGGGACACCGCGTACATCGCCGTCCACATGTTCCGGGGCACGCCGTACCAGGCCTACTTCAGCGCCGCCGAGCGGATCTTCACCGCGCACGAGGGGCGGCCGCACTGGGGCAAGGTCCACACGCGCGACGCGGAGTACTTCGCCGATGTCTACCCGCGCTTCGGCGAGTTCACCGGGCTGCGGGACCGGCTCGACCCTGAACGGCGGTTCGGGAACGACTACTTGCGCCGGGTGCTGGGCGAGTAGACACCGACGTTTGCACGAGTGCTTCGAGACGCCCGCGCGAGAAGAGGACGTACAAGCGAAACGATTAATTCCGTTTGCGGTGATTCCGTGAAGCGTGCCACGCGCCATGGTCACCGGAACGTCGCCCCGGGTGGCCAACTCCCGCCCCCGGACAGAAGTTCGGTGGCGTGCCGATCCACGCAAGTGGCCCGAATGGAGTACTGTTGCGAGCCCTGGGTCCGGACACTCGCCAGGGCGTCCGGGGCCTTCCAGGACCGCCGGGAGGGGGCTCGTTGCACAGGGTGATGGAGTTCGTCACTTAGCGTTGCGAATAGGTAACCGTGCCATAACGGCGATCCCGGGCCACCGCCCGACACGCCGGGCAACTCGGCAAGGTTGTGGCAGGCTGCACCCGGGCAGGCCACACTCGACTAGCGGAAGCAGCGACGCACGTGACGTCGGCAGGCACCACCCGGGAGGTCCCCATGCCCGAACTGCGTGTCGTGGCCGTCTCTAACGACGGCACACGGCTGGTGCTGAAGGCTGCGGACAGCACGGAGTACACGCTTCCGATCGATGAGCGTCTGCGCGCCGCCGTACGCGGCGACCGTCCCCGCCTCGGCCAGATCGAGATCGAGGTGGAGAGCCATCTCCGCCCCCGAGACATCCAGGCACGTATACGTGCGGGAGCGTCCGCCGAAGAGGTCGCCCAGCTCGCCGGTATCCCCGTCGACCGGGTGCGCCGCTTCGAGGGACCCGTGCTCGCCGAGCGTGCCTTCATGGCGGAGCGTGCCCGGAAGACCCCTGTCCGCCGCCCAGGCGAAACCACCGGTCCCCAGCTCGGCGAGGCGGTGCAGGAGAGGCTCCTGCTGCGCGGCGCCGACAAGGAGACCGTCCAGTGGGACTCCTGGCGTCGTGACGACGGCACCTGGGAAGTCCTGCTGGTCTACCGGGTGGCGGGCGAACCGCACTCGGCGAGCTGGACGTACGACCCGCCCCGGCGGCTCGTCCAGGCCGTGGACGACGAGGCGCGCTCGCTGATCGGCGAGTCCGACGACCTCGCCGCGGCCGAGCCCAGCTTCCCGTTCGTGCCGCGCATCGCGCGGCTGCCGCGCGACCGTCCGATGGACCGTGCCCTGGACCGGCAGACGGAGCGGCCGAGCCTGCCCTCGCCGTCGCCCGAGCCGGACCTGGAGGAGACCGCGAGCGAGCGCGACTCGCTGACCAGTCTCCTGGAGGCGGTGCCCAGCTTCCGCGGCGACATGGTGGTGCCCGAGCGTCCGTCGACCGCTCCCGCTCCCGCCGCCTCGACGACCTCCACCACGGAGCGTCCCGAGGTGGAGGAACCGCTCGACGCGGAGCCCGAGGCGGAGGAGCCCCCGGCTCCCGCGGCCTCGGCGGGTTCCGCGTACGCGGACGTGCTCATGCCGCGCTCGGTGGCCAGTCACCGCGACCGGCTGATCGGTGCTACCGACCGGCAGGCCGAGGCGGACGGGGTGCGTCCCGGACGCAGAGCGGCCGTACCAAGCTGGGACGAGATCGTCTTCGGGACACGCAGGAAGAAGCAGGACTAGGACATGCCGGAAAGGGCTCGCACCACCTTGGTGCGAGCCCTTTCCGCTGCCGTGCGCCGTTCCTCCATCGAGCCGCTGCGGCTACTGCGGGTCCGGCCCCGTGGCCACCGGGCGGCTGTCGTCCTGGGACCACTCCGACCAGGAACCCACGTACAGCGCGGCCGGGATGCCCGCGACCGCCAGCGCGAGGACCTCGTGCGCGCCGGAGACGCCCGAGCCGCAGTAGACGCCGACCTCGGAAGTGCCGGTCACGCCCAACGACTTGAAGTGGTCCGCGAGGTCCGCGGCGGGGCGGAAGTGGCCGGATTCGGCCACGTTCTCCGTGGTGGGCGCGGAGACCGCCCCGGGGATGTGCCCGCCGACGCGGTCGATGGGCTCGACGTCGCCCCGGTAGCGCTCGGCGGCCCGGGCGTCCAGGAGCAGACCGGTGCGGGCCAGCGCCGCGGCGCCGTCGGCATCCAGAAGCGGCAGCGCGCCGGGGGCCGGTACGAAGGTGCCGGCGGACGGCGACGGGCTGCCGGACTCGACCGGGCCGCTCCAGGCCGCGAGGCCGCCGTCAAGCACACGCACCGACGGATGACCCGTCCAGCGCAGCAGCCACCAGGCGCGCGCGGCGGCCCAGCCGAGCCCTCCGTCGTACACGACCACGTCCCGGTTCTCGGACACTCCGGCCGCCCGCACGGCCGCTCCGAAGACCTCCGTGTCGGGCAGCGGATGACGGCCCGCCGCCCCGGCGGGGGCGGCGAGTTCCGAGTCCAGGTCCAGGTAGACAGCCCCCGGAATGTGCGCCTCCTCGTAGGCGGAGCGCAGGTTCGGGCCGCCCAGCTGCCAGCGGATGTCCAGGACGACCGGCGGATTCGGACCCGCCAGGTCGCTCGCGAGTTCGGGTGCGGAGATGATGGCGTTCATGGCCACCATCCTTGCGCACGGGGTGGCCGCATCGTCCAGGTCCGGCTACTCTGCTCGGCCGGGCCGCCCCGACCACTCGGCGTGCGGACTCGGCCACACGCTGTATGCCTGATGGACATCAGCAGGCAATGGCGGGGAAACGGATGGGAACCAGCAATTCGGGCATCCTCCCGCCATGGGCCACCCGGCCGGGGCGCGCCGTGCCCCTGGTGGTGCGAACATCGGCACCGGGCCCGGAAAGCGCACGGCGGCGGAACACGCGGTTCGGTAGTGGAAGTGAAGCGGCCCCACGAGGCGCCGAGGAGAGGGTGACGATGACCGAGGCACGGGGGTCGGCCGGCCTGAACGGCACTGCGCACACGCCCGGCACACCCTGCTGGGTGAGCCTGATGGTGCACGGGATGGCCGCGACCCAGGAGTTCTACGGGGATCTGTTCGGCTGGGAGTTCCAGCCGGGCCCGCAGCACCTCGGCTCGTACGTGCGGGCGCAGCTCGACGGCCAGGAGGTGGCGGGGATCGGCCAGCTCCCGCCCGACCGTCATCTGCCCATCGCCTGGACGCCCTACTTCGCCTCGGACGACGTGGACCTGACGGCGGAGACGGTCCGGCACTGCGGCGGCACGGTGGGCGTCGGCCCGCTCGACGCCGAGGACGCGGGGCGGCTGGCGATCGCCTCGGACCCGGCGGGTGCCGTGTTCGGCGTCTGGCAGGCCGCGGCCCATCTCGGCACGGGCATCACCGGTGTCCCGGGCACCCCGACCTGGAACGAGCTGATGACCCGGGACTCCTCCGGCGTCGCCAAGTTCTACGAGACGGTCTTCGGTTTCGAGGAGGAGCCCGTCGTCTCGGCCGACTTCGACTACATCACCCTGTACATCAAGGGGCGCCCGGTGGCGGGCATCCACGGCGTCGGCAACTCCCTGCCCCGTGACCGGGGACCCCATTGGATGACGTACTTCGAGGTCGCCGACGTGGACGCGTCGCTCGCCCACCTGCTCGACCTGGGCGGCCATGTGCTCAAACCGGCCCGTGACACCCCGCACGGCCGCATCGCCACGGTGGCGGACCCGGAGGGGGCGGTGTTCTCGGTGGTGCGGACGACCCACTGAGGGGTGCCCCGGCGCCCTCTCAGGGCTGGGCGGTCCCCCTCAGGTCCGGGACACCGCGTCCACCGGCAGCACGTCCGGGGAGAGCACGCCCGCGCGGGCGCTGGCCGCGGTCGTCCGCCGGCTGTGATGCCTGCGGCACAGGACCTCGTAGCCGATGTCCTCCGACTGGTCGACGTCACCGACGACGACCTGGGCGCCCTCGACGACCATGTGGCCGCCTATGGTGCGGGCGTTGTGGGTGGCGCGTGCGCCGCACCAGCAGAGGGCCTCGACCTGGAGGACCTCGACCCGGTCGGCGAGTTCGACGAGGCGCTGGGAGCCGGGGAAGAGCTTGGAGCGGAAGTCCGTCGTGATGCCGAAGGCGAAGACGTCGATGCCCAGGTCGTCGACCACGCGGGCCAGTTGGTCGATCTGCTCGGGGGCGAGGAACTGCGCCTCGTCCGCGATGACGTAGTCCGCACGGCCGCCCTTCGAGAGATGGTCGACGACGTACGCGTACACGTCCTGGTCGTCCTCGACCTCCACCGCGTCCGTGACCAGGCCCAGGCGGGAGGACAGCTTGCCCTCGCCCGCGCGGTCGTCGCGGGTGAAGATCATGCCCTGCAGGCCGCGGGCCGAGCGGTTGTGCTCGATCTGGAGAGCCAGCGTCGACTTCCCGCAGTCCATGGTTCCGGAGAAGAACACCAGCTCGGGCATGGGGAGTTGAGCACCTTTCGGCATGAGGGGTTCACTGGTCGGGCGGGGAGGGTCAGGAACGTACTTCCAGAAGCGGAATGTGCTGCTCGACTGGTGTCATCGAGCCGTGGTTGCCGACCATCGCCGACTCCTTCGGCTCCCGCTCGGACGCGATGATCAGTACGTCGTCGCGGGCGGCCGCGACCACGTCACCGATGCGCTCGTACACCCGCTCGTCGATGTGCGGGCCGAACCAGCCCGCCGCGATCGCCTCGTCCCGCGAGGCCACCCAGAACTGCTCGCCGAGCACCTCGCGCCAGCAGGTCAGGACGTCCGACTCGGCGCCCGGGACCGCGTAGACGTGCCGGGCGCGGCCCTCGCCGCCGAGGAGGGCGACCCCGGCGCGCAGCTCCCAGTCCTCGTCGAAGTCGATGCGGTGCTGCTCGTCGAAGGGGATGTCGATCATCCCGTGGTCCGCGGTGACGTACAGGGCGGTGCGCGGGGGCAGTTGCTCGGCCAGGCGCTGGACCAGCCGGTCCACGTACATGAGTTGTCCGCGCCAGGGGTCCGAGTCGACGCCGAAGCGGTGGCCCTTGCCGTCCACCTCCGCGTAGTACGTGTAGACCAGCGAGCGGTCCCCGGCGGCCAGTTGCTCGGCCGCGAGGTCCATACGGTCCTCGCCGGTCAGCCGCCCGTGGAACGTGCCGCCGCTGAGGGCGACCTTGGTCAGGGGGGTGTTCTGGAAGTGCGGTGACGACACCTGGGCGGTGTGCACTCCCGCCGCGTCGGCCAGTTGGAACAGCGTGGGGTACGGCTGCCACTTGCCCGGCTGCGTCCATGGCTGCCAGCGGAGCTGGTTCATCAGCTCGCCGGTCTCCGGGTTGCGCGCGGTGTAGCCGGGCAGGCCGTGCGCGCCCGGCGGCAGGCCCGTACCGACGGAGGCCAGGGAGGTCGCGGTGGTCGCGGGGTAGCCCGCTGTGATCGGGCGGCCGGTGCCGCCGCGTGAGCTGCCCAGGAGGGAGGTCATGAACGGGGCCTCGTCCGGATGCGTCTTCAGCTGCTCCCAACCGAGGCCGTCGATCAGGAAGACGCAGTTCCGGTCGGCCGGGCTCAGTTCCGTGAGTGAGGCGGTGACGTCCGGGACGTCCATGCCCGCGGCCAGTGTGGGCAGCAGGTCTGCGAGCGAACCGGCCCCGTACTCGGGTACGGGAGCGGAGTCGAGGGAGAGCGGTTCCGGGTGGTCCCAGACTTGCTGGGCCATCAGCGGGTGACGTCCGCGGTCGCCTCGGAGAGCGACTGCGCGAAGGCGAGGGTCTGCCGCACGGCGTCCGGGCCGTCCCCGGCCTCGCTGACGCGCAGGCTCAGGTCGTCCGCCGTCGAACTGCCCGTGTACCCGTGGTCCGCCTCGCAGTTGGGGTCACCGCAGGCGGCCGGCTCCAGGTCGATACGGGCGACCGCGCCCCAGCCGATGGTGAGGACGACCTCGCGCGGCAGCGTCCCCGGAACGTACTTCTCCGGATTGGCGACGACGCGGCTGAGAACCACCGACGAGATCCGGCCAAGCTTCACGGATTCGGTCGACGTGGTCGCGTACGGCGTCGGGGACGTGCTGTCCGCCGCCTGTTCGTCGGTGTGGCTCACGATGAAACGGTTTCCCGTGAGGACGAGCACCGTCACGTGCCGACGCACCTCGTTGGCGTCGAACGTCGTCTCCTGATGGACCAGATACGACCGGATGGGCTCGCCGCCCACAGCGGCCTCCACAGCCTCGGCCACGAGGGCCGGGTAGTAGCCGCTGCGCTCGATCGCCGCTCGCAGCCCCTGGGTCGTCGTACTGGTCTTGGCCATGACGTCCATCCTACGGGGGCGCACTGACTGCGAGGCACCGCTCAGTACACAGGAAGCGTGCGCGGACCGAGGTCGTCGCGGACGGGCGGCGGCGCGAGCCGTACGGAGGCGCCGAGCACACTCAGCCCGTGCGGGGCCACGACGACGGGCTCCAGGGACACGGAGACGACCTCGGGATGGTCATCGACAAGGCGTGACAGGCGCAGCAGCAGTTCCTCCAGGGCCACGACGTCCGCCGGCGCGGAGCCCCGCCAGCCGAAGAGGAGCGGTGCGGTCCGGATCGACCGGACCAGCGAGGCCGCGTCCCGGTCGGTGACCGGAATCAGCCGGTGCGCGGTGTCTCCGAGCAGCTCCGACGGGGCCCCGGCGAGCCCGAAGGAGAGCACCGCTCCGGCCGCCGGGTCTATGACGGCTCGTACGACCGTGTCGACGCCGCGCGGTGCCATCGCCTGTACCACCGGGCGCAGCTCCTCCGGCGTCCCGAAGAGGCTGGTCAACTCTGCGTACGCTCTGCGCAGTTGCTCCTCGTCCGCCAGATCCAGCCGTACGCCGCCGAGGTCGGCGCGGTGGCGCAGGTGGGGGGCGGTGGTCTTGAGCGCCACGGGGTAGCCGAGGCGCTCCGCGGCTGCGACGGCCTCGTCGGGCGTGGGCGCGGGCAGGGCACGGCGGACGTCGATGCCGTACCGCCCGAGCAGGGCGCAGGTGTCGTCGGGGCCGAGGGTGAGGCCGCCCATGCCTCCGTCGCCGAGCAGCGCGTCGATCTGTTCGGCCGCGCCCTTCTCGTCGATGTCCTCGTACTCGGGGACGCGACCGGGGTCGGCGGCCTCGCGCCGCCACTGGCCGTACCTCACGGCCTCGGCGAGGGCGCGGACGGCCCGCTCGGCGGCCGGGTAGGCGGGGATGAGGCGGGAATCGGCCTCGGCCTCGGAGGCTTCCGCCACCGTCGGCGGGCGGTCCGCCGGGCGGATGGGGTGGTTGCTGCCCGCGAACGGGGGCGCGGGGCGAGCCGCCTGGGGCGCGGTGCCGGCGGCCGCGGACAGTGCCTCCGCGAGGCCGCCCAGCTCGACGTGGACGACGAGGACCGGCTTGTCGGGAGCGGCGGCGGAGGCCGAGCGGAGCGCCTCCGCCAGGGCGGCGTCGGCCGTGGAGGTCTCCCCCACCGCCGGGATCGCGGTGACCGCGACGGCGTCGCAGCCGTCGTCGGCCAGCGCGTGCGTCAGCGCGGCGCGGAAGTCCTCGGCCGAGGCGGCCGTGGTCAGGTCCACCGGGGGCAGCGGTCGCAGCCCCTCGGCGAGGCACGCGTCGTACGTCAGCAGCCCGAGGGACTCGGAGTTCCCGACGATCGCCACCCGTGGCCCCAGCGGCAGGGGCTGGCGCGCCAGGAGCAGGCCCGCGTCGACCAGTTCCGTGATCGTGTCCACCCGGATGACGCCGGCCTGGCGCAGCAGCGCCGACACCGTCGCGTGCGGGAGCCGGGTGGCCCGGACGGCATGCCCCTGGGGCGCGGCCCCGCCGTGCCGTGCGCCCTGGACGACGACCAGCGGCTTCGCCGCCGCGGTGCGCCGCGCGAGGCGGGTGAACTTCCTCGGGTTCCCGATGGATTCGAGGTACATGAGGGCGACATCGGTGTCGGGGTCGTCGTACCAGTACTGAAGGACGTCGTTGCCGGACACGTCCGCGCGGTTGCCGGACGAGATGAACGTCGACACGCCGGTCACGCCGGTGACCCCGCCACCGCGCCGGTGCAGCCGGGACAGCAGCGCGATGCCGATGGCGCCGGACTGGGCGAACAGGCCGATCCGCCCGGCGCGCGGCATCTCCGGTGCGAGCGAGGCGTTGAGCCGCACCTGGGGGGAGGTGTTGATGACTCCGAAGGCGTTCGGTCCGATGATCCGCATCCCGTACGTACGCGCCTGGCGCACGAGCTCACGCTGGCGCTCCCTGCCTTCGGGGCCGCTCTCGGCGTACCCGGCGGAGACCACGACGAGCCCCTGAACCCCGTGTTCACCGCACTCGGCGACGACTTCGGGGACGCGCTCGGCCCGGACGGCGACGACGGCGAGGTCGACGGGCTCGGGGATGTCACGCACGGAGCTGTACGCCGGCACTCCGCCGAGCTCCTTCTCCTGAAGTGCCCCGTTCACGGCGTAGAGGCGGCCGGTGAAGCCCGCTTCGCGGAGGTTCTCCAGGACGCTGCGGCCCACTCCCCCGGGTGTGCGGCCCGCACCGATGACGGCGACCGAGCCCGGCGCGAGGAGCCTGGCCACCGAGCGCCCCTCCGCCCGCTGCTCCCGCGCGCGCTGCACGGCCAGCGAGCGGTCGGTGGGCTCCAGGTCGAACTCCAGGCGTACGACGCCGTCCTCGAAGTGGCGCTTCTGCTGGTATCCGGCGTCCGTGAACACCTTGATCATCTTGTTGTTGGCGGGCAGCACCTCGGCGGCGAAGCGGCGGATGTCGCGCTCACGGGCGACGGCCGCGATGTGCTCAAGCAGGGCCGATGCCACGCCGCGGCCCTGGTGGGCGTCCTGCACGAGGAAGGCGACCTCTGCCTCGTCCGCGGGGGCGGAGGCGGGGAGGCCGTCGGCGTTGATGCGGTCGTAGCGTACGGTGGCGATGAACTCGCCGCCGACCGTGGCCGCGAGTCCCACCCGGTCCACAAAGTCGTGGTGCGTGAAGCGGTGGACGTCCTTGGCGGACAGGCGCGGATACGGCGCGAAGAAGCGGTAGTACTTCGACTCGTCGGACACCTGCTCGTAGAAGCTGACCAGGCGGTCGGCGTCGTCGGCCGTGATCGGCCGGATGCGCGCGGTGCCGCCGTCGCGCAGCACGACATCGGCCTCCCAGTGAGCGGGGTACTCGTGCCGGTCCGGCGAGGTCTGCATGGGGCCCAGAGTACGGCTCGGGTCCGACAACGGCCGGTCCCGGCCGCGGGGGTTCATGTCCCGGGCGCGTGCCGGTACGTGTCCCGGGGTTCGGGGTCCCGGGGGTCACGCCCCAGGGGTTCACATCCCGGCGACGGCGGGCTCGCGTCCGACAGGGGCGCGAGGCAGTCTTGGGTGACCGAAGCCGCCTCGGGCCCGGTATCCGCAGCCGCCCGGGGCACGCTTCACGATATGGAACAATGGTCTAGACAACCGTGAGACACCTGAAGGGCAGCATCACATGGCTGAGCGCCACGTCAACGTCGGCTGGGCCGAGGGCCTTCACGCCCGTCCCGCCTCCATCTTCGTCCGGGCCGCCACGGCCTCCGGCGTCCCCGTGACGATCGCCAAGGCCGACGGCAACCCCGTCAACGCCGCCTCGATGCTCGCGGTTCTCGGCCTGGGCGCCCAGGGCGGCGAGGAGATCGTCCTGGCCTCCGACGCCGAGGGCGCGGACGCCGCGCTCGACCGCCTGGCGAAGCTGGTCGCCGAGGGCCTCGACGAACTCCCCGAGACCGTCTGACCTCGCGGACCACGTACGGCGGAGCCGCGTCGACCCATACCGGGTGACGCGGCTCCGCCGTTTCCGTCTGCAGGACGCGCGCCGTGCTGTGGCCTCACGCACTGTTTTTCCCGTGCGTCACGCCGTCTCGCTGCTTTTCGCCGCGCTCCCGGGCACCGTCCGGGCTTTTTCGGATGCCCGCGTATCGGGTTCCACTCATCCTGGTTCCGCGCATGCGGAAATCACGTGCGTGGAAATTCCCGGCACGTGGAAAAAAGGGGCAGCAGAAATAGACCCCGGCGAATAACTCTCTTTGTATACGGCGCCACTGTTAATGCCGCAGGCCCGCCGTGTTTACGGGATGTTGCGAAGTCCTCACACGCTCCGCGCGGTCACCGCCGCCGGGAAAGCGCAGCCGGTGCGCGGCCATCGCCCGCTCGGTGTGCAGCGCCGTGATCGCCCTGGCCCGGTCGTTGTCGCCGCGTGCGACGGCGTCCACGATGGCACCGTGCTCGGCCCAGGACTCGGCCGGGTGCGCGGGCGCCTCGACCGAATACATCCAGGCGATCTTGTGCCGCAACTGGGCGAGCGTGGAGGTCAGCGCGGGGCTTCCGGAGGCCTGTGCGAGCGTCTCGTGGAACCAGCCGCCCAGGGAGCGCAGATCCTCGCTGTTGCCCCTCCTGGCCCGCTCCTGGCCCAGCCTGACCAGGCCGCGCAGCACCTTGAGGTGCGCCTCCGTGCGACGCTGGGCGGCGCGCGCTGCACCCAGCGGCTCCAGCAGCATGCGCATCTCCAGGAGGTCGGCGGCCTCCTGCTCGGTCGGTTCCGCGACACACGCGCCCGCGTGCCTGCGCGTGACGACGAAGCCTTCCGCCTCCAGGGTGCGCAGGGCCTCCCGTACGGGGACCCGCGAGACGCCGTACCGGCGCGCGAGCAGTTCTTCGGTGAGCCGGCTGCCGCGCTCGTAGACACCCGCGACGATGTCGTCACGGATCGCCGTGCATACCGAGTGCGCGGGAATACGCATGACCGGACCTCCGCCTTAACCCCCGCGAAACGCGGTCGATTGACGCTTGTTCGGTGACTCTATTGCAGAGAGCGGGAAATTCCGATGGCGGACCGGAATCCATGGATATTTTTTGGACACACCTCGCTTCTGAACAGGCAGTCGTCCGGTGCGAAGTCGGCCGGGAAGTGGCCGAGAAGCCGTCAGGAAGTGATCAGAACCGCGCGAAGGCCCCGGCTCGGTGAGCCGGGGCCTTCGGGAGCGGTGTCCGCGCGGGCGGGCCGTTGCGTGGGAAGGCTGCCGCGCGGGAGGGCGGTCGCCCGCCGTCAGACGTTCACGCCGTGCTGGCGGAGATACGCGATCGGGTCGATGTCCGAGCCGTACTCCGCGCTCGTCCGCGCCTCGAAGTGCAGGTGCGCCCCAGTGACGTTGCCGGTCGCCCCGGAGAGGCCTATCTGCTGACCGGGGGTGACCGTCTGGCCGACGGAGACACCGAGGGACGACATGTGCCCGTACTGCGTGTAGGTGCCGTCGTTCATCTTGAGGACGACCTCGTTGCCGTACGAGCCGCCCCAGCCGGCCTCGACGACGGTACCGGCGCCCACCGCGTGCACGGCGGTGCCGCTCGCGGCGTGGAAGTCGATGCCGGTGTGGCTGCCGGAGGACCAGACGGCGCCGCCGGCCTTGTAGCCGGTGGAGACGTACGAGCCGGAGATGGGAGCGGTGTACGACTTCAGCAGGCGCTCACGCTCGGCCGCACGGGCGGCGCGGGCCTTGACCTCGCGCTCCTTCTTGGCCTTCTCCGCGGCTTCCTTGGCCCGCTCCTTGGCGGCGGCCTCGGCCTTCTCGCGGGCGGCGGTCTCGTCGGCGGCCTGCTGCTGGGCGGCGGCCTGCGCGTCGATCTGGTCGGCGACCGAGTCGCCGATGGTGATCGCCTGGGTCAGGGTCTGCTCGGCCGGGCTCTCGGCGGCGAGTGCGGGAGCAGCCAGGGTGCCGACCACACCGGTGGTGGCGAGTGCGGCGACGCCGACGGTCCGGTTGGTCGTGCGCTTCATACGGCTGGGACGACGGTGCTTCCCGGCGGCGCGAGTGAACGCCATGAAGTGGCTGGTCCTTTCCTTCCTTCTCGCCTACCGGGTTAGCTGACGGGTTCGGAGCAGGAAGGTCTCCTACGGACATCCTTCGGGAAGGGCGTCCGATTCACCCCAGGGACTACGTATGGGTCCCCGGCTCCCCTGGCTCGCGCCGTACGGGGACTCGGCGATGACTGTCCGGTGCCGCGGGCGCGGCGCACTGCCTGACGAACAGCCGGACCGACGCTAAGCGGGGCGTCTTTCAATCAACAAACGGATCAAGGGTTTTGTAGCGCATGCCACAGGGCAGACGGGCAACCTCCCTACCAATACGGACAACCAGCGGTTCTGGTGCTGAAGTCCGGGCAAAAGGAGAACCCAGGCGCCCCTTCGGTCACCTGGGTTCTCCGCGGAACGGCCCTGTTCCGCTGCGCCTTCTACTGCGCGTTCTACTCCGCTGCCACGACGCTGACTTCACCGATTCCGAGGGCCCGGACCGGCTCCTCGATCTGCGCGGCGTCACCGACGAGGACGGTCACCAGGCGGTCCACCGGGAAGGCGCTCACGGCGGCCGCGGTGGCCTCCACGGTGCCGGTCGCGGCGAGCTGCTGGTACAGCGTCGCCTGGAAGTCGTCCGGCAGGTACTGCTCGACCTGATCGGCGAGGGTGCCCGCGACGGCGGCCGCCGTCTCGTACTTCAGCGGCGCCACGCCCACGAGGTTCTGCACGGCGATGTCGCGCTCGGCGTCGGTGAGGCCCTCGGCCGCGAGGGTGCGCAGCACCTTCCAGAGGTCGTCGAGCGCCGGGCCCGTGTTCGGGGTGTCCACGGATCCGCTGATGGCGAGCATCGCCGCGCCCGTCCCGTCCGGCGCGGAGCGCAGCACCTGGCCGAACGCCCGCACACCGTAGGTGTATCCCTTTTCCTCACGCAGGACGCGGTCCAGGCGCGAGGTGAGGGTGCCTCCGAGGCAGTACGTGCCGAGCACCTGGGCGGGCCACACGCGGTCGTGCCGGTCGGCGCCGACGCGGCCGATGAGCAGCTGTGTCTGGACGGCTCCCGGCCGGTCCACGATGATCACGCGGCCCGTGTCGTCGGCGGTCACCGGCGGAATGGGGCGGGCCTCGGCCTGCGATCCGGTCCAGGCGCCGAGCGTGTCCCCGAGCAGCGCGTCGAGATCGACGCCGGTGAGGTCGCCAACCACGACGGCGGTCGCGGTGGCGGGGCGTACGTGCTTCTCGTAGAAGGCGCGGACGCCCGCCGAGTCGATCGCGGTGACCGTCTCCTCGGTGCCCTGGCGCGGCCGCGACATGCGCGAGGTCGCCGGGAAGAGCTGCCGGGAGAGCTCCTTGGCTGCGCGGCGGGCCGGGTTGGCGGTCTCGTGCGGGATCTCGTCGAGCCGGTTGCGCACCAGCCGCTCGATCTCGCTGTCCTCGAAGGCGGGTGCCCTGAGGGCGTCGGCGAGCAGACCGAGCGCCTTGGGGAGCCGGGAGACGGGGACTTCGAGGCTGATCCGTACGCCGGGGTGGTCGGCGTGCGCGTCGAGGGTGGCGCCGCAGCGCTCCAGCTCGGCGGCGAACTCCTCGGCGGAGTGCTTGTCGGTTCCCTCGGTGAAGGCACGCGCCATGATCGTGGCGATGCCGTCCAGGCCCTTCGGCTCGGCCTCCAGCGGGGCCGCCAGGAGGATCTCGACGGCGACGACCTGCTGGCCGGGGCGGTGGCAGCGCAGCAGCGTCAGGCCGTTGTCGAGCGCGCCGCGCTCGGGGGCCGGGAAGGCCCAGGGCCTGGCCTCGCCGGCCTGGGGCTGCGGGTGGAATTCCATCGTGGCGAGCTCGGTCACTTGGCCGCCTCCTCGTCGGTGTCGTCAGCGGCGTCGGTCTCTTCGGCCTCTTCGGCGACGGTCGGCTCGTAGACCAGCACCGCGCGGTTGTCGGGGCGCAGGCGGGCCTTGGCGACCTCCTGGACCTCCTCGGCCGTGATCTCGAGGACCCGCTGGACGGCGGTGAGGGCGAGCTGCGGGTCGCCGAACAGCACGGCGAACCGGCACAGTTCGTCGGCGCGGCCGGCGACCGTGCCGAGACGGTCCAGCCACTCACGCTCCAACTGGGCCTGGGCGCGCTCCATTTCCTCGGCGGTGGGACCCTCCTCGGCGAACCGGGCGAGCTCCTCGTCGACCGCGGTCTCGATCACCGGCACCTCGACGTCACCGGACGTCTTCACGTCGAGCCACCCCAGGGAGGGCGCTCCCGCGAGGCGCAGCAGGCCGAACCCGGCCGCGACGGCGGTGCGGTCACGGCGTACGAGCCGGTTGTAGAGCCGGGAGGACTCGCCGCCGCCGAGCACGGTCAGGGCCAGGTCCGCCGCGTCGCACGCGCGCGTGCCGTCCTCCGGCAGCCGGTAGGCGGCCATCAGCGCGCGGGCCGGGACCTCCTCCTCGACGACCTCGCGCAGCTGCTCACCGATGGTCTCGGGCAGGGAACCGTCGCGCGGGGCGGGCTTGCCGTCGTGGCCCGCGATCGAGCCGAAGTACTTCTCGACCCAGGCGAGTGTCTGCTCCGGGTCGATGTCCCCGACGATCGACAGAACGGCGTTGTTGGGCGCGTAGTAGGTGCGGAAGAACGCGCGAGCGTCCTCCAGGGTGGCCGCGTCCAGGTCGGCCATCGACCCGATCGGGGTGTGGTGGTAAGGGTGGCCCTCCGGGTAGGCGAGGGCGGTCAGCTTCTCGAAAGCGGTGCCATAGGGGACGTTGTCGTAACGCTGCCGGCGCTCGTTCTTGACGACGTCCCGCTGGTTCTCCATGGACTCGTCGTCGAGCGCGGCGAGCAGCGAGCCCATGCGGTCGGCCTCCAGCCAGAGGGCGAGCTCCAGCTGGTGGGTGGGCATGGTCTCGAAGTAGTTGGTGCGCTCGAAACTGGTCGTGCCGTTGAGCGAACCGCCCGCGCCCTGCACCAGTTCGAAGTGGCCGTTGCCCTTCACCTGACCCGAGCCCTGGAACATCAGGTGCTCGAAGAGGTGGGCAAGTCCGGTGCGGCCCTTGACCTCGTGGCGCGAACCGACGTCGTACCAGAGGCACACCGCCGCGACCGGGGTCAGGTGGTCCTCGGAGAGCACCACACGCAGGCCGTTGGCCAGGCGGTGCTCGGTCGCTGTCAGGCCGCCGGAACCGGCCTCAGCTGTGGCCGTGTGACCCATGGGCATGTACGTCCCTTCGATCGCGGAAAACTGCTGAATTCCTGCTAGTCGTGCCACTGTATGCAAGCGCGCGGACAGCTGGCGAAGTTCCCGCGGCGCGTACGCCGAGAGCGAGCACGCGGGCGGCGCCGGGAGCCCGTACGCTCGTGCGGCCGCACGGCCTCCGAAGCCCTGTGCGGGCACGCGGGTTCACCGCTTCCGAGGCCTGTGGAAAAGGCCGAGGAGGCGGCCCGCCACGCCTGTTGGGGCAGCCGGAGACACGGCCCAGGAGGCCCGTACGGACGGGTCGTGGTCCACGTTGTCAGTGGGCCGGTCCACAATGGAGCCCGTCAGAACCCGTTCATGCCCCGGCAGAGACTGTGAAGGAGTCGCAGCAGCGATGGCCCGCCGCAGCACGAAGACCCCGCCTCCGGACGACTTCGAGGAGCGCATCCTCGACATCGACGTCGTCGACGAGATGCAGGGCTCCTTCCTCGAGTACGCGTACTCGGTCATCTACTCCCGAGCCCTGCCGGACGCCCGCGACGGCCTCAAGCCCGTGCATCGCCGCATCGTCTACCAGATGAACGAGATGGGCCTGCGTCCCGACCGCGGCTATGTGAAGTGCGCCCGCGTCGTCGGCGAGGTCATGGGTAAGCTCCACCCCCACGGCGACGCGTCGATCTACGACGCCCTGGTCCGCCTGGCCCAGCCCTTCTCCATGCGCCTGCCCCTGGTCGACGGCCACGGCAACTTCGGTTCGCTGGGCAACGACGACCCGCCGGCCGCCATGCGGTACACCGAGGCGCGGATGGCCGACGCGACCTCCCTGATGACGGAGTCGATCGACGAGAACACGGTCGACTTCTCCCCGAACTACGACGGCCAGGAGCAGGAACCGTCGGTCCTCCCGGCCGCCTACCCGAACCTCCTGGTCAACGGCTCGTCGGGCATCGCGGTCGGCATGGCGACGAACATGGCGCCGCACAACCTCGGCGAGGTCATCGCCGCCGCCCGTCACCTGATCCGCCACCCCGGCGCCGATCTCGAGACGCTCATGAAGCACGTCCCGGGCCCCGACCTGCCCACGGGCGGCCGCATCGTGGGCCTCACCGGCATCAGGGACGCGTACGAGACGGGCCGCGGCACCTTCAAGATCCGCGCGACGGTGTCCGTGGAGAATGTGACGGCGCGCCGCAAGGGCATCGTCGTCACCGAGCTGCCGTTCACCGTCGGCCCGGAGAAGGTGATCGCCAAGATCAAGGACCTGGTCGGCTCGAAGAAGCTGCAGGGCATCGCGGACGTCAAGGACCTCACCGACCGTGCGCACGGCCTGCGCCTGGTCATCGAGGTCAAGAACGGCTTCGTGCCGGAGGCCGTCCTGGAGCAGCTCTACAAGCTGACGCCGATGGAGGAGTCCTTCGGCATCAACAACGTGGCGCTGGTGGACGGCCAGCCGCTCACGCTGGGCCTCAAGGAACTCCTGGAGGTGTACCTCGACCACCGCTTCGAGGTCGTGCGCCGCCGCAGCGAGTTCCGCCGCAGCAAGAAGCGCGACCGGCTGCACCTGGTCGAGGGCCTGCTGGTGGCCCTGATCGACATCGACGAGGTCATCCGCCTCATCCGCTCCAGTGAGAACTCCGCGCAGGCCAAGCAACGCCTGATCGAGCACTTCTCGCTGAGCGACGTCCAGACGCAGTACATCCTGGACACGCCGCTGCGCCGGCTCACCAAGTTCGACCGCATCGAGCTGGAGACCGAGCGCGACCGGCTCAACGGCGAGATCGACGAGCTGACCGGCATCCTGGAGTCGGACTCCGAGCTGCGCAAGCTGGTGTCGTCCGAACTGGCCGCGGTGGCCAAGAAGTTCGGCACCGAGCGGCGTACGGTCCTGCTGGAGTCCGCCGGTTCCGCCGCCGCGACCGTGCCTCTCCAGGTGGCCGACGACCCGTGCCGCGTGCTCCTGTCGTCGACCAAGCTCCTCGCGCGTACGGCCAACGGTGACCCCTTCGGGGAGAGCGACGGCAAGCGCGCCAAGCACGACCTGATCCTCTCCGCCGTCCCTGCGACGGCACAGGGCGAGATCGGCGCGGTCACGTCCGCCGGCCGGCTGCTGCGGATCAACGTCATCGAT
Source organism: Streptomyces sp. NPDC050988 (assembly GCF_044456225.1). NCBI lineage: Bacteria > Bacillati > Actinomycetota > Actinomycetes > Kitasatosporales > Streptomycetaceae > Streptomyces > Streptomyces sp. NPDC050988. The sequence goes on along the minus strand of NZ_JBITFQ010000026.1, from coordinate 121,653 downwards.
CTCCCGCAGCTGCCCGACACCACGGCGGCGCCCAACCTCTCGGGAGGCGCGCCGGTCTCGGAGTTCCTGACCCTGGAGGGCGACGAGGACATCGTCTGTCTGACGACGCTCGACGAGTCGTCGCCGGGGCTCGCCCTCGGCACGCAGCAGGGTGTCGTCAAGCGCGTGGTGCCCGACTATCCCTCCAACAAGGAGGAGCTGGAGGTCATCACGCTCAAGGACGGCGACCGGATCGTCGGCGCGGCCGAACTGCGCACCGGCGAGGAGGACCTGGTCTTCATCACCGACGACGCCCAGTTGCTGCGGTACCAGGCCTCCCAGGTCCGCCCCCAGGGCCGGCCCGCGGGCGGTATGACGGGCATCAAGCTCACGGACAACACCAAGGTGATCTCGTTCACGGCGGTGGACCCGGCCGTTGACGCGGTGGTGTTCACGGTGGCGGGCTCGCGCGGCACGCTGGACGACTCGGTCCAGACGACGGCCAAGCTGACGCCCTTCGACCAGTACCCGCGCAAGGGCCGCGCCACAGGTGGCGTGCGCTGCCAGCGGTTCCTGAAGGGCGAGGACTGCCTGAGCCTCGCCTGGGCAGGTCCCGCACCGGCCCGGGCCGCACAGAAGGACGGCACGCCCGCGGAGCTGCCCGAGATGGACCCGCGACGGGACGGCTCGGGCGTCTCACTGGCGAAGACGGTCTCGGTGGTGGCGGGCCCGGTCTAGAGGCGGCCTAGACGTCGTAGGCACCCGGCAGGCCGGCGCCGCCCTGGGCCCGGCCGTCCGGGTCCTGCGCCGCCTCCGGCTCCGCCCCCTGCTCCTCGTCCCACTCCTGTACGTAGCGGAGGACGCCCCACATGCTGTGCTCGTCGGCGTGTGGGGCGTCCTCTTTGCACGCCTCCAGCTCCTTGCCGAGGGCGAGGGCGTCGATGCCCGAGCCGATGAGGACGAGCTGGCTGAGGCGCTCGCCCGGGGCCCAGGGCTCCGGGTAGAAGCGCAGGAAACGGCCGACGGCGTGCACGGAGTACCGGTTCCGGGGGTCGGCGGGGCCGAAGTCGACGTACCCCTTGATCCGATATAGACCTTCGGGCCTGCTGTCGAGGAAGTCCATCAACCGCCGGGGGCTGAGGGGCACTTCGGAGGTGAAGGAGAGGGACTCGTAGGCGGAATGCAGATGTCCGTGATGGCCGCGGGAACCGTGATGGCCGTCGAGACCGTGATGGTCGTGGAGGCCATGGGGCTCGGGAACGCCGTGGGGCTTGGGAAGGCCGTCGGACTCGCCCTCCTCGTTCCGGTGCAGATCGTCGAAGGAGAGCTGCCCGATGCGCTCCTCCGTGGGCCTGCGGTCGAAGAGGAACTCGGGGTCGATCCGCCCGTACGAGGCGGGCACGACGGCGGCGGCGCGGTCGGTGAGGGACCGGACGAGGGCGATCACACGGTCGGGATCCGGCGCGCGGTCCGCCTTGTTGACGACGACCAGATCGGCGATGGCGAGGTGCCGGTCGATCTCGGGATGCTTCTGGCGGGTGGTGTCGAACTCCGCGGCGTCGACGACCTCCACGAGTCCGCCGTAGACAATGCGCGGGTTCTCGCTGGCCAGGAGCATCTTGACCAGTTCCTGGGGCTCGGCCAGCCCGCTCGCCTCGATGACGATGACGTCGATCCGGGCGGAGGGTTGAGTGAGCCGGTCCAGGAAGACGTCGAGCTCACTGGCGTCCACGGCGCAGCACAGACACCCGTTGCCCAGCGAGACGGTGGAGTCGCCGAGCGCCCCGGCCACGGCCATCGCGTCGATCTCGATGGCACCGAAGTCATTGACGATGGCACCGATACGGCTGCCTCCGCTGCGGTGCAGAAGATGGTTGAGCAGGGTGGTCTTGCCGGAGCCCAGGAAGCCGGCGAGGACGATGACCGGGATCTGCTGGGGGCTCGCCTGACTCAACGCGCGACCTCTCTCACCAATGCGTGCACCGGCTCACGGACCGGCGCTCATGACGGGAAACGAATGCCCATCCAGGATACGAGCCGGTGGAAAGCCCTCTAAGTGAACGATTGTTAGCGGCGCTCGCGGGGCACACGTCTGGCATGGCGCCGAGTTGCGCGACCCGCGCTTCCCTCCGTGCGCCTCCTCTCCGCCTCCCTGCCGATCAGAGCCGCTCGGCACCCTGGGAGACGGCAAGCGCGCCGCCCACCGCTCGCCGGTCCGCCCCCTGGCGACCCACACCGACGACCGGCGGACGGTCGCCTGATTCGGGGGTTGACATGGCCACACAGAGTTTGTGGAAGGGGCGGCTCTCCGCCGCCAGGGCGAGGCTCGCGTCTGCGGCGGGCGCCGTCGCGGTCGCAGGGAACCGGCACCGCAAGCGCGCCGCCCTCACCGAACAGCACAGACTCCATTTCGACCTGCTCTGCAAGGCCATGGACGATCCCGCACTCGCCGCGGTCCTCAACACGTACGACAGCGACGTCACCCCCGAAAAGCAACGGCAGTACCTCTTCGCGAATGCCCTCTACGTCAACGCCCTGTACTTTCACCGCATCGGCGCCCTGACCCAGCGAGAACTCCACGGACATTTCCGGATCATGTGCCAGAACAGAGTATTTCAGGAGTATTGGGCAGCTACGCAGCACCACCGAGAGAGCCTGCCGGACTCGTCGGAAGAGGCCGAACTGGGCCAGATGATGGAAGACTTGATACAGGAGCAGGCCGATTCGGACACCGACGAGTGGTGGGTCGTGGGGGAGCCACCCGAAGGATCCTCCTGAGCTGTCGACGCACGACACCCTCACCAGCCGTGCGGAACCCGCGCGCACCGCTCACACACACCCGCGCGCCAATAGTGCCCCCAACGCGCACTTATCATCCCAGCACCATCTACCGTCAAGGGAAGCAGGGGAAGTTCACCCGACTCATGCGCCGTTTCGGACCCCACAAGCATCAGAAACCGAATAATGTATCGCCTGCCCACTCTGGGCGCTCCGACGGACACCCCGCGCTCGGAGACACACCGCCTCCGACGACCACCAATCTCGGAGTCAACACGCTCCGAGGAACCCCTTTCAGCTCGGAGAACGTCCACTACCCGAGCTAGAGGCTGGTATTTATCCGTGAAAATCGTGCGACGTGTCGGGGCTTCACCACGCGAGCGCGGAAGCGCCACTGGTCAGTCGTGCCCCGACATCTTCGAGCTCAGCGATGGCAGTTTCGCTGTCATCGGACGAGAGGCCACCAAGGAACTCGACCCTGAGCTCCCGCCCGACGCCGCACGAGCAGACTACGAGCGGATCGTGATCATCACGCGCGAAACCCTGGTGCGCGCGAAGGCGGACATTCCCGACGCTTGAGGTCGTCGGCCCTAGCGGCTTCACCTCAGTCGACTCAGAAGCAACAAAGAACGTCAAGAACGAGATCCATCTCGCACCCCACCCATGCGGTTGGATACTTCGGCCCGGCATCGCCACGATGCCGGGCCTTCACGTGTCACGGCCTGCCTCCCGATTCTCCTCCCAGAGCGCGGGGAAGCATCTCGTAGACGCTGGAGGAGCACGATGACAGGTAGTGCTGCACGGAGCGCAGTGGTCAGATTCTGTGCATGGCTGGTCACCGCCATACTCGTGATCGGCCTCGTGGGCGCTGCGTCGATAGTCGTCAGCGGCTGGCTGATCGGCGGTGTCGAGCAGGCAAACGGCAGTCGGCGGAACGCTGCGGAGCGAAGCGCCCTCGGTGACTACTTCGGTGCTGCCAGCGCGATCTTCTCGGGAATAGCTCTGCTCCTCCTGGTCACGGCGCTCCTGTACCAACAACTGGAGCTGCGACTGCAGCGCACCGAACTGGCGCTGCAGCGGGAAGAGTTGGCAGCATCCCGCAACGAGTTGCGCCGAAGCGCGGAGGCAGACATGCGCAGCCTGCACGTGCAGCTCACGCAGATGGCGATGACTGATCCTGCTCTGGCTGCCGTGTGGACCACCCATCACGACGAACCTGAGCCGACAGTGCGCCAACACCTCTTCGCAAATCTGATCTTCAGTCATTTCGTGCTGGCCCGCAGTTGGGGGTCGTACTCGGACGCAGATCTACTGGCTCACGCCCATGGCCTGCTTCGAAACCCGGCCTTCCGCCACTACTGGGACTCCACTCGGTCCGCGAGAAGCCGCCTTTCACCGAACAGCGCGGAAGCCCAACTGGGCCAGCTCTTCGAGCAAGCGTTCGCCGACCTTCGCCGCGAGCCACCCCCCTCGTCGCCGTGACTAGGCCACTTCTGGCACCGCAACCGGCGCCCCCGGCCCCACATACCGCGCCGCCGGTCGGATGATCTTCGGGTCCTCCGCCTGCTCCAGGATGTTGGCGCTCCAGCCGACGACGCGGGCCGCGGCGAAGGTCGGAGTGAACATCTCGCGTGGCAGGCCGCAGAGTTCCATGACGACGCCCGCGTAGAACTCCACGTTCGTATGGAGTTCGCGGCCGGGCTTGAGCTCCGCGAGGATCGCTTCCACCTGGCGTTCGACCTCGACCGCGAACTCGACCAGGGGGCCGCCGAATTGCTGGGCGATGCCACGGAGCATGCGCGAGCGGGGATCCTCGGTGCGGTAGACGGGATGGCCGAAGCCCATGATGCGGTCGCCTGCGAGGACACGTTCCCTGATCCAGGAGTCGATGCGGTCGGGAGTCCCGATCGCGTCAAGGGTGTCCAGGGCCCGACTCGGGGCGCCCCCGTGGAGCGGACCGGAGAGAGCTCCCACCGCGCCGACGAGACAGGCCGCCACGTCCGCCCCTGTCGACGTGATCACCCGAGCCGTGAATGTTGATGCATTGAATCCATGGTCAATGGTCGAGATCAGATACCGCTCGATCGCCCTCGCCCGGTCCGCGTCCGGTTCCGAACCCGTCAGCATGTAGAGGTAGTTCGCGGCGTAGGGCAGATCGTCACGCGGCTCGATCGGTTCGAGACCCAGCCCGAGCCGGTGGAGGGCCGTCAGCAACGTCGGCACGGCCGCCGACGCGGCTAGCGCGTCCGCTCGTCGCTGCTCGGCGTCAATGTCGTACACCGGCCGGAACCCCCGAGCCGCACCGAGCAGCGACAACGCGGTCCGCATCCCGGCCAGCGCCCCCGACCCCCCACTTGCCGCAGCGATCGCGGGCAGTACGGCCCGCACCTCCGCCGGCAACCGACGCAGTTCCGCCGTCCGCGCGGCAAAGGCGGAACGCTGCGCCGCGTCCGGCAGTTCACCGTGTACCAGCAGATACCACACGTCCTCGAAGCCGCGGGTCCGTGCGAGGTCGACGGCCGAGTACTGGCGGTAGTGGTAGAACCCTTCGATCCCCCTGACGTCACCCAGCACGGTGTCGGTGACGACGACGCCCGCGAGTCCTCGCGGTACATCGACAGAGGCGGTCTCGGCCCGGTTGATCGGCATGTTTCCTCCCTGGACTTGATTCGACTGTCCATGATTGACTCAATTCCTGTCAATATTGATTGAATCAATATTCAACTGCACAGATACGGTGATGCTCATGACGGATCAAGAACAGGCCCTCGCACACGAAGCGCGGCGGATCAGCACCAAGGAAGCCGCCGAACTGCTCGGTGTGAAGCCCGAGACGGTGTACGCGTATGTGAGCCGCGGCCAGCTCAGCAGCCGACGCAGCACGGGTGGCCGGGGCAGCACCTTCGACGCCAAGGAGGTAGAGGCGCTCGCGCGTCGCAACAGGCGTGAACCGGCCGGGAGTTCACCGGCTGCCGGCACGCTCTCCGTACACACCCGGATCACCTTGATCGACAAGGACCGGTACTACTTCCGAGGGGTCGACGCGACCGAACTGGCCACGCGCCACTCCTACGAAGAGGTCGCCGAGTGGCTGTGGACCGGCGTCCTGCGCCCAGGTGCCACATTCACAGCACCGGAGGCGTCCGTCGCCGTCGCCCGCCGTGCCGTCGACGCGCTCCCCGAGCACACGGGCCCGACCGACCGGCTCCGCGTCGCGGCCATCGCCGCGGCGACCGCCGACCCGCTGCGCTTCGACCTCTCCGAACAGGCCGTGCTGGGCACTGCCCGCACGCTGATCCCCACGCTCGTCGACGCCCTGCCCCCCAAGAGTCACGGCCCTCGGGACGGCAGCTCGCTCGCGCACCGCCTGTGGGCCAGGCTCAGCGGCCGCGAAGCCGATGAGGCGTCCCTGCGCGCCCTGGACACCGCGCTCGCGCTGCTCGTCGACCACGACCTGGCCGCCTCGACGCTGGCCGTCCGGGTCGCCGCCTCGGCCCGCGCCCACGCGTACGCCGCCGTCTCGGCGGGCCTCGGCGTCCTCGAAGGCCCGTTGCACGGAGCGGCCAGCGGCCTGGCGCACCGGATGCTGCTCGACGTGCTGGACCGGGGCACGGCGGCACCGGTGGTCTCGGACGAACTGCGCGCCGGGCGCCGCGTCCCGGGGCTGGGTCACCGCGTCTACCCCGGCGAGGACCCACGCGCGCGCGTGCTGTTCGGCCTCCTGGAGGAAGTTCCCCGCGCCGCCCCCGCCCTGGCCGCGGCCCGCGACATCGTGGACACCACGGCCCGCCACGTGCCCCTGCACGCCAACGTCGACCTGGCCCTCGCCGTCCTCACGGCCACGTCCGGCATGCACGCCTCGGCGGGCGAGACGATCTTCGCCGTGGCCCGTACGGCCGGCTGGATCGCCCATGTTCTGGAGGAGTACGACGAGGCCCCGCTGCGCATGCGCCCGAGCGGACACTACGTAGGCCCACGGCCCCCTCAGCCACTTCCGGAGCAGTGACACCACCCGCCCCGGAAGTCACTCCCGGTCAAGTCAGGTTAGGCTCACCTCTGTGAGTACGTGCGCGAAGGTCTCACGGGACCTGGAGGAGCCCCTCGCGGGGACCGCCGCCACCGCGAGGACGTGGCTGCTGGTCGAACAGCCCGGCCCCTGGGGCGCCAAAGCGCTGACATCGAGCCACCTGGACCCGGCACTCGGCCGAGCGCTGGAGCAGGCCACGGAGGGCACCGGCGTACGCGTCGCGCTGATCCGTCGCCCGGGCCGCCACGCCGACTGCCACACGGTCGCCGAGCGGCAGGTGTACGTAGCCCACACCACCCCGGGAAACGTATGGCTGCACAAAGCCACCACGTCTGCCCCGGAGCGACTACTCGAACTTGACTTCACCGCGCTGGGCGAGGGCCTGCCCGGGACCTTCGACACGACTCTCGACGGCGCCCCGCACACCGGCGACCCGCTCGCGCTCGTGTGCACGAACGGCAAGCGCGACCGCTGCTGCGCCCTTCTGGGCCGCCCCCTCGCCGCCGAACTCGCCGCCTCGGGAGTGGACGGCATATGGGAGGTCACACACCTGGGGGGCCACCGTTTCTCCCCCACCCTCCTCGTACTGCCGTTCGGATACGCGTACGGGCGAGCCGAGGCCCATGCCGTCAAGGAGATCCTCCAGGGCGTACGGGAGGGCCGTGTCGTCACCGAAGGGTGCCGCGGGAGCTCTGCCTGGGAGCGTCCCGGCCAGGCCGCGGAACTGGCCGTACGCACGGCGGCCCACGAGGACGCCGCGGGCGCGCTGAGCGTCGTCCGTACGGAGGGTTCGGCACCGCGCTGGGAGGTGACGGTCGCCCACACCGACGGACGCCACTGGCTGGTCACGGTCGCCCAGGGCGCGGCCCTGCCGCCACGCCCCGAGAGCTGCGGCTCGGCTCTCGGCTCTCCGGCCCGCATGGACGTGATGGCGGTGCGTGAGCTGTCCCCTACGGCTGTCGCGCACCCCGCGGCCCACTGACCGCCCGCTCCCGAACGAGATCCACACCACACCCCTACGGCACCGCGCGCCCCTCCCCGTACCGTCGTAGGCATGAGCCCCACTCCCCCTCGACGACTCCGCCTGGGCATGCCGAAGCGGATGTTCTCGCAGGTGCTGCTGATGCAGGTGGCGATCGCCGCCGGAGTCGCCGTCCTCGCGACCGGGCTGTTCCTCGCTCCGCTGAGCGAACAGCTGGACGACCAGGCGATGCGCCGCGCTCTCGCGATCGCGCAGACCACGGCGGCGCAGCCGAGCCTCGCCGAGGAGCTGAAGTCCACGCCGGCCTCGGCCGACGGGCCCGTGCAGGCCGAGGCGGAGCGGATCCGCAAGGCCAGCGGTGCCGAGTACGTCGTCGTGATGAACGTCGACGGCACCCGCTGGTCGCACACGAACCCCGCCGAGATCGGCGGGCACGTCTCGACCGATCCCAGGTCCGCCCTGTCCGGCCGGGAGGTCATGGAGATCGACAGCGGCACCCTGGGCCGCTCGGCGCGCGGCAAGGTGCCGTTGCGCGACACCGACGGCCGCATCGTCGGCGCGGTCTCGGTCGGCATCGAGTACGACAGCGTGCGCGCCCGCCTCATCCACGCGATCCCCGGGCTCTTCGCGTACGCCGGAGGAGCCCTGGCCGTCGGCGCGCTGGCCGCCTATCTGATCTCACGGCGGGTGCAACGACAGACCCGTGACCTGGCCTTCTCGGACATCGCCGGACTCCTGGCGGAGCGCGAGGCGATGCTGCACGGCATCAGGGAGGGCGTCGTCGCGCTGGATCGCGAGGGCAGGATCCGCCTCCTCAACGACGAGGCCCGGCGCCTGCTCGGGCTCGGCGACGAGGCCGTCGGACGACCTCTCGACGCAGCGCTCGGAGAGGGCCGTACGACCGATGTGCTGGCCGGGACCGTCACCGGAACCGATCTGCTCACCGTCCGCGGCCAGCGTGTCCTGGTCGCCAACCGCATGCCCACCGACGACGGCGGTGCCGTGGCCACCCTGCGCGACCGCACCGAACTGGAGCAGCTGGGCCGCGAACTCGACTCCACCCGCGGCCTGATCGACGCCCTGCGCGCCCAGGACCACGAGCACGCCAACCGCATGCACACGCTGCTCGGACTGCTGGAACTGGAGATGTACGACGACGCCGTGGAGTTCGTCGGCGAGGTGGTCGGTGACCACAGGGCGACCGCTGAACAGGTCACGGAGAAGATCCATGATCCGTTGCTCGCCGCCCTCCTGGTGGGCAAGGCCACTGTCGCGGCGGAGCGCGGAGTGGCCCTGTGGATCTCGGACACGACGCTGTTCCCCGACCGGTTGATCGACCCGAGGGGACTGGTCACGATCGTCGGGAACCTCGTCGACAACGCACTCGACGCCGCCGCGGGCACCCTCCACGCGCGCGTGGAGGTCGAATTGCGCGCGGAAGGGCGAACGGCCGTCCTGAGGGTGCGGGACACGGGTCCTGGAATTCCTGCCGAACAGCGGGAGTTGATCTTCACGGACGGGTGGTCCACGAAGAAGCCCCCGGCGCACCGAAAGCGCGGGATCGGCCTCTCCCTGGTGCGCAGGCTCGCCGAGCGGCAAGGTGGCAGCGCCCGGGTCTCGGAGGCGGACGGCGGAGGCGCCGAGTTCACCATCGTGCTGCCGGAGGCACTGGCGGAGCCCGGACTCGCACCTGAGCCTGCGCCCGGCCTCATGCTGGAGAGCGCCGCCACGACCGTCAACGAGGAGTCCCGATGATCGAGGTACTGGTCGTGGACGACGACATCCGGGTCGCCCGGGTCAACGCCGCCTACGTGGAGAAGGTCGCGGGCTTCCATGTCGCGGGCGAGGCGCACTCCGCGGCGGAGGCGCTGCGGCAGCTGGAGGCTCTGCCCCGGCTGGACCTCGTACTTCTCGACCACTATCTGCCGGACGAGACGGGTCTCGCGGTCGTCCAGGAGATGCGCAGACGCGGCCACCAGGCCGACGTGATCATGGTGACCGCGGCCCGTGACGTCTCCACGGTCCAGGCGGCGATGCGACAGGGCGCGCTCCAGTACCTGGTGAAACCGTTCGCCTTCGCCGGACTGCGCGCCAAGCTGGAGGCGTACGCGGACCTGCGCCGCACCCTCGACGGTGGCGGCGAGGCCGAACAGGCCGAGGTCGACCGGATCTTCGGCGCCCTGTCCGCCGGCTCGGAGCCCGGCTTGCCCAAAGGGCACTCCCCCACCACCGCGGAGGCCGTACGCCGGGCTCTGATGACCGCGGAAGGCCCTCTGTCGGCCCAGGAGATCGCCGACCGGACCGGACTGAGCCGCCAGACCGCCCAGCGCTATCTGAAGCTCCTGGAGCGCACGGGACGGGCCACGCTGACCCTGAAATACGGAGACGCGGGCCGCCCGGAGCACCGTTACGTCTGGGCGACCCGCGCCTGAGGACACGGCCGCGGTACGGGGGAAGCGACCGTACCCGCCTGCGTACGGCTGTCAGGGGAGTTCAGCCGTGCACAGGAGTTCGGCCCGCGGTCGGGGAGACCGCGGCGCTGGAGGTTCAGTCCACGACCTTGTCCACGAATTCCGTGGTGTACGTCTTGCTCAGATCCACGTCGGCGTTCTTGATGTCGGGATTGAACGCCTTGAGGACCTTCTCGACGGTCTTGGGACCGTCCTCGGGCATCACACCGTCCTGGGTGAACATCGGCATGGTGCTCTGGATCGCGCTGGCGTAGAGCGTCCCGTTGCCCTTCGAGTAGTCGTCCGGCATCTCGTCGGCGATCTCGCTGGCACTGTGCCCGGCCATCCACTTGAGGGTCTTCACGAAGGCGTTGGCCAGCTTCTGGACCGTCTCCTTGTTGTCGTTCACCCAATCCGTCTGCATGTAGAGGCTGGACGACGGATACGCGCCGCCGAGCGCCTCGTCGGAACCCTCCGGGGTGCGCATGTCGAGGAGCACCTTGCCGCTGTTCTCCGCCAGGATCGTGGCGACGGTCGGATCCGTCGTCATGCCGCCGTCGATGGAACCCTTCTCCAGCGCGGAGATGAAGCTCTCTCCCGCGCCGACCGCGACGGTCTTGAACTCGCTGACGGGCACACCGTTCTTGACGGCGAGATACTTGGTGAGGAAGTCGGTCGAGGAGCCGATGCCGGTGACGCCGAGCCTCTTGCCCTTGAAGTCCTCGGGCGAACTGATCTCGGTCGCCGCCTTGTCGGAGACGACCTGGACCTCACCGGGCGCGTGCGAGAACTGCACCACCGACTGGACTTCCTCGCCCTTGACCTGCAGATCGAGGGTGTGGTCGTAGAAGCCGACGGCCCCTTGTACCTCCCCGGAGACGAGCGCGGTCTCGGCCTCCACACCGGCGTGCTCGCCCAGCAGCTCCACGTCGAGGCCCTCGTCATCGAAGTAGCCGAGCCGCTGGGTGAGCATCGCGGGCAGGTAGATGACCTTGTCCAGGCCGCCCACCATGATCTTGACTTTCTCCCCCTTGCCGCCCGCCTCGTCGGCGGCCGCCGATCCGGCCACGTCATTGGCGCAGGCGGTGAGCGAGGAGAGGACAAGCAGGCCGGCGGCTGCCAGCGACCCATGTCTGAGGGTCTTGGGCATGTTCGTTCACGTCCTTGTGAAGAAGGCGGTGCGGGAAATCAGGTGCCTCGGAGCGTCCGGTGACGGGGAACCGGCCACTCCGCCGAGAGACCGTTGCCGAAGGAAGACCGGTGTCCCGTAGAGGGCTGTCTGCGAAATGCGCCCCCAGGGGAGGCGATCGACAAAGCAGGGTCCTAGGAGGGGCATTTGGGCCTGCGCCTGCCCCGAGAAGGGAGTTCGGCTCTCGGTCTACAACGGCGTCCACGGGGAGGTACGGCGATCGGCGAACGTGGGCAGCCCCTCCTGGAGCCTCACCCGGCGGCCGCCCGCGCCCCGGGACCGCGCGCCGACTGCCAGGGGCAGCAGGCGGGGGACGGCGACAACGGCCCTGCTTCCGCGTGCGGCCCGCGCATAGGAGACCGTACGGGCCGTCTTGGCGCCCTCGGTCTCCCCGGTGGCGGGGCCTGCCGTCAACGCGACGCCTTCGTCCGCGTGGGCGATGGACTCCTTGCGCGCGCGGGCACCGAGGACGACCGAGTCGCGCGTGCCCTCCCACAGTTCGAGCGGTTCGTCCGGCACCACGGGTTCGCACTCCATAAGTTCTTCGAGACCGCTGACGAGGGTCGATGTGGTTGACCCGCCTCGGCCCGTGAGGGCCACGACGGCCGTGAACTCGCAGCGTCCCACGGTCGGACCGACTCCGCCGCCAGCCGTGTGCAGTTCCCCCGGCGGGGTTGTGAAGACCTTGCGCACGCCTCGCGGTGCGATGGCGGGGCCGGTGTCTGCGCTCATGCCCCGCGACCGTAGTGGTGGCCCGCGCCACGGCATCAGTCTTGTGTGCGCAAGGCGTTCTTCTGATTACAGAAGGGTGTTGTGCTCTTTCTGCTCACTCCACAACACTGGAGCCGACAGCACGGGCTCACCGCTCGCCCGGCTCGGGGAGAGAGGCCCGATGATTGACGTCCTGGTCGTGGACGACGACTTCCGTGTCGCCGAAATCAACGCCAAGTTCGTGGGGAAGGTTCCCGGCTTCCGGGTGGCCGCCCGTGCGCACAGCGCCGCCCAGGCCCTGGACGCGGCGGACCGGGAGCCCGTCGACCTGATCCTGCTCGACCACTATCTACCCGACCGAACGGGTCTCGAACTGGTCCAGCAGATGCGGGAACTGGGCATGGGCGCGGATGTCATCATGATCACCGCAGCCGGCGACGTGGAGACCGTGCGGGCCGCGATGCGTCTGGGAGCCCTGCACTACCTGGTCAAGCCGTTCACGTTCGCAGCGCTGCGAACGCGGCTCGAGTCGTACGCCGCGATGCGCCGCACCGTCGACAGGGTCAGCGACCAGGGCATGGCAGGGCAGGAACAGGTCGACCGTATGTTCGGCGCCCTGCGCACGACGCCCGTCCCGTCCGCGCCGGGTCTGCCCACCGGTCACTCGGAGCCGACCACGGATCTGATCTGCACCGTCCTCCACCAGGCCGACCACCCCCTCTCGGCCCACGAGGTCGCCGCCGAAACAGGCCTCAGCCGCTCCACCGCCCAGCGCTACCTCCGCCACCTGGAACAGGCGGGCCGCCTCCGGCTCTCACTCAAGTACGGGGACACGGGGCGCCCGGAACACCGCTATGCATGGGTCGCGCCTTGAGCCGGTGAGCCCTGGGAGCCGGGCCGCCGCCGTGGACCTCGCGGACCTCACGGGCCTCACGGGAGGCTGTCCCGCCGGACCGGACCGCCTCTCCCGCCTGCCGGTCAGACCGCTCCCGCCCCCGTAAGCGCCCGTACCTCGGTTTCGGCGTGCTTGGCCTCGTCCGGCGGCTCCGCCGAGGTGACCGTGCCGAGCCAGCCCGCCAGGAAGCCGAGCGGGATCGACACCAGGCCGGGGTTCTCCAGCGGGAAGTACTGGAGGTCGACTCCCGGGAACAGTGACGCGGGGCTGCCCGTCACCACCGGAGACAGCACGACGAGCACCAGGGCGGGCACCAGACCCCCGTACACGGACCACACCGCGCCGCGCGTCGTGAAGTTCCGCCAGAACAGCGAGTACAGCAGCACCGGCAGGTTCGCCGACGCGGCGACGGCGAAGGCCAGCCCCACCAGGAAGGCCACATTGAGGTCACGCGCGAGCAGGCCCAGCGCGATGGCGACGACACCGATACCGACCGCGGCGGTCCGCGCCACGGCCACCTCGCTGCGCGGCTTCGCCCGCCGCCGTCGCAGCGACGCGTACAGGTCGTGGGCCACGGACGCCGAGGAGGCGAGCGTGATTCCGGCGACCACCGCGAGGATCGTGGCGAAGGCGATCGCGGCGACGATCGCGAACAGAACCGTTCCTCCGGTGGAACCGGCCCCGCCGCCCAGATCGAGCGCCAGCAACGGGACCGCCGTGTTCCCGGCCGCGTTCGACCCGCGTACGGCGTCGGGACCGACGATCGCCGCCGCCCCGAACCCCAGCACGATCGTCATCAGGTAGAACCCGCCGATCAGACCGATCGCCCAGACCACCGATCGCCGCGCGGCACGCGCGGTCGGCACGGTGTAGAAGCGCGACAGGATGTGCGGCAGCCCCGCCGTGCCCAGCACGAGCGCGAGTCCCAGGCTGATGAAGTCCAGGCGCGCGGTCCAGTCCCCGCCGTACCTCAGCCCCGGCGCGAGGAACGACTTCCCGTGCCCACTCCGATCCGCCGCCGTACGCAGCAACTGGTCGAAGTCCCCGTGGAACCGCACCAGGACGAGCACGGTCAGCGCGATCGCCCCGCCCATCAGCAGGACCGCCTTGACGATCTGGATCCACGTGGTGGCCCGCATCCCTCCCATCGACACATAGATGACCATCAGTGCCCCGACGCCGATGACCGTCCAGGCCTGCGCCGCCTCGCTCGTGCCGCCCAGCAGCAGCGCGACCAGGCTGCCCGCGCCCACCATCTGCGCCACCAGGTACAGAACGGACACGGTCACCGAGGAGGTGCCCGCCGCGATCCTCACCGGTCGCTCGCTCATACGGGCCGCGACGACGTCCGCGAGCGTGAACCGCCCGCAGTTGCGCACCAGTTCGGCGACGAGGAACAGCACGACGAGCCAGGCGACGAGAAAGCCGACCGAGTACAGAAGCCCGTCATAGCCGAAGAGCGCGATCAGCCCCGAGATACCGAGGAAGGAGGCGGCGGACATGTAGTCGCCCGCGATGGCAAAACCATTCTCCATGGGCGAGAACAGCCGCCCGCCCGCGTAGAACTCCTCCGCCGAACCATGCCGGTGACGGCTCACCCAGGTCGTGATCCCCAGGGTGACCGCGACGAACACGCTGAACAGCAGCAGCGCCAGCGTCTGATGGTTCCCGGTCACCGGTCACCACCCGCGACGCTTCGCGTCAGCTCCTGTGTGTCCCAGCGCAGATCGAGCGCGGCCCGGTCTCTGCGCAGCCGGGCGTGCCGTGCGTACGCCCAGGTGAACAGGAACGTCGTGAGGAACTGCCCCAGCCCCGCGAGCATCGCCACGTTCACCGCTCCGGCGACGGGCTGCGCCATGAGATCCGGAGCCGTCGTCGCCGTCACCACGTAGCCCACGTACCAGGTGAAGAAGACGGCGACGGCCGGGACCACGAACCTCCGGTACCGGCTGCGCACCTCCTGGAAGGCCGCGCTGCGCTGCACCTCCAGATAGACGTCGGCCGCACGGGCGATCCGGTCCTCCTGCTCCCCGCGCGCGGGAGGCACGGCGGGAGCGGGCGCACCCGTACTGTCCAACTCGCCCCAGCCTGAGGCGAGCGCGTCGTACCAGGGGTCGTCGAACCGGACCTTTCCGGAGTCGGGACCGTCGTGCTTCTCCACCGAACTCTCCTTGTCCGCTGCCCGTTTCGGCCGCGTGCCCAAGGATGGACAGATCGGGAAGATCCCAGACTCTTCTCTCCGCGCTCTTCACCCCATCAGGTGACTCACCCCCCTGGTGGCCGCACAAGTCCCTTCCCGAAGGCGTAACGGACCGCCTGCGCACGGTCCTTGAGCCCCGTCTTGGCGAACAGGTTGTTGATGTGGGTCTTCACGGTGGCCGTCGAGACATGGAGCTTGCGGGCGATCTCCTGGTTGGTCAGACCGTCGGCGATCAGCACGAGCACCTCCGTCTCCCGCGCGGTGAGCCCGTCCGGTGTCTCGGCGCCCTCCGCGGGAACGGCCGACTCCGGCTCGGACAGCCGCTCCAGCAGGCGCCGTTGAATGCTCGGCGAAAGTCCGGCGTCCCCGGACAGCACGCTCCGCACGGCCCGGACGATCTCGTCACCACCCGCGTCCTTGGTGAGATAGCCCCTGGCCCCGGCCCTGAGCGCGGGAAACAGCGAGGCGTCGTCCGCGTACGTGGTGAGCACGACGACCTGCGTCCTGGGGTGTTCGGCCCGGATGCGTCTGGTCGCCTCCACCCCGTCGCAGCGGGGCATGCGCAGGTCCATCAGCACGACGTCCGGGTCGAGCTCGGCCACCAGGCGCACGGCCTCGTGCCCGTCGGCGGCGGCCCCGACGACCTCGATCCCCGACAGCAGCCCGAGCAGCATGACGATGCCCTCGCGCACCACGGTCTGATCGTCCGCCACGACGACACGGGCCGGTGCCATGCCCCCTTCCTCCGTCATACAGGCACCTTCAGCGTCACCATGAATCCCTCCTCGTACGGCCCGGCCTCCAGCGAGCCACCCAGCAGCTCGGCCCGCTCCCGCATTCCGAGCAGACCGTATCCGGCACCCGAGTGCGTGAATTCACCCGGCGGTGCTCCCGAATCCCTTACGTTCAACATCACTTCGCGCTCGCCGTAGTCCAGGCGTATGAGGACCTTGGCGCCTGGCGCGTGCTTCCGGACGTTCGTCAGTGCTTCCTGGGCGACCCTGCGCACCGCCTGCGACGCCTCGGCCGGCAACAGCCGCCGTTCACCCGTGACGGTGACATCGGCGCCGGCGGTGTCGGCGACCAGCTCGCTCAGGAACTCCTCCAGCGGGGACAGCTCTCCGCGCAGGGCGGAGAGTGCCTGCCGGGTCTCGGCGAGGCCTTCGCGGGCCATTCCCCGTGCCGCCACGACCCGATCGAGGATCTGGTCCCGCTCCGCTCCCCTCTCGATCAACAACCGTGCCGCCTCCAGGTGCACGAGTTGCGCCGAGAGGCTGTGCGCCAGCACGTCGTGGATCTCCCGTGCGATCCGGGCCCGCTCCGCGAGCGCCGCCGACTCCGCCTCGGCCGACCGTGCGGCCCGCTCCTGGACGAGAAGCCGCTGGGCGCTGCCCCGGGCCTCCGCGTCCAGCCGCAGCACGTATCCGGCCAGAGCAAGCCCCGCGGTCGTGGCCAGGGTCGTCAGCCAGGCGTCGTTGTTCACTGCCGCGTACGTACCCAGAGCCACGGCGCTCGCGGGCAGTGCCGCGGCGAGTGGCAGTCGTTCCATGGCGCTGACGGCGCAGACGCACCACACGACGAGGGCGGGAACACGCAACCCCGCGCCCTCCGCCACCGTCGCGATGGAGAAGAGCAGCACGAGCAACCCCAAGGAGGGCAGCAGTCGATGCTCGAGCGTGACCCTCCAGAAGCCCCAGACCCCGAGTCCACCGACAAGGACTCCCAGAACAGCCGCTGCGACACCCCAGCCGTGCAGGTCGCTGTCCATGAAGGTCGTCGCCAGGAGGATGCCGACGGCGAAGGTGCGCCCGGCCCCGGCGAGAGCACGCCGCGCCCCGTGCACTCCCATTCGGGAGAGCGCCTCGCGGGAGGGCCAGAGCATCCAGACGTTCTCCGTCATACACGCTCCTTCCGCGAGGGCTGGGGCACGCCGTCACCGTACGCCGCGCTGTGCCCGCTCGCCGGGGGCAGTGTCTGTGCCCGCCGGACCATGATCCCGGAGCGCACCAGCAGCGTCACCGCGAGCGCGAGAAGCAGGGCGGAGCTGTCCTGACGCAGGCCGAGGGCGGCGCCGAGGCCGAACAAGCCCGCCCGCAGGGCTATCCCGATGATCCAGACGAAGCCGCTGGCCTTGCTGCTCCTGCTCCACACCGTGCCGTCCGGTGCTCTCCAGATCCGGGTGGTCCAAGCCCAGCCGGCGCCGGTGGCCAGGCCTATGAGGAGTTCGGCGCCGAGCAGGAGGACCGACAGCGTCCGGTGGTCGGGGTCGAGCAGCCCCGGTTCGCGCAGGGCCAGGAAGACCAGGACCGCGGGCACGACCCACCAGCTCCTGTCCGTCGCTGTCCGACGGGTGCGGAACTGGCGGGCGATCACCAGGACGACAACGGCGAGGATCACCAAGGCATCGACAAGCCCGGACATCGCGGCCTCCGTGTGCGGGGAAGGGCGGGTGCCGGCAGCGGGCGCTGCCGACGCCTTCGACGCTACGGAAACGGGCAGGTCGGCAGATCGGAGCCAGGGTGGATCATGGGTGGACCCTTCAGGCGCCCCGTCTCCACCTGCGGGTGGAGACACCCTCACAGATGTCTCCCGGCGCGCCTCCCGGCCCGAAGCCCGTCGGAACCTCTCGCGGTCCCGACGGACTCACTCGACCGTCTACGCGTCGATGCGCGAGCGGTCCAGCGTCGCCGCGGAGCTGGAGATGAACTCCTTGCGCGGGGCGACGTCGTTGCCCATCAGCAGGTCGAACACCTGCTCAGAGGCCTCCAGGTCGGAGATGTTGATCCTGCGCAGCGTTCGGAAGCGCGGGTCCATGGTCGTCTCGGCCAGCTGGTCGGCGTCCATCTCGCCGAGGCCCTTGTAGCGCTGGATCGAGTCCTTGTACCGCACGTTCTTGCGCTGGAGCTCCAGCACGGTCTCTCGCAGCTCGCGGTCCGAGTACGTGTAGATGTACTTGTCCTGGCCCTTCTTGGGCTGGCTGAGCTCGATGCGGTGCAACGGCGGCACCGCCGCGAAGACCCGACCCGCCTCGACCATCGGCCGCATGTAGCGCTGGAAGAGCGTCAGCAGCAGGATGCGGATGTGTGCGCCGTCGACATCGGCGTCGACGAGGAGAATGATCTTCCCGTAGCGCGCCGCGTCGATGTCGAAGGTCCGGCCCGACCCGGCTCCTATGACCTGGATGATCGCGCCGCACTCGGCGTTCTTCAGCATGTCCGTGACGGACGCCTTCTGGACGTTCAGGATCTTTCCGCGGATCGGCAGCAACGCCTGGAACTCGGAGTTCCGGGCGAGCTTGGCGGTGCCGAGCGCGGAGTCTCCCTCGACGATGAACAGCTCGCTGCGGTCCACGTCGTCGCTGCGGCAGTCGGCGAGCTTGGCCGGCAGCGAGGAGGACTCCAGGGCCGTCTTCCTGCGCTGCGCGTCCTTGTGCTGCCGGGCCGCGATGCGCGTACGGGCGGCGGAGACGGCCTTCTCCATGACGACCCGGGCCTGCGCGGCGGCATCCCGCTTCGTGGAGGTCAGGAAGTCCTTGAGCTCCTTGGAGACCACGTTCGTCACGATCCGGCGAGCCGCCGACGTGCCGAGGACCTCCTTGGTCTGGCCCTCGAACTGCGGTTCCGCGAGGCGGACGGTGACGACGGCCGTGAGGCCTTCCAGGGCGTCGTCCTTGACGATGTCGTCCTCGGCGACGCGCAGCAGCTTCTTGGTGCGCAGCACCTCGTTCATCGTCTTCGCGACGGCCTGCTCGAAGCCCGCGACATGGGTGCCGCCCTTGGGCGTGGCGATGATGTTCACGAACGACTTCAGGGTCGTGTCGTAGCCCGTGCCCCAGCGCATCGCCACGTCGACGCCCAGTTCCCGGGTGACCTCGGTGGGCGTCATCTGCCCGTGGTCGTCCAGGACCGGGACCGTCTCCTTGAAGGTGCCCTGCCCGGAGAATCGGAGGACGTCGCAGACGGGCTTGTCGGTTGCCAGGTACTCGCAGAACTCGCTGATGCCCCCGTCGAAGCGGAAGGACTCCTCACCCTTGCTGCCGCCCTCGCCGAGCCCGAACTCGTCGCGGACGACGATGGTCAGGCCGGGCACCAGGAAAGCGGTCTGCCGGGCGCGCTGGTGCAGGTGCTCCAGGGAGAGCTTCGCGTCCTTGAGGAAGATCTGCCGGTCGGCCCAGTAGCGCACGCGCGTGCCGGTGCGGGTCTTGGGGATCCTCTTGAGCTTGCGCAGCCCGGCCGACGCGTCGAAGGCAGCGTCTGCCCCGTCCCCCTTGAACGCTCCGGGGGTACCGCGGCGGAAGCTCACCTCGTGGGTGTGGCCTCCGCGGTCCACCTGGACGTCCAGGCGGGCCGAGAGCGCGTTCACCACGGAGGCGCCCACGCCGTGCAGGCCGCCGGAGGCCGCGTACGAGCCGCCGCCGAACTTTCCTCCGGCGTGCAGCTTGGTCATCACGACCTCGACGCCGGACATACCGGTCTTGGGCTCGACGTCGACCGGGATGCCCCGGCCGTTGTCGCGCACCTCGACCGAGCCGTCGTCGTGAAGGGTCACGTCGATGTGGTCGCAGTAGCCTCCGAGGGCCTCGTCCACGGAGTTGTCGATGATCTCCCACAGGCAGTGCATCAGACCGCGGCTGTCGGTCGACCCGATGTACATGCCCGGGCGCTTCCGCACGGCCTCGAGTCCCTCGAGGACGAGCAGGTGCCGCGCGGTGTAGTTGGAACCGTCCCGGTCTGCTCCGGTCAGCAGCGCTGTGGACGGCACGGACGTCTCGGCGGTCACGCGGTTCGCTCCTCGCTGAATTTCAGGTGTGGCCCTTTTGGGTAAGGGCCCGGCTTCGGTCGCCGCTCCGAGGGTACCGAGGCCTGGTAGAGCCGTTGTAACGCCACCCTCGTCCGAAACTCAGACTAGACCAGCGTCGCATGCTTGTTCGATCCCTCGTTGGAGTGAAGTACATATCACGTTCCCTTCCAGGCATGAACCATTTAGGCTCCGGGCACGTCCTCAAGAACAACCGGCAAGCCAGCCGGGAGGACTGAACCTGACAGAGCGCGAACCCGTAAGACACGAAGACACGCAATACGGCTCATTCGCCGCCAACCGGCAGCAGACAGCCGACTCGGAAAGATTTTTTTCGAGGAAGAGCCACGAGCGGGAACGTTTTCGGCCTGGTTGGATGTTGACCCTGGTACGACAGCTCGTCGAGCTAGAGAAGAGGCGACGTGACTACTGTTCTGACCCCCGCGAGCCCGCTGACGGCCGCTGACCGCTGCGACCGTTGCGGCGCCCAGGCATATCTGCGCGTCGTCCTCCTCAGCGGTGGTGAGCTGCTCTTCTGTGCCCACCATGGGCGCAAGTTCGAGCCGGAACTCAAGAAGATCGCCGCTGAGATACAGGACGAGACGGAGCGGTTGACTGCCGCCCCGGCAAGCGCCAACGACGAAGAGCACTGACACTTCGCGCAGACGACGAGCCATCTCCGGCACAGGCCGGTGACCGGGCGGCCGCTCCTACCCAGGGGCGGCCGCCCGTGCTCGTGCTCCCTGAGCCCGTGAGACGGCTCACGCCCCCCAGGGCCGCAGAAGGGCCTTCAGCGGCCCGCTCCGAGGGTCCTGACGACCTCCGAGACCCGCGTGTAGACACCGGGGCTGCCGGCCCGCCCGCAGCCGCTCCCCCACGACACGAGGCCGATCAGGCGCCCCTGGGCGACCAGCGGCCCGCCGCTGTCCCCCTGACAGGCATCCCGGCCCCCCTCCCTCTCCCCCGCACACAGCATGGAAGCGGCCACGTACGTTCCGTCCGCGCTCCCCGGATACGCCTCCGCGCAGAGCGCGTCGGGCAGTACCTGTACACGCGCGGCCCGCAGAGCGGTCGCGTAGTCGCCGCTCCCCGTGGTGTCGCCCCAGCCGTAGACCACGGCCCCGGGGCCGGGCTTGTACGCGGCGTCCCCGGTGCCCGCCATGGGGATGACCGCGCTCGCGGCGAGGGGCTCCGCGAGAGTGAGTACGGCGAAGTCTCCGGCGTTCGTGTAGCTGTCGTAGCGCGGGTTGATCCAGGTGTCGCGCACAGCGATCTCCCTGCCCTCGGCGGACAGCAGATCCCCGCGGCCCGCGATCACCTTCAGATCGCGAACCTGCCGTGGGGGTGCGCCCAGCACCTCCTTGCTCAGACAGTGGGCCGCGGTCAGCACCGTCGAGCGGCTGATCACCACACCCCCGCAGAACTGTCCGGCACGCGTACCCCCGAACCGGTCACGGCTGGACACGGCGACCGTCCAGGGGCTCTCGGAGATCTCGACCGGGTAGCCGCCGATGATGACATCGGCCGTCGCGGGGGCCGGACAGGCCAACGGTATGACGGCCGCTGTGGCCGCGACGGCCAGCGCTCGGGCAAAGGGACGAGGCATGCGCGCTCCTCACTCTGGGGTTGTCATGAGACACCCAGCGTGATCCAGATGGCGGCACTCCGCACTCCGCGCAGACCGAGGGCCCGGCTCCCTCAGCGGGAAACCGGGCCCTCGGTGACGTACGGCCGAGACCTAGTCGAGGTAGTCGCGCAGTACCTGCGAGCGCGACGGGTGACGCAGCTTCGACATCGTCTTGGACTCGATCTGGCGGATGCGCTCGCGCGTCACGCCGTACACCTTGCCGATCTCGTCGAGGGTCTTCGGCTGACCGTCGGTGAGACCGAAGCGCATCGAGACGACGCCCGCCTCACGCTCGGACAGGGTGTCCAGGACCGAGTGCAGCTGCTCCTGGAGGAGCGTGAAGCTGACCGCGTCAGCCGGGACGACCGCCTCGGAGTCCTCGATGAGGTCACCGAACTCGCTGTCGCCGTCCTCACCCAGGGGGGTGTGGAGGGAGATCGGCTCACGGCCGTACTTCTGGACCTCGATGACCTTCTCCGGGGTCATGTCGAGTTCCTTGGCCAGCTCCTCCGGGGTGGGCTCACGGCCCAGGTCCTGGAGCATCTGACGCTGCACGCGCGCGAGCTTGTTGATGACCTCGACCATGTGCACCGGGATACGGATGGTGCGGGCCTGGTCGGCCATGGCGCGGGTGATCGCCTGACGGATCCACCACGTGGCGTACGTCGAGAACTTGTAGCCCTTGGTGTAGTCGAACTTCTCCACCGCGCGGATCAGACCGAGGTTGCCCTCCTGGATGAGGTCCAGGAAGAGCATGCCGCGACCGGTGTAACGCTTGGCCAGGGAGACCACCAGACGGAGGTTGGCCTCCAGGAGGTGGTTCTTGGCGCGGCGGCCGTCCTCGGCGATGATCTCCAGCTCGCGCTTGAGCTTCGGGGCGAGCTTGTCGGCGTTGGCCAGCTTGTCCTCGGCGAACAGACCGGCCTCGATGCGCTTGGCGAGCTCGACCTCCTGCTCGGCGTTGAGCAGCGGGACCTTGCCGATCTGCTTGAGGTAGTCCTTGACGGGGTCGGCCGTGGCACCGGCCGCGGCGACCTGCTGCGCGGGCGCGTCGTCCTCGTCCTCGTCGGACAGGACGAAGCCCTGGGCGCCGTCCTCGGCGGGCTCGTCGCCGGTCTTGGCCGCGCCCGGGGTCTCCTCGGCCGCCTCGTCGTCGACGACCTCGGCGTCGTCCTTCTTGGCAGTGGTCTTCTTCGCCGTCGCCTTCTTCGCGACGGTCTTCTTCGCTACGGCCTTCTTGGCCGTCGCCTTCTTGGCAGCGACCTTCTTCTCGGCTGCGTCCTCGGCGGGAGCGTCTGCGGCAGGCATCGCCGGAGCGGCGGTGGCGGTGGCCTTCTTGGCCGTCGCCGTCTTCGCCGCGACGGTCTTGGTGGCGGTGCGCTTGGCCGGACTCTTCGCTGCGACGCTCTTTCGGGTGCGCTTGGGCTCCGCGGCACTGACCATCAGCGTCACACCCTCTTCCTCGAGGATCTGGTTGAGGCTGCGCAGTACGTTCTTCCACTGAGTGGCCGGAATCTGGTCAGCTTCGAAGGCCCGACGCACGTCATCGCCGGCGATCTGCCCCTCAGCCTTTCCCCGCTCGATGAGCGCCATGACAGAGACGGACTCGGCGATCTCCGGCGGGAGCGTACGGGATGTGCTGGCCGACACGAACAACCTCTCGGAACGTTGGAAAACGGCTTCCGGCCCCGTCCGGTACGGACAGGAGCCGACGACCGCCGACTTGGGGATGGGCCGACGGCGCGGGCGAGGGCCGGGAAGAGTCACAGCGCCCAGAACGGCGTCTGTATTCCCTACTCGGCTGTCACCTCTTAGGTCATCGCGCTGCCCCGTGGAGCGTTACGCCCAATCTGCGTGGCCCGAGTCACACCCCGTAAGTGCGCAAAAGCTCCCAGATGCGGTCAGAGGTGGTCAGCCGATGACCTCAGTACCCCATCACACCACCGGACCCCGCCGGATTCCAGAAGCATCCAGGGGGTCCGGCGGCAGATGGTTCGTCGGCCAAGCGACGCCACACGGGGCACCCGCCACCGACCGCGCCGTCCTCTGTGCGCGGTCAGTGCTCGCGCGGCGCGGGCACGACGCGCTCCACCTCGGGGTGGACCGTGAGCAGTTGGCGCATGGCCGTCTCGGCGCCCGATCCGTCGCCCGCGGCGAGGGCGTCGACGATGCGGGCGTGGTGCCCGAGGGACGCCTCGGTCGGTCGGTCGCAGCCCGTGACCGGGTTGCCGGACACCTGGAGCGCGGCGGAAACGATCCCGGAGAGGTGCTCCAGCATGCGGTTGCCGGCGACCTGGATGAGCAGGGAGTGGAACTCCGCGTCGGCGCGCGAGAAGGTCAGCGCGTCACCCTGCGCCATGGAGTGGCCCATGATCTCGACCATGTCGGCGAGCCGCTGCTGAACCTCCTCCCGGCCGTGTCCGGCGGCGAGGCGGGCGGCGAGCGGCTCGATCGTCCAGCGCAGCTCGCTCAGCTCGCGGCGCTGGTCGTCCCGCTGCGGCCCGAAAGCCCGCCACTCGATGATGTCCGGGTCAAGGAGGTTCCAGTCACTGACCGGGCGCACGCGCGTGCCGACATTGGGGCGGGCGCTGACGAGGCCCTTCGCCTCAAGGACGCGGAGCGACTCACGGACGACGGTACGGGAGACCTCGAATCGCTGGCCGATCTCCTCGGGCACCAGCGGGCGGTCCGCGCCCAGGTCGCCGGAGACGATCATCTGCCCCAGCTGCTGGACCAGTTGGCCATGCAGGCCGCGGCCGCGGCTGCCGGCGGCACGCCGGCCCATGCGGCCCAGCTCCGGGTCCGTGCTGTCCCACACGGAGGCGCTGACGCGGTCTGCACCGGGGACCTCCCCGTAGGGGTAGCGGTCGAGTTCGCCCGGGCCGGCGAGGCCGGAGTCTGCGGAACGGGCGGCGGTCATCATGGTGTGCGCAAGGGTACTCACGGATCCTTTGTCGGCTCCGTCTCCAACTCCCTTGAGGTCTTTGGTGAAAAGCACACGAAAGGGTGATCGCTCACCCCGTCGCAATTGACGCCTTATCGGAAAGAAATGGGCGTTCTGCGTGGAGTTGCGCACACGAAGGGAACGCATGTGCACGGGCCGCCGTCATCGGACCCTGCTCCGTAGAGTGGTGAGCAGGTATGCGCAGAGCAGGGCGCTGATCGACAACATCAGTGCGCCGCCGACGGGTTGGGCGATCACTCGCGCCACAGCACCCACATAGCGCTCGCCTCCGAATGGCCACTGCACCAGCACGAGCTCGCGCAGCCGGGTCGAGAAGCCGGCGGCGGTCCGTACAGACGGTCCCTCCAGGACCTTCTGTACGAGCGGCACGACGAGGACCGGTACGGCCAGTACCGCCGCGAGTCCGGCGGTCGTCGACCGGAAGATCCCCGCCGCCAGCACGCCCGCCCAGGCACAGCCCACCACGAGACCGATCCAACTCACGCTCAGCGAAAGCCAGTCCTCGGGAACTCCGGTGAGCTCCCTTCCGTAGACGAGGTAGAGCAGTTCGGCGTCCACGCCCACCGCGAGGAGGGCCAGCAGCAGCCCCGTCGCGGCGGCGACGAGGAGTTTGGCGGCGAGCAGTCCCAGGCGTCGGGGGACGTTCCCGCGATCGGCGGCCAGGGCGGGATGACGGAACTCGTCGCCGAAGGCGATGGCACCGAGCAGCCCCGCGCCGAGCGCCGCGGGCGGAAGAGGAAATTCCCTCGGCCAGGCGGCGAGGAGACGCGCCTGCGGGGTGTGGCCCGCTCTGGCCAGGAGCACGGAGATCAGTGCGGAGGCGACGAGCACGGCGACCGCCGTGAGGTACCCGGTGGCGACCCCGGCCGCGCGACGCAGTTCGTAGCGCAGCGGCCGCAAGGGGCTGGAGCCCGGCCTGGCGGTGATGGGCGGCGGGAGGGGAGACAGTTCGTTCGCGCGTTCCGCCTCCGCGGTGCGCGCGGGCTGCTCGGCCTCCCTGGACTCACCCGCCGGGTGCCGCGCCGGGACGGGCCCCATGTCACCGACTTCGTCCGCGAGTTGGTGTACGAGGATGCTGTGGCGGTAGGCGGTTTCGCCGATGTCGGCGCACGTGCTGCCGTACACGGAGAGGCGGTTGCCGTCCTCCCGTACGACTTCCACGGAGCGTCGGGTGGTGCGGGCCTCCTTGGTGAGCAGGGCGCCGAGCCGGGCGGCGTGCGGGCTGCGGACGGCTACGCGGGGCCGGAGACGGGTGCGGGCGAAGTCGGCGACGTCCTGGTCGGCGACGAGCCTGCCCTCCTCCAGCGTGACGACACGGTCGGCGGTCCGCGCGGCCTCCTTCGGGTCGCCCGTGGCGAACAGCACGGTGCCGCCCCCGGCGGCGTGGGCTCGCAGAATGCCGTGCAGCCAGCGACCCTCGCGGACGGAGAGCCCGTCGGCGGCGTCGTCGAGCACGAGCGTGTGCGGGTCGGACAGCAGTGCGCAGGCCAGACCGAGGCGACGGTCCATGCCGCGCGAGAGCGTGCTCAGACGTTGGTCGCGCAGGCTGACCAGGCCCACCACTTCGAGGACGTCGTCGGCGCGCCGGGCCGGCACGCCTGTCGCGGCGCACAGCATGCGGAGTTGACCGCGGACCGTGCGCGCCGGGTGGCCGGGGACCTCTCCGAGGAGCACGCCGACCTCGCGCGACGGATGGGCGATGCGATGAAGCGGGCGGCCTCTGAAGTAGGTGATTCCGCGGCCCTGTTGGAGTTCGAGCATGAGCCTGAGCGCCGTCGTCTTGCCCGCGCCGGGGGCTCCGAGCAGCGCTGTGACGCGGCCCGAGGGCACCTCGAAGGAGACGTCGTCGACGGCGGGGGGAAGCTCCTTGCGGGCGCTGCTGGTCAGTCCGATGGCCTGGATCACCCGAAGCAAGATAGCGCGATATGTACGGTTTTTCGGTCATCTTGGGTGCGCTGAAGGCATGCCCCGTGCCCGTCCCACCACTCGGCCTGACGGCGAATCCCGGGGTGGCTGCCTCAGGTCTCCGCACAGGTCTCGGGGCGGGCCCCGTCTCGGCCCGGATGCCGAGGCCGCACCCGTCCCGCCACGATTGCGGTCGAGGCCGCACCGTCCCGCCACGGTTCCGTCCGGCACCGCGCCAGGAGTGGCCTCAGACCTCGGGGCGGAGCATCGGCGGGTTGAGCAGCGTGGCGCCGCCCGCGCGGAACAGCTGGGCCGGGCGGCCACCCTGGCGGGTCGTCGTACCGCCCGTGGGGACGAGGAAACCCGGCGTGCCGGTCACCTTGCGGTGGAAGTTCCGGGGGTCGAGCGCCACGCCCCACACCGCCTCGTACACCCGGCGCAGTTCACCGACCGTGAACTCCGTCGGGCAGAAGGCAGTCGCCAGCGACGAGTACTCGATCTTCGAGCGGGCGCGCTCCACACCGTCCGCCAGGATCTGCGCATGGTCGAAGGCCAGCGGCGCGGCCTGTTCGCCGTCACGGCCGTAGCCGCCCCGCTGAAGCAGTTCCTCGACGGGGGCCCAGCGCGCGCTGTTCGCGTCTCCGCCGGCCCTGGGCGCGGGCAGATCGGGAGCGAGGGCGAGATGGGCGACGCTGACGACCCTCATCCGCGGGTCGCGCTTCGGGTCGCCGTAGGTCGCAAGCTGCTCCAGGTGCGCGCCGTTGGCCTGCGCGGGGGCGGCCGGGTCATGGGCGCACAGCCCGGTCTCCTCGCCCAGCTCCCGCGCCGCCGCCTGCGCCAGGTCCTCGTCCGGCCGTACGAAGCCGCCGGGCAGCGCCCACCGCCCCTGAAAGGGAGGCTCACCCCTCCGTACCGCCAGCGCGCACAGGGCATGGCGACGCACGGTCAGCACGACCAGGTCAACGGTGACGGCAAACGGCGGAAAGGCTGACGGGTCGTAGGGCATGCCCGAGATCATAGTCGTCTGCCTGACGATAAACACTCCCTTCGTCGGTCGCTTCAGTGGCTGATCCACTGCTCTCCGGTACGGGCGCCGGGGGAGGCCACCGATCCGTCCCTCGTCGGCTTCCGCCCGCTCACACTCCCAGTTGGAGACCGTCGGCAGCCTCCTCGACCATGGCGAGGCCGAGCCTGCTGACGCGTACGGAGAAGGGGGCGCCCGCGACCCGCAGGCCGGTCAGCCCGATCTCGCCCAGGGGTGCGCCACGGACCGGCCGCAGCGTCACCGTGCCGGCAGGGGCGTCCGGACGAATCCCCGCGAGGGTGGTGAGCAGAAGGATCCCCGCGGCCGCGGCCGTGGCCGCGGGTCTGCAGGCCGCCGGATGCGGCAGCGGCGCACCGCCTTCCGTGCGCTGCTCCCCCGCGTACATCTCCGGCAGCCGGTGCCCGAAAGCCTCTGCCGCCGACAGCACGCCCCGCAGCAGTGAACTCGCCTCCTTCTCGTAGCCCGCGGCGGCCAGTCCCGCGACGGCGACAGCCGTCTCGTGGACCCGCACAGCCCCGCCTCGATGTCCGAACGGGTTGAATCCCTTCTCCTTCGCCCCGAGGCTGCGCAGTCCCCAGCCCGAGTCCATGGCGGGCCCGCCGAACAGCCGCGCCAGTTGTTCCGTCTGCACCTTGTCGAGCAGCCCCTGGGCCGGGGCACCCATACCAAGTAGCCCGGTGTCGAGGAGGTGCACACCGGCCGCGCCGAGGTGCGGCACGATCCGCCCGTCCGGCAGGCGGGCCGCAGCCGGTCGGCCGCCTCCCCTGTCCTCGATCCAGAAGTCCTCCTGGAATGCGGCCCTCATCCCGCGAGCCCACCCCCGCAGCTCGGGGCCGCCTCCCCTGCCGTACGCGTCGAGGAGATCGGCGCCCAGCAGCGCGGCGCGGTGGGCGTGTGCCTGGGTCTCGCAGCGCCACGGTCCGCCGGGGTGCGGGTCGGGCAGATACGTACCTTCGCCGACCGCCGTCCGCAGCCACTGCAGGCAGCGCTCGGCCACCGGGAGCAGTTCCGCGGTCTCCTGTTCGGGGAGCCCCCAGCGCCTGGCTTCCGCGAGAACTACGGGGAACAGCAGGGTCGCCTCTTCGCCCGTGCAGCTCGGTGGCAGATGCGTACCGGCGTTCCGTCGCGGCCCGGGGAGCAGTCCGGATCGCGGCCCCGCGCCCACCAGTTGGGTGCGCGCGAGGGTGCGCAGGGTGCCCGCGGCGAGCCGGGTGCCCAGCGGCAGGGTCATGCGCGCCGCCGCCAGCGCCTCGGCCGGTGCCATGCCGCACCGCCAGGGCGCGCCGGCCGCGAGGTGGTTGTCGGACGGATGCGCCGGATCACGCAGCAGCAGGGCCTGAAGGTCCTCGATGCTCGTGCGCAGGAGCGCCTCGGCCCTTGGGTCGTCGCTCACGGCCCGCGCCTGGGCAAGCGGGCTCGTGGCAGCGCGCGCGACGGCCCGGATGGGACCCGCACCGGTCGGCCGTACCCTCAGCTCCACGCTTCTGGTGTCGCCCGGGGGCAGTTCGAGCTCCCATCGGAGCAGCCCCGCGGAGGCCAGCGCGTCCGAGGGCGGCGGGTTGGCTGTGACCACGGAGTGCCCGGTGGCGCAGGACCACCGCATGCCCGAGTCGTGCACGCTGGCAGGCAGGTCGGGACCGGCGCGCCCGGAAGCGACCGCGCCCAGTTCCGCCAGGTCCGTGCCGAGCGACACCTCGACGGGCAGGCGCAGATGGCGGTGGGCCGCGCTGCGCAGGGTGATCCGCTCCGTGCCGTCCGCGTATCGCGTCCGTTCGACGATGACATCCGGGTCGGGGCCGCCGTCGGCGGACAGGCTCAGGGTCGCCACGAAACGGGCCTGGTCGGCTGCGATCATCCGGGCCTGGATCGCGAGTGGCTCCCGCCCCGCGACGCGCAGCCGGCAACGGGAGAGCATGCGTCGGCCCGCGCGGTAGAAGCCCTCCAGCCCCTGACCGGTCAGCTGGCCGTGCTCCGTGGAGATCGCGAGCCCGGGCAGTGCGACGCAGATCAGCGCGTTGTGCGCGGGAGGCAGATTCGCCGTCGCGTGCGGCAGGGACGGGGGTGCCTTCGGAGTTGCGGCACCGCCGGGGGTTATGGGGAGCTGTGCGGGCCTGCGGCGCAGAGGGTGATTGTCGTGCTGTGTGGAGGACTGGGTGGGCAGGGGCATGGGGCGGCTTCTTCTGTGCTCCGTGCGCTGAGTGCGCACTCAGCTGCGTGTGGGGGGCTCCGGAAGGGCGGGTTCGATGCGATGGCACGGCCCGGCCGCGGGCTGCGCCACTCAGGTGAACGGAACGGGCCTGTCCCGGGTCACGCCCCGGTTCACGGAAGCCGACCGATTGGCCGTGAGGCGTGTCCTCAGAAGCCCCGCCCTTCCCAGGCACAACCGCTGCAGGGACCCGAGCACGCACCTGGCACCACCTCGTCCCGAGGCCGGCAGGCCCTCGCATCGCCCCGAGCCCTGCCAACCCCCACGCCACGACCCGAAGCAACCAGGCCGACCATCCGAACCGAGTCGGCCAACTCGGTCGATGCCACTCTCCCGCCCTCATGTGTCGCCTTGCTTCGTCCCATGCCGGCCGGCTCCTCGGCGAGACCGGGTGCCGCCGCCCGTACCGTCACCGGCCCGGATGGGTGCTTCCGGCGCCGGGGAGCCGTCGGCGGTGGACCGGGGACGGCGCGTGCCCGCGGTTCCGGAGGGCCGGGAACCCGGTCGGCTCGCCGCGCTCCCCGTGGACCGCGGCTTGCGTCGGCGACGGGAAGCCACCCGGGTCGACGTCGTGGCGGGACCGGACGGTCCGTCGATGTCGACCGCGGACGCCGGGGCCCCCGCAGACGCGATCACCTCCGCGTCGGCACGATCCACACGCTCCTTGCGGAGGCAGCGGCGAATCGACTCCGGGTCCAGGCCCTCGTTGCACGCCTGGTGGAGAAGGCGGGCGAACAGGTATCCCGGATCCGCTCCGAGGGCCATCGCGAGGGCTTCGCGGGCCTCCAGTTCGTCACCGGAGGACCAGGCGACCCATCCCACGAGTGTGAGCGGTGCCGCGGCATGCTCGCCGTACGGGCCGACACAGCGGCGGGCCAGAGCCCGCCAGAGGCGCAGGGCCGGGCCGGCCTCGTCGCCCTCCATCCACTCCGCCGCCCGGTCGCGCGTCATGCGGTCCTGGAGGCCGAGGATCAAGGTGGCTGCCTCGTCGTGACGCAGGAGTTCGTCGTCCCGGAGATCCGCCGACAGGGCACCGGACATACCTGCCGCACCGGACACAGCGGGTACGCCGGAAACACCCGGTCCACCGGCCGCGGACGTGGACTCGGCGAACCGGCGCATGACCCGATGAGCCAGGTCCAAGGTCTCGGCCGCCACGACTGAGCGGCTCTCGTCGTCCAGGATTCGCGGAATCAGCGCCATGCTCACCGCGTTGAGCGCTGACTCCTGCTCCAGCGCGGCCGCGGTCTCCCACGGAATGAGCCGCGCCCTGAACTCCCGCAGGGACCCCCGAATCTGGAGACCGGCATAGGTGGCCGCGGCGGCCAGCACTGACGTGCCGGGCAGCCCCATGGGTGTCCCGTCGGACGGGCAGCACTGCGCACTGGGGCAGCAGTACGACCAGAAGCGGCCGTCCGAGATGCACAGGGCCTCGATCACGGGCACGTCCAGGGCACCACAGGCTGTGCGCAGCAACTGCGCGAGTGGGCGCAGCCGTTCCATGACTTCCCGGGCCGACTCTCCTTCCTTGGGGTCCTGGCAGAGGAAGGCGACGATGCTCTCGGGCAGCGCGCCCCTGCGTTCGCTGCCCTTCACAAGTCCCTCGGTCAGCTGCCGGGCGACGGACGCCCAGTCGTCCGGGTTGCCCGGGATGCCGAGCCGGGCCCGTCCGCCGAACCTGCCACGCCCGTCCCTGTCGTGCAGGGCTGCGAGCACGATGCTGTCCTCGGGCCGGTATCCGAGCAAGTACGGCAGCGCGTCTGCCAGTTCGGCGGGAGTGCGGAGCGTGACCTGATGCTCGGCAAATGGAACGCCGGACGCGCCGTGCGCGGGGCCGACCCGGCTCTCATGTCCATGGCCCTCACCCTGTGCGCCCCGACCCGGCCCCGAGCCATGTCCTCCGCTCCTCGAACCGTGTCCCCCGCTCCCCGAGCCGCCCCCACCACGACGTGGACCATCTCCACCGTGCTCCGAGCCCTGTCCGCCATGCCCCGAACCGTGCCCGCCACGCCCTGGCCCACGTCCTCCACACGCCTCGCCCTGCCCGCCACGCGCCTCGCGATCACCCCCACCGACTTGGCCACGCTCACTACCCACGCCCCCACTCCTTCCAAGCCCTCCAAGTCCTCCGAGCCCGTCGGACCCACCGAGCCCACCGAGCCCGTCGAGCCCACCGAGCCCGTCGAGCCCGTCGAGCCCGTGGAGCCCTCCAGACCCGTCACGCCCGCCATGCTCGCCGCACCCGCTCATGTCACCGTCGCCGAGATTCCCGGCCGCTTCGCTGTGATTCGTCATGCCGTGACCATCCCGCGGATCCGCGCATTCCGCTTTGGCCTGTGGATAACCACGACCATGATCACGTCAGAACTGTCCACAGGCTGACCGCCTCATTCGCGTGATGTCCGACCCATCGGGTTGCATGGGGCCATGAGCAACGCAGAGCTGCGCACCGCGGCCGACACTGTCCTCGCCCGCCTCGTCGGCGCCCCGGCGGGTGACGCCCGGCTGCGCGAGGACCAGTGGCGCGCCATCGAGGCACTGGTCGCCGACAAGCGCAGAGCCCTGGTGGTGCAGCGCACCGGCTGGGGCAAGTCCGCCGTGTACTTCGTGGCGACGGCGCTGCTGAGGGAGCAGGGTGCGGGCCCCACCGTCATCGTCTCCCCGCTCCTCGCCCTCATGCGCAACCAGGTCGAGGCGGCCGCGCGCGCCGGCATCAGGGCGCGGACCATCAACTCGTCCAACACCGAGGAATGGGACACGATCCAGGACGAGGTGGCCGCGGGCGAGGTGGACGTCCTCCTGGTGAGCCCAGAGCGGCTCAACAATCCGGACTTCCGCGACCAGGTGCTGCCCAAGCTCGCCGCCGCGACCGGCCTCCTAGTGGTCGACGAAGCACACTGCATCTCCGACTGGGGCCACGACTTCCGGCCGGACTACCGGCGGCTGCGCACGATGCTCGCGGATCTCCCGCCGGGCGTCCCGGTCCTCGCCACCACCGCCACGGCCAACGCGCGCGTGACGGCCGATGTCGCCGAGCAGCTGGGCACCGGCGGCAGCACGGACGCTCTCGTCCTGCGCGGCCCACTGGACCGGGAGAGCCTGAGTCTCGGAGTGCTGCAGCTGCCCGACGCCGCACACCGGATGGCCTGGCTGGCCGAGCATCTGGGCGAGCTGCCCGGCTCCGGAATCATCTACACGCTCACGGTGGCCGCGGCCGAGGAGGTCACCGCGTTCCTGCGGCAGTGCGGGCACACAGTGACCTCGTACACCGGGAAGACGGAGAACGCGGACCGTCAGCAGGCCGAGGAGGATCTGCTCGCCAACCGCGTCAAGGCGCTCGTGGCCACGTCGGCGCTGGGCATGGGCTTCGACAAGCCCGACCTCGGGTTCGTGGTGCACCTGGGGTCGCCGTCCTCCCCCATCGCGTACTACCAGCAGGTCGGCCGTGCGGGGCGCGGGGTGGAGCATGCCGAGGTGCTGCTGCTGCCGGGCAAGGAGGACCAGGCGATCTGGCAGTACTTCGCGTCGATCGCCTTTCCTCCGGAGGAGCAGGTCCGGCGCACCCTGGACGTCCTCGCCCAGGCGGGCCGGCCGCTGTCGCTGCCCGCGCTCGAACCCTTGGTGGAGCTGCGCAGGTCACGTCTGGAGACGATGCTCAAGGTCCTGGACGTGGACGGCGCGGTGCACCGCGTGAAGGGCGGCTGGATCTCCACGGGCGACCCGTGGACGTACGACACAGAGCGCTACGCCTGGGTCGCCAAGCAGCGTGCGGCGGAGCAACAGGCGATGCGTGACTACGTGTCGACGACCGGCTGCCGAATGGAGTTCCTGCGGCGCCAGCTGGACGACGAGGGAGCCACTCCGTGCGGTCGCTGCGACATGTGTGCGGGGCCCCGGTTCACCGACGCCGTGTCCTCGTCGTCCCTGGACTCCGCGCGGGGTGAGCTGGACCGGGCGGGTGTCGAGGTCGAGCCCCGGAAGATGTGGCCGACGGGCCTGCCGGCCGTCGGCGTGGACCTGAAGGGGCGCATTCCGGCCGGTGAACAGGCCACGTCCGGGCGGGCGTTGGGGCGGCTCTCGGACATCGGCTGGGGCAACCGGCTGCGGCCGATGCTCTCGCCCCAGGCCCCTGACGAGCCCGTTCCGGACGATGTGGCTAAGGCCGTGGTCGGTGTGCTGGCCGACTGGGCGAAGGGTCCCGGCGGCTGGGCCTCGGGGAGCCCCGACGCGCAGCCGCGCCCGGTCGGTGTCGTCACCATGGCCTCGCACGGCCGACCGCGCCTGATCCAGTCGCTGGGCGCGCGGATCGCCGAGGTCGGCCGCCTGCCCCTGTTGGGTTCCATCGAGTACGCCTCCGGACACGAGGCGGCGCAGGTCTCCAGGAGCAACAGCGCGCAGCGGTTGAAGGCCCTCGACGGGGCGCTCGTGGTGCCGCCCGGTCTGGCCACCACGCTGACCCAGGCCCAGGGCCCCGTCCTGCTCGTGGACGACTCGACCGAGACCGGCTGGACGCTGGCTGTGGCGGCGCGTCTGCTCCGGCGGTCCGGTGCACAGGGGGTGTTGCCGCTGGTCCTCGCCGTGCAAGGGTGATCGAGGCGTGACATGTGAGGTAACGGGCAGGGATATATGAGGCGGATCACCGGATAACGGTCGGTGGCCCCAATTGCTCGTTGCCGCAACCAAGTTCGCCAGGAAGAATTGGCCTCGCGCCCCGCGTGGTCCTTCCTGGGCCGCCCGTTCGGGCTGTGCCGCGGCGCGCTCCCCCAAGTCCGACCCCCGCCCGCTGTATGGGCGCGTAGCCGAAGGGAGGACCGTGACCTTCGGATTCGCTCCGTCCTCGGCGGCATCGATGTCGACGTCCGCCACTTCCGCCAACTCACTCGCCCGGATGCTCGAACCCGCCGAATGGGCCGCCGCGGGGATTCCGCTGCTGCGCAATCCCCGGGAAGTCGTCAGCGGGCTGCACTCCCGGCATCTGCCCCGGCCGGACACCGCGATCGTCGCTGTCCTCGATCCGGACGAACGGCTCAGGGCCAGCGCGTCCTTCGTCCGGCGGCCGGCCCCGGCGGACGGCTGGATGTTCCGCAACGCGCTGCTCGCGCAGCTGCGCCGGGTCATCCCGCACGACCTGCGGCGCCGCACACCGGTGCGTACGGCCGTCCTGCTCTACTGCCGTGAGGGCGACGGACGGTGGACGGAGGAGGACGGGGCGTGGATGTGGGGGCTGCGAGACGCCTGCACACTGCACGGGCTGCGGTGCGGGGCGTACATCACGCTGACGCGTGAGGGCTGGCAGGTGCTCGGCGAAGGGCGGGGCGGCCGTCGGCCGAGCGCGGACTCGAAACCGGAGTCCCTGGACGCCCTGGCCGCGGTCGAGACCATTCAGCCACGCACCGGTGGCTCGGCCTCGGAGGTGCTGCGCCGCGCGGCGGCCCGCTGAGGCGGAGCCCGTGACCGCCGCACGCGGCACCGGTTCCGCCGTTCGTCCGGCCGACCGCCCCTCGGCAGCGGCCCCGCCAGCAGCCGCGCACGCACAGAGGACCACCGACCTCGCCAAGGCGAGACGGGCGCGACGCCGGTCGGCCGAGGGCTGCGAGGCGAGGGGATGGGTAGACCGGAACACCCGAACCCGCTCAGGGGCACGCGTACAAACCCTCAGGGGCACGCGTACAAACCCTCGGAGTGTGCAACGCCTCAGCGCGCGTCAGCCGGACACCGCCCGTGCAAGAGCGCGCCACGTGACAACACCGAGGCACGCATACGCGCCCTCGAACCCGCACCGGCCGTCAGGCATTCCTGACGGCAAGGCTGAACGGCCACACGCCGATCACTCGGATCACGCCGATCACGCCGATCACGCCGATCACGCGAACCATGACAACCGCACAGGCGCACCCACCAGCACGTCCCCCGTACCGGCACACGTCGGACCGTCCACCGTGCTCATGCCACCGCAGCCTGGGCCGCAGTGGCACTCCACCCCCCAAGTACCCCCAGAAGAACGGGGGTCCTCAGACCCCCGCGCCCAGCACCGAGTTGATCTGCTGCGGATCCCCGCAGACGATCAGCAGGGTGCCGGCTCGGCGGAGAGCCAGCGGCAGGGCGGTGGCGGCAGTGGCGTCGGGTCCGCCGTTGACGGCGACGACGACCACGGGCCGGGACGCGGCACGACCGAGAGCGGACGCGTCGGCGTAGAAGACGTCGTCTCCCGCGTCGTGCTGGGCCCAGTAGGCGGCCTCGCCGAACGAGAGCTCGTGCGCGGCCCACGGGTGCGGTTCACCGGTGGTGATCACCAGAACCTCACCGGGGACACGGCCCGAGTCAAGGAGCAGGTCGACCGCTTCCTCGGCCGCGTCCAGCGCACCCTCGGCCGAGGCCGGGATCAGCTGGATCTGCGGAGTCGAGGGGGCGGTGGGGGCCGCCGGGGCGGATGGCCCCGGCTTGGCCACGGCCTTGTCGTGCGGCACGCGTTGCACCGGCGGCACAGGCCGGACAGGACCCGGACGGCCAGGACGCGGCGGAGCCGCGGGACGGGGTCCGGGTACGGGACGGGGGGTCGGCGCGGTACGGCCGGCGGCCGGTGTGGCGCGGGGACCCTGGGCACTCTCGTGAATCTGAGGCTCCTCGGGAATGAGAGGCATGAGCTGATTTTTATCAAACGCCGGTGCGAGTCGCGTCGGCGGGTGGCACATGAGTGCGAGCGGAACCGTCAGAAATCGAAGCCGAGCTGCCCTTCGATCTCCGGAACGCTTCCATCCGCCCAACTGCGGACCTTCTTGAGGTGCCGCCACTGGGGCAGCGCATCAAGATACGCCCACGTCATCCGGTGGTACGGGGTGGGGCCCCGCATCTCCAGCGCGGCCTTGTGCACCGGTGACGGATACCCGGCGTTGGCCGCAAAACCGAAGTCTGCATGGTCGATACCCAGTTCGGCCATCATTTTGTCGCGCTGCACCTTGGCGATCACCGAGGCAGCCGCGACGGCGACGCAGGACTGGTCGCCCTTGATCACCGTACGGACCCGCCAGGGGTCCCCGAGGTAGTCGTGCTTCCCGTCGAGGATGACCGCGTCGGGACGCACCGGCAGGGCTTCGAGGGCACGGCAGGCGGCCAGTCGCAGCGCGGCCGTCATCCCCATGTCGTCGATCTCCTCCGGAGAGGCGTGCCCGAGGGCGTACGACGTCACCCACTGCGCCAGTATCTCGGCGAGCGCTGTGCGCCTCTTGACGGTCAGGAGCTTGGAGTCGGTGAGGCCTTCGGGCGGGCGGCGCAGGCCCGTGACCGCCGCGCAGACGGTGACCGGGCCGGCCCAGGCGCCGCGCCCCACCTCGTCGACACCGGCAATGACCTTCGCTCCGGTCGTGGCGCGCAGGGAGCGCTCGACAGTGTGGGTTGGGGGTTCGTACGGCATGGCTCCCTCAGCCTACGCCGCTCGGAACCCCACGCGACACCCAGGTTTCCCCAGGCAACCTCGGCGCTCCGGCCGCACCGTCGCGGAGACCGCTCAGGCACCCGTCGGCCGCAGCAGCGGAACCATGAGCTGGTCGATCATCTCCTCGATGTCCCGCTCGTTCCATTCACTCGCGCACACCTTGGACCGGTACATCATCATCGCCGGAATG
This sequence comes from Streptomyces sp. NPDC050988, assembly GCF_044456225.1. NCBI lineage: Bacteria > Bacillati > Actinomycetota > Actinomycetes > Kitasatosporales > Streptomycetaceae > Streptomyces > Streptomyces sp. NPDC050988. Next base: position 84,275 of record NZ_JBITFQ010000026.1, on the reverse strand, counting down.
GCGTCGAAGACATACGAGTTCGCCGCGTCGGAGCGCACCTCTCCCCGCTGGATTCCACGGTCGACGATCTCGCCGAGCAGCCGGATGGTCGGCTCCACGACACCTCCGAAGATCACCTCCTGGAAGCGCTGAGCCTGCGCCGCGTCACATTCGTGAATCACCGAGCGCAGTGCGAATCCAGGGCGCGAGAACATCGCCTCGCGCGCCCGACCGCACAGCTCCAGCAGGTCGTCTCGCACACTCCCCATGTCGGGCACGTCCTCAAGTGACGGCAGCCCCGCCCGGAGTGCGTCCGCGACCAGATCCTCCTTCGACGGCCAGCGGCGGTAGACCGCGGCCTTGCCGGTCTGGGCGCCGGCGGCGACGCCCTCCATCGTGAGTCCGTTCCAGCCGACCGTGCTGAGCTGATCCAGCGCGGCGTCGAGGATCGCACGTTCGAGTACGGCACCGCGGCGGCGCGGGGAGGCCGCCCGAGCGGAGGCGGCCGTCCAACTCGAAGTAACCATGAGCGTGTCTCCGTCTGAGCGGGCAAGCGGCACGCACGCGCGTGCATACGTGCCGTGCGGACCGGAGGGTCCGCAAGCGGTCAAGTGACGCAAAACGGCAGCGACTTCAGTGAACGCTTGCGTTCACTGTCGGGGACTCACTACCGTTTGACGCGGCAGTGAACGCGAGCGTTCACTAACGTACTTGTGGGGGACTTGATTGTGACAACCTCTCCATCGATTCAGAAACCAAAGCCAGGAGCGGCCCGTCGGGAGGGGCATCCCGGCATCGCGCTCACCGTCATCGCGGCCTGCCAACTCATGGTGGTACTCGACGCGACGATTGTGAACATAGCCCTCCCGCACATTCAGAACGCGCTCGAGTTCTCCACCACCGACCTCACCTGGGTCGTCAGCGCGTACACGCTCACCTTCGGTGGACTGCTGCTGCTCGGCGGCCGGGCCGGTGACATCCTCGGCCGTCGCCGGGTCTTCATGACCGGCATCCTGCTCTTCACGCTCGCCTCGCTGCTCGGCGGATTCGCCCAGGAACCCTGGCAGTTGCTGGCCGCACGCGCCCTCCAGGGTGTCGGTGGCGCGATCGCGTCACCGACCTCGCTGGCGCTGATCACCACGACGTTCCCCGAAGGGCCCGAGCGCAACAGGGCGTTCGGAGTCTTCGCCGCGGTCTCGGCCGGCGGCGGCGCGATCGGCCTGCTGGCCGGCGGCATGCTCACCGAGTGGCTCGACTGGCGCTGGGTGCTCTTCGTCAACGTACCCATCGGTGTGCTGATCGCCGTGTTGACGCCGCTCTACATCAGTGAGTCCGAGCGCCATCCGGGACGCTTCGACATCGCGGGCGCGCTGACCTCGACGGCCGGTATGGCATCGCTCGTCTACGGGTTCATCCGGGCCGCGGAAGAGGGCTGGCGGGACAGCCTCACCATCGGTTCCTTCGGCGCGGCGGTGGTCCTGCTGGTCGCCTTCGCCCTGGTCGAGGCCCGGGCGAAGGAACCGATCACACCGCTGCGGATGTTCGCCGACCGCAACCGCTCGGGTACGTACGTGATCATGCTGAGCCTGGCCGCGGCGATGTTCGGCATGTTCTTCTTCATCGTTCTGTTCGTGCAGAACGTGTTGAACTACACGCCGATCGAGGCGGGCCTGGCCTTCCTCCCCGTGACGGTCGCGATCGTGATCGGCGCGGGTCTGTCGCAGCGGTTCCTGCCCGTGCTCGGCCCGAAGCCCTTCATGATGGTCGGCTCGGCCCTCGTCGCGCTCGGGCTCGGCTGGCTGACCTTCATGGACCCCGGGAGTACGTACGTCGGCGGGGTGCTCGGTCCGATGCTGCTGTTCGCCTTCGGCATGGGTCTGAACTTCGTGACGCTGACCCTGACCGCGGTCTCCGGGGTCGCCGTGCACGAGGCGGGCGCGGCGTCCGGCCTGCTCAACGCCACGCAGCAGGTGGGCGGTTCGCTCGGCCTCTCCATCCTGACCACGGTCTTCGGCACGGCCAGCCGTGACGAGGCCGAGAAGCAGGTCGCGGACTTCATGGCCACCGCCTCGGCCGAACAGAAGGCGGAGTTCGCCAAGACCCAGCAGCTGCCCGCTCCCTGGAGCCACGAAGTGCTGTCCCAGGGGATCTCCACGGCCTTCATCCCGGCCGTCGCGATGGCGGTGCTCGCCCTCGCCGTCGCCGCGTTGGTGATCCGGGTCCGCAAGAGCGACCTCGACGCCCTCGCGGGCACGGCAGGACCCGGCGCGGCCTGAACGACACGACAGGGCCGGGCCGCCGTACTGGGGACGGCGGCCCGGCGCTGTCGTTCGTACGCGTCCGTCGACGAGGACTCCTCGCGGGCGTGTACGCGGTCGTGCGCGCCCCGCCTCAGCGGTACGCCAGCTCGGTGCCCAGTTGGTTGCACACGTTCCAGTCGGCGTCGGGGGACAGCGGCCGTCCGTCGAGGATGTCCCGGGCGCGAGCCTCGCCCAGGCTCGTCGCATACCAGGACTCGTCCGCCCCCGCCAGGTCCCGCGCGATGGGCTGAAGGGCACAGGAACGCAGCGGCTCATCAAGTTTGTCCAGAGCCGGTACGGCGTCGGCCGACAGCCCGCGCGCGTAGTCGAGGTCGAACGAGCCCTTCGCCTCATACCGCTGGACGTTGCGCTCGGCGATCAGAGCGTCCGGCGACACCAGCCCGAAGGCGAGCACCCCCGCGGCGGCGCTCGCCAGGACCGCACGCGGCAGCCAGCGGGCGCCCCACACGCCGGCCGCCATGATGAGCACGATGACGAGACCGAGCCAGAGCTCCACAGTCACCACGGAGATCCTCAGCCGCGTCAGCCCGTACGCCTCCACGTACATGTCCATACGCCGCACCGCCGACGCCACGACGACGAGCGCGAGGACGCAGAGGGTTCCGAGGACGGCACGCACCAGCGTCCAGTCGCCGGAGCTGTCACGAGGGGCCCAGCGCAGGGCGAAGACGATGACGAGCAGCGTGAGGAGCGTGACCAGCAGCAGCTGCCAGAAACCCTGACGCGCGTACTCGGCGTACGTCTGGCCCGTCTTCTCCAGTACGGCGTCGTAGCCGCCGAACAGGACGGCGAGCTGGACCGCGTTGAAGACCGCGAAGAGCGCGGCGAGCACGATCAGGGGCAGCGCCCACTCGACGCGCCCGCGAGGGCGTCCCACCGGGACCTCGACGCGGTCCCACTGAACAGGTGCGGCGGCCGTGTGCGCCACCATGAGCGCCCCGACCACTCCGATCACGAACAGGACGAAGTGCCACGGCCCTCCGGAGACCGACGCGTCCGGCACGAGACCGCCGAGAAGGTCCGCGAAGGCGGCGTCCGCCCCGGCGAAGAGCGCGCCGAAGACCACCAGCAGGACCCCGGCAACGGCGAGTGCGCGCAGCACCGGGCCCACGTTGCCGCGGGCGCCGCCGGACCGCTCCCGCAGGCCGCTCCAGCCCCAGCGGGGACCGGTGACCAGCGAGGTGTAGAGACCGATCGGGCCGAACAACACTCCTGTCCAGGTGCGACCGCCGTGCAGGGCGAGCGAGCCCGCCGCCACGGCGGCCAGGACGGCCAGGAACGACGGCCAGTCGGCGTCGCGAAGCGCCGGCACACTCAGCAGGGCAAGCCCTCCGACACCCCACACCAGCGTCCAGCGGTGCGGTCGCCGGCCCGCTGCCTGAGCCGCGTAGTACGCGCCGAGTGCGGCCGGTATCGCCACCAGCAGGAGGTTGAGTGCCAGGCCGTCGCCGAGCAGGAGCATGCTGAGGACGCCCGTGGCGAGGGCGGCCCAGAGCGTGGCATCGCGGATGGGGGCCGGGGGCTCGGCCTGGACGCCGGCGAACCAGGACTCGACGACGGGGCCGTCCCACTCTTCGTCCTCGTCGAGGTCCCGCGTGTCCACGTCCCGCATGGCGGCATCGCGATTCTCGGAAGCGGTCGCACCTGAACCCGTCCCGCCTGAATCGGGACCACTTGAACCGGGCCCACCTGGACCGGCCCTGCCCGAACCGGACCCGCCTGAACCGGACCCTCCGGAGTCACCCCGCACGGAGCCGCCCTTCGAGAGCGCGTCACCGGTACGGGCCGCGGGCACCTCGGCCGCGGGCGCCTCCGGCCCCTCAGGCACCTCGGGCTCATCGGCATCGGCATCGGCATCGGCGCCGGGCTTCACCACTGAATCCTTCGAGGCCGACCCTCTCGGCTCGGCCTCGGACGGCGTGTCGGACACGGGACCCCCTCCCGACCGGTCCGGGCAGCGCAGCTCGTGGCCGCCGCGGAAGCCCAGGGACCGGTGTCTCGTCGGCGCACGCCCGTGATCATCAACGGGCGGCGTGGCGGAAAGGTTAACCGTGGGACACGCGGCGCAGCCGGTCACCAGGCCTCTGTGGCAGGGCTGTGACAGTGGCGACGCTTGGGGCGGGAGGAAACGGGCAGGGACGGCGCCCTCGCCGACAGCCGATCGTGAGCCCTACGCCGCAGACCCGTCCAGCCGCCCTAACCCACAGCGCTCAGCCCGCGACCCTCACCGACAGCCACTCCGGAAGCGCCTCGGTCCGCTCGACCCATTCCGTGGGCGGCGTTCCGGCCTTCCCCGCGGCCACGACACCTCCGACGATGGCGCAGGTCGTGTCCATGTCGCCGCCGACCTGGGCGGTCGCCCAGAAGCCCTCTTCGTAGTCACCGAGGGCCCGCGCCGCCGACCACAGGGCGAACGGCACGGTGTCATGCGCGGTCGTACGCCGCCCGCAGCCGAGGACCGCGGCGACGGTCGTCGTATCGCCGTAGTCGAGCATGTCCCGGGCGCGCCGCAGACCGGCTTCCACCGCGCTGCGCGGCACCAGGGCGATGACGCCGTCGAGCAGCGCCCCGGGGGGCGGCGGGCCGCCCGGCGCGGCGGCCAGCGCGGCTGCCGCGGCCACGGCCATGGCGCCGACCACGGCTTCGCGGTGCTGGTGCGTGGGGTAGGCCGAGATCTCGGCCTGGTGCGTGGCCTGCTCCGGATCGTCCGCGTACCAGGCGCCCAGGGGAGCGATCCGCATCGCCGCGCCGTTCCCCCACGAGCCCTGTCCCTTGAAGAGGGCCGAGGCCAGCTCGCGCCAGTCGCCACCCTCCCGGACCTGCCGCAGCAGCCGGTTTACCGCAGGGCCGTAGCCGCGGTCGAAGTCGTGGTGCTCGGCGAAGGAGCGGGCCAGCGCGTCCTGGTCGATACGGCGGTGGACGGCCAGAGTGGCCACTACGGAGGAGGCCATTTCCGTGTCGTCGGTCCACTGCCAGGGGCCCGGCGGCAGCCCGCGGCGCTTGAGCAGCGGATAGTTCGCGGGCACGAAGAACTGCGAGCCCAGCGCGTCCCCGACCGCGAGTCCGCGCAGGCTGGCCAGGGCGCGGTCCAGGCGCCCGTCGGGAGAGGAGTCAGCGGTCATCGCCCTGCCACTCTATCCGGTGACTCCGTACGGTTCCGGATCACGCCAGCGTTCGAAAGGACGGTCAAGGGTGTACTTGCCGTCCTCCCCGAGAACGAGCATGCGCACCTCCGCGTTCCCCGGGTTCGACAGCGACTCGAATTCCGCGACCGTCCAGTGGAACCAGCGCATGCAGAACAGCCGCATGGCGAGGCCATGGGTCACGAGGAGCACGTTCGGCGGGTGATCCGGGGCCTCGAAGCTCCGGAAGAGGCTCTCCAGGAAGCCGCCGACCCGGTCGTACACATCGGCACCGGACTCGCCCTGCGCGAAGCGGTAGAAGAAGTGCCCGTACGCGTCGCGATACGCCTTCTGCAGCCGTACGTCGTCCCGGTCCTGCCAGTTTCCCCAGTCCTGTTCGCGCAGCCGCGGCTCCTCGCGCACGCGTACCTGCCCGGGGTCGAGACGGAAGGCCCGGAAGGTCTCGTGCGTGCGGCGGTACGGGGAGACGTAAACGCTTACGCGCTCGTCACCGAGGACCTCTCGGATCCGCGTACCCGTCTCCTCCGCCTGCCGCCACCCCTTCTCGGTGAGCGCCAGGGCATGGTCGGGTTCACGTTCGTACACCGAGTCATCGGCATTGCCCACCGACTCGCCGTGCCGGACAAGGACGATGCGCCGTGGACGTGCCATACCGAAACCCTAGATCGAGTTACGCCCGATCGAGCACTCGTACGGGCTCCATACGGCACAGGTCACATAAATCGCGCGCGTCTCAGACCGTCCAGGACGGTTCCAATTGGACGATGTCGCCCGTGAGCGCCGCGACGTCGGCCTCCAGCTGAGCCCGCAGGGCGAGCCGCTCCACCCGCTCGGCCCGGTATTTGCCGTGCTCGGCGGCCGACTGCCACATGGACAGGACCAGGAACTCGTGGCCGGGCGCCTCACCGAACAGGCCCCTCACCATTCCGGGCGAGCCGGCCATCGCCGGGTTCCACACCTTCTCCTGCATCAGCGCGAAGTGCTCGGCGCGCTCCTCGTGGACGCGACAGTGCGCCACCCGGACCAGATCGGTCTCCGTGAAGCGCGGCTCGAAGCCGGTCTTCACGTCGAAACGGTGATCGAAGAGTTTGCTCTGCGCGTCCTTGAAGGTGCCCGACTGGGCAGCGGCCAGCCGGTCATGGGAGCGCGCCATGAAGGAGTCGTAGAAGGCACGGCTCTCCCAGAAGGCGAAGATGTGGGCCACTCCGGGCCTTCCCCGGCTCCAGCCCCCGCCCTGCCCCCGGAAACCCGGCTCCCCCAGAAGTCCCGCCCATTTCCGCTGCCCCCGTTCAAAACCGCGGCGGTCCACCACGGTGCAGCGAATCCACTTGACCAGCACCGCGCCATCGTACGGCCCAGGAACGTGGCGTCGGTCACGCTCGGGCGGACTGTGGCCGCCCGAGCGCCCCCATGTGCGTGGCACGATGGGCAACACGCCTCACCTGCCAGGCAGTTGAGGCGCCCGACACAGGGTGACCACGAGGGGAGAACCGGTGAACGGCCTCAACAAGGGCATCAACAAGGTCGAGATCTCGGTGAAATGGGATCCCAGTCCCGCAGGCGAACCGGCCACCGATCTCGACATCGTCGCCGCCACCTACCTCGCGACCGACACACACAAGGACCCTGACTACGTAGTGCACTTCGACAGCCGCTCGCCGGACGGCACGATCTATCTCAACCGGGACAGCAAGGACGGCAAGGGCTTCGGCTGGGACGAGGTGATGACCCTGGAGCTCACCCGCCTCGACAAGCGGTACGCGCGCGTGGTCGTCGGCGTCGCCATCCAGCAGCGCTCCGGACGGTCGACCTTCGTCGGCGTGCACAACCCGGGCCTGCGGATCCGCGAGGGCTACAACGTCCTGGCCGAGGGTGATTTCGGCAGCGTTCTGGGGTCGACGGCCACCACGGTCGCGGACTTCGTACGCGACGACTCCGGGGAGTGGACCTTCCGATCGGACATCCGCGGCTTCGACGCCGACCCGGCGACCTTCGCCAGGATCATGGGCAGCGCCCAGGAGTCCTGACCCCCACGACACACTCATGCACGCCGAAGGGGCGGTACGGCCGGTGGCCGTACCGCCCCTCACGGTTTGTGGATCAGCTGCAGCCGCTGGTCGAGCCGCAGCCCTCGCAGATGTAGCAGGAGCCGGCCCGCTGCATCTTCGTACCGCAGGAGAAGCACAGGGGGGCGTCCGCCTGGATGCCCAGCTGCATCTCCACCAGTTCGGCGCTGGTGTGGGCCTGCTGCGGGGCGGGCTTGGCCGCCTCGACCGCGGCCTTCGGCGTGGCGACGGCCTTCAGCTCCTGCGCGCGGGGCGCGGACTGGGCGAGACCCTCGACGTCCAGCTCGTCGTCGGTCGGCTCGTACGAGCCCGTCTCCAGGTGGCGCTGACGCTCGTCGGCGGAGTGGATCCCGAGCGCGGAGCGCGTCTCGAAGGGCAGGAAGTCGAGCGCCAGGCGGCGGAAGATGTAGTCGACGATCGACTGCGCCATCCGCACGTCCGGGTCGTCCGTCATACCGGCCGGCTCGAAGCGCATGTTGGTGAACTTCGAGACGTACGTCTCCAGGGGCACGCCGTACTGCAGGCCTACGGAGACGGCGATCGAGAAGGCGTCCATCATGCCCGCGAGGGTGGAGCCCTGCTTGGACATCTTCAGGAAGACCTCGCCGAGACCGTCGTCCGGGTAGGAGTTGGCGGTCATGTAGCCCTCGGCGCCGCCCACCGTGAAGGAGGTGGTGATGCCGGGACGTCCCTTGGGGAGGCGCTTGCGGACCGGGCGGTACTCGACGACCTTCTCGACCGCGGTACGGATGGTCTCCTCGGCCTTGGCGGTGACCTCGGCCTTCTCCTTCTCCTTGGTCTTCGCGGAGAGGGGCTGGCCGACCTTGCAGTTGTCGCGGTAGATCGCGAGCGCCTTGACGCCCATCTTCCACGCCTCGAAGTAGACCTCTTCGACGTCCTCGACGGTCGCCGACTCCGGCAGGTTGACCGTCTTGGAGAGCGCGCCGGAGATCCACGGCTGGATCGCGGCCATCATGCGGACGTGGCCCATCGCGGAGATGGAGCGCTCGCCCATGGCGCAGTCGAAGACCTCGTAGTGCTCGTGCTTGAGGCCCGGGGCGTCGACGACATTGCCGTGGTCGGCGATGTGGGCGACGATCGCCTCGATCTGCTCCTCCTGGTAACCCAGGCGGCGCAGGGCCTGCGGGACGGTGCCGTTGACGATCTGCATCGAGCCGCCGCCGACCAGCTTCTTGAACTTGACCAGCGCGAGGTCGGGCTCAAGACCGGTGGTGTCGCAGGACATCGCGAGACCGATGGTGCCGGTCGGGGCGATGACCGAGGCCTGCGCGTTGCGGAATCCGTTCTTCTCACCGAGGCGCAGCACGTCCTGCCAGGCCTCCGTGGCCGCGGCCCAGACCGGCGAGTCCAGGTCGTCCACACGGACGGCCACGGCGTTGGCGTCGGAGTGCTGCTTCATGACCCGCTGGTGCGGCTGCGCGTTGCGGGCGTAGCCGTCGTACGGGCCGACGACCGCGGCGAGTTCGGCGGAGCGCTTGTACGAGGTGCCGGTCATCAGCGAGGTGATGGCGCCCGCGAGGGAGCGGCCGCCGTCGGAGTCGTACGCGTGGCCGGTCGCCATCAGGAGGGCGCCGAGGTTGGCGTAGCCGATGCCCAGCTGGCGGAAGGCGCGGGTGTTCTCGCCGATCTTCTGCGTCGGGAAGTCCGCGAAGCAGATGGAGATGTCCATCGCGGTGATGACCAGCTCGACGACCTGCGAGAAGCGCTCGACCTCGAAGGACTGGTGGCCGAGGCCGTCGTCCTTCAGGAACTTCATCAGGTTCAGCGAGGCGAGGTTGCAGGACGTGTTGTCCAGGTGCATGTACTCGCTGCACGGGTTCGAGCCGTTGATCCGGCCGGACTCCGGGCACGTGTGCCAGGCGTTGATGGTGTCGTCGTACTGGATGCCGGGGTCGGCACAGGCCCAGGCCGCCTCGGCCATCTTGCGGAAGAGCTCCTTGGCGTCGACCTCCTCGATGACCTCGCCGGTCATGCGGGCACGCAGGCCGAACTTGTCGCCGTTCTCCACGGCCTTCATGAACTCGTCGTTCACGCGGACCGAATTGTTGGCGTTCTGGTACTGGACGGACGTGATGTCGTCGCCGCCCAGGTCCATGTCGAAGCCCGCGTCGCGCAGGGCGCGGATCTTCTCCTCTTCCTTCACCTTGGTCTCGATGAAGCCCTCGATGTCGGGGTGGTCGACGTCGAGGATGACCATCTTGGCCGCGCGGCGGGTGGCGCCGCCCGACTTGATCGTTCCTGCGGAGGCGTCGGCACCGCGCATGAAGGAGACGGGACCCGAGGCGTTGCCGCCCGAGGAGAGCAGTTCCTTGGAGGAACGAATCCGGGAGAGGTTCAGGCCGGCGCCCGAGCCGCCCTTGAAGATCATGCCCTCTTCCTTGTACCAGTCGAGGATCGACTCCATGGAGTCGTCGACGGCCAGGATGAAGCAGGCGGAGACCTGCTGGGGCTGGGGCGTACCGACGTTGAACCACACCGGGCTGTTGAAGCTGAAGATCTGGTGCAGGAGGGCGTAGGCCAGCTCGTGCTCGAAGATCTCGGCGTCGGCGGGCGAGGCGAAGTACTTGTTGTCCTCGCCGGCCTTCCGGTACGTCTTCACGATGCGGTCGATGAGCTGCTTGAGGCTCACCTCGCGCTGCGGGGTGCCCACAGCGCCGCGGAAGTACTTACTGGTGACGATGTTGACCGCGTTCACCGCCCACTCGGCGGGGAACTCGACGCCACGCTGCTCGAAATTGACCGAGCCGTCGCGCCAGTTGGTCATGACGACGTCACGGCTCGCCCACTCGACCTCGTCGTACGGGTGCACACCCGGAGTCGTGTGGATCCGCTCGATGCGCAGTCCCTTGTTCGCCTTCGTCCCCTTGGCTCGGGAACTCCGTGCCGGACCGCTCGCCGTCTCTGTCATGCCGCCTCCCTGTATCGGGCTAAAACGCCCAGAAGTGCCTCGTTCTTCCCGTGGCACGGTGTGTGTCTGAATGCCACGAGCTCCGCGTACGCGTCCGCTCGCAACAGGTCTGTGGTCGCCGCCGTCCGGGCCGGGCAGGCCCCTCTCGTCAGTCGGCGGCGCTGGCGGGCACGGGGACTTCGACAGTCCCTCCGGACCCGCGGTCGATTCCCTGGCATCCCTCGCCCGCGTCTTCGTCGGCCGCGGCGGGGTGCTGCGTCTCTTCCCTGAGTTCAGTGATGGCGGCCTCGAAGTCCTCCAGCGAGTCGAACGCCCGGTACACGGACGCGAAGCGCAGATAGGCGACGAGGTCGAGCTCCTGCAAGGGGCCGAGTATGGCCAGTCCCACGTCGTGGGTGGTCAGTTCGGCGCTTCCGGTGGCCCGCACCGCCTCCTCGACCCGCTGGCCGAGCTGAGCGAGCGCGTCCTCCGTGACAGGCCTTCCCTGGCACGCCTTGCGCACGCCGTTGATGACCTTGGTACGACTGAAGGGCTCGGTGACTCCGGACCGCTTGACCACCATGAGCGAGCACGTCTCCACGGTCGTGAAACGACGGGAGCAGTCGGGACACTGGCGGCGCCTGCGGATCGACGTACCGTCGTCCGTCGTACGGCTGTCGACGACACGGCTGTCGGGGTGCCTGCAGAAGGGGCAGTGCATCGGACTCCAACCCTCCTTCACAAGCACGACTCAATAGCCTCGTCAGGGCCCTTGAGCCCCTCGAAGCAGCCCCCAGCATAGGCGATGACCATGGGTCCGGAAGACCGGGGGACCACAACTTCTGGGCTGCTGTTGCAATCCAACCACTAGATGTGGGGATTGGCTCGTAAATTCACACCCGGCGCGCGTGTCGCACCGTATTGGCATGTGCCGCACGGCCATACCCGTGAGAGGCGTACGGAGATACGGTGGGCGCCGCAGGGGCAGGGGGCCGGTTCCCGGCCGAGGGAACACCTGGTGGCAGACTGACCCTCGCCCCGCTCAGGCCCACAAGGCCATCGCCCCGGCGGTGAAGAGTACAGCAATGAGCGCTTTTGTCCGCCCGGTGCAGCGTTAGCCATACACCCAGACACGTGATCGCGTCAGGCCATCCACACTTTTTCACTCGAACGTGTGTTTGGCGCAACCTTTCGAAAGCAACTACCGTTGTCCAGCAGGGAGACGAACGAGAGGGGCCGACGTGACCACCACCGCAGACAGTGCCACCATCACTGCCCAGGACCGCTCCCAGGGCCGATTTGAGCCGGTGCATGCCATGAATGAAGTGAACCAGGAGGGGCCCAAGCCCACACGCTCCCTGCCGGGCCGACCTCCAGGTATCCGGGCGGACAGCTCGGGACTCACCGACCGGCAGCGCCGGGTGATCGAGGTCATCAGGGACTCTGTGCAGCGGCGCGGATACCCGCCGTCGATGCGGGAGATCGGACAGGCCGTCGGCCTCTCCAGCACCTCCTCGGTCGCACACCAGCTGATGGCACTGGAGCGCAAGGGCTTCCTGCGCCGCGACCCGCACCGACCGCGGGCCTACGAGGTGCGGGGATCCGACCAGTCCACCGCGCAGCCCACCGACACGGCGGGCAAGCCGGCCGCGTCGTACGTCCCGCTGGTCGGCCGGATCGCCGCCGGTGGCCCGATCCTCGCCGAGGAGTCGGTCGAGGACGTGTTCCCGCTGCCCCGGCAGCTGGTGGGTGACGGCGAGCTGTTCGTCCTGAAGGTCGTCGGAGACTCGATGATCGAGGCCGCGATCTGTGACGGAGACTGGGTGACGGTCCGCCGTCAGCCGGTCGCGGAGAACGGCGACATCGTGGCGGCCATGCTGGACGGCGAGGCCACGGTCAAGCGCTTCAAGCGCGAGGACGGCCACGTGTGGCTGCTCCCGCACAACTCCGCGTACCAGCCGATCCCCGGCGACGAGGCGACCATCCTCGGCAAGGTCGTGGCGGTACTGCGGCGGATCTGACTCCGCCCCTGACCGGGCCCCGGGACCCCTGCGCCGGTTCCGGGGCCCTGTGCTGTCCCCACGTGCGCACGTCAGTGGGCTGCTCCGGCCGAGACCGGGGCAGCCCACTGACGTCTACGCCTCTGCCTTCGCCTCTTCGGTCGTCTGTTCCGCTGCTACGTTCTGTTCCGCCTCCTTCGCCACCTCGTCGATGGCGGCCAAGGACCTGCGCACCTGGTTACGGTCCGTCGTGAACCAGAAGTCGGGCAGTGACGCCTTCAGATAGCTGCCGTAGCGTGCCGTGGCGAGCCGCTGGTCCAGCACTGCGACCACACCGCGGTCCCCCGTCGCCCGTACGAGACGGCCGGCGCCCTGGGCCATCAGCAGGGCCGCGTGGGTGGCCGCGACGGCCATGAAGCCGTTGCCCCCGGCGTCCTCGACCGCCTTCTGGCGGGCGCTCATCAGCGGGTCGTCGGGGCGGGGGAAGGGGATCTTGTCCATGACGACCAGCTGGCAGCTGGCGCCCGGGACGTCCACGCCCTGCCAGAGCGAGAGCGTGCCGAAGAGACAGGTCTTCGGGTCCGCCGCGAAGTTCTTGATCAGCTCGCCGAGTGTCTCCTCGCCCTGGAGCAGGATGGGGAACTCCGGGATGCGGGAGCGCAGTTCCTCGGCGGCGAGTTGGGCTGCCCGCATCGAGGAGAACAGGCCGAGCGTGCGGCCGCCGGCTGCCTGGATCAGCTCGGTGAGCTCGTCGAGCATGTCCCCGCGGTCACTGTCGCGCGCGGGCCGCGCGAGGTGCTTCGCGACGTACAGGATGCCCTGCTTGCCGTAGTCGAACGGTGAACCGACGTCGATGCCCTTCCAGGGCGGGATGTCCTCGCCCTGGACGCCTTCCGGGGCCAGGCCCAGTGAGGCACCCACGCCGTTGAAGTCGCCGCCGAGCTTGAGCGTGGCCGAGGCCAGGACGACGGAGCGGTCCGTGAACAGCTTCTCGCGCAGGAGGCCCGACACGGACATCGGGGCGACCCGCAGGGAGGCACCGAAGCGGTCGTGCCGCTCGTACCAGACGACGTCCCACTCAGAGCCGTTCGTGATCCGCTCCGCCACGTCGTGGACCGACTCCACGGAGGCGAGGGCCTGTTTGCGGACCGCGTCCTCGTCGCTGACGGACTTGTCGCGAGTCGCGCCGATCGCCGAGATGACCGTACGCGCGGCGTCCCGCAGGGCCATCAGCGCGTACCCGAGATCCTCGGGGACCTCCTCCAGGCGGCCGGGCAGAGCGAGCTCCATCAGGCGCTCGAAGCCCTCGGCGGCTGTCTGGAGCTGGTCGGCCGCCTTCTCGTTGACGAGCTTCGCGACGCGGCGCACGGCGCGGTTGACCTGGCCCGGGGTGAGCTCGCCGGTCGCGACTCCGGTGACGCGGGAGACCAGCTCGTGCGCCTCGTCCACGATCAGCACCTCGTGCTGCGGGAGGACCGGGGCGCCTTCGATGGCGTCGATCGCGAGGAGGGCGTGGTTGGTCACGACGACCTCCGCGAGCTTGGCGCGCTCGCGGGCCATCTCGGCGAAACACTCCGCTCCGTAGGCACACTTCGAGGCGCCCAGGCACTCCCTGGAGGACACCGAGATCTGCGACCAGGCCCGGTCCGAGACACCGGGGGTGAGATCGTCGCGGTCGCCCGTCTCGGTCTCGTCCGCCCAGTCCCGCATCCGCAGCAGGTCCTGGCCCAGCTTGCTGGTGGGAGCTGCCGCCTCGAACTGGTCGAAGAGGCCCTCCTCCTCGTCCTGCGGGACGCCTTCGTGAAGGCGGTGCAGGCACATGTAGTTCGACCGGCCCTTGAGCATCGCGAACTCGGGGCGGCGGCGCAGCAGCGGATGCAGCGCGTCCACCGTGCGCGGCAGGTCCCGCTCCACGAGCTGGCGCTGGAGCGCCAGGGTGGCCGTCGCCACGACCACCCGCTCCCCGTGCGCGAGCGCGGGCACCAGGTATCCGAGCGACTTTCCGGTACCCGTGCCGGCCTGGACCAGCAGATGGGAGCCGTCGTCGATGGCCTGCTCGACGGCTTCGGCCATGGTCACCTGGCCAGGGCGCTCCGTACCGCCGACGGCTGTGACGGCGGCATGCAGGAGTTCGGGGAGTGAGGGCTCTGTCATAGCCCGACCACCCTACGGGGCGGCACTGACAACCGGGCGATCAAGGCCGAGGCGAGGGACGCGATCATGGCTGGTGCAGAGGGTTCGGAACGGTGCCGTGCACGGCGGCGTGCGGGCGCTGGGGGCGGTCACGGTAGCCGTCCAGGTGCAGTCGGTTGCGGTTGAGGCACAGCCGCTCGATACGCGGAGTGAGCAGGTCGAACGTTTCGTAGCGCTCCTTGAGCTCGGGAAAGAGCCTGTGGTGACGGAGGATCTCCGCCCGGACGAGCGACCAGAACTCGGCCTCCGGAACACCCACTTGTGCCTCGCAGAGCGGTGCCAGATAGCGGAAGACGCCGACGAAGAGCCCTGAGTGGATGAACTGCGTGAGGAAGGCGGCCGGTTCCGTGAGCAGAACGGCCCTTACGTCGTCCGGCATGGACGCGTGCTCAGGAAGCCGCTCGGCGCTGACGTTCACGTCGTCCACGAAGTCCTTCACCGCGAGTCGGACGGGTACATCGTGGTCGTCGAAGACAACGATCGCGTTCTCGCCATGTGGGCTGAACACAGTGCCGTAGCGGTAGAGGAAGTGCAGCAAGGGCGGCAGCAGCGCGGCGAAAAGACGGCGCAACCAAATCCGCGGGGCCAGCCCGGAGCGCTCGACGAGCTCTGCCGTGAAGGCGCGGCCGTCGGGGTCGGTGTGCAGCAGAGCGGCCAAGGTGCGGGCACGTTCGCCGGGCGCCAGATGGCGGCAGAGCGGCTCACGCCAGATCGCGCCGAGCAACTCCTTGTACTGGTACGGGACTTCCGGAAGGGTGTCGTACACGGGGTGCCCGACCGTGACGGACGCGACCTCGCCGAGAAGGATGACCCCGCAGGTGTCGCGCAGGAAGGGGTCCGCGTCTCGCAGGCCGTGCATCCAGGCGGTGACGGCCGGTGCCGCGAGTGTGCGTTCCGTCGGAAGGCCGCGCCACACCAGGGTGTTGAGGACGGACAGCGGCAGTTTGACGGTGTGCCGGTCCGGGCGTGAGGTGTTGAGGAAGGTACGGACCGACTGCTGGGGCAGGCGTAAATCGGCGTCCGGGGGCAGCGGCACGATGGCTCCGGCGGCGACGGAGGGTGCGAAGAGCGGCAGCACGACGTCGTTCCACTGCCAGGGGTGCACCGGCAGGTAGAGGTACGACCCCGGCGTGAGCCCACGCGCGCGTAGTGCGGCGTCGTAGGACCCCCTGGTGGCTGGGTCCAGTTCGCGCGCGTAGAGCTCGTCCGCGGTCTCCAGGCCCGCGACGCCTTTATATGTGGCCAGCGATGTGTGCACCGCGATCCACGGCAGGGCCGTCCCTCTGCGGCCCTCGGGTGCCCAGTGGGCGGCGTCCGTGGCGGAGAATCCGAGGCGGCCTTTGTTGAGGACGATCCAGGGGTGGCCCGTCTGATGGCCTTCCAGCTCGGCGTATCCGAGGTCCGCGAGCCGGGCGGCGGGCAGAGCTGTGTGGTCGAGGCGCGCGTCGGCCGCGAGTGTGGTGGTCAGTTCCCTGATGACATGCCCGAGGGTGGCGCCGTCGAGCCCGAGGGTGGCGCGGGCGCGGGTGAGGAAGTCGAGGGGGTCGGTGTAGGGGCGTGCGGATTCCGGTCCCGCGGTCTCGCCGGTCGCTCCCGTTGCCTCGGTCAAGGTGAGTGAAGAGGGATCGACCTGCCAGCTGTCGTACGCGCCGCGGCGGGCGCGGAAGGCGATGGTGCCGCCGGCATCGAGGCGGAGGGTGTACGAACACTCTTCATCGGCGGCTGCGACGGGCGGCGAATCGTCTCCTCTGGGGTCCGGGGCTCCGGCCGGTGCCGTGGTCTCGGTGGGACAGGGGGCTGCTTCGGCCGCACTGGGGCGGCTTCCGTCCGCCTCGGGTACCAGGATCTCCTCGTGCGCGAACTCCCCGATCATCTTGGCGAGCAGGCGGCGCCCCGCTCTTTCCCATCGCTCCGGGCTCAGTTCGGGCGGGTCGTAGAGCAACGACGGCTCTCCGGGAGTCGGGGCGGCGGACGGGTTCGGCACGGGGACTCCTCGACTGGGAACCTGATCGGGGCGAGCGGTGTACTAAAAGTGACGGCGCTACAACAGATCGCGCAGGGCCCGGTCCCTGACCATGAGGGCTGCCTTCTTGTCGGGCAGATCGACCTCGGCGGAGAACCGGAAGCCGGCACTGAGAAAGGCGGACACGGAGGGGATGTTGCGGAGGTCGGGTTCAGCGATGACGCGTGCGCATGAGGGACGACGGTCGAGGACAAGATCGGAGACGGCTCTGAGCAGAGTCGTGCCGAGTCCACGCCCGCGATTGGCGACACCACCGATGAGGAGGTGGATACCGGTGTCGTGGAGGCGGGCGGGGTAGTGACGGGCCAGGGGGTCGAGGTCCGCCCGGTAGATCTCCCAGTAGCTCATCGGCGTGCCGTCCAGCACGCCGAGGCAGGGGACGCTGCGTCCGTCGCCGCCGAGCTGGGCCCGCAGGTGGTCCTCGGTCGCCGTCCCGGGTCCGGAGAGCTCCCAGAAGGCGGCCACGGCGGGGTCGTTCATCCAGCGGCTGATGAGCGGGAGGTCTCGGTCGAGGTCCACGGGGACGAGGTGGAAGACGCCTGCGGCGGTGGCGGTCGGTCCCCAGTCGCCGACGCGGTCGAGGAGGTCGTCACCGGCCGGGGCGACCGGGGTGGGCCACGCTGTGCCCGGCGCCGGGCCGACCGTGCTCCGGCCCCCGCCGTTCCGCTCTGCCCGTTCCGCGGCTCCCACAGCCGCTTCGGCGTTCGCTCCTCCGGCCGCCCGGCCCTTCGCTCCCCCGGCCTTCTCGGCCTTCTCGGCGAAGAGCGCGAGGAGTTCGTCGGGCAGGCGCAGATCGAGGGTGTCCTCGGTGTCCGCGCCGGGACCCGTGTCGCTGCCGGCGGTGGTGTAGGGGGCGGTACCGGCGTCGGTGCTCGCATCGGTGGGAGGCACGGCGACGCTCCTCTCAGGAGACGGGGTGGGTCATGTTCCTCAGGAATGAAGGGGGTTGGCGATGGTGACGTAGACGGACTGGGTGTCGACCGGACCGACGAGTTCATCGAGGCCGTGCAGCCGGGTCAGCAGGTTGGCCTTGCAGCGCAGAACGGGTGAGTCGAGCAGCTGGGCGGGCAGGGCGGTGCGCAGCGCGGCGGGCCCCGAGGCGACATCGGCGAGGAACCGGCGGAAGGCAGCGAGCAGCAGCCGTTCGTCGGCGAGCCGCTGGGAGCCGAAGGCTCCGATGAGGCCGAGCACGTTGTTGATGCCGAGGTAGTAGGCGAAGCGTTCGTCGGTGACCTCGTCGGAGACGAAGGTGTCGCTGAGATCGCCGATGCCGGGAAGGCGCTTGTCCAGTTCCGCGCGCCGGGACTCGCGGAAGTAGTAGCCCTGGTTGTCGCGGTAGCGGCCGCCCGTAGGCCACCCTTCCTGGTCCAGCAGGAGCAGGGTGTTCTGCTGGTGGGCCTCCAGCGCGATGCCCGCCTCGCTGTCCAGCCAGAGGACGGGGCGGACGACCTGCTCCAGGTAGCGCAGGAACCACTCGGCGGCGACGGCACCGCGCGGCCGACCCGTGCGTCCGGCGAGCCGGGTGACGATCTCGGTGAGCCTGGCCCGTGTCGTGGTCCTGCTCTGCTCGGGGTGCTGCTGTCCGGTGGGCGGGGCTTGGGGCCTGGGCGAGACGAGTCCGGCGACGCAGGAGACGTCGTCCGTCGGCGTGAACGGGTTGTGGCGGATCATCACGTCGAGGCCGGGCACGGGGTTGCCGTCCGGGTCGTTCACCGCGAGCCAGGCCGGGTCCCGGACGATGTCGAAACCCGGGTGGGCCGCCTGCCACTGTTCCGCGAGGCCGCTCCGCAGCAGGCGGTGGACCTCGACACCGCGGTGGAGTTCCTTGCGGAGGTTCTCCCGCCGGGAGTTGGTGATGCGCAGGCCCAGCGACAGCTTCAGCATCGCGGGGGCGCCGGAGCGGTAGAGGGTGCGTACGGAGGAGGTGGGGTGCCACGGAGAGCCATGGGGACCGAGGTCCAGGAGCAGTCCGGCGTCCAGAAGTTTCGCCGTATCCGGGCGGTGGCGGATCTCGCGGACCTGCCAGGGGTGCATCGGCAGCGCGGAGTATCCGTCGGGCAACCGTAGTCCGGCACCGGCGAGCCGGGGCGTGAGCTGCTCTGCGGGCACCAGGCGGCCTCGCTCGGTCCAGGCCGAGTCGGTGGCGAGCGCAGAGGGGGCGACGGCCATCCAGTGCAGGGGGAAGGAGCCGCGCAACTCGGGTGAGTAGAGGCGGGTTTCGGCCGCGGAGAGTCCCTCCCGGCTCTTCGGAGTGGGATGCAGCGGGTGGCCGAGCAGCAGTGCCTGCTCGGCAGAGAGGAAGAGGTCGGGGCCGTCGGCGGGATTCTCCCTGCGGTCCGTGATGAAGACGACGGTCCGCCGTACGGAGTCGGCGACTCGGCCGACCAGGTCACCGCCGTCGGCCGAGTCGTGGGCGTGGGCGGGAGCGTGCGTGGCGTCGGAGGCGTGGGGCTCGGCAGGAGCGTGCGTGGCGTCGGAGGCGTGGGGCTCGGCAGGAGCGTGCGTGGCGTCGGAGGCGTGGGGCTCGGCAGGAGTGTGCGTGGCGACGGAGGCGTGGGGCTCGGCAGGGCCGTCCGTCGCTTCCGAGTCGATTGGCGCGGTGGGAGTGTCCGGGGCGGTGAGGGCGGTGGGCTGGGTGGGAGCCCCGGTCGTCGGGGTCTCGCGTCCCAGGAGGGCCGCGAGGGTGACCGCGTCTGTGGGAGGTGCCTGATCCGGGGCGTCGGAGAGGTAGGGAGGGCCGAGGCGGTGCCATCCCGTGGGGGACCAGTAGTGGACGGGAACGACGAGCGCTGTGCCGCTCGCGGGAAGGGGGATGCGGAGGGTGCCGTCGTCGGGGGCGGCGAGGTCGTGCTCGCGTACCCAGCAGCGCAGCAGGTTCTCGATGGCGGCGGCCTGGGCCGCGGTGTGGGGGTCGGGGTGTTCCAGCAGGTCGGTGGTGGCGCCGCGCAGCCGTTCGGACTCCTGGGATCCGGTCTTCTGCCTGGGGACCGATTCGGCCCCCGACCCGAGCGGGGCCTGTGTGCCGCGCCCTCCTCGCTCGTGGGTGTAGGGGTGGCCGTCGGGTGCGGGGATGGCGTTCAAGAGGCTTCCTCGGGGGTGGTTCAGGTTCGTGCGACGACGAACCGGGGGTGTTCCGGCGTGCGTTGGACCCGTGCGATTCCTGGTTGATGCGGGTGCGAGTGCGGGTGTCGTCCGGTTTCAGGGGTGCGGGATTGGATTCGGGGGTGCGGGGTGGAGGAGGCAGTTCCGGTCGTGCCTCGCGGGTGGCACCGGAGGACGACGTCTCCGGGGCCCCACTGCCGAGCCATCCAGTGGGCCGGCTGCTATCCGGATCGCTCGCCCCGTTGGGTGTGCTCGGTGCCTTGGGCGTGCCCGACCTTCCGGGCGCCCCCGGTCGCCGTACGCCGGGGGCTCTCGGACGCCGAGCCGGTGTGTGCCTTGGCGACCTCCGCCACCGCGTCCGCCAGCCGGTTGAGGACCGCGCTTGCCTGTTCGTCGCTGATCGTGAGCGGTGGCAGCAGGCGCACCACGCTGGAGTTCCGTCCGCCGAGTTCCACGATCAGCCCGCGGCGCAGGCACTCACGCTGGACGGCGGCCGCCAGTTCAGGGGCCGCGGGAGGCGGTCCGCCGGGGGACGGCGGCGGCTTCTCGGGGTCCACGAGTTCGACGCCGATCATCAGCCCGCGGCCGCGCACGTCTCCGACGCAGCCGAAGTCGTCGGCAAGGCTCTGGAGTTGAGCGATCATGCGGGTGCCCAGAGCCGCCGCTCGCTCGGCGAGGCCGTTCTCACGGACGTACGCAAGGGTCGCGGCGCCAGCGGCCATGGCGAGCTGGTTGCCGCGGAACGTGCCCGCGTGGGCGCCCGGTTCCCACACGTCGAGGCCCTCGCGGTAGACGACGACCGCCAGTGGCAGGCTGCCGCCGATGGCCTTGGAGAGGACCATCACGTCGGGTGTGATGCCGCTGTGCTCCACCGCCCAGAAGGCACCGGTACGCCCGACCCCCGTCTGGATCTCGTCGGCGATCAGCGGGATGGAACGCTCCGAGGTGATCTCCCGCATCCGCCGCATCCAGTCGTCGCGGGCAGGAATCACTCCGCCCTCGCCCTGCACCGGTTCCAGGATCATCCCGGCGGGGCTCGGCACCCCGGACTTGGTGTCGTCGAGGATGGACTCGGTCCAGCGCGCGGCAAGTTCGGCACCCGGCTCGCCGCCGACGCCGAACGGACAGCGGTAGTCCTGCGGAAACGGCAGGCGCGCGACCCGTACGTCGGGCGCGCCCCCGGATGCCGCGAGCGCCCCCGCGGTCATGCCGTGGTACGCGCCGGCGAAGGCGAGAATCCCGCTGCGACCGGTCGCGGCGCGCACCAGCTTCAGGGCGGCCTCAACGGCGTCCGTACCGGCGGGCCCGCAGAACTGCACGCGCGCGTGGTCGGCGAGACCGGGCGGCAGCGTGCGGAACAGTTCGGTGGTGAAGGCGTCCTTGACGGGTGTGGCCAGGTCGAGGACCTGCAACGGCGCCCCGGAGTCGAGGACCTTCCTGATGGCTTCCAGGACGACCGGGTGGTTGTGACCGAGGGCCAGTGTCCCGGCGCCCGAGAGGCAGTCGAGGTAGCGGTTCCCGTCGGCTCCCTCGATCGTCAGGCCTCGCGCGCGGACGGGGACGATCGGAAGGGCTCGTGCGTAGGTGCGCGCCGCGGATTCGCGCGCTGCCTGGCGCCGCAGGATCCCCTCATGCGCCGCGCGCGCCCCGCCGTTCTCCTGTGTCGCGCGCGCCCCCGCGGCCTCGGGCATCGCGGGCGCCGTCTCGGGCGCAGACTCGGTCACAGCCACGTCTGTCGGTCCTCCCGCTGTCCAGAAGAGGCGAGTTGCTCGGCCGCCCGGTGGGAGGCGACGGGGAATGAACGCAGCCGGAACGTCCCCCGTACGTACCAACGACGAGGACCGCGAGGGGCAACGGTGGGGCGAAGATCCCTGCCGTGACGGAACCGTTGCGGTTCCGTCGGAAGTCCCCCACAGCAACGGCATAGTCTGTGGTGCCGTTCAGCGAATCCCCGCTGATCAGCACCCACGGTCCACGTCGGACACATCCGGGTCACCGGGTCCGTACGAAGTCCCATGTGGCAGCACAGAGTTGTTCGTTCACCTCCAGGGGGAGTCACACCATGCGACCCATACGCCCGCTCTTCGCCGCCCGTCGAGGGAGGAGCTCGCGCCGCAGAACCTCCCCCATGCTGGCCGCGGTCGGACTGGCCACCGCGCTGGCGCTGACCGCCACCGCCTGCGGTTCGGAAGAGGACACCAACGCGGGCACGGAGGCGTCGGCGTCCGCAGCGGGCGACGGCAAGATCAAGATCCCGGACAACATCAAGGACAGGCTCAAAGAGCACGGGATCGACATCGACCAGTGGAAGGGCGGCGCCTGGAAG
Source organism: Streptomyces sp. NPDC050988 (assembly GCF_044456225.1). Taxonomy (NCBI): domain Bacteria; kingdom Bacillati; phylum Actinomycetota; class Actinomycetes; order Kitasatosporales; family Streptomycetaceae; genus Streptomyces; species Streptomyces sp. NPDC050988. The sequence continues at coordinate 62,214 of NZ_JBITFQ010000026.1, read as the reverse complement.
AACTGGGACAAGGACGACTGGCTGCGCGAGGCCGGGGACTACATCAACCCGATCATCAAGGATCTGTGGGACCCGGACCGCATGCGCGAGGCCGAGGACCCGGACCAGGGCAAGGGCGTCGACGAGAACGACCTCTCGGGTGACCAGGGCGTGACCGACCCGGAGCCGGCGCCCGTGGAGGCGAAGGCCGTCCCGGCGGCGTACCACGAGAACGCCCCCGAGGCGGGCAAGGTGTTCTTCGACTCCCCCGAGGGCACGATGGTCTGCTCGGCGACCGTGGTCGAGGACCCGGCCAACCCCGGCAAGTCCAACCTCGTGTGGACCGCGGGCCACTGTGTGCACGCGGGCAAGAAGGGCGGCTGGTACCGCAACATCGCCTTCGTACCCTCGTACAACAACGACGCCATGTCGGCGGCGGAGCTCGCGACGGCCACCAAGGAAGAGGTCGCTCCGTACGGTCTCTGGTGGGCCGACTGGGCCCAGACCTCGGACCAGTGGATCGAGCAGGGTGGCGCGACGGGCGGCGACGGTGCCTCGTACGACTTCGCGGTCATCCATGTGACGCCGGAGAAGGGCAGCGGGGGCAAGTCCCTTGAGGAGACCGTCGGTTCGGCGCTCCCGGTGGACTTCAACGCTCCGGCCGTGTCGGAGGTCGGGGACATCACCGCGACCGGCTACCCGGCGGCGAAGCCGTTCGACGGGGAGACCATGTTCCAGTGCGCGGACAAGCCTGGCCGGCTCTCGATCGCGCAGTCCGAGCCGACGATGTACCGCATCGGCTGCACCATGACCGGCGGTTCGTCGGGCGGCGGCTGGGTCGCGGCGGGTTCGGACGGCAAGCCGGCGCTGGTGTCCAACACCTCGATCGGCCCGGTGACCGCGGGCTGGCTCGCGGGACCGCACCTGGGCACGGAGGCCAAGGGGATCTACGACGCGGTGAGCAAGAAGTTCGCGGCGCAGCAGTAGCGACGCGGCAGTAGCAGCGCAGCGGTAGCGGCGCGGCAGTAGCAGCGCAGTCGCAGCCGTACAGCGGTAGCGGCACAGGAACGGACGGCGGCAGGGTGGGCCTCACGGAAACCTTCACCGCTCGGCCGCCGTTCGTCCCTGACTCCCCGGGCATAGTGGGGTGTCGCGGTGACATGGGCTCCGCGGAGAGCCTTCTTCGCGCTCTTCGCGCTCTTCGCGCTCTTCGCGCCTGACCCGCAGACGAAAGCTGCACGTTCAATCGGGGGTAAACAACATCATGCGTTCCACACGTCCGTCCTTCTCGGGGATGCGCGGGCGACGCCGCGTCCTCGCCGCCGCCGGGCTTGCAGCGGCTCTGACGCTCACCGCCACCGCCTGCGAGTCGGGCGACGACAACGCCGCCGACAAGCCGGCCGCCACCGGCTCCGGGTCCTCGGGCGGCGACAAGATCGAGATTCCGGCCGACATCGCCGACAGGCTCAAGGAGCATGGCATCGATGTCGACGACTGGAAGGACGGCGAATGGAAGAACTGGGACAAGGACAAGTGGCTCACTGAGGCGGAGGACTTCGTCAACCCGGTGATCGAGGGCCTCTGGAAGCCCGAGCGGATGAAGTCCGCCAAGGACCCGGACAAGACGATCTCCGCGAAGGACGCCTCGGCCGACCAGGGCGTGAGCGACCCGGCGCCGGCACCGGTCACCGCGACGCGGGAAGAGACCCCGTACCACGACAACGCCGCCCCGGTCGGGAAGGTCTTCTTCGACTCCCCCGAGGGCTCGATGGTCTGCTCCGGCACGGTCGTCAAGGACCCGCGCAACCCGGGGAAGTCCAACCTCGTGTGGACCGCCGGCCACTGTGTCCACGCGGGCGGTGGCGGCGGCTGGTACCGCAACATCGCCTTCGTGCCCGCCTACAACGACCTCGGCAAGTCCGAGGCCGAGCTGGCCAACGCGACACAGCAGGAGATCTCACCGTACGGCCAGTACTGGGCTGACTGGGCGTCCACATCGAACGAGTGGATCCAGGGCGGCTCGGAGTCGGGCGGCGAGGGTGCCGCGTACGACTACGCCGTACTGCACGTGAAGCCGGAGTCGGGCTCCAAGTCCCTTGAGGAGACCGTCGGTACGGCGCTGGACGTGGACTTCTCCACCCCCGCCGCGGCGGACGCGGGCACGATGGGCGCCTGGGGTTACCCGGCGGCGCCTCCGTACAGCGGTCTGATCATGCACAAGTGCGTCGACCGGCCGGGCAGGCTCTCGCTCAGCCCGAGCCTGCCGACGATGTACCGCATCGGCTGCACCATGACCGGCGGTTCGTCGGGGGGCGGCTGGTTCCGGGTCGTCGACGGCAAGACCGTGCTCGTCTCGAACACCTCGATCGGCCCGACCGACAACACCTGGCTCGCGGGACCGCAGCTGGGCCAGGGAGCCAAGACGCTCTTCGACAGCATGAGCAAGGAGTACGGCGACAAGTAGGCGCCCGTACGCACGCCGGGCCGCAGCTGTGGGTGCGGCTGGCCCTGTCGCCCCGCGCCACGCCCACAGCATTCGCGCCACGCATACGGCGAAGGCTCGCCCCCTGCCAGAGGGGGCGAGCCTTCGCCGTTTTCGATGAGAGCAGACAGATCAGACAGCCGGCACCGGAACGTACGCCGCCAGTTCCGCGGCAAGTTCCTCGTGCACCCGCACCTTCAGCAGGGTGCCCTCCGGGGTGTGCTCCTCGGAGATCACCTCGCCCTCGGAGTGGGCGCGCGCGACCAGCCGGCCGAGCGTGTACGGGACGAGCACCTCGATCTCGACCGAGGGGTGCGGCAGTTCGATGTCGATGAGCGCGAGCAGCTCGGCGATCCCCTGGCCCGTACGGGCCGAGACGGCGATGGACCGCTTCTCGTTCCGCATGAGCCGCTGGAGCACCAACGGGTCGGCCGCGTCCGCCTTGTTGATCACCACGATCTCGGGCACCTTGGTGGCGCCCACGTCGCGGACGACCTCGCGCACGGCGGCCAGCTGCTCCTCCGGCGCCGGGTGCGAACCGTCCACCACGTGCAGGATCAGGTCGGCGTCCCCGACCTCCTCCATGGTGGAGCGGAACGCCTCGACGAGGTGATGCGGCAGGTGCCGGACGAATCCGACGGTGTCCGCGAGTGTGTAGATCCGCCCGCTGGGCGTCTCGGCACGGCGGACGGTCGGGTCGAGGGTGGCGAACAGCTCGTTCTGCACCAGCACGCCCGCGCCCGTGAGGCGGTTGAGCAGCGAGGACTTGCCGGCGTTGGTGTAGCCGGCGATCGCCACCGAGGGCACCTTGTTGCGACGGCGCTCCTGGCGCTTGATCTCGCGGCCGGTCTTCATGTCCGCGATCTCCCGGCGCATCTTCGCCATCTTCTCGCGGATACGGCGCCGGTCGGTCTCGATCTTGGTCTCACCGGGACCACGGGTGGCGAGGCCGCCGCCCTTGCCGCCGCCCATCTGACGGGACAGCGACTGACCCCAGCCTCGCAGCCTCGGCAGCATGTACTGCATCTGCGCGAGCGCGACCTGCGCCTTGCCCTCTCGGGACTTGGCATGCTGGGCGAAGATGTCGAGGATCAGGGCCGTACGGTCGATGACCTTGACCTTGACGACGTCTTCGAGGTGGATCAGCTGGCCCGGCGAGAGCTCTCCGTCACAGATGACGGTGTCCGCGCCGGTCTCCAGCACGATGTCCCGCAGCTCGTGGGCCTTGCCGGAGCCGATGTAGGTGGCCGCGTCGGGCTTGTCGCGGCGCTGGATGACGCCGTCGAGCACGAGCGCGCCCGCCGTCTCGGCGAGGGCTGCCAGCTCCGCGAGGGAGTTCTCAGAATCGGTCGCGGTCCCGGAGGTCCACACACCGACGAGCACCACGCGCTCCAGGCGGAGCTGTCGGTACTCGACCTCGGTGACGTCCTCGAGCTCGGTGGAGAGGCCCGCGACGCGGCGCAGTGCCGCACGCTCGGAGCGGTCGAACTGGTCGCCGTCCCGGTCTCCGTCGACCTCGTGGCTCCAGGCGACGTCCTCTTCCATCAGGGCATCGGCCCGAAGACCGTCGGGGTAGTTCTGCGCGAAGCTCTGCGTGTCCTGGGAAGGGGAAGAAGAGGAGGTCATTGGGTCCTTACGTCGATGGGGATACCTGTGGCACGACGGACTTCCGTCCGACATCCACGACAACGTCCGGGGCCGCCGGGAGATTCCCGTCCGGATTCCGGAGGGCCGTGCCGCCGACCCGGAGTGGCGTCGACGTGAAGATGTTCGCACGGCACGGCCCGTCTCGTCACCGAGTTTTCTCGGGGCTATCGCTTGGGCTTGGCGGGCTTCTCGACGGGCTTGTCGCTGCGCCAGTCGGGGTGGCCCGGCATGGGCGGGGTCTTCTCCCCGTAGAGCCATGCCTCGAAGAAGCCGCTCAGATCACGGGCCGCGATGCCCGAGGCGAGGCGTGTGAAGTCCGCGGTGTCCGCGACCCCGTCGTGGTGGACGCTCACCCAGGTCCGCTCCAACTGCTCGAAGGAACGGCGGCCGATCTCCTCGCGGAGCGCGTACAGGACCAGGGCGCTGCCGTCGTAGACGTTCGGGCGGAAGATGCTGAGCTTCTCGCCGGGAGCGGCCCCCTTGGGCGCGGCGGGCGGGCCTCCCGTGGCGCGCCAGGTGTCGGAGGCCCGGTAGGCGGCACGCATCCGTGCCTCCATGGGCCTGTCGGCCTTCTCCTCGGCGTAGAGGGCCTCGTACCAGGTGGCGTGTCCTTCGTTGAGCCACAGGTCGGACCAGGTGCGCGGGGAGACGCTGTCGCCGAACCACTGGTGCGCCAGTTCGTGCACCATGATCGCCTCGACGTACCACTTCGGGTACTCGGGCCGTGTGAACAGTTCCTTCTCGAAGAGGGAGAGCGTCTGTGTCTCCAGTTCGAACCCGGTGCGGGCCTCGGCGATCAGCAGCCCGTACGTCTCGAAGGGGTAGTCGCCGACCTTCTGCTGCATCCAGTCGATCTGGTCGGGTGTCTTCTTGAGCCACGGTTCCAGCGCCTCGCGGTCCTTGGTGGGCACCACGTCGCGTACGGGCAGACCGTCCGGCCCGCTCCGGTGCAGCACGGAGGAGCGGCCGATGGAGACCTGTGCCAGCTCGGTGGCCATGGTGTGCTCGGTCCGGTACGTCCAGGTGGTCGAGGCGGCGCGGCGGTTCACACCGAGGGGCAGCCCGTTGGCGACGGCCGTGTAGCCGTTGGGCGCGGTGACCCGGATGGTGAACAGGGCCTTGTCCGAGGGGTGGTCGTTGCTCGGGAACACCCGGTGGCCGGCGTCGGCCTGGTTGGCCATCGCGAGGCCGTCCTCGGTCCGCACCCAGCCGCTGTCCTGGTCCTTGGTCGACACGGGGTTGCTGTCGTGGTGCACGGTGATCCGCATCCGGACGCCGGGCAGCAGCGGCTCCGCGGGCGTGACCACCAGGTCCTCCCCGGAGCTCCGGAAATCCGCGGGCTCGCCGTTGACCTCGACGGATCGCACCGTTCCGTGCGAGTAGTCAAGATTGACCTGCTCCAGCCAGTCTGTCGTCCTGGCCACGATCGTGGTGACGGACGGCAGCGGCTTGGTGTTGCTGCCGGGATAGGTGAAGGAGAGGTCGTACGACGTGACGTCGTACCCGGGGTTGCCCAGGTGCGGGAAGAGCCGGTCGCCGATGCCGAGCGGGGGCGGGGCGGGGGCGCTCGCGGCGATGAGGCAGACGGAGGCGGCGGAGGCGAGGAACGCCGTGCGGAGCCGTCGGGGGGCCTTCTGGCGTGGGGTCCCGGCACGGGGAGTGGTCCTGGGGGTGCGCAGCATGGACCACGGCTATCAGCGACCGCCCGCCCTTCGGCGACGACTCGCGCCGAGCCCACCCGAACGGGCGCTTTTCGCCGAGTCGCCGCTCTACGGAGTCGTCGTCTGGTGCTGTGCGCGGCCCACGTCGAAGACACCCGGGACGTTGCGCATCGCCCGCATCAGCACGGGAAGGTGGGCGGCGTCCGGGAGTTGGAGCGTGTAGGTGTGGCGCACGCGCTGCTGGCTGGGCGGTTCGACGGTCGCCGAGACGATGTCGACGCCTTCCAGGGCGATGGCCTCGGTGAGGTCGGCGAGCAGGTGGGGCCGGCCGAAGGACTCGACGAAGAGGGTGACGCGGCACTGCGCGGTGTCGCCCCAGCGCACTCCGACCTCCGTGCGCCCGAGATCCTTCATGCGGGTCACGCCCGCGCACTCGACGCGGTGCACGGTCACCACTCCGCCGCGTACGGCGAAGCCGGTGATGTCGTCGGGCGGCACGGGCGTACAACAGCCCGCGAGGCGTACGGTCGCGCCGGGCTGGTCGACGACGACGTCCGCGGCGGCCGGGCGCGCGGCGGGCGCGTCCGCAGACGGACGGCGGGTCGTGGCGGGGGCCTCGGGCGGTGTCGCGGGTGACGGGTGGGCGGCCAGCCAGCGGGTGATGGCGATCCGCGCGACGGGCGTGTGCGCGTGCTCCAGCCACTCCCTGGAGGGCTCGGAGGCCGGGTCCTGGCCCATGAGCAGTTGCACGGTGTCGCCGTCACTCAGGACCGTACTGAGCCTCACCAGGCGGCCGTTGACGCGCGCGCCGATGCAGGCGTGCGCGTCCTCGCCGTACTGGGCGTACGCGGCGTCGACGCAACTGGCGCCCGCGGGCAGCCCGAGCGTGCCGCCGTCGGGCCGGTAGACGGTGATCTCCCGGTCCTGGGCGAGGTCCTCGCGGAGCGTCGACCAGAACGTGTCGGGGTCGGGGGCCGCCTCCTGCCAGTCGAGGAGGCGGGAGAGCCAGCCGGGACGGGTCGGGTCGGCGCGCTCGCCGTCCACCGCGTCGCCTGAGCGTGAGCCGTCGCCGTCCGTCTGCTCCTCCGAAGGAGGAGCGTAGGGATTGCCGAGCGCGATGACGCCGGCCTCGGCGACGTTGTGCATCTGGTGCGTACGGATGAGGACTTCGGCGACCTGGCCGTCGGTGCGGGCGACCGCGGTGTGCAGCGACTGGTACAGGTTGAACTTGGGGACGGCGATGAAGTCCTTGAACTCCGAGACCACGGGCGTGAGACAGGTGTGCAGTTCGCCGAGGACCCCGTAGCAGTCGGCGTCCTCGTTCACGAGCACCAGGAGGCGTCCGAAGTCGGAGCCGCGCAGTTCGCCGCGCTTGCGCGAGACGCGGTGCACGGAGACGAAGTGCCGTGGCCGGATGAGGACTTCGGCCTGCAGCCCGGCCTCGCGCAGGACCACCCGCACCTCTTCGGCGATCTCGTCGAGGGGATCGTCGGCGCGCGAGGCGTTGTTGACGATGAGTTCGCGTGTGTGGGCGTACTCCTCGGGGTGCAGGATCGCGAAGACGAGGTCCTCCAGCTCGGTCTTCAGTGCCTGCACGCCCAGGCGTTCGGCGAGCGGGATCAGCACGTCCCTCGTCACCTTGGCGATGCGCGCCTGTTTCTCGGGGCGCATCACACCGAGGGTGCGCATGTTGTGCAGCCGGTCGGCGAGCTTGATCGACATCACGCGTACGTCGCTGCCGGTGGCGACGAGCATCTTGCGGAACGTCTCGGGCTCGGCGGCCGCTCCGTAGTCGACCTTCTCCAGCTTCGTCACGCCGTCGACGAGGTAGCGGACCTCCTCGCCGAACTCCTCACGCACCTGATCGAGCGTCACTTCCGTGTCCTCGACGGTGTCGTGGAGCAGAGACGCCGTCAAAGTCGTGGTCTCCGCGCCGAGTTCGGCGAGGATCAAGGTCACGGCAAGCGGGTGCGTGATGTACGGCTCGCCGCTCTTGCGCATCTGGCCGCGGTGCGAGGACTCGGCGAGGACGTACGCGCGGCGCAGCGGGTCCAGGTCGGCGTCGGGATGGTGGGCACGATGAGCCTCGGCCACGTGACCGATCGCGTCGGGCAGCCGGCCGCGGACTGTGGGCCCCAGGAGAGCGGCCCGGCCGAGGCGTCGCAGGTCGATCCGGGGGCGGCTTCTCCTGCGCTGTGCCCCGGGCGTCATGGGGCCGGGCGTCGCGGGGTTCGTGGCCTCCGCACTCATGGGCACCTCCGGCTGCGTGGACCGGCGGACGGGGTGCCCCATGGCGTACTGCGCGGCTCTGGGGATGGCGTCGTTCCCCCGTCCGGGCCGGTGCTTGATGCTACCGAGCCCACCACGCCCGGCTGACCGCCTCTCGCCGAGCGTGAAACGGATCACCCATTCGAGCGAAGGTTCAGGGGGTCACGGTTTCGAGCCATCCGGCGTCGATCTCACCCTCTGCGACGATCACCGCGGGCCCGGTCATCTCGATCTCGCCGTCGGGCCGCTCGGTGATCACCAGGCGCCCGCCGGGCACATCGACCGTGTACGTCGCCGGTGTGCCGGTCACCGCGGGGTCGGCGCCGTCCCTGCGCGCCGTCGCCACGGCCACGGCGCACGCGCCCGTGCCGCACGAGCGGGTCTCGCCGGAGCCGCGCTCGTGGACACGCAGAGCGACGTGACGAAGACCACGGTCGACGACGAACTCAACGTTCACGCCGTCCGGGTACGCGGAGGCGGGGCTGAACGGCGGCGCGGTGTAGAGATCTCCGGCGTGGTCGAGGTCCTCCACGAAGGCGACGGCGTGGGGGTTGCCCATGTTGACGTTGCGCGCGGGCCAGCTGCGGTCGCCGACGCTCACGGTGACGTCCACTTCGGGGAGGAGCGCCTTGCCCATGCCGACGGTGATGTCGCCCTCCTTGGCGATGTGCACCGTCTTGACGCCTCCGCGCGTGGCGACGGCGATATCACCTTCGGCCACATGTCCGGCGCGCTGGAGGTAGTGGGCGAACACACGCACTCCGTTGCCGCACATCTCCGCGATCGAGCCGTCGCCGTTGCGGTAGTCCATGAACCATTCCGCTTCGGCCGCCATCGCCTGTGCCTCGGGGTGCGCGGCGGACCGCACGACGTGCAGCAGACCGTCCCCGCCGATGCCCGCGCGGCGGTCGCACAGGGCGGCGACGGCGGACGGGGGCAGGTCGATGACGTTCTCGGGGTCGGGGATGATCACGAAGTCGTTCTCGGTCCCGTGCCCCTTGAGGAAGGCGATCCGCGTGCTCATTCCTCGATCGTAAGGGGTCGGTACGACAACCCGGCCGTGCGGTCCGGCAGCCGGACCACACCGGGCCTCGGGCAGGACCGCACACGCAGGGCAGGCCCCAGGGGGCTCAGCGCAGCCGGGCCACGCGCCACACGGCGAGCACCACGACCGCGGCGACGACCACGGCGTACGCGATGGCGACCCGCCAGTCCGGGCGACGGCCGGAACCGCGCTGCGGGAGGCCGGGCCACGTGTAACCCACGCGGCGGGCGGCCATCATGCCCCAGCCGGCGGCACAGGAGCAGATCAGCAGGCCGAGCATGGCGATCATGGCCCCGCTGTCGCCGAAGTCGAAGGCGAGCGGGAAGGCGAACATCAGGGAGCCGAGCGCGGCGAGGCCCACGATGGGTGCGAGCTGCCAGATACGCATGCGGCGCTGCGGGCGAAGCTCGACCTCGACCTCGGGCCCCGGGAACATCTCGTCGGGTTCGGGACCGTCGGCGGTGACCCCGCCGGCGATCTCGTCGGGCCCGTCCGGGCTCAGTAGGTCCTCATCGAGGTCCTGCTGCTCCTGTGCGGTGTCGTGTACCCCGCCGGTGGCGGTGCCTTGTTCCGCGCCTTGTGCGGTGTCGCGAGGGCCGGCCTCCATCGCCACGCGCCCTCCCAACTCGGACTCCACTTGGTCGATCGAAGCTCGATGATGGCACGGCCTCGGAGACCGGGATGACGGCCGGAGCGTCCCGATGCCAGGACGTGATCAGGCTGTGACCGGTCGTTCGACCAACGCCAGCGCGAGCTGCGGAAGTTCTGTGAGATCCGCCGCAGCCCCACTCAGCCAATGCACCCGTGGATCGCGTCTGAACCAGGAATCCTGACGGCGCGCGAAGCGCTTGGTGGCACGTACGGTCTCGGCACGCGCCTCGCCCTCCGTGCACTCCCCGGAGAGCGCCGCGAGCACCTGCTGGTAGCCGAGGGCACGCGACGCCGTACGCCCCTGGCGCAACCCTTGCGCCTCCAGTGCGCGCACTTCCTCGACGAGGCCGGCCTCCCACATGCGGTCCACCCGCAGGGCGATGCGGTCGTCGAGCTCGGGGCGCGTGACGTCGACGCCGATCTGCACGGTGTCGTAGACGGAGTCGTGGCCGGGGAGGTTGGCGGTGAAGGGCTTGCCGGTGATCTCGATGACCTCCAGGGCCCGGACGATCCGGCGGCCGTTGCTGGGCAGGATCGCGTGGGCGGCCTCGGGGTCGGCGACGGCCAGCCGGGCGTGCAGGGCGCCGGAGCCACGCAGGGTGAGCTCCTCCTCCAGGCGGGCCCGGACCTCGGGGTCGGTACCGGGGAACTCCAGGTTGTCGACGGCTCCCCGGACGTACAGCCCGGAGCCGCCGACGAGGATCGGCCAGCGGCCCGCGGTGAGAAGTGCGTCGATGCGGTCGCGCGCGAGGCGCTGGTACTCGGCGACGCTCGCCGTGACCGTCACGTCCCAGATGTCCAGGAGGTGGTGCGGGATGCCGCCCCGTTCCTCGGGCGTCAGCTTGGCGGTACCGACATCCATCCCCCGGTAGAGCTGCATCGAGTCGGCGTTGACGACCTCGCCGCCGAGGCGCTGGGCCAGATGGACGCCGAGATCGGACTTTCCCGCCGCGGTGGGACCGACGACGGCGATGACCCGCGGGGCGGGGGCAGGACTACTCACCGCAACAGTCTCGCAAACCTCGGGGCGTCTTCTCGAACGAGCTACGTGACGGCGCGGGGCCGGGGTCGTTGCCTGTTGCGAGGTTCCAGCCGCCGGTCGTGAGGGCCGGTGACCCGGGCGACGCAATGGGACGCACCGGGCAACGCGGAATTTCGCCCACATGAGTAGAGTATGGAGATGGTATGGGCGTTTTTGCACGGCTTCTTCGTAAAGATGGACCTAAGTCGAAGGGGTCGGAGGAGGCCTCGACCGCCGAGGCCGAGGCCGGCGCTGTGACGGCCGAGCCCGGGGCGGATACGGAGCACTCGGAGGACGCGGCGAAGGGGTCGGCCAAGGCCGAGACCAAGACCTCGTCCGCAGCAGCGACGGACTCGGCGGAGTCCGAGGAGTCCGCCGCGGACGGCGTCGAGATCCCCAAGCAACAGTCCGCCGAGGAGGCGGCCGACAGCGAGGCGGGCGAGGGCGCCCGCAAGTAGCTGTCCCGCGAGGGAAGGTGAACCATGGGTCTCCTGGACAACGTGAAGGCCAGGCTCGCGCCTGCCAGGGAGAAGGTCTCCGACCTCGCGCAGCAGCACGGGGGAAAGATCGACAAGATCGAGCAGGGTCTCGACAAGGCCGCGAAACTGGCCGATGAGAAGACCAAGGGCAAGTACAGCGACAAGATCCAGACGGGCACGGGCAAGGCCAAGGGCGCCCTGGACCGACTCGCGCACAAGGAGGGTGACGGTAAGGACGGCGGCACGACGCCCCCGTCTCCCCCGGCACCACCGCCCTCGGCATCCTGAGCGACACCACATCGGCGGACGGCCTCGGAGCACGTTGAGCTCCGGGCCGTCCGCGGTGTTGGCGGCACACGCACGGCACGCGTCCTACCGCCTGCGTCTTACGGCCCGCGTCCTACGGGCCCACGCCTGACGCGTCGGCTCACGCATCGCCTGACGCCCTGCACCTGGCGGTTCGCTGCTGCCCCAAACCTCGGCAGAGGCAGGTCTCGCCCGGTGCTGGTGCACCCGGCGCGCGGGCGCTACGAGCAGCGCGGGGCCAGGGCAAACGCCGGGCACCAGGACCGCCCCGGGCGCTACGACCGACCAGCCCAGGCACTCAGACACTCGGATCGACCCGCCCGGGCGTTCAACGCCGACCAGCCTGGGCACTACAACCGTCCCGAGCACTCCCACCCGACCGCCCCAGGCACTCGGACCGACCGTCCCGGGCCCTACGACCGGCTAGCCCGGGCTGGACGCCCAGCTCAGCCCAGCCCGTCTCCCACTCCCGCCCCAGACCCTACGACCAGGCCGCCACCACGTACCCCACGCCGTAGGGCGCGTCCTCGTACAGGAGCGCGCCCGCGAGCCCCGCGCCCTCGCCAGCGCCCGCGAGCACCTGCCAAGGGGCACGGCCGGAGGCCTTGAGCTCGTACGCCAGTTCCGCGTCCAGCGTCTGAAGGGCGGCCACGTCGGCCGCTCCGAGCGCGTGCGCCACCTCCGCGTCGAAGCCGGCCGCCCGGTCGTCCAGATACCCGGGCGCCTTGAGCGTGCGGCACGCGCTGGCGTCGCCCATCACCAGCAGCGCCACCCGCTCGGCCCGCGTGGCGATTTCCCTCCCGCTCTGGATACACCGCTCGGCCGCGAGAGGTTCCCCCACGCCGAGACCTTCGACGGGGGCGTCCGACCAGTCCGTACGACCGAGCAGCCAGGCCGCGACCGCGAGCGAGGGCGGCAGGGGCCGATCAGCACCCTCGACGGGGCCGGATCCGGCCGGGCCTTCCGGTGTCCGGACCCCGTTCCGGCCCAGTCGGACGTCGAGATCCACGCCGAAGCCACGGAACGTGCCCCGAGAGCCCTCCGGATGCGCCCCACGCCCGCTCTGCTCGGCGGGTCCAACGACCACCAGCCGGTCGGCCCGCGCGGCGGCCAGTACCCCCAGCGCGTCCGTGCAAGCGGCACGTGCGGCGTCCAGTTCGGGTGCGGCGCCCGCGGCGACGTCGGGCACGAGAAGGGGCGGACAGGGGCAGACGGCGGCGGCGACAAGCATGATCGGCAGCGTAGCCCCGTGCGATGGTCCGACGGCACTCCTCGGGCGGCCGGATGTCACTCCTCGGCAGAGCCCGTCACCGCGCCCCGCCCAACGCCTCGCCTTACCTTGCCCAACGCCACGCCCTGCCCCGCCGGACGTCACTCCTCGATCAACACGTCCGTGAGGTCGATGACCGTGAGGAGGAGCACCACGAGCTTGCCGTCGCTGATCACGTACTCGACGAACAGGTTCCGGGAGAGGGCTATCTCGCGGGTCGACTCGTCGCCGCCCACGGCGTGCGACAGCTTGTGGCGCGGGTCGGCCACCAGTATGGCCAGCCCGCGGTCCAGCACCTCCCGGCGCTCGGCGGGAAGGCTGTCCCGGACGCGTGCGGCGCGCTCGGTGAACTCCACGCTGTACGGCATGAGGGACCCCTTCCCGGCCCGTGACGCGGTCAGTCGCCGTGTCAGTCGCAGCCGTGTCAGTCGCAGCCGCACCCGCTGCCCGTGGCGACCGGCAGCGGCTCCGGGGCCCCGATCTTCGGCAGCCCCAGCATGACGCCCGCCGGCTTTACGGCCTCGGCGGCGTTGCGCTTGTCCCAGGCGTCTCCCGCGCGCGTGCGCCGCACTTTCAGGGCGGGGCCCTCCGCCAGGAGGTGGTGCGGGGCCGCGTACGTGATCTCGACCGTCACCACGTCACCCGGGCGCACCTCCTCGTCGGGCTTGGTGAAGTGCACCAGGCGGTTGTCGGCGGCGCGGCCGGAGAGGCGGTGGGTGGCACCGTCCTTGCGGCCCTCGCCCTCGGCGACCATCAGCTCCAGGGTGCGGCCGACCTGCTTCTTGTTCTCGTCCCAGGAGATCTCCTCCTGGAGGGCGACGAGACGCTCGTAGCGCGCCTGCACGACCTCCTTGGGGATCTGCCCCTCCATGGTCGCCGCCGGGGTGCCGGGGCGCTTGGAGTACTGGAACGTAAACGCTTGCGCGAAGCGGGCCTCGCGGACCGCGTGCAGGGTCTGCTCGAAGTCCTCCTCGGTCTCACCCGGGAAGCCCACGATGATGTCGGTGGTGATCGCGGCGTGCGGGATCGCGGCGCGGACCTTGTCGATGATCCCGAGGTAGCGCTCCTGCCGGTACGAGCGGCGCATCGCCTTCAGGACGGTGTCCGAACCGGACTGCATCGGCATGTGCAGCTGCGGCATGACGTTCGGGGTCTCGGCCATCGCTGCGATGACGTCGTCCGTGAAGTCGCGCGGGTGCGGCGAGGTGAAGCGGACGCGCTCCAGGCCCTCGATCTTCCCGCAGGCCCGCAGGAGCTTGCTGAAGGCCTCGCGGTCGCCGATGTCGGAACCGTAAGCGTTTACGTTCTGCCCGAGCAGCGTGATCTCGGAGACGCCCTCGCCGACCAGCGCCTCGATCTCGGCGAGGATGTCGCCGGTCCTGCGGTCCTTCTCCTTGCCGCGCAGCGCCGGGACGATGCAGAAGGTGCACGTGTTGTTGCAGCCGACGGAGATGGAGACCCAGGCCGCGTACGCGCTCTCGCGGCGGGTCGGCAGCGTCGAGGGGAACGCCTCGAGCGACTCTGCGATCTCGACCTGCGCCTCTTCCTGTACGCGGGCGCGCTCCAGGAGGACGGGCAGCTTGCCGATGTTGTGCGTACCGAAGACGACGTCCACCCAGGGCGCCTTCTTCACGATGGTGTCGCGGTCCTTCTGGGCGAGGCAGCCGCCGACGGCGATCTGCATGCCGGGCCGCTTCGTCTTCATCGGCGCGAGCCTGCCGAGGTTCCCGTAGAGACGGTTGTCGGCGTTCTCCCGCACCGCGCAGGTGTTGAAGACGACGACGTCGGCGTCACCGTCGGAGCCGTCGGGCGCGCGTACGTATCCGGCGTCCTCGAGCAGTCCGGAGAGCCGTTCAGAGTCGTGGACGTTCATCTGACATCCGTAAGTGCGTACTTCATACGTTCTCGTCAGGTCCACTACGGGGCTCCGGTCGCTGCTGCTCATGCGACAAGGGTAGGCGGTGCCCGGAGTACGTCCGGCCCTGGCGCCTGTCGTGCGGGGGTATGCGGGCCGTGGCGCCCGCGTCCGGGGGCCCGGCCCTGGTCATCGTGGGCGTTGTGCTGGCAGGATCGCGCCCATGTTCCAGGCATTTTCCCGTATCGGCAGACGCCGGGCCCTGCAGGGTTCGGCCGCCGCCTTCGTGGCCTTCGGGCTGCTCCTGTGGTGGCTGCTGCCCCTGGGCAAGAGCTCACCGAGTGGGACGGTGTCCTTCAGTACGGGATCGGCGTCCGGCGTCTACCAGCTGTACGGGACGCTGCTGCAGGAGGCGCTTGCGAAGGACATGCCTCGTCTGAAGGTGGAGCTCGAAGGAAGCGTGGGCTCGCAGCAGAACGTGCAGCGGGTCGCCACCGGGGAGGCAGATTTCACCATCGCGGCCGCCGACGCGGTGGCGAAGTACGAGCGGGAGGGCGGCCGGGGCGCGGAACTGCTCCGCGGCTGCGCCCGGCTGTACGACGACTACGTGCACGTGATCGTCCCCCAGAGTTCCCCCGTGGAGACCATCGCGGAGCTGAAGGGCAAGCGGGTCGCGGTGGGGCCGCGCGGCTCCGGGGTGCGGCTGATCGCCGAGCATGTGCTGGAAGCGGCCGGCCTCGACCTGGACAGGGACATCGAGCCGGTGTCCGTCGGCATAGGAGAGATGCCGGAGCTACTCGAATCGAAGAAGATCGACGCATTCTTCTGGTCGGGCGGGCTCCCGACGAAAGCCGTGAGCGACCTCTCGAACAGGTCCGACATCAGGCTGGTCCCCATCAAGGCCGACCTCGTGGAGGAGCTGCACAAGCAAGGCCAGGAAGCCGAGTACTACCGGTCCGCCGTCATGCCGGCGGACGCCTATCCCCGTGCCCAGTCCGGGGAGTCCGTGGAGACGGTGGCGGTGGCGAACCTGCTCGTGACCCGGGCGGGGACGGACACGGAGCTGACCGAGGGGATGACCCGCACGGTGATCCACAGTCGCGACAGCATCGGGGAGAAGGTGCACGCGGCACAGCGCGTGGACCTGCGGACGGCCATCTACACCGATCCGCTCGACCTGGACGAGGGAGCGAGCCGCTACTACCGCTCGGTCAAGCCATAGCGGTCCGTACGGCGGAAGGCCTGACGGCGGCACAGGCACGGCCCAGGGCCGCTTGCGCGGCCGTTCAGGCTCCCGGCACCGTCCGCGGCACACTCACCGTCACCTTCAGGCCGTGCGGCTCGTGGTGCTCGTACGTGATGGCGCCGCCGCCTGCCGCGAGCAGGGCCCGGGAGATGGACAGGCCGAGGCCCGAGCCCTTGATGTTCTGGTGGCCGGGGCTGCGCCAGAAGCGGTCGCCGACGCGGGTGAGTTCCTCGTCGCTGAGTCCGGGACCGAGGTCGGTGACCACGATGGTCGAGACCTGGCCGTTGGAGGCCACCTCGACCTCGACGGACTCTCCTTCGGGGGTGAACTTCAGCGCGTTGTCGATCACCGCGTCCAGGGCGCTGGAGAGGGCGACGGGGTCGGCCCACGCGGTCGTGGCGGGGCAGGTCCCGACGAGTCGTACGCCCTTGTCGTCGGCGACCGGCGACCAGGACGCCACGCGCTCGGCCGTCAGCTCGCCGATGTCGGTGAGCCGCAGGTCCGCCTCGGCGTGTTCGGCGAGGGCGAGGTCCAGGAGGTCGTCCAGGACCTGCGCGAGGCGCTTGCCCTCGGTGCGGACGGAGGCGATCTCCTCGTTGCCCTCGGGGAGTTCCAGAGCGAGCAGTTCGATGCGCAGCAGCAGCGCGGACAGGGGGTTGCGCAGCTGGTGCGAGGCGTCGGCGACGAAGGCACGCTGCTGTTCCAGCACGTCCTCCACGTTGTCGGCCATCTCGTTGAACGACCGGGCCAGGCGTCTGAACTCCGGCGGCCCGCCGGCGACCGCGACGCGGGACTTCAGGCGGCCGGTCGCGATGTCGTGGGTGGTGGCGTCGAGGACGCGTACGGGCCGCAGTACCCAGCCGGTCAGACGTAGCGCTGCACTGAGCGCGAGGAGCATCGCGGCGATCTCGCCGGCGCCGATGACCAGCCAGCCGCGCAGGATCTTCGAGCGCATCTGTCCGGTGGGCGAGTCGGTGACCACGACGGCGATGACGTCACCGTCCCGGATGACGGGGGACGCCACGACGAGACGGTCCCGCTCCCACGGCCAGACCTGTGCGGGGTCGTGGCTGCGGCGGCTCTGGAAGGCCTCGTCGAAGGCGTCGCGGGCCTCGCCCTTCTCGGGGATGTACCAGTCCACCGGGGCCTTGGCCATGATGGTGTCGCGGTAGAACACGCCGACCTTGATGCCGTACAGCCCGTTGTACTTGATGAGTTCCCTGCCGAGCGTGTTGAGGCGCTCGTCCGAGGACTCGACCCGGGACCCCTTCGGCGGGTCGGTGACGAACTGTGCGAGAGACGCGAAGCGGGCCGTGTCGTCGATCCGGTCGACGACGACCTTCTGCTGCTGGGCGGCCGCCAGGCTGACGGCGAGGGGGACGCCCAGGGCGAGCAGCACGGCCGCCATCAGGACGATGAGCAGCGGGAGGAGACGTGCGCGCACCTGGCCCCGCTACGCGGCGGGCGCGACGAGCCGGTACCCGACGCCGCGCACGGTCTCGATCAGGGCCGGCATGCGCAGCTTGGAGCGCAGCGACGCGACGTGCACCTCCAGGGTGCGGCCGGTCCCCTCCCAACTGGTGCGCCAGACCTCGCTGATGATCTGTTCCCGCCGGAACACCACACCGGGACGCTGGGCGAGGAGCGCGAGAAGGTCGAACTCCTTGCGGGTCAGTTGGACAACCGAACCGTCCACGCTGACCTGACGGGTGGGCAGTTCGATCCGTACGGGGCCCAGGTTCAGCGCGGTCTCGCCAGGGGCCGCGGCCTCGTCGGCGACGTTGCGCCGGCTGACGGCGTGGATACGGGCGAGGAGTTCCCCCGTGTCGTACGGCTTCACCACGTAGTCGTCGGCGCCGAGGTTGAGGCCGTGGATCCGGGAGCGCACGTCGGCGCGCGCGGTGACCATGATCACGGGGATGCTGGTGCGCTTGCGGATCTTGCCGCAGACCTCGTAGCCGTCCTGGTCGGGCAGGCCGAGGTCGAGGAGCACCACTCCGAAGCCGGCCCCTTCGGGAACGAGCGCCTGCAGCGCCTCCTCGCCACTGCGGGCGTGGGTGACGTCGAAGCCGTGACGTGCGAGAACCGCGGACAGAGCGGCGGCCACGTGGTTGTCGTCCTCGACAAGGAGCAGTCTCACCCCGGCCCCCTTCGGTTCATCGGTCGTACGTTTTCGGTGGATAGACGTGGGCACGCGCGCGTGCCCCCTGGAAGTCAGTCCGATGACGCTGACGGCGTCAAGCATGTTCGGGGCGCGGCCGACTTCCGTTACGCAGCCGGTACGTGCCCGCCGCGGCCTTCACGAAGAGTGTCCGGTTGCTACCAGATCGTTATGCTCAATTTCCCCTCAGATGTAATGACGCTGGTCGTGCGGCATCACTACTGTCCTCCGCAACCGAGGAGGACGGAGCAAGAGGCCGATGACCGAAGTATCGGTGACCAAGGACGCCGTACCCGCGGCCGACGATCTGGTCGTACTGAAGAACGTCAACAAGCACTTCGGTGCGTTGCACGTGCTCCAGGACATCGACCTGACGATCGCGCGCGGTGAGGTCGTCGTGGTCATCGGGCCCTCCGGGTCCGGAAAGTCCACCCTGTGCCGCGCCATCAACCGCCTGGAGATGATCGACTCGGGAGACATCTCGATCGACGGCAAGCCGCTGCCCGAGGAGGGCAAGGAACTGGCCCGGCTGCGGGCCGATGTCGGCATGGTCTTCCAGTCCTTCAACCTCTTCGCGCACAAGACGGTGCTCGAGAACGTGATGCTGGGACAGCTCAAGGTCCGTAAGGCTGACAAGAAGGCCGCGGAGGAGAAGGCCCGCGGGCTGCTCGACCGGGTGGGGGTCGCCACGCAGGCGGACAAGTACCCCGCCCAGCTCTCCGGCGGCCAGCAACAGCGTGTCGCGATCGCGCGGGCGCTGGCGATGGACCCCAAGGTCATGCTCTTCGACGAGCCGACTTCGGCTCTCGACCCGGAGATGATCAACGAGGTCCTGGAAGTCATGCAGCAGCTTGCGCGTGACGGGATGACGATGGTTGTAGTCACACACGAGATGGGTTTCGCCCGTTCGGCCGCCAACCGCGTCGTCTTCATGGCGGACGGACGCATCGTCGAAGAGGCTGTGCCGGACCAGTTCTTCAGCAACCCCCGCAGCGACCGGGCGAAGGACTTCCTGTCGAAGATCCTGCACCACTGACGGCCTGCGTCACCCGCCACCGACGGATCGCACATCTTCACCACTCAAAGGATGTTCATCATGAAGCTCCGCAAGGTCACCGCCGCCTCGGCCGCCGTCCTCGCACTCGCCCTCACTGCCACCGCGTGCGGCTCGGACGACAAGGACAGCGACAGCGCCGACACCGGCTCCGGCGGCAGCAAGAAGATCACCATCGGCATCAAGTTCGATCAGCCCGGCATCGGCCAGAAAACGCCGGACGGCTACGAGGGCTTCGATGTCGACGTCGCGACGTACGTCGCCAAGCAGCTCGGCTACAACGCGGACCAGATCCAGTGGAAGGAAGCGAAGAGCGCCGACCGCGAGACCATGCTCCAGCGTGGTGACGTCGACTTCATCGCCGCCTCCTACTCGATCAACGACGAGCGCGCCGCGAAGGTCGACTTCGCCGGTCCGTACCTCCTGGCCCACCAGGACGTCCTGATCCGCGCCGACGACGACTCGATCAAGACGCCGGCCGACCTCAACAGCAAGAAGCTGTGTTCGGTGACGGGCTCCACCTCGGCGCAGAACGTCAAGGACAAGCTCGCCCCCAAGGCCCAGCTGCAGGAGTACCCGGCGTACTCGGCGTGCCTGTCCGGTCTGCAGAGCGGCGCCATCGACGCGCTGACCACGGACGACTCGATCCTCGCCGGTTATGCCTCGCAGGCGAACTACAAGGGCAAGTTCAAGCTCGGCGGCTTCAAGATGACCAACGAGAACTACGGCATCGGCGTCAAGAAGGGCAGCGACCTCAAGGCCAAGATCAACACGGCCCTGGAGAAGATGGTCTCCGACAAGGCCTGGGACACGGCCGTGAAGGACAACCTCGGCCCGGCCGACTACAAGAACGAGCCCGCCCCCCAGATCGGCAACATCGTCAAGTGAAGCGGGTCCTGATCTGACAGGTGCGCCGCCCCGGAGGGCGGCGCACCTGCTGGAAAGAGCCCTCCACACACGCGGAAGCGCGGGAGATCGTGTTCGACTTTCTTGAAGGTTACGACCTGTGGGAAGCCTTCTGGACGACGGTGCAACTCACCGTCCTCTCAGCCGTCGGCTCCTTGATCTGGGGGACCCTGCTGGCCGCCATGCGGGTCGGTCCGGTGCCTCTGATGCGCGGTTTCGGTACCGCCTACGTCAACATCGTGCGGAACATCCCACTCACCGTGATCATCCTGTTCACGTCGCTCGGCCTCAACCAGACGTTCAGGGTCACCCTGGGCTCGGATCAGACCGCCACCACCAATTTCCGGCTCGCGGTACTCGGTCTGATCGTGTACACCTCCGCGTTCGTGTGTGAGGCGCTGCGGTCCGGCATCAACACAGTGCCCGTCGGCCAGGCCGAGGCGGCGCGCGCCATCGGCCTGAACTTCACGCAGGTGCTGACGCTGGTCGTACTGCCCCAGGCGTTCCGTTCGGTCGTGGGCCCGCTGGCCAACGTCCTGATCGCGTTGACGAAGAACACGACGGTGGCCGCAGCGATCGGTGTCGCCGAGGCGGCGCTGCTGATGAAGGAGATGATCGAGAACGAGGCGCAGCTCCTCGCGATCTCCGCGGTCTTCGCGTTCGGATTCGTGTGTCTGACGCTGCCGACCGGTCTGATCCTCGGCTGGGTGAGCAAGAAGGTGGCGGTGAAGCGATGAGCTCGGTCCTCTACGACGCCCAGGGCCCGCGGGCCAAGCGGCGGAACATCGTGTTCTCCGTGGTGTTCCTCGCCGCCCTCGCCGCGGTGCTGTGGTGGGCGTACACCATGCTCGACGAGAAGGGCCAGCTGGAGTGGGTGCTGTGGAAGCCCTTCTTCACCGGCACCGAAGCCTGGAGCACATACCTCTGGCCGGGGCTGCAGAACACGCTCAAGGCCGCGGCGCTCGCCATGGTCATCGCGCTGCCGCTCGGTGCGGTCCTCGGTATCGCACGGCTGTCCGAGCACGCCTGGGTACGCATCCCGGCGGGCGCGGTGGTGGAGTTCTTCCGCGCCATCCCGGTGCTGGTCCTCATGATCTTCGGCCTGGCGCTGTTCTCCGAGTACACGAACGTCAGCGCGGACGACCGTCCGCTGTACGCGGTCGTCACCGGCCTCGTGCTCTACAACGCCTCGGTCCTCGCGGAGATCGTCCGGGCCGGCATCCTGTCGCTGCCCAGAGGCCAGTCCGAGGCTGCCTTGGCGGTCGGTCTGCGCAAGAACCAGGTGATGCGGTTCATCCTGCTGCCGCAGGCGGTCACGGCGATGCTGCCGGCGATCGTCAGCCAGCTCGTGGTGATCGTGAAGGACACAGCGCTCGGCGGCGCCGTCCTCACCTTCCCCGACCTGATGGCGTCCGTCAGCCCGATGAGCGCCTACTACGCGAACGTCATCGCCAGCTTCACGGTCATCGCGGTGATCTACATCGTGATCAACTTCGCGCTCACGAGCTTCGCGAGCTGGCTGGAGGGCAGGCTGCGCCGCGGCAAGAAGTCCACCGGCGCGGTCCTCGGAGTGGACGCGGTCGACGAGCTCAGCGCACCCGGCGAGCACGTGGACGTCACCCACGAGGTCGACAAGGGTCCGTGAACGACCCTCGCAGACCGAAGAACTGACGAGATGTGAGCAACCGGAGGCAGTGGCATGATCGCCACTGCCTCCGTCACTTGACGCAAGCACCGGCAATGGGTTGCATACGTTCTGTGATCGTGCACCCCGCTCCACCTGCCCCTCCCGGTAAGACACTCGGCACACCTCTCCGGGCAGGGGGCGCCGCGTCGTGGACCCGGTGATCATCGTCGGAGCGGGGCCCGTCGGACTCACGCTCGCCCTGGCGCTGGCCCGCCAGGAGGTCCCGTCCATCGTTCTGGACGAGGGGCCCGGCAAGGACGAACAGAGGCTCGCGCGGACCGTCGTACTGCGTGAGGACACCACCGCGCTGATCGAGCGGCTGACGGGGTTCCCGCTGGCCGAGGCCGGTTTCCGTTGGGCCGGATGGCGGTCGATGCGACGCAAGCAGGTGATGCGGCAGATCACGTTCGGCGACGACGAGCCCGCACCGCTGCACGTCCCCCAGCACGTACTGACCGCCGCACTCAGGGCCGCGATCGCGACCGAGCGGCTGGTCAGGGTCGCCGTGGACAGCCGCCTCGACTCGATCGAGCAGGAGACCTCGGGCGTCACGGCGCACACCCGCGAGCCCAAGGGCACCTGGTGGCGCGGCAGCTATCTGATCGGCTGCGACGGACCGCGCTCGACGGTGCGCAAGCTCCAGGACATCCGCTTCCCCGGTCGCACCGCCGTCGAGCGACACGCCGTCGCCGCGCTGCGTACGGAACTTCCGTGGCCCGGTGAGGCGTTGTTGCACCGGATGCCGCCGTGGCGGACGTCGGGCCCCTCGGCCGGGGAGGTGACCGCACGTCCGCTCGCCGACGACGTGTGGCGCCTGGACTGGCTGCTGCCGCCGGGCAAGGACCTGGTCACGCCGGACCTGCTGGTGGCGCGCGTCCGTGAGACCCTCGCGGGCTGGAGCGGGGGCACCACGCCCCCGTACGAGCTGCTGGACACAGGAGTCCACACGGTGCACCACCGGCTGGCGCGGCGGTGGCGCGCCGGACGTGTCTTCCTGGCCGGGGACGCCGCGCATCTGCTCGGTGCGCTCGGCACACAGGGCCTCGACGACGGTCTGCGGGACGCCGACAACCTCGCGTGGAAGCTATCCCTCGCCTGGCACCACGGCCCGCACGAGGCGCTGCTCGACAGTTACCAGGTGGAACGGCGCGCGGTCGTCGCCGCGCGCCTGCGCGCCGCGGACCAGGCGCTGCCGATACTGCGCGCCGGAGGACTGCGTTCCGCGGTGCCCGGGTCGGCCCGCGGCCATGACTCGTTGCTCACCGACGGCCATCTGGGGCGCGGACCGCTGGGCGCGCCGGGGGCGTACGCCGATTCGCCGCTCGCGCCTCCACGCGCCGAGTCGTCGGCCGAGGTCGGCACGGCGGTGGGCGACCAGGTCGCCGATGTACGGGTGACGGCGGAGGACGGTTCCTTCGTACGGCTGCGGGACCGGCTGGGCCACGGGGCGCTGCTGGTCCTGCTGATCGCGCCGGGGACCGGGGTGTGGGAGCGCAAGCACTGGGTGACGGCCGGGATCATGCCGCGTCTCGCGGCCGCCGTGACCGCGCTGCCGCACCACGCCGAGCTGCTGGTCGCCGAGAGCTACCCGGGTGCGGCGGCGCACACGGTGCTGCTGATCCGCCCTGACGGGCACCTGGTCGCGGCGTTCAGCGGGGTGCGCCCGGCGGATCTGTACGAGGCGGCGGAGGCGGCTCTGGGCGGCCCCCGGGCCACGGCGGAGGCCGCGGCGGGGACGTCCTGAGCGCTCTCTGTCCAGTCGGTGACACTGAGTTGACCGGTCCGGACCGCCATGGTGTACTCCGGATCGTGACCGACACCTGTGTGCGCCTGTGGCGGAGGGTCCATATGGACCTCGTCCGCTATGCGGGCTGCGTGTGTCGCCCGTCCTGCTGAATTCGCATCCTCTCCACCCGCGCGCGTCGCCGACGTCGTTCCCGCGCGCTCCACGCGAACGCTCACCAGGACGGTACCCGTGTCTGTCTCCCCTTCCCTGACACCCTCTGCCTCTGCCCCCGCTCCGGCCCACGGCCCCACGCAGGCCGAGCTGCTCGACTTCGTCCGGCGCACGGCCGCAGACGCCGAGCTGATCGCCTCTCTCCCGCTCGACCCCGAGGGCCGTACGTGGGTACGCCTCGAAGGGCCGGGCGGCAGCGAGGCCTGGCTCATCGGCTGGCCGCCCGGCACGGGCACCGGCTGGCACGACCACGCCGAGTCGGTCGGCGCCTTCCTCACGGCGTCGGGCGAACTCAAGGAGAACTCGCTCACCGCCCGGCTGCCCACCGACGGCTGGAAGACCCTCGAACTGACCGAGGGCATCGACCGGGAACGGCGGCTGGGGGCCGGCAAGGGCCGTTCTTTCGGCCGCCACCATGTGCACGAGGTACTGAACGAGTCCACGGAGGAGCACGCGATCTCCGTCCACGCCTACTACCCGCCGCTGCCGCAGATCCGGCGCTACAGCCGCAGCGGCCAGGTGCTGCGCCTTGAGCAGGTCGAGCGCCCGGCGGACTGGCAGTGACCGCCGAAGGCCGTCCGCGAGCCGAAAGCCCGGTCGGGATCGACGAGTTGCTGGAGCGGGTCCGTGAGGGCCTCGACCGGGTCGGGGCCGACGCCGCCCACGACGCCGCGCGGGCGGGCGAGGCCCTGCTGGTCGACATCCGGTACACGGCACTGCGCGAGCGCGACGGACTGATCCCCGGCGCCCTCGTCGTCGAGCGCAACGAACTGGAGTGGCGCCTCGACCCCCAGGGCAGCCATCGCGCTCCCGAAGCGACGAGCCACGCCCTGCGCGTTGTGATCGTCTGCAACGAGGGCTACGCATCGAGCCTCGCGGCCGCGTCCCTGCGCCAGTTGGGACTGCACCGGGCGACAGACCTGGTGGGCGGCTTCCAGGCTTGGCGGGCGGCGGGCCTGCCGGTGACTGGGCTGACGGTGGATGGACTACCGGTGACTGCAGTGCCGGTGACCGGACGACGGTAGCTGGGCTGCCGGTGGCTTCTCAGGCCTCCGGTCGGACAGTCTCATCCGGGCGCGGGCCTCTTCTTCAACTGTCGGTCACAAAGCCTCCCCTGTCGGCGTACTTCGACGCCTCGTTGGGCATATGTAGCGGTGGGGGCCCTTCGCGTAAGGGGCCCCCACCATTGCGTACCACCCCTTACTCCCTGGCCGTGGCCACGGTGACCGGCCGCGCCTTGAGGGCCACCCGGCCCGGCAGCGTGGTGCCGACGAGGGCGAGCAGTCCGGCGGCTGCGACCACCGTGACGTACACCAGGGGTGTGACGGCCGGAGCCGCGCTGCCTGTCATCCCGATGCTGAAGGCCGTGAGGACGGCGAGCGCGATGCCGCTCCCGAGGGTCGTGGCCAGGAGCAGCACCAACAGTGCCTCCGTCCGCAGCATCCGCAGTACCTGGCGACGCGTGGCACCGGCGAGGCGGAGCAACGCGAACTCCCGTACGCGCTCGGAGACCGACATGGCGAGCGTGTTGACGACCGCGATGGCCGTGAAGGCGAGAACGAGCCCCATGGCGAAGTAGTTGACCTCGGCGTTCGCCTGCAGCCGCTCGGCCTGCAACGAGTCAGCGGTGGCCGGTGAGACGACCCGGACACCCGGGAACTTCCGGACGGCGGCCGCGAGTTCTTCCTGTGAACGGGCGGTGGAGACGAGGACCGTGGCCGCGAGCGGGTTGTCGACATGGCGGGCGACCAGGTCGTGGGCCATGGTGAGGTCGCCGAAGCCGAGTCCCTTGGCGTAGACGGCGACGACGGTGAGGGTGGCGGGCGTGCCGTCCCCGAGGGTGAGCTTCAGCGTGCTGCCGGGCTTCAAGTGGAGCTGGTCCGCGGCGAGTTCGCTGACGGCGACGGTGTTGTGCGTGAGCTCGGCGAGGGAGCCCGCGGTGACGTCGGGGTCCCAGGTGCGGGTCAGGCCGGCGGGGCTGACGCCCTGTGCCGCGTACTTGTCGAGGCCGACACGAACGGTCGTCCGGACGACCTCGGTGGCCACATCGCGGTCCGTACGCAGCTGCCGTGCGGCCTGCGCCGGGACGCCGGGGCCCTCGGCGGCGAGGACCCAGTCCGCGCGGATGCCCTCGCGGGCCTGGGTGCGCGCGGCGTGTCCCAGCGTCGGCTGGACGAAGAGGACGGTGCAGGTCATACCGATGAGGAGGGTGAGCGGCGTGACGACGGAGGCCATGCGGGCGGCGTTGCCCCGCAGATTGGCGGTGGCGAGCCTGCCACCCGGGCCGCTGAGTCGCAGCGGGGCGCCCAGGACCGCCGCGGCCGCCCTCACCAGGAGCGGGCCGAGCAGCGCGACGGACGAGGCGAGGACGACAACGGCCAGGAACGTCACGGGAGTCGACGCCGGCTCGGTGCGCAGGATGCTGAGTACGGCGACGAGGACCGTACCTCCGGCGAGCAGCACGAGCCCCGCGATGATGCGCCCCCAGGCGGGGCGGCTGCGCTCGGCGCCGGCCTCGGAGAGTGCCTCGGCCGGGCGAATACGGGCGATGCGGCGTGAGGAGACACGGGCGGCGGCCCAGGCACCGATGAGCGTGGCGGCGATGGCGGCGAACAGCGGGAACACGCTGACGGTGTGCTGAAGCGTGGCAGGCACGGCGCCCAGGGCGACGAACCTGCCGTGCAGCCAGCTCCCGAGCGGCAGCCCCGCGAGCGCTCCGGTGACTCCGGCGGCCGCGCCGATCAGCAGGGCCTCGCGGCCGAGGAGCTTGCGGATCTGCCCTGATGTGGCGGCGATGGCGCGCAGCAGGGCGAGTTCGCGGTGCCTCTGCTGCACGGAGAGCGCGAAGGTGCCGACGACCACGAGTACGGCGACGAGCAGGGACGTGCCGCCCATCGCTCCGCCCATGCTGACGAGCTTGATCCGGGCGGCTGCCGCGTCCAGGAACTCGACGGAACCTCGCTCGTCACCAGTGCTGACCTGCGCGGTCGTGCCATGCAGCGCCTTGGCCACGGCCGCTTTGAGGTCGGCGGTGTCGGTGCCCTCGGCCGGGACGACGCCGATCGCCGTGACCTGGCCCGGGTGCGCGGCGAGGCGCCGGGCTTCGGCGGCGGAGAAGAAGAGCGAGGTCTGGTGGCGTAGGTCGTCTCCGGTGGGCGCGGCGATGCCGGTGACGCGATACGTGCGCGGGCTCTGGGTGGACTGGACGGTGAGGCGGTCCCCCGGCTTCAGTCGGGCTCGGTCGGCGAGATAACGGTCGACGACCAGATCGTCCCGGGCTCGGGGAGGGGTTCCGGTGGTGAGGGCGTACGGAGTGAGGGCAGCGGAGTCCCAGGCGTGGCCGTAGGCGGTCCGGCCGCCGGTGCCTGTGCCTGTCGGTATCAACGGCTCGGCGAGGAAGGTCAGTTCGGGGATGACGCGACGGGCGCCGGGGACTCGGCCGAGCGTCGTGGTGAGGTTCTCGGCCAGCCAGGCCCGTTCTGAGATGGGCTTGGCCTTGTGTTTGGTCTTCGTCTTGCCCTTCTTGTGCTTGACGGTGGTCCGGTGAACGTTCTGGTCGGCGGAGACCACGATGGGGGCGGCGGCGTAGCGCTCGGTGCCGATGGTGCCGCGCAGTCCGGTTTCGAGGAGGGCGCCGCAGGCCGTGATGAGGGCGGCCGCACACATCAGGGCGAGGAAGGCACCGAGGAATCCGCCTTTGCGGTGGCGGACGGTCCGCAGGGCGTAGCGAAGCATCATGAGGTCTCGGTCTCTCTTCCGTCGTCTGCGGTGTCAGGAGTGGAGCCGGGCGCCGAGTCGGGCGGGGTATCGCGGGTGGGCGCTTCTGCTGAGGCGGCCTGGGCGGGGAAGGCGAGGAACCGGGTGAGTACCGTGCGCGCGTCGGCCGGTGTGTCCGCCTCGGGGCGCTTGTAGCGGTTGAGGAGCGCGATGTACTCCTCGAAGAACTCGCGCAGTTCGGGGAGCGTCAGCCGGATCGTGCCTCGCGAGTACGGGAAGGCGTCGGCCCATGGCTCGTCGACCGCGTCCCACTGGAGTTGCTCGAAGAGTTCGAGGTCGGCGGCGTACGCGTGGTGGTTCAGCTCGTCCATCACGAGCCGCATCTCGGGGCTCTGGCGGCTGCGCGGCGGGAAGCGACGGTCACCGGGGACGGCTCGCCACCAACGTTCGCGGCCGTGTCCGGCGGCACCCGTCTCCTCGACGAAGCCGTAGCGCGCGAGTTCGCGCAGGTGGTAGCTGGTGGCCCCGGTGTTGAGCCCGAGCGCCCTGGCGAGCGTCGCGGATGTGGCGGGGCCGTGCACGGTGAGGTGCTGCAGCATCCACTGCCGCCGGGGCTGGGCAAGTGCCTTGAGCGCGGCGAGGTCGGAGAGCTCGACGGGGGCCGGGCGAGGGTCGGGGTCGGGAGCTGTGTGCTCCGGCTTCGCGGGATCGGGACGTGTGTGTCCCGGCTCAGCGGGGTCGGTTGCGCCGGGTTCCTGTGCCATGCGTACACAGTCGCCTGTGCACAGGGGTCTGTGCACTGCGGTCGGCCAGCGTCTTGGACCGGGGGTTAACCCCACCCTCACTCATGGCAACAGGGGCTCCCCGGAAGGGAGTTGTCACTCGTCCGGGGTCAGGGTCGGGGTTCTCCGGCGCCGGCGCGGGCTTCCGACTCCGATGTCGGCGCTGACATCGGAGCTGGCGCTGGTGTCGGAAGCACGCGCTCCGCCCAGCTGGCCTCCGCCCTGCCCGCTCCACCCGTCCCGGCCCCGGACGCGATGGGCGCCCCCGCGCGTCCACCGTGCCCGGGGCCCGGAACCGGTCGGCCCGGAGGCAGCCTCACGCCTCCTCAAGGGCCTGTCTCAGAACCCCTCGCCGTCATCGAGGAACTCCGTGTCCTCGCCCTCTTCCTCCAGCGCCTGCCGGACCACTCTGAGGGCCATGCCCTCGGAGTAGCCCTTGCGGGCGAGCATGCTCGCGAGGCGTCGTATCCGCTTGTCGCGGTCGAGGCCGCGCGTGGAACGCAGTCTGCGGGCGACGAGCTCGCGTGCCGTCGTCTCCTCCTGTTCGGAGTCGAGCTGTCCGACGGCCTCGTCGATCAGTGCGGAGTCCACGCCCTTGGTCCGCAACTCCCGGGCGAGCGCCCGCCGGGCCAGGCCCCGGCCGTGATGCCGGGACTCCACCCAGGCGTCCGCGAAGGCACTGTCGTTGATCAGCCCGACCTCTTCGAAACGGGAGAGCACCTCGTCCGCCACGTCGTCCGGGATCTCGCGCTTGCGCAACGCGTCCGCGAGCTGTTTCCGCGTGCGCGGGGTCCCGGTGAGCAGGCGCAGGCAGATGCCGCGCGCCCGCTCAGCCGGGTCCCCTGGGGGCTCCCCCTTCTCGGCCCTCGACGAGGCAGAGGGGCCTCCGTCCTGTGGTTCGCCCTCGGTTGACGATTCGCCGAAACCACGCCGCCGACCGCGACCCCGACCACCACGGCCGCCACCGCGTGAGGCTCCGGCACCCCGCTCCCCCGTGCTCTGCGGCCCGTCGCCCCCGTACGACCAGCCATCGGCATCGCGTCGGCCGGAGCCTCGGCGCGAGCCGCCGCTCGGCGTGGTGTCACCGTCCCGCGGACCGTCGCCGCGGTACGGACCATCGTCCGGCCGTCCGTCCCCCTCCGGATCGCCGTACGCAGCCTCGGCGTCCCAGGCCCCGAGACCGTGACCGTACGACCCGTCGGCGTCGTACGCCCTGTCGCTGTCTCCGGCCGTGCCGCTGTCACCCCCGCGCCTCTTCCCTTCGGAGGCGGCGGGGTCGACGTACTCGGCCCAGTCGGTTCGCCGTGTCACGGACTAGCTCTTGGCCGCCGCGGCCTTGGGCTTGACGGCCTTGGCTGCGGGAGCGGGAACCGTCTTCGCGGCCTCGTCCGACGCCGCCGACACCGCCGCGTCCGCGCCCGGCTCGGCGGTGGGCTTCTCCGGCTTCACACCGACACCCAGCTTCTCCAGGATCTTCTTCTCGATCTCGTTGGCGAGGTCGGGGTTGTCCTTCAGGAAGTTGCGAGCGTTCTCCTTGCCCTGGCCGAGCTGGTCGCCCTCGTACGTGTACCAGGCGCCGGCCTTGCGGACGAAGCCGTTCTCCACGCCCATGTCGATCAGGCCGCCCTCGCGGCTGATGCCCTGCCCGTAGAGGATGTCGAACTCGGCCTGCTTGAAGGGCGGGGCGACCTTGTTCTTGACGACCTTGACGCGGGTGCGGTTGCCGACCGCGTCCGTGCCGTCCTTCAGCGTCTCGATACGGCGGATGTCGAGTCGCACCGAGGCATAGAACTTGAGCGCCCGGCCACCGGTCGTGGTCTCCGGGGAGCCGAACATCACGCCGATCTTCTCGCGCAGCTGGTTGATGAAGATCGCCGTGGTCTTCGACTGGTTGAGCGCGCTGGTGATCTTCCGGAGGGCCTGGCTCATCAGGCGGGCCTGGAGACCCACGTGCGAGTCACCCATCTCGCCCTCGATCTCCGCGCGCGGCACGAGGGCGGCGACGGAGTCGATGACGATGAGGTCGAGGGCGCCGGAGCGGACCAGCATGTCCACGATTTCCAGAGCCTGCTCGCCGTTGTCCGGCTGCGACAGGATCAGGTTGTCGATGTCGACGCCGAGCTTCTTCGCGTACTCGGGGTCGAGGGCGTGCTCCGCGTCGACGAAGGCCACCTGGCCGCCGGCCTTCTGCGCGTTCGCCACCGCGTGCAGGGTCAGGGTCGTCTTTCCGGAGGACTCCGGGCCGTACACCTCGACCACTCGGCCGCGCGGCAGACCACCGACGCCAAGGGCGACATCGAGTGCGGTCGACCCTGTGTGGATGACCTCGATGGGCTCGTTCGGCCGCTCGCCGAGGCGCATCACCGCGCCCTTGCCGAATTGCCGTTCAATTTGTGCGAGAGCGGCGTCGAGCGCCTTCTCGCGGTCAGTACCTGCTGCCATGGGTTCCACCCGATTTGCTTGAGTCGATCGCTTCACGTCAAAGACGCTAACGCCTGCCACTGACAATGCGCCCCGACGCCCCTCCGGCCTGTGGATAACTCGGGCGCTTCTCCACGAAATCCCCGTCGACATCCCGTCTCTGGCTTGGCCGGAGCCTCCATCAGAATGGATGTTCGATTTTGGTGTCAAGCGCACCACGCGCTTCGCCGGAGGCGTGTCGCGAGCCGTACCACCCGGCTGCTTCCAGGGTCGTACGGGCGGCCCCGCCGGTGCGCTACGCGGTGCCGCGGGGCTCTTCGTCCTCCGCCGTCCGCGTCTCGCGGGGCCCCTTCAGCGCGCGTCGTATGCGTGCGAGGAGAGTGCTCGTACCCCGCTCGCGGCGGCCGTGGACCCGCGGGTCGTCCGTGACGTCGTACCGCTTCACGTAGGCCCCCAGGAAGGCCTGGAGCGTGGCGACCGCCGGGATGGCGATCAGCGCGCCGACCGCGCCGAGGAGTGCGGTGCCCGCGATGACCGACCCGAAGGCGACCGCCGGGTGGATGTCCACGGTCTTCGCGGTCAACTTGGGCTGCAGCACGTAGTTCTCGAACTGCTGGTAGACCACGACGAAGATCAGCACCCACAGCGCGTACCAGGGATCGACCGTGAAGGCGATCAGCATCGGCAGGGCGCCCGCGAGGTACGTACCGATGGTGGGGATGAACTGCGAGACCAGACCCACCCAGACGGCGAGCACGGGCGCGTAGTTCACGCCGAGGGACTCCAGCAGGATGTAGTGCGCTACGCCGGAGATCAGTGCCATCAGCCCGCGCGAGTACAGATAGCCGCCGGTCTTGTTGACGGCGATCTCCCACGCGCGCAGCACCTCGGCCTGCCGGGCGGGCGGCAGTACGGAGCACAGGGCGCGCCGCAGCCGCGGGCCGTCGGCGGCGAAGTAGAAGGCGAACAGTGTGATCGTCAGGAGCTGGAAGAGCCCGCCCAGCACCTGAGTGGACACGTCCAGGACGCCGCTCGCGCTGTTCTGCACGTACTTCCGCAGCCAGTCGGAGCGCAGCAGGCCCTCCTGGATGTCGACGCGGCTGAGCTCCGTGTGGAAGGTCGTGTTGATCCAGCTGATCACCGAGTCGACATACTTCGGGAAGTCCTCGACCATGTCGATGATCTGTCCCGCGAGCATCGAGCCGAGCAGCGTGACGAAGCCCGCGCTCGCGATCATCACGAAGAGGAAGACGATCCCGGTGGCCAGGCCCCTGCGCATGCCGAACGAGGCCATCCAGCTCACCGCGGGCTCTATGGCGAGGGCCAGGAAGAACGCGATCAGGACGTTGATCAGCAGCCCGGTCAGCTCGTGGAAAGCCCAACTGCCCAGCTGGAAACAGGCGATGAGAGCGAGGGCGAGCAGCATGGCCCGCGGCAGCCAGCGCGGCATGCGGGCGCCCGTCTCGGCCGCGCCCCCGGCCGGGGGCCCGGGAGGTGTCGTGCCGAGTGGGGAAGCCTGCTGACCGACGTGCGCGGTCTCATCTGTCGATGCCACGGACCAAGTCTCGCCCACACCTCCGACAATCGGCCCCCGCCCCCGGATCTTCGTGGCCCGTCAGCGGTTTTCGTAGGGAACGTTCACCGCGGTACACACCGCGCGCCACACGTCCTTCGCCTCCCAGCCCGCGTCCAGCGCCTGCCGCACCGTGCGCCCGCCGAGCTCCGACATCACATGATCGCGCGCGAAGGTGTCGGCGTACCCCGCTCCGAAGTGATCCGCCATCCGCTGCCAGAAGACCGTCAACCGCATGACTCCAGTATCCCGCCCCTGAGAGTGGGCCCGAGCCGGGACCGCTTGCCGAGAACGCTTTCCGTCCTACGGTCTGACTCATGGCCGAAACAGGAGCATCCCCACTCCCCCCGACGCCCCCGGCGCACACCCCCCTCGCCCGCGCCGGGCACTTCGTCTGGCTCACCGCGCGCGTGCTGGAGCAGCGCCGTTTCGCGTACCACTTCTTGGGCGGCGACGCCGACGCGGTCGAGACCGCGCTGTCCGCCTACCGCAACGAGGACGACGGGTACGGTCACGCGCTGGAACCCGATCTGCGCGGCCCGGTCAGCCAGCCCCTGCACACCGGGCACGCACTGGGCGTCCTGGACTCGATCGGGCGCTGTGGCGGGCAGCGGGTGGAGCGCATGTGCCGCTATCTGACCTCCGTGTCGACGCAGGACGGCGCGCTGCCGACGATCCATCCCAGCCAGCGCGGCTATCCGACGGCGCCCTTCCTGCCGGTCGTCGACGACCCGCCCAGCGAACTCCTCGCCACCGGCCCCGTGGTGGGCCTGTTGCACCGCAACGAGGTCTGGCACGCCTGGCTGTTCAGGGCCACCGACTTCTGCTGGCATGCGGTGGAGTCCCTGGACAAGTCGCATCCGTACGAGATCGAGGCGGCCGTGGCCTTCCTGGACTCGGCGCCCGACCGCCCGCGCGCGGAGGCGGCCGCCGACCGCCTCGGTCGCCTGGTGCGCGAACACCGGCTCGCGGCGCTGGACCCGGCGCGTCCCGACGCGTTCCCCGTGGCCCCCGGTTACGCGCCCGGAGAGCACCACTTCCCGTACGACTACGCGAAGACACCGGGCTCACTCGCGCGCGCGTGGTTCACCGACGCCGAGATGACGGGCTCCCTGGAGTTCCTGGTGAGCCAACAGCAGAAGGACGGCGGCTGGCCGGTCCGCCGGCGCCAGTGGGCACCGGGTACGGCTCTGGAGGCACGCCCGATCGTGACGATCGAGGCCCTGCGCACCCTGCGCGCCTACGGGCTGCCCGTCGGCTGACATCGACACCGGTCCACGCGCCGACCTGACCAAGCCGATCACCGGTCACCAACTACCGCTGTCGCTGCCGGTCGCAGACGGGGCCTCGATCAGGGGGCACACGCACGCGTGCCCCCTCACCAGCCCACCCGGACGCCCCCTCCCAAGACCAACACCACCTCAGCCCCCTCCCGTCCCTTCAGCCGGTCATCGCCCGCACCCCCGCCGTAACGAGCACAGCCGCAGCGACGACCAGCAGGAACGGGGCCCGCAGCAGCAACGCCACGGCAGCCGCGGCAAGCCCCGCGGCCTTCGCGTCCAGCACCAGGACGCGTCCGTCGGCGAAGGTCTGCTGGGCCGTGAGGGCGGCCAGGAGGGCGACGGGCAGCAGAGCGGCAAGCCTCTGAACCAGCGGCCGCTCCAGGAGGCCCGCAGGGATCAGCAGCCCGATGAGCTTGACGGCATAGCACCCGACGGCGGTGAGACCGATCGCGATCCAGATGTTCAACGCCCCTCCCCCACGGTGTCGTCGTCTTCGGCCGTCCCGGTACGCGCCGGACGACGCCCTTGCGCCCACAGGACGACCGGGGCGGCGAGCGCGGCCACCAGGACGGGAACACCGGCAGGCAGGACAGGCAACAGCCCGAGCCCCAGGACGACCGCGAGCCCCGCGACAACCCGCTCCATGGTGGTCCTGAGCATGGGCGCGAGCAGCGCCAGAAAGACGGCGGGCCCGGCCGCGTCCAGGCCCCAGGCGTCGGTGTCGCCGATGGCGTCGGCGCCCAGCGCGCCGAGCAGGGTGGTGAGATTCCACAGCACGTAGAGGGTGAGCCCGGTGACGGTGAAGCCGATCCGCACGGCGCGCCGCGTGGGCTGGGCGAGGGCCACGGCGGTGGTCTCGTCGATGACCCACTGGGCGGCGAACGGCCGCACCGCGCGCGGGAGGGCCAACAACTGCGATAGCCGCAACCCGTAGAAGGCGTTGCGCACCCCCAGGAAGAACGCGCCCGCCGCGGCGGTGAACGGGTTGCCTCCGCCGGCCAGCGCCCCCACCAGAGCGAACTGGGAGGCGCCGGTGAACACCAGAAGGCTCAGTGCGCAGGTCTGCAGCAGCGTGAGCCCGCTGCCCGCCGAGGTCACGCCGAAGGCGAAACCGGACAGTCCGACGGCGATCCCGACTCCGAGGGCGTCCCGTACGACAGCGGCGTCGGGTTTTCCGCCGTCTTCACTGCGTATGTCTGCGAGAGCTGCGTGTTCTGCCACGCCCGGACGGTACGAGAACCTCCCGCCGCGATTCTTGTACGTTCTTGCGCTCGCGCTGATAGGCACCCGGCGGCACACCCACGATCCGCGTGAAATGCCGGTTGAGGTGCGGCTGATCCGTGAACCCCACCGCGACGGCCGCCTCCGCGGGCGGGACACCCGAGTCCAGCAACCGACGCGCACGCCGTACCCGGACATCGGTCAGCCACGCGTGCGGGGGCATCCCGTAGGCGTCCCGAAAGGCACGCAACAAAGCGAAGGGGCTGGTCCCCAGATCACCGGCGAGCCGCTCCAGAGTGGGCGGCTCCACGATCTGTTCCTCAAGAACGGCACGCGCGCGTGCCGCGACCCCGGCCCCCGCCGTCCGCAGAACCCGCTCCGGCAACGGCCCGCCGTTCACCCGCAGCAACCGGGTCACGGCAACGCGCAACAACGTGTCGGCGGCCAGCGCGTTGCCCTCATCGGCGGCCCGCAACACCTGATGAACCAGCCTCACGGCATACGGATCATCGAGAACCGGCCTCACGAAGCCCGGAGTACCACGAAGAGCGGTGGTCTCGGCAGCGATCTCCGCCACCAGCTCCGGCGACGGATAGACGGCCCCGTACCGCCAACCCTCAGGAATCCCCGCCCGCCCCGTGTGCGGCGTATCGGGATTGACCAGCGCGAGAGACCCGGCCCCCGCGTACTGATCGGCCCCACCGTGATGAAAGACCTCGACACCGTCGGCAATGGCGGCGATGACGAAGTTCTCGTGCGTATGCCGGACAAAGGTCTTCTGCACATACCGAGCCCGCAACAGATCGACACCGGGCAACTCCGCAAACTGCCAGTGCCGAGCCCGTTCCTCCCCAGCTCCAGCCATGCCCTCATTCTCCGCCATCACAAGAAACACCGGTTCTCAACCTCGGGGCAGCCACGCGACGGGGACGCCCCACGCCCCGCAGCCGCCGGACAACCGAAGGGGCCGGTCCGGGGGTGTCCGCCCGCAGCGGCTGGCGCGTCAACTCGGGCTCCCAAGAAAGCAGACCGATTCCGCGCCAGACCGAGGACGGATATCCCCGGACCGGCCCCGACCCAAAACGACCGGCAGGCGCAGGACAGACGCCCCGCAGCACCCCCGCAGCCAATCCCCCACAGCTGCCCAGCAGCCAATCCCCCACAGCACTCTCGCAGCCCCCTCGCAGCCGATCCCGACGCAGGTCAGCCCCGTTGTCAGTGCCCGGGTGCAGGATGGACGCATGGTCAGCTCCGCACACCGAGCCCTGAGCGGCTTCTCGCAAGCAACCCGTGCATGGTTCACGGGTGCCTTCGACGCGCCCACCGCGGCCCAGGCCGGAGCGTGGCAAGCCATCGGCGAGGGCTCGGACGTGCTGGTCGTGGCCCCCACCGGCTCGGGCAAGACCCTGGCCGCGTTCCTCGCGGCCCTGGACCAGCTGGCCTCGACCCCACCCCCGGCCGACCCGAAGAAGCGCTGCAGAGTCCTGTACGTATCACCGCTCAAGGCCCTCGCGGTCGACGTGGAGCGAAACCTGCGCAGCCCGCTGACCGGCATCCGGCAGGAGGCGGTCCGCCTGGGCCTGCCCGAGCCCGAGGTGAAGGTCGGCATCCGCTCCGGCGACACCCCGCCGGCCGAGCGCCGCGCACTGTCCACCCGCCCGCCGGACATCCTGATCACGACCCCGGAGTCGCTGTTCCTGATGCTCACGTCGGCCACGCGCGACGCGCTGACGGGCATCGAGACGGTGATCCTGGACGAGGTGCACGCGGTCGCGGGCACGAAGCGCGGCGCCCACCTCGCCCTCACCCTGGAGCGCCTGGACGAGCTGCTCCCGAAGCCGGCCCGCCGGATCGGCCTCTCCGCCACCGTCCGCCCGGTGGACGAGGTCGCCCGCTACCTCTCCCCCCACCGCAAGGTCGAGATCGTCCAGCCCCCGTCCGGCAAGGAATTCGACCTCTCCGTAGTCGTGCCCGTCGAGGACCTGGGCGAGCTGGGCGGCTCCCCCGTGGCGGACTCCGACACGGGAGCCGAGCGCCCCTCGATCTGGCCGCACGTCGAGGAGAGGATCGCCGACCTGGTCCAGTCCCACCGCTCGACGATCGTCTTTGCCAACTCCCGCCGCCTGGCGGAGCGCCTCTGCAACCGGCTCAACGAGATCGCGTACGAGAGGGCGACGGGCGAGCCGCTGGAGGAGCACCACGCGCCGGCCGAGCTGATGGGCGGCTCGGGCGCGGCCCAGGGTGCCCCGCCGGTCATCGCCCGTGCCCACCACGGCTCGGTCTCCAAGGAGCAGCGCGCCCTCGTCGAGGAGGACCTGAAGGCGGGCCGCCTGCCCGCGGTGGTCGCCACGTCCAGCCTGGAGCTGGGCATCGACATGGGCGCGGTGGACCTCGTCGTCCAGGTCGAGTCACCCCCGTCCGTGGCGTCCGGCCTCCAGCGCGTGGGCCGTGCGGGCCACCAGGTCGGGGCGATCTCCACAGGCGTGGTCTTTCCGAAGTACCGAGGCGACCTCGTCCAGGCGGCCGTGGTCACCGAACGGATGCGCACCGGCTCCATCGAGTCCCTCCGTATCCCCGCCAACCCCCTGGACGTGCTGGCACAGCAGCTCGTCGCCATGACCGCGCTCGACACCTGGCAGGTCGACGACCTGCTCACCACGGTCCGCCGCGCGGCCCCCTTCGCGTCACTTCCGGAGTCGGCGTTCACGGCGGTGCTCGACATGCTCGCGGGCCGCTACCCCTCCGACGCCTTCGCCGAGTTGCGGCCGCGTGTGGTGTGGGACCGCGTCGCCGGTACGGTCACGGGCCGCCCCGGCGCCCAGCGCCTCGCCGTCACCTCCGGCGGCACCATCCCCGACCGCGGTCTCTTCGGGGTCTTCCTCGCCGGCGCCGACCCCAAGAAGGGCGGCGGCCGGGTCGGCGAGCTCGACGAGGAGATGGTCTACGAGTCCCGCGTGGGGGATGTCTTCACGCTCGGCACCAGCTCCTGGCGCATCGAGGACATCACGCGCGACCGCGTCCTGGTGTCCCCGGCCCCCGGCGTGCCGGGCAGGCTGCCGTTCTGGAAGGGCGACCAGCTCGGGCGTCCGCTCGAACTCGGCCGCGCGGTGGGCGCGTTCCTGCGCGAGGTCGGATCGCTGCCCAAGGACGACGCCCGTCTCCGCCTCCTCGCGGCGGGCCTGGACGCCTGGGCCGCCGACAACGTCCTGTCCTACCTGGCCGAACAGCGTGAGGCCTGCGGCCACATCCCGGACGACCGCACCATCGTCGTCGAGCGTTTCCGTGACGAGCTGGGCGACTGGCGGGTCGTCGTGCACTCGCCCTTCGGCGCCCAGGTCCACGCCCCGTGGGCCCTCGCGCTCGGCGCCCGCCTCTCCGAGCGGTACGGCATGGACGCCCAGGTCATGCACGCCGACGACGGCATCGTCCTGCGCCTCCCGGACGCCGACCTGATGGGCCTGGACCTGCTCGACCAGGAACCCGCCAAGCTGGGTACGGAGTACGACTCGGAGCAGGCCCCCGTGGGCGCGGCGGACGTCGCGTTCGACAAGGGCGAGGTCAATCAGATCGTCACCGACCAGGTCGGCGGCTCCGCCCTGTTCGCGTCCCGCTTCCGCGAATGCGCCGCCCGCGCCCTCCTCCTGCCGCGCCGCAGCCCCGGCAAGCGCACTCCCCTGTGGCAGCAGCGCCAGCGCGCCGCCCAACTGCTCCAGGTGGCCGGCGAGTACGGCTCCTTCCCCATCGTTCTGGAAGCCGTCCGCGAATGCCTCCAGGACGTCTTCGACGTACCGGGTCTCACGGAACTGATGGGCGACCTGGAGTCCCGCAAGGTGCGGCTCGTCGAGGTCACGACACCGGAACCGTCCCCCTTCGCCCGGTCACTGCTGTTCGGCTACGTCGCCCAGTTCCTGTACGAGGGAGACTCCCCGCTCGCCGAGCGGCGTGCCGCGGCCCTGTCGCTGGACTCGCGTCTGCTCGCCGAACTCCTCGGCCAGGCGGAGTTGCGCGAACTCCTGGACGCCGATGTCCTGACGGAGCTGGAGAGGGAGCTCCAGTGGCTCACGGAGGACCGCCGCACCAAGGACGCCGAAGGCGTCGCGGACCTTCTGCGGATGCTCGGCCCGCTCACCGGCGCCGAACTGGCCGAGCGCGGCGCCGAACCGGAGTGGGCCCGGGATCTGGCTTCGGCCCGCCGCGCCATCCGGGTCCGGATCGGCGGGGCCGACCACTGGGCGGCGATCGAGGACGCGGGCCGACTGCGCGACGCGCTCGGCACGGCACTGCCGGTCGGCGTCCCGGAGGCCTTCACCGAACCGGTCAAGGACCCGCTCGGCGACCTCCTCGCCCGGTACGCGCGCACGCACGGCCCGTTCACCTCGACCGCGGCGGCGGGCCGCTTCGGCCTGGGTCCGGCCGTCACCGAAGGGGCGCTGCAGAGGCTCGCCGCGGCCGGTCGCGTCGTACAAGGCGAGTTCCACCCGGCGGGGATCGGCCAGGAGTGGTGCGACGCGGCGGTGCTGCGCCGGCTGCGGCGCCGTTCGCTGGCCGCGCTGCGCCATGAGCTGGAGCCGGTGCCGCCCGCGGCTCTGGCACAGTTCCTGCCGCAGTGGCAGCACCTCGGCAGTGGGCACGGCCTGCGCGGCATCGACGGACTCGTGCGCGCCATCGAGCAGTTGCAGGGCGCTTCGGTGCCCGCATCGGCGCTGGAGAAGCTCGTCCTGCCGTCCCGCGTCGCGCACTACGCCCCCGCGATGCTCGACGAACTGACCGCCGCCGGAGAGGTCGTCTGGGCCGGAGCGGGCGCACTGCCCGGCAAGGACGGCTGGGTGTCCGTCTACCTGGCGGACACCGCTCCCCTCCTCCTGCCACCCCCGCATCCCCTGGAGCTGACCGCGCTCCACCAGTCGGTCCTGGACGCCCTCTCCGGGGGCTACGGCCTCTTCTTCCGCCAGATCACCGACCAGATCCGCGCCACCACGCACCCCGATGCCACCGATCCCCAACTCGCCGACGCCATCTGGGACCTGGCCTGGTCGGGCCGTCTGACGAACGACACGCTCGGCCCGATGCGCTCTCTCCTCGGCTCGGGCCGCACCGCGGGTTCCACCGCGCACCGCGCGAAACGCACAGTGCCCCGCGGCCGGTACGGAGGCCTGACGGCCGCCGCACGCCCCCAGTCCCGGACGGGCCCGCCGACGGTCGCGGGCCGCTGGTCGCTGCTCCCCGCCCTCGAACCCGACGCCACGGTCCGCGCCCATGCCCTGGCCCGTACCCTGCTCGACCGACACGGCGTGGTCACCCGGGGCGCGGTGGCGGCGGAGGGCGTGGAGGGCGGCTTCTCCGCCGTCTACCGCGTCCTGTCCGCCTTCGAGGAGAGCGGCCAGGCCCGCCGCGGCTATGTGGTGGAGGGGCTCGGCGCCGCCCAGTTCGCGATGGACGGCGCGGTGGACCGACTGCGCGCGGCGGCCAACGCCCGCGAGCGGGGTGAGGCCCTGCCCGAGCCCGGGTTCCCGGGCATGCCCCTGCCCGGCGGCCGCCCGGTCGCACGCACACCGGGCCACACCGACGGTCCCACCGAACACCCGGATCCCTTCGACGACATGGGCGACGTGGGCTTCCCCGCCTCCGACGCTCTCCGGTCGGACAACGACCCGTACTCCTTGCGCGACGGTTCCGGACCGTCCTTCCCCGGCACCCCGACACCGGGCTCCGATCATCGATATCCAACCCCCTTCGCCGACACGCCCCGTACGGCCCCGCAGGCCTTCCCGGGAGGCCCCGCCTCCCGTGCCCGCGCGGGCAACGGCAACCGCGCCATCGTGCTGGCCGCCGCCGACCCCGCGAACGCCTACGGAGCGGCCCTCCCCTGGCCCGAGCCCCCCACAGGTGCCGGTCACAAACCGGGCCGCAAGGCGGGCTCCCTGGTTGTCCTGGTGGACGGCGAGCTGACTCTCTACATGGAGCGAGGCGGCAAGACGCTCCTGGCCTGGCCGTCCACCCTCGACGGCTCGCCCTCCGACAGTTCGCCTACCGACGACTCGCCCCTCCACGACCCGCGCCTGCGCACAGCCGCCGAAGCACTCGCCGCGGCCGCCCGCGCGGGATCCCTCGGCACGGTCACGGTGGAGCGGGTCAACGGAGCCTCCGCACTGACATCCGCCTTCGGCACCCTCCTGGAAGGAGCCGGTTTCCACGCGACCCCACGAGGGCTGCGCCTCCGCGCGTAAGCCGCCTGCGGCGTAAGGCCGCCCGCCCAACGCCGACCCGTCACCACCGGCCCCGTCCCCACCCGTCACCACCGGCCCTATCCCACCCGCTCCCCTCGCCGCCCGGCCCCTCCCCCCCCGGCCTTCCCTGCCACACAAGACACCCCGCCCGCCCCGTGCCACCCTGGACCCCATGCCCGAAGGAGACACCGTCTGGCAGACCGCCCGGCGCCTGCACACCGCGCTCGCGGGCCACGTGCTCACCCGCTCCGACCTCCGGGTGCCCAAGTACGCCACGGCCGACCTCACCGGACGCGCGGTCCTGGACGTCACCCCGCGCGGAAAGCACCTGCTCACCCGTATCGAGGGCGGCCTGACCCTGCACTCCCATCTTCGGATGGACGGCTCCTGGAAGGTGTACGCCCCGGGCGAGCGCTGGAGCGGCGGCCCGGGCCACCAGATCCGGGTGATCCTCGGCACCAACGACCGCACGGCCGTGGGCTACCGGCTCCCCGTACTGGATCTGCTCCGCACCACCGACGAGGAACGAGCCGTCGGCCACCTCGGCCCCGACCTCCTGGGCCCGGACTGGGACCCCGACAAGGCCCTGGCGAACCTCCTGCGCGACCCGGCCCGCCCCCTCGGTGAAGCCCTCCTCGACCAGCGCAACCTCGCCGGCATCGGCAACATCTACAAGAGCGAGCTCTGCTTCCTGCTCCGCGCGACCCCCTGGCTGCCCATCGGCGACCTCCCCGCCGACCACGCCGCCCGTCTGCCTGCCCTCGCCAAAAAGCTCCTCGAAGCCAACCGCGACCGCCCGGCCCGCAGCACCACAGGCCGCCGCGACCAGAACCTGTACGTGTACGGCCGCGCACCCCGCCCCTGCCTGCGCTGCCGCACCTCGATCCGCGCCGCGAACCAGGGCGACGGCTCCCGGGAGCGCCCCACGTACTGGTGCCCGACCTGCCAGCCGGGCCCTTCCCCGCACCCCTGACCGGCCCCACCGCGCACAACCCACCCCGTACAACCCATCACGTACAACCCACGACGCACGACCAATTGACGACCCGTCAGAAACCCTCGTACGGTCCCCTCATGCCCGTCACCGCGTACGACCTCACCGGACGCACCGCATTCGTCACCGGCGCGGCAAGCGGTATCGGCCGCGCCAGCGCCGTGCTGCTCGCGGAGGCGGGTGCCACCATCCACTGCGCAGACCGCGACACCCAGGGCCTGGACGAGACAGCGGCCCTCATCAAGGACACGGGCGGTACCGCACACTCACACCCCCTCGACGTCACCGACCGCTCCCAGCTCAATGAGGCGGTGGCGGCCTGCGAGCGCCTCGACGTCATGGCCGCGGTCGCCGGGATCATGCACAGCAGCCCGGTCCTGGAGACCCGCGACGAGGACCTCGACCGCGTACTCGGCGTCAACTTCAAGGGCGTTCTGTACGCCTGCCAGGAGGCGGCCCTCGCGATGATCGCGTCAGGTACGCGGGGCAGCATTGTCACGATGGCGTCGGGAGCCGTCGACACCGGCGGGCCGGGCCTGCTCTGCTACGGAGCGGCGAAGGCAGCCGTCGTCCAGCTGACGAAGACCCTGGCGACGGAGATGGGCCCGCACGGCATCCGTGTCAACGCGGTCGCGCCGGGATGGATCCGTACGCCCATGACCGACCGCCACGACGGCGAGGCCCAGGCGCGGACCGAGGGGTTCATGGCCCGGATGTCACCACTGGGCCGGGTCGGTGAGCCGGAGGACATCGCCCACGCGGTCCTGCACCTCTCCTCCGACGCCTCGTCGTTCACGACGGGCCAGATCCTCCGCCCCAACGGGGGCGTGGCAATGCCTTGGTAACGAGGCACCGACGCACACCCCCGCGCCCAACGCCCTCACAGAAGCCGCCCCGAAGCCGCCCTGAAGAGCCCTCCGGGCAGCGTCTCAGGAAGACCCCCCACGCCCCACAAGCGGCCCCCGCCACCTCCGCCAAACCTCCGAAACGCGCCGCGCCCACCGATCCGACCCGGCCGCCCCCGCGGCACGCCCCTTCGGCACACAGTGCACCGGAAGCAGACTCAGCCCCCACCCACCGGCCGCGACCGCACCCTCCAGCACGCCGACGTCCGGCGCGAACGCCAGCCGCATCACGGCCCACCACCACAGCCCTCCAACACCGAGGGCCAGCCCCCACTTGCCTATTCGCCCCATCCGCCCCGCCATGGCACCACCTCCAGCCAGACGCCTGACGCTAGTCCGCCACGTTCACCCATCAACAGGGCGCACACATACAAACCGGGCGCCCGGCGCACACCACGAGCGCCCGCCACCTCACCCGTTCTCCGCCTGGAACATCCAGTGATGCTTCTCAAGATCCGCGGTGATCCCGATGAAGATGTCCTGACTCACCGGATCCGCCTCCCCCGTGGCCCCGACCCGCTGCCGCATCCGCTCGATGACTGCCGCGAGCGCGTCCACGAGCGTCCCCACCGCGTCGGTGTCCTTCACCCACCCGTCCGGCGTGACCCCGATACCGCTGCTGGTCGCGACCGTCGCGGCACGTCCGTCCGGCGAGACCCCGAGCGTGGAGGCACGTTCGGCCACGGTGTCGGAGTGCAGCCGGGCGGTGTCCACGACCTCGTCGAGCTGGAGATGGACGGACCGGAAGCGCGGTCCGACCACGTTCCAGTGAATCTGCTTCGCCACGAGCGACAGATCCACCAGATCGACCAGCGCACCCTGCAGCGCCTCGGACACGGTCTTCAGATCGGCATCGGTCAACGGGCTCTTCACGACGTACATGGACATCCTCCGGTCAGCAACGACCCCCGGCTTCCGCCCCCGCTCCTCCACCATGGCCGCCCCGCCCACTACCGGCAAACGCTGACAAAACCCACCACACCACCGAACCGCACCACCGAACCGCACCACCGCGCCCCACCACCGAGCCGCGCCACACCACCGAGCCGCGCCACACCACCGAGCCGCGCCATCAAGCCACACCCTCACACCACGCACCCGGCTTCAGCCCCCGCCCACGCAAAAGCCCCGACCGCCCCCCTCCAGGTCTCCCGGGAGAAGGCCCCGGCCGGGGCTCTCACACAGTTCTTCGCATCTCAGCTCGCGGGCGCGAGCCCGTGAGCGTCAGGCGGCGACGACGTCGACCGCCTCCGCAGGCGCCTTGATGGTCACCCGTTCCGGCGGCACACCGGTCACCGATACGGAATTGAGCCTCGGGCGCACCGGTGTGGGCACAGGCTCGGTAGCCGCTGCCGACCGGGCCAGCTCGGCGAGTGCGAGCTCGTCGCTCACTTCCCGCATGAGCTCGGACATCCGTACGTCCAGCGCGTCGCAGATAGCGGAAAGCAGCTCAGAGGAAGCCTCTTTCTGCCCCCGCTCCACCTCGGAAAGATAGCCGAGTGAAACTCGGGCGGACGAGGAGACTTCGCGCAGAGTACGGCCCTGGCGCTGGCGCTGCCGACGCAGCACGTCACCAAGCAGGCGACGGAGCAGAATCATCGGTGGCTCCCTCCTCGGACCGCGTAGCCGCATCCTTCTCGCCCCACCGTACCGCCTTGCGCCGCGGCCGTGCGGGGAGCGATGTCGTGTTCACTCAGGGCTGCAAACATCAAAACCCCCCGTTCTGTTCCGTATCCTGTGCCC
Organism: Streptomyces sp. NPDC050988; assembly: GCF_044456225.1. Lineage (NCBI taxonomy): Bacteria > Bacillati > Actinomycetota > Actinomycetes > Kitasatosporales > Streptomycetaceae > Streptomyces > Streptomyces sp. NPDC050988. The sequence goes on along the minus strand of NZ_JBITFQ010000026.1, from coordinate 17,673 downwards.
GCTCGTTCTCAGTGAGTTCGCCCACAAGCTGCTCCAGAAGCAGTGCGAGCACGCTCCGTACACTCTCCATACGGATTTCCGTCCGGGAGCCGTTCAACCGCAACGCCACCACTTTCCCGCCAAGAACGCCTTCGCCGGAGGTGCCGTGCGGCCCTTCCACGGCAACGAAAACCGTGCCGACGGGCTGTCCGTCCTGGGGTTCGGGACCGGCGACACCGGTCGTCGCGATGCCCCAGTCCGCGCCGAGCACCTTGCGGGCGCCGACCGCCATCTGGGCCGCGACCTGCGGATCCACCGCTCCGCGCTGATCCAGCAGAGTGGCGTCGACGCCGAGTACATCGCGCTTGAGATCGGTGGCGTACGCGGTCACCGAGCCGCGGAAGGCCTTGGAGGCTCCGGGCACCGCCGCGAGGTCCGCCGCGACCAGACCGCCGGTGAGCGACTCGGCGACAGCGAGCGTCTCGCCCCTCACCGTGAGTAGTCGCAGCACTTCGGCGGCCGTGGAGGTCACGCTTCCGCCTCCTCGGCGGCGGCCTTCCGCTCGGCCAGTCCCTGGCGCCGCAGCACAATGGCCTGTCTCACATAGTCGATTCCGGTGACGACTGTCAGGGCGACCGCCGCAGCCATCACCCAGAACCTCAGGGTCGCCAGGGGCCCCGTCAGCGCCAGGACGTACATCCCGACGGCCACACCCTGCGTCAGCGTCTTTATCTTGCCGCCGCGGCTGGCGGGGATCACGCCGTAACGGATCACCACGAAGCGCAGCAGGGTGATCCCGAGTTCACGCCCGAGGATCACGCCCGTCACCCACCACGGCAGATCGCCGAGCGAGGAGAGACAGATGAGCGCCGCCCCCATGATCGCCTTGTCGGCGATCGGGTCGGCGATCTTCCCGAAGTCGGTGACGAGGTTGTACGTACGGGCCAGATGGCCGTCGAAGACGTCCGTGATCATGGCTACGGCGAAGGCCGCCCAGGCCCAGGCCCGCCACACGGGGTCGTATCCGCCGTCGGCCAGCATCAGCGCCACGAAGCCCGGCACGAGCACGAGCCGGAGCATGGTGAGGAGGTTGGCGACGTTCCACAGACTCGCCTGGTTGACGGCCGCGGCGCTCAGCTTCGCGCCGCGCGGTGTCTTCGAGCCCTGGGCGCCGGTGGCACCCGTACCGGAGGTTCCGGAGTTTCCCTTGCCGGAAGCGCTGGAGGCGCCGGCAGCACCGCGCGTACCGGGCGCACCGGGGCCGCCCGCCGCGGATGCCGGGACTCCGGTCATCTGGCCGCCTCCTCTGTACATGCGAGCGAGCCCGGGAGCGGCTCGGCCACCAGGTCGACACCTTCCGTACCGACCACCTTCGCCTCGACCATACGGCCGACGGTGAGACCTTCGCCGCTTGTGAACAGCACCTGGCCGTCGGTCTCGGGCGCCTGGTGCGCGGCACGGCCGTACGCGGGCTCCTCCTCGCCTGCGGAACCGGCGGCGGATCCGGCGCCGCCGACGGACTCCACCAGCACCTGCAAGGTCTCCCCGACACGCTCCTCCGCCCGCTGGGAGACCAGCTCCTCGGCGAGCCGGGACACGCGCGCGAGGCGCTCGGCGACGACGTCCCCGTCCAGCTTGTTCTCGTACGTCGCCGCTTCGGTGCCGTCCTCGTCGGAATACCCGAAGACGCCGATGGCGTCCAGCCGCGCGCCGGTAAGGAAGCGCTCCAGCTCCGCCAGGTCGTCCGCGGTCTCGCCGGGGAAGCCCACGATGAAGTTGGACCGCACACCGGCCTGCGGAGCCTTGGAGCGGATCGTGTCGAGCAGCTGCAGGAACTGGTCGGTGCTCCCGAAGCGGCGCATCGCGCGCAGCACGCCGGGGGCCGAGTGCTGGAAGGACAGGTCGAAGTAGGGCGCGATCTTCGGCGTCGAGGTCAGTACGTCGATGAGCCCGGGCCGCATCTCGGCGGGCTGGAGGTAGCTGACCCGCACCCGCTCGATCCCGTCGACGTCGGCGAGCTCGGGCAGCAGCGTCTCCAGGAGGCGGATGTCGCCGAGGTCCTTGCCGTACGAAGTGTTGTTCTCGGAGACCAGCATGACCTCCTTGACGCCCTGTTCGGCCAGCCAGCGCGTCTCTCCCAGGACGTCCGACGGCCGCCGCGAGATGAAGGAGCCGCGGAAGGACGGGATCGCGCAGAAGGAGCAGCGCCGGTCGCAGCCGGAGGCCAGCTTCACCGAGGCGACGGGAGAACCGTCGAGCCGGCGGCGCAGGGGTGCGCGGGGACCGGACTCCGGAGCGAGGCCTTCCGGAAGATCGACGGGAGCGTGCCCCGGAAGGGCGACCTCCGCGCCGGCGCTCTGCCGCTCGGCCGGGCTGATCGGCAGCAGCTTGCGCCGGTCGCGAGGGGTGTGGGCGGCGTGGATTCCGCCGTTCAGGATGGTCTGGAGGCGGTCGGAGATGTCGGCGTAGTCGTCGAAACCGAGCACACCGTCGGCCTCGGGCAGGGCCTCGGCGAGCTCCTTGCCGTACCGCTCGGCCATGCAGCCGACGGCCACGACGGCCTGCGTTCTCCCATGGCCCTTGAGGTCGTTGGCCTCCAGGAGGGCGTCGACGGAGTCCTTCTTGGCGGCCTCGACGAAGCCACAGGTGTTGACGACCGCGACGTCCGCGTTCTCGGCGTCCTCCACGAGGTGCCAGCCGTCCGCCTCCAAGCGGCCTGCGAGCTCCTCCGAGTCCACCTCGTTACGGGCGCAGCCAAGAGTGACGAGTGCGACGGTACGGCGTTCAGGCATGGGCTCAAGACTACTTCGTCCCACTGACAGCCCACGTCGACGGGGTTGGCCGATCTTGGCCAACCCCGTACCCGCATGCCCCTTGAGGTCACTTGTCCGACCTCGGGGTCCCTCATCCGACCTCGGGGTCGCCCTTCGTGTACGTGAGGCGCTCGACGCCACCGGGCTGGAACTCGTCCTCGATCTTCTTGCCGTTGACGTAGAGCTGGAGCGCTCCCGCGTCACCGAGGACGAGGTCGATCTTCTCCTTGTCCTGGAAGGTCTTGGAGTCGCCCTGCTTCAGGAAGCCGTCGAAGAGCAGCCGGCCGTTGTGGTCCTTGGCGGAGATCCAGCTGCGCCCGTCGGGGGCGGTCACCTGGACGGTCACCTTGTCCTGCGGCGCGGCCGCGATGGCGCTGTCCGACGGGTCGGGCTTGGGGTCGGCGGGCTTGGTCGGGGTCGGCTTGGTCTTGACGGGCTTGCTGGCGGTGGGCGTGGATCCCTCGGCGACCTGCGTCTTCGAGCCGTCCGAGTCGTCCTTGACCATCGTGAACCCGACGAAGCCGATCACCGCGACGATCGCGGCGACCATGGCGGCGGTCCAGTTGGGACCCCGGCGCTCCGGACGGATCCGCTCGGCCTCGAACATGGGTGCCGCGGGGGTCGGCGCGGGCCGCCCGCCGTGATCACCGTCGTACTGGGCGAGCAGCGGCGCCGGATCGAGGTGGACGGCGCGCGCCAGCGTCTTGAGGTGACCGCGGGCGTACACGTCGCCGCCGCAGGGCGTGAAGTCGTCCTGTTCGATCGCGTGCACGATGGCGATGCGGACCCGGGTGGCGTTACTGACGTCGTCGACTGTCAGCCCCGCCGCGATGCGCGCCTGCTGCAGAGCACGGCCGATCGAAGGGCGATCACCCTTTTCGATGGGAGGCTCGTCCTGAGGGGAGTTGTCGTCAGGGGAGTTGCCGATGGACACGGGGGCGCCTTTCGAGCGTGTAGCCACCTGTGCTGGAGGTTCAGTCTAGGGGGGTTGCGAAAGGGTGGGGCAACCGGGCGGTGGGACTTTGTACGCCATCAGAACGGCCGGTCATCCTGATGGTGGGACACGTGCCTTTCCCTTCCCTCAACTTGACGTGCGACGAAGGGAAACGGTTGCTCACGGTTCCCTTACGGGTGAGTCACGTTCGAATCACCCACGTGGCCCTGACGTGCTCACCCACGTGGCCGAGGCCCATCCGCAAGAGGAAACGGACTTCCCCGTTTCTCTACGGATGAGCCTCCCCACGGATCACCGCGAGCACTCCGTCCAGCTCGTCAGGTTTCACAAGAACATCACGTGCCTTGGAACCCTCGCTCGGACCGACGATGTTGCGGGACTCCATGAGGTCCATCAGCCGGCCGGCCTTGGCGAAACCGACGCGCAGCTTGCGCTGGAGCATCGAGGTCGACCCGAACTGCGTGGAGACGACCAGTTCGGCGGCCTGGCACAGCAGGTCGAGGTCGTCGCCGATGTCCTCGTCGATCTCCTTCTTCTGCTTGGTGCCCACGGTGACGTCGTCCCGGAAGACCGGCGCCATCTGGTCCTTGCAGTGCTGGACGACGACGGCGACCTCTTCCTCGGTGACGAAGGCGCCCTGCATACGGGTCGGCTTGTTCGCCCCCATCGGCAGGAAGAGCCCGTCGCCCTTGCCGATCAGCTTCTCGGCGCCGGGCTGGTCGAGGATGACCCGCGAGTCCGCGAGCGACGACGTGGCGAAGGCGAGCCGCGAGGGCACGTTCGCCTTGATCAGACCGGTGACGACGTCCACGGACGGCCGCTGCGTGGCGAGCACCAGGTGGATGCCCGCCGCGCGCGCGAGCTGCGTGATACGCACGATCGAGTCCTCGACGTCCCGTGGCGCGACCATCATCAGGTCGGCGAGCTCGTCGACGATCACCAGCAGATACGGATAGGTCTTGAGCTCCCGCTCGCTGCCTTCCGGCGTCTTGAGCTTGCCGTCGCGGATGGCCTGGTTGAAGTCGTCGATGTGCCGGTAGCCGAACGCCGCCAGGTCGTCGTACCGCAGATCCATCTCCCGTACGACCCACTGCAGCGCCTCGGCGGCCCGCTTCGGGTTGGTGATGATCGGCGTGATGAGGTGCGGGATGCCCTCGTACGCCGTCAGCTCGACGCGCTTGGGGTCGACGAGGACCATCCGCACGTCCTCGGGAGTCGCGCGGACCATGATTGACGTAATCAGGCAGTTAATGCACGACGATTTACCGGAACCCGTGGCTCCGGCGACCAGGACGTGCGGCATCTTCGCGAGGTTGGCCATCACATAGCCGCCCTCGACGTCCTTGCCGAGCGCGACGAGCATCGGGTGGTCGTCCTCGGCCGCGTCCGCGAGGCGCAGCACATCGCCCAGGTTGACCATCTCGCGGTCGGTGTTGGGGATCTCGATGCCGACCGCCGACTTGCCGGGGATCGGGCTGATGATCCGCACGTCCGGGCTGGCGACGGCGTACGCGATGTTCTTGGCGAGCGCCGTGATCCGCTCGACCTTCACCGCGGGGCCGAGCTCGACCTCGTACCGCGTGACCGTCGGGCCACGGGTGAAGCCGGTGACGGCGGCGTCGACCTTGAACTCCATGAAGACGTTCGTCAGCGAGGCGACCACGGCGTCGTTGGCGGCGCTGCGCGTCTTGCCCGGGCCGCCGCGCTCCAGGAGGTCGAGCGACGGCAGGGAGTAGGTGATGTCGCCGGAGAGCTGCAGCTGCTCGGCGCGCGGAGGCAGATCGCGCGCCGTCTCGGGCGCGGGCTTGGTCAGGTCGGCGACCTCGGCCTTGAGCATCTCCTGCTTGGGCCTGGCGCCCTTGGCCCCCTTGGCGCGCGCGGCGGGCACCGGCGTCGGCTCCCCGCGACCGCCCGTGTCCTGTCCGCCGGTGTCCTGACGGTCCCCGCGGTCCGCACCGACGCCCTGCGTCAGATCGGCCACCAGCGCGCTGGGAGGCATCCCGTGCATCACGGCACCGTCGAGCGCCGCCGCGGCGGCAGCAGCCACGTCCACGGCGTCCATGGGCCGGTCCAGCGCGGGCTGCTGCACGGCGGGCCGCCGACGGCGGCTCCGGCGCGCGGAGAGCGCCTCCTGCTCGGCACTGTCCGGGTCGTACTCCTCGGGCGCCGCCCGGCGCCGCCGGGGGCTCGCCGGCAACGCCTCGCGCCACTGGTCGTCGTAGCGCTCGTCGTCCTCGCCGAACCCGTCGTCCGTCTCACGAGGGTGTACGAGGCCGAGCCGGGCGCCCAGCATGCGCAGCCGCTGCGGAATGGCGTTGACCGGTGTCGCGGTGACCACCAGCAGCCCGAAGACCGTGACCAGCGCAAGAAGCGGTACGGCGAGAACCTCACCCATCGTGTACGTCAGCGGTGTCGCCGCACCCCAGCCGATGAGTCCGCCCGCGTCCCTTATCGCCTGCATGCCGTCGCTGCGCGCGGGCGCCCCGCAGGCGATGTGGACCTGGCCGAGCACACCGATGACGAGCGCGGAAAGACCGATCACGATGCGGCCGTTGGCCTCGGGCTTCTCGGGATGCCGGATGAGGCGCGCGGCGATGACCCCGAGCAGTATCGGCACGAGCAGGTCGAGGCGGCCGAAGGCACCGGTCACCAGCATCTCGACGAGGTCACCAACCGGACCACGGAGGTTGGACCAGGTCCCGGCGGCGACAATCAGTGCCAGCCCGAGCAGCAGCAGCGCGAGACCGTCCTTTCGATGCGCCGGGTCGAGCCCCTTCGCGCCCCGCCCTATGCCGCGGAACACGGCGCCGACGGCGTGCGCGACCCCCAGCCACAGGGCGCGCACCAGCTTGTACACGCCCCCGGTCGGGTTGGGCGCCGGCTTCGGAGGCGCGGCCTTCTTGGCCGCGGCCTTCTTCGCGGGCGCCTTTTTCGCCGGGGCTTTCTTCGCAGGGGCCTTCTTCGCCGCAGCCTTCCTCGGTGCGGCCGCCTTCTTCGCGGGCGCCTTCTTGGCTGCGGACTGACGTGGGGCCATGAGTGTGAGGTTACCGGTGGAGACCACTGCGGACACGTGTGCCTACTGCTTCACCCGTTCGTGTCGCCCACACAGGGCGCCGAAGTGACGCCGCCTCAACACCAATCCTGGCTGTGCACAACGACGTTGCCCTCACCCGCGCCCCGTAGGGGGCGCGGGGAACTGCGCGCCCAGCCCCCACCGACGGGTGCTCGGGCCGTGAGCGACACACCGGCCCCAAGCCAATGCGACTCAGTCTGGCCAACGCGACTCAGTTCTGCGAGGGCAGCGAAGAAGCCGCCCCACTCCCCGTCCCCGGCTCCAACGCGTCCAGCGCCCGCCGCAACCCCGTGAGTTTGCGTTCGAGATGGGCCGCGGTGGCCACCGCGGCCGCGTCCGCCGAGTCGTCGTCGAGCTGTTTGGAGAGGGCCTCGGCCTGCTCCTCGACAGCCGCGAGCCGCGCGGAGAGTTCGGCGAGCAGCCCCGCCGGCTCCTTGGTGTCGCCGACCGCCGCCTTGCCGCCACCGCCTTCGAGCTGGAGCCGCAGCAGCGCTGCCTGCTCCCGGAGTTGGCAGTTCTTCATGTAGAGCTCTACGAAGACCGAGACCTTCGCGCGCAGCACCCACGGGTCGAACGGCTTCGAGATGTAGTCCACCGCACCCGCCGCGTATCCCCGGAAGGTGTGGTGCGGGCCGTGGTTGATCGCCGTGAGGAAGATGATCGGGATGTCCCGGGTCCGTTCTCGCCTCTTGATGTGCGCGGCGGTTTCGAAACCGTCCATGCCCGGCATCTGGACGTCCAGCAGAATGACCGCGAAGTCGTCCGTGAGCAGTGCTTTGAGCGCTTCCTCCCCGGAAGATGCCCGAACCAGTGTCTGATCGAGCGCGGAGAGGATCGCCTCCAGCGCCAGCAGATTCTCCGGCCGGTCATCGACCAGGAGGATCTTGGCCTTCTGCACCATGGCCCGCCCTCCTCGTCCCGGCAGTGCACCGGGCGCCGCCCCAGGGGACGACTCCCTTGCGTCGCCCGTCCTTGTGCCGGTCATGGTAGCCGCACCCCGCCTGTCGCCACACCCTGTCACCGCGATGTCACTGTGCACGTAGCAGAAACGTAGCGGGAGACCAGAAGGTTCCCCGAATCCCGGGTTTCTACACCGTCTCGGGCACACTCAGTCAACAGCCCGGCGCGCCCGGGCCACCACCCGAGCGCCCCTGGCCACACGGCCGTTCCCGGCCGCCCGATCACTCCTGCCACCCTGTCACTGTCCCTGCATCCACTGCTGCATGACCGCGAGAAGATGATCGGGATCGACCGGCTTCGTCACGTAGTCGGAAGCACCCGACTCGATCGCCTTCTCCCGGTCGCCCTTCATCGCCTTCGCGGTGAGCGCGATGATCGGCAGCCCGGCGAACTGGGGCATCCGGCGGATCGCCGTCGTGGTCGCGTATCCGTCCATCTCGGGCATCATGATGTCCATCAGGACGACCGTCACATCGTCGTGCTGTTCCAGCACTTCGATGCCCTCGCGGCCGTTCTCGGCGTACAGCACCGACAGTCCGTGCTGCTCCAGGACGCTGGTGAGCGCGAACACGTTGCGGATGTCGTCGTCGACGATCAGCACCTTCTCGCCCTCGAAGCGGATGACGGCGCGCGAGTGCACGGACGTCTCCTCGCCCCCAACAGTCCAGGAATCCCGGGCCTGCGTCTGCGGCCCCGGAAGGGCGGGCCGCTGCTGGGCCGAGGGCATCGCCCTGCGACGCCGCCTGAAGAGCGCGGCGGCCCCGTTCTGTGTCTCCTGGTACGACTTGACCTCTGCGGGGGTCTCCACATGGCCCCCGTTCTCGCCGTCCGAACCCGCCGGAAGCGCCCCGTTCTCCATGGGCGTACCGAGCTGCGGATAACCCTGGGGAGGCAGTTCGCTCGGGTGCAGCGGCAAATACAGCGTGAACGTCGAGCCGCGTCCCGGCTCGCTCTGCGCGTGGATCTCACCGCCCAGCAGTCGCGCGATCTCCCGGGAGATGGACAACCCCAGTCCCGTACCGCCGTACTTGCGGCTCGTCGTGCCGTCCGCCTGCTTGAACGCCTCGAAGATCACCCGCATCTTGCTGGCCGCGATCCCGATTCCCGTGTCCGCCACGGAGAACGCGATCAGATCGGCGTCCGCGTCCCGCAGTGAACCCGCCTCCAGGAGCTGTTCCCGGATGGCGACCGGCACCTCCGCGCCCGCGGGCCGGATGACCAGTTCGACCGCTCCGGAGTCGGTGAACTTCACCGCGTTGGAGAGCAGGTTGCGCAGCACCTGGAGGAGCCGCTGCTCGTCCGTGTGCAGCGTGGCCGGCAGCTCCGGCGACACCCGTACGGAGAAATCGAGGCCCTTCTCCGCCGTCAGCGGACGGAAAGTGGCCTCTACGTAGTCGACGAGTTGGACCAGCGCGATACGGGTCGGCGACACATCCATCTTGCCCGCCTCGACCTTCGACAGGTCGAGGATGTCGTTGATCAGCTGGAGCAGGTCGGAACCCGCGCCGTGGATCGTCTCGGCGAACTCGACCTGCTTCGGGGTGAGGTTGGAGTCCGCGTTGTCGGCGAGCAGCTTGGCCAGGATCAGCAGCGAGTTGAGCGGCGTACGCAGCTCGTGCGACATGTTGGCGAGGAACTCGCTCTTGTAGCGCATGGAGACCGCGAGTTGCTCGGCGCGCTCCTCCAGGACCTGCCGCGCCTCCTCGATCTCGGTGTTCTTGACCTCGATGTCGCGGTTCTGCTGGGCCAGCAGTTCGGCCTTCTCCTCCAGCTCGGCGTTGGACGCCTGGAGGGCCTTCTGCCGGTTCTCCAGCTCGGCCGACCGCTCCCGCAGCTGCTCCGTCAACTCCTGCGACTGCTTGAGCAGTACCTCGGTCTTCGTGTTGACCGCGATCGTGTTGACGCTCGTCGCGATCATTTCGGCGATCTGGCTGAGGAAGTCCTTCTGGATGTGCGTGAACGAGTGGAACGACGCCAGCTCGATCACACCGAGCACGGTGCCTTCGAAGAGCACCGGCAGCACGATGACATGCGCGGGAGGCGCCTCCCCGAGCCCGGACGCGATCTTCAGATACCCCGGCGGCACGTTCTCCACGAGAATCGTCCGCTTCTCCTTGGCGGCCGTCCCGATCAACGTCTCCCCGGGCCTGAACGACGTCGGCATGGAGCCCATGGAGTACCCGTACGACCCGAGCATGCGCAGTTCGTACGAGTCGTCGTGCGCGGCGCCCACGTCCTTGCCATCGTCCAGCGGCATCGCCAGGAAGAACGCGCCGTGCTGCGCCGAGACCACCGGAGTCAGCTCGCTCATGATCAGCGAGGCCACGTCGGCGAGGTCGCGCCGGCCCTGCATCAGACCGGAGATCCGGGCGAGGTTGCCCTTCAGCCAGTCCTGCTCCTTGTTGGCGATGGTGGTGTCACGGAGGTTGGCGATCATCTTGTTGATGTAGTCCTGAAGTTCCTGGATCTCGCCGGAGGCGTCCACGTCGATCTTCAGGTTGAGGTCGCCACGGGTCACCGCGGTGGCCACGCGCGCGATGGCACGCACCTGCCGGGTGAGGTTCCCGGCCATCTCGTTCACCGACTCGGTGAGGTCGCGCCAGGTGCCGTCGACGTCGCGGACGCGCGCCTGGCCGCCCAACTGGCCTTCCGTGCCCACCTCGCGGGCGACTCGGGTGACCTCCTCGGCGAACGACGACAGCTGGTCGACCATCGTGTTGATGGTGGTCTTCAGCTCCAGGATCTCGCCGCGCGCGTCGATGTCGATCTTCTTGGTCAGGTCGCCCTTGGCGATGGCCGTGGTGACCATCGCGATGTTGCGCACCTGGCCGGTCAGGTTGGACGCCATGCCGTTCACGGACTCGGTGAGGTCCTTCCACGTACCGGACACGCCCGGTACGCGCGCCTGGCCGCCGAGGATGCCGTCCGTGCCCACCTCGCGGGCCACCTTGGTGACCTGGTCGGCGAACGAACTCAGCGTCTTCACCATGGTGTTGAAGGTGTCGGCGAGCTGCGCGACCTCGCCGCGCGCCTCGATCGTCACCGTCCGGGTGAGGTCGCCGTTGGCGACCGCGGACGCGACTTGGGAAATGTTCCGCACCTGCACGGTCAGGTTGTTGGCCATCAGGTTGACGTTGTCGGTGAGGTCCTTCCAGATGCCCGTGACGCCCGACGCGTACGCCTGACCGCCCAGGATGCCTTCGGTACCCACCTCGCGGGCCACCCGGGTCACCTGCTCGGCGAACGACGACAGCTGGTCGACCATCGTGTTGACGGTGCTGACGAGTTCGAGGATCTCGCCCTTCGCGTCGACGGTGATCTTCTTCGACAGGTCGCCCTTGGCGACCGCGGTCGTGACCTCGGCGATGTTGCGCACCTGGATCGTCAGGTTGTTCGCCATGAAGTTCACGGACTGGGTGAGGTCCTTCCAGGTGCCGGAGACACCCTGCACCTCGGCCTGTCCGCCGAGGATGCCCTCCGTGCCCACCTCGCGGGCCACCCGCGTGACCTGCTCGGCGAAGTTCGAGAGCTGGTCCACCATCGTGTTGAGGGTGTTCTTCAGCTCCAGGATCTCGCCGCGCGCGTCCACGTCGATCTTCTGCGACAGGTCACCGCGGGCCACCGCCGTCGCGACCTGCGCGATGTTGCGCACCTGGGCGGTGAGGTTGCCGGCCATGCCGTTCACGGAGTCGGTCAGGTCGCGCCAGACACCGGCGACGCCGGGCACCTGCGCCTGACCGCCCAGCCGGCCGTCGGTGCCCACCTCGCGGGCCACCCTGGTGACCTGCTCGGCGAAGGCGCTGAGCTGGTCGACCATCGTGTTGATGGTGTTCTTGAGCTCCAGGATCTCGCCGCGCGCGTCGACCTCGATCTTCTGCGACAGGTCACCCCGGGCCACCGCCGTCGTCACCTGCGCGATCTGCCGCACCTGGGAGGTGAGGTTGCCCGCCATGAAGTTGACGGAGTCGGTGAGGTCCTTCCACGTGCCGGACACACCGTCCACGCGCGCCTGGCCGCCCAGCCGGCCCTCCGTGCCCACGTCACGCGCCATCCGCGTCACCTGGTCGGCGAAGGACGACAGCTGGTCCACCATCGTGTTCACGGTGTTCTTCAGCGCGAGCATCTCACCGGAGACGTCCACGGTGACCTTCTGCGACAGATCGCCGTTGGCCACCGCCGTCGTCACCTGCGCGATGTTCCTCACCTGTCCGGTGAGATTCCGGAACGCCGTGTTGACGGAGTCCGTGAGGTCCTTCCACGTACCGGCCGCGCCCGGCACCGCCGCCTGACCGCCCAGCTCACCCTCGACACCGACCTCCCGCGCCACGCGGGTCACCTCGGCACCGAAGCTCGACAGCTGGTCGACCATCGTGTTGACGGTGTTCTTCAGCTCCAGCATCTCGCCGGCGACCTCGACGCTGACCTTCTGCGACAGGTCACCGTTGGCCACCGCCGTCGTCACCGCGGCGATGTCCCGCACCTGAGTGGTGAGGTTCCGGAAGACCGTGTTCACCGAATCGGTGAGGTCCTTCCACGTTCCCGCCGCACCCGGCACGTTCGCCTGCCCGCCGAGCCGCCCCTCGCCGCCGACCTCGTTGGCCACGCGGGTGACCTCGTCCGCGAACGTACGCAGCGTCTCGGTCATCTGGTTGATCGTCTCGGCGAGCTGCGCGACCTCGCCGCGCGCCGACACGGTCACCTTCTGCGACAGGTCGCCGTTGGCCACCGCCGTCGTCACCTGGGCAATCCCGCGCACCTGCGCGGTCAGATTGCCGGCCATAAGATTCACCGAATCGGTGAGGTCCTTCCACACACCCGCCACACCAGGCACCTGCGCCTGGCCGCCGAGCTCGCCCTCGGTGCCCACCTCACGCGCGACTCGCGTCACCTCGGAGGAGAAAGAGGACAGCTGATCCACCATCGTGTTGACGGTGTTCTTGAGTTCCAGCATCTCGCCGGCCACGTGAACCGTGACCTTCCGGGACAAGTCACCCTTGGCGACCGCTGTGGTCACCAGCGCGATGTCCCGCACCTGAGCCGTCAGCCGGTACGCCATGGTGTTGACCGAATCCGTGAGGTCCTTCCACGAACCGGACATACCGCGCACCCGCGCCTGCCCGCCCAGCTTGCCCTCGGTGCCCACCTCGCTGGCCACACGCGTGACCTCGTCGGTGAACGTCGACAGCTGGTCGACCAGGTTGTTTACCGTGCGCCCGACCTTCAGGAACTCCCCGCGCAGCGGATGCCCGTTCCCGTCCGCGGCCTGCGCCCGCAGCTCCATGCGCGGCGACAGATCGCCCTCCGCCACGGCGGACAGCACCCGTCCGACCTCGGAGACGGGCCGTACGAGGTCGTCGACCAGCGCGTTGGAGTTGTCGATCGCGGTGGCCCAGGAGCCCTCGCAAGCGCCCGACTCCAGCCGCTCCGTCAACTTGCCCTCGCGGCCGACCATGCGCCGCACGCGCGCCAGCTCGCCCGTCAGATGCAGATTCCGGTCGGCCACTTCATTGAAAACCGCCGCGATCTCGGACATCACGCCATCGCCCGAGACCGTGAGCCGCTTACGGAAGTTGCCGTCCCGCATCGACACCAGGGCCGCCAGCAGCCTGTTCAGGGCAGCCGTGTCCACGTCGGTGGTGCCATTGCGTGGTTTGCGCTGGTTACTCAGGGACTGTCCGCCTTTCGCGCGCGTTTTAGTGCCCCGCGTCGCTGCGCCAGACTCCACTGTGTCCCTCCCGCAAGGGTCGACCATTTACTGCTCGGCGTACTCGGGTACTACTGCTCGGCGTACTGGAAGGCACTCTGCCTGCCCGGACCTTCCCTTGAAGCTTGCCCAGTGTTTCACCATGGCTGAACCAGGCCATAACAGTTCGGCAGCTTCGCACATGGTCCGCACACACGCTCCGGAGTGGAAACAGTGGTGACCGGCATCCGCATGGACGGCGAAGGTAAGTAACCTTGCATGCGGCTGTCCAGCCACGCCGGTCCTTCCGGCCTGGGCGGTGGCACGAGCACGAGCGGGCAGGCATCGGAGGGGCACCGCACCATGACCACCGAACTGCATCCTGGGGGGCCACCCCAGGATCCCCGGCCGACGGAGAACCAGCCCCTGCCCCGGCAGGAGCGGGTCGGCCACGCAGCGCTGCCCTCCGACAACCGGACAAGGAGTTCTGTGATCACCGCGCGCGCGGCCGCCAGCTTCGATCCTGTCGGGCGGTCCGTCGCGACCGCCCGGTCCTTCGTCCGTGACACCCTCCAGGGTTGGGGCTTCGCCGACATCGTCGACGACGCCGTGGTCCTCACCAGCGAGCTTGTCACCAATGCCGTGGTGCACGCGGGCACGTCCGCCGACGTCCTGTGCCTGCGCAGCGACGAGGGCGTACGGATCGAGGTGGGGGACCGCTACCCGGAACGTGAGATTCCACTCCAGGCGACCGCCATCAACATGGGCAGCCCCGACCGCGAGGGCGGCCGTGGCCTGCAGCTCTGCGCCGCCCTGGCCGGCCGCTGGGGCGTCGAGTACACGCCCACGCACAAGCAGGTCTGGTTCCAGCTGGAACTGCCGGAACGGTCGGTGGGCACCCGCACAGCCGGCCCCGCCCTCCCGGCCAACCTCCTCCCGCTCGCCGACGGCCGCGTCCGCGTGGCGGTCATCCAGATCGACCGCACCGGCGCCATCAACGCCTGGAACGAGGACGCGGAGGAACTGTTCGGGTACGCGGCCGAGCAGGTCATCGGCAAGCCCCTCACCGACCTCGCGGCCTGGCCGCACACGCCCGGCACCAGCACCGGCATCGTCGAGGCGCTCCAACTCTCCCGCTGGGAGGGCAGCTACGGCCTCCGCGCCGCCAACGGCCGTGTGACACCCGTCTACGCGTCGCATCTGCGCGTCCGGGACACCGGCGGCGAACCCTCGACGGTGTGCCTTCTCGTACGCGACCACGAACGCGCCGTCCTGCAGACCCCGCTGCGCGTCAACGCCTCCGACACGACCACCAGTTCGGAGGGTCAGGCGTCGGACCCCTTCGAGGTCTTCATCGGCTCGCCGGCCCCCGACGACCTGGACGGCCTCCTCCAGCGCACGGTGGAGCGCGCCCGCGACATGCTCGACGGCGACTCCGCCTTCCTCCTCCTGGCGACCGACGACGAAACGGAGTTGGAGGTCCGCGCCTCCACCGGCCTCCCCTCCGCCCGCCAGCGCTTCGCCCGCGTCCCCGTGGAAGCGGGCCCCGGCCGCTACGGCTCGGCCCGTATGCCCGCCGTACACGAGGACCTGACGGTCGTTCCGGGCGCCGTACCGCTCCTCAGCGGCACGGGCATGCGCTCGGTCGTCACGGTCCCCCTCAAGGTCGAGGGCCGCCTCACCGGTTCACTCGGCGTCGCGGCCGAGGCCCAGGGGCGGTATTCGAACGAGGAGGCCCTGCGCCTCCAGTTCGCCGCCGACCGCATCGCGCTCGCCGTGGAGTCGGCGCGCCTGGGCGAACTGGAGCGCCTGCGCCGCGGATCCCTGTCCTTCCTCGTCGAGGCCTCGGACCTCCTCGCGGGCACGCTGGACCGCGACCAGACACTGGCTCTGATGGCCCAGATGACGGTCCCGACCCTGGCCACCTGGTGCGCCGTCTACACGATCGCCGACCAGGCATCGGATCCGTATCTTTCGTACGTCCTGCACGAGGACGAGGACCGCATCGACGGCCTCAAGGCCCTCCTGTCGAAGATCGCCCCTCCGGACCCCGTCCCGACCCCGGGCGCCCGCGTCTGGGCCGCTCCCGCGGAGGCGGCCCACCAGGCGGCCCTGCGCACCTCCATGCGCAGCCTCGGCCTCGGCGAGCCCGCCACCGTGAGCTCCGGCATCGGTACGACGCTGCAGACGGCCGCTGCGGTCGGCGGCGAGACGGTCGTACTCCCCCTGGTGGCCCGCAACCGCGTCATCGGCATGCTGACGCTCGGCAAGCCGTCGGACGAACACTTCCGCCAGGAAATCCTTGAACTCGCCGAGGACTTGAGCCGCAGGGCCGCCCTGGCCCTCGACAACGCCCGCCTGTACTCGGAGCGCACGGCCATCAGCCAGTCCCTCCAGCGCAGCCTCCTGCCCCCGGAACTCCCCCAGATCGACGGCGTGGAGGTCGAGGTCATCTACCGCGCGGCGGGCGAGGGCAACGAAGTCGGCGGCGACTTCTACGACCTCTTCCCCATCCGCGACGGCGCCTACGGCTTCGCCATCGGAGACGTCTGCGGTACGGGCCCGGAGGCGGCCGCGGTCACCGGCCTCGCCCGACACGCGCTGCGGCTGCTCGCCCGCGAGGGCTTCGGCGGCCCGGCGGTCCTGGAGCGCCTGAACTCCGCGATCCTCGACGAGGGCGCCCGCAGCCGCTTCCTGACGCTCCTGTACGGGGAGTTGTGGCCCCAGGAGGACGGCTCGGCGCTCCTCAAGGTCGTCTGTGCCGGCCACCCGCTCCCCCTGCGCCTCCGCCAGGACGGCACGGTCGAACCGGCCGCCGAACCCCAGCCGCTCCTCGGCGTGATGGAGGACCTGGAGCTGTACGAGCAGACGATCACGCTCGACCCGGGCGACGTCCTGCTGTGCGTGACGGACGGCGTCACCGAACGCCGCGAGGGCACGCGCATGTTGGGCGACGACGGCCTCATCGACGTCCTCACCACCTGCACAGGCCTCACGGCCGGAGCAGTGGCCGCTCGCATCATGCGCGCGGTGGAACGCTTCGCGTCGGACGCCCCGTCGGACGACATGGCCATTCTCGCGATGCGCGTTCCCGGCCTCCAGAACGACTGAACCCGGCCCGAAGGAACCGGTCCCGGACACACGAAAGGCCCCCGCCCACAAGGGCGGAGGCCTTTTTGTCGGAGCCCCCCAACGGAATCGAACCGTTGACCTTCTCCTTACCATGGAGACGCTCTGCCGACTGAGCTAGGGGGGCCAGTTACTTTTCGAGGTCTCCCTCGCGGCAACGAAATAGATCATACCCCGAACGGCGGCGTGCTCCCAACCCTGTTCAACCGCCTAGAAGGCGGGCTGCAGGAGCCCACCGAGCGCATTGCACGCGGACACCATCCGCTGCATCTCCCGCTTCGACAACGACGCGTCAACAGGCAGAGCCAGCGTCTCGTCGGCGGCCCGCTCGGTCTCCGGCAGGCAGACGTCCCGCCGGAAGACGGGCATCCGGTGCACGGGCGTCTTCACCGGCACCCGGCACTCGACTCCTTTGGCCCGCACGGCCCGCGCGAAGGCGTCCCGGTCCGGCCGTCCGTTCCCCGGCACCCGCACGACGTACTGCTGGTACGTGTGTCCGATGCCGCGCATCGGCGTCCGCACGCCCCTCAACCGCCCGTCCAGGAACGCCGCATGCGCCCTGCGCTCCTCGATCTCGTCGTACGGCGCCTCGGACTCGCCCTGCTCCAGCACGAGCAGCCCGTGCCGCTGCCCGACGTCCCGGAGCCGCGCGATGTCAGCGGGCCGTCCGAAGCGGTGCACGGCGACGACAGCGACGGTCCGCGGACCGACGGCCGCGTTCACCTCGGTGGCGTCCAGGCAGTACGTGGCCGGGTCTATGTCGGCGAAGACCGGCATCGCACCGGCCTGGATCACGGCCTCGGCGACCTCGACGTTGCCGAACGCCGGCACGATGACCTCGTCACCGATTCCCACGCCCGCGGCCCGGAGCATTGCAGCAGTACCCATGTGCGGGATGTTGGTCGCGCAACGTGAACTCCAAGTGACGCACAACAAAAAAGAGCTGGTCCCTGAACCGAAGTTCAGGGACCAGCTCTATTAATAATAGTTCGGCGGTGTCCTACTCTCCCACAGGGTCCCCCCTGCAGTACCATCGGCGCTGTAAGGCTTAGCTTCCGGGTTCGGAATGTAACCGGGCGTT
>NZ_JBITFQ010000025.1:144976-151869 GCF_044456225.1 Streptomyces sp. NPDC050988 | reverse complement strand
CCTCCACCCACCACAACCGTGGTGGACGGGGTATCAACATATCTGGCGTTGATTTTTGGCACGCTGTTGAGTTCTCAAGGAACGGACGCTTCCTTCGTACTCACCCTCTCGGGCTTTCCTCCGGGCTTCCCTTCGGTCTTGCGTTTCCGACTCTATCAGACCATTTCGGGCCGTGATTCCCAGTCGGTGGGATTTGCCTTTTGGCCTTGCGGCCTTTCGACATTCACTACGTTAGCCGATTCCCTCAGCAACTCATAATCGAGTTCCGCAAGCTTGAATTCAGGCATGCAGGCACGCCGAATTCGCCCTCGCTCAGAGGAAGTCGTAGGTAGTGGGTTGGCCGCTTCCGACTGCTGACTGAACGCCGTACCCGGTTCAGCGGCTCGGGCTACATTACGGACCGCCCAGGGGAGAGTCAAGTTCGGCGACGGCGGGGGGTATGGGCCCGATAAGGGCTCACCGTCGGGTCGTTGTCGGCCCAGAAGCGCCACGGGTGGACGCCTCCGTCGCCGGACACACCGGTGCGGGGACCGTTGCGTACCTGGTCGGAGGGCACCGGAGTGCCCGCGAGAAGGTTCAGGGGTGAACCCTCGGTGGCGCATGCGTCCGTACCGTCGAGCGCTCGGTCGACCCCGAGGGCCGTGGCCAGGCGAGCCGGACCTTTGGCCAGTTCTCGGTCATATCGGGCCGAAAGTCGACGTTTGCGTGCCAGGTCGGCGCCCTCGGTGATCTCGCCGGCGCGGAGCAGGACCGCGCTCGCCCTGCCCTCCGGGCCACAGACCAGGTTCATGCAGTGCCACATGCCGTAGGTGAAGTAGACGTACACGTACCCGGGCGGACCGAACATCACTCCGTTGCGGGCCGTGCGGCCGCGATAGGCGTGGGACCCGGGGTCGTTCGGGCCGTCGTACGCCTCGACCTCCGTGAGGCGGAGTTCGATCGGACCGTCCGGGGTGGTGCGCACGAGCACGCGCCCCAGGAGGTCGGGGGCGACCTCCAGTACGGGTCGGTCGAAGAACTCCCGGGTGAGGGGCGTACGGTCAGGGGCCGCGATCATGGCGTACGAGCGTAGTGCAGAGGTGTGGCAGAGGTGTGACTGCGTGCGGGGTGGTCAGGGAGCGTGCGTCTTGCCAGGGTGAGTGCGCGGAACCGGACACGGCTGGATCGCGTTTGTATGGATCAAGGATCCGATCCGGACAGAACAACAACGGGGCGTTGCCCGAGGAGGAAAAGACATGGGGTTCAAGCGGCTGCTCGCAAGCCTGGGGGCCGGTGGGGCTTCGGTCGAGACGGTGCTGACCGAGGTCAACGTCGTTCCCGGCGGCGTCGTCCAGGGTGAGGTGCGGATCCAGGGCGGGTCCGTGAACCAGGCGATCGAGGGTCTGTCGGTCGGTCTCCAGGCCCGGGTCGAGGTCGAGGGCCATGACGACCAGGAGTACAAGCAGGACGTCGAGTTCACGAAGCTGCGGCTCGGCGGTGCCTTCGAGCTGCAGGCGGGCGGGGTGCACGCGGTGCCGTTCGGGCTCGAGATCCCGTGGGAGACGCCGATCACTACGATCGACGGGCAGCCGCTGCGCGGGATGAACGTCGGTGTCACCACGGAGCTGGAGATCGCGCGCGCGGTGGACTCCGGTGACCTGGACCCGATCAGCGTGCACCCGCTACCGGCGCAGCAGGCGCTGCTGAACGCGTTCATCCAGCTGGGCTTCCGCTTCAAGAACGCGGACCTGGAGCGCGGCCAGATCCGGGGTACGCGGCAGAAGCTGCCGTTCTACCAGGAGATCGAGTTCTTCCCGCCGCAGCAGTACCGCGGTCTCAACCAGGTTGAGTTGAGCTTCGTCGCGGACGACCGTGAGATGGACGTCGTACTGGAGATGGACAAGAAGCCGGGTCTCTTCAGTGAGGGCAGCGACACGTTCCGCTCCTTCAAGGTGGGGCTCAACGACTTCCAGGGGACCGACTGGACCGCCTATCTCAACCAGTGGCTGTCAGAGGTCGGTAGCAAGCGGAACTGGTTCTAGGCTCGGGGCGAGAGTTTCCAAGGATCAGGAACCGATCAGGAGGTGCCGAGGTGACCGAGCCCAAGAGGCCGCCGCTTCCCCATGACTTCCATCCCGTCGTGCCGTCGTTCACGGTCACGAGTGAGGACGTCGAGCCGGGCGCGACGCTGAAGGACGCTCAGGTCTACGCGGCCGGGAACACTTCGCCGCAGCTGCGCTGGGAAGGCTTCCCGCCGGAGACCAAGAGTTTCGCCGTGACGTGCTTCGACCCGGACGCCCCTACGGGGAGCGGCTTCTGGCACTGGGTCGTGTTCGACATTCCGGCCTCGGTGGCGGAACTGCCGACGGGCGCCGGCACGGGGAAGTTCGAGGGCCTGCCCGAGGGTGCCGTGCAGGTGCGCAACGATTACGGGTCGAAGGACTTCGGCGGCGCCGCGCCGCCCGCCGGGGACCCGGCGCACCGATACGTGTTCACGGTGTACGCGGTGGACCAGGAGAAGCTCGGTCCCGACTCGGACGCCTCCCCGGCCGTCGTGGGCTTCAATCTCCGGTTCCACACGCTGGCGAGGACGCAGATCGTCGCCGAGTACGCGGCTCCCGCGGACAGCTGAGCGTTCACTGAACGTTTGCCCGCCCCTGGTCATGGAATTGATCAGGGGCGGGCAGTTTTTATTGCGTTGTCCATCTCGGCGTGCCCGGCCAGAGTTGATCCAAGCCCGCCAGGCGGTGGGCCGGTGCGCATGGGAGGTGGGCTTGATGCGGGACACGCTGGTGCTGAATGCGAGCTTTGAGCCGCTGTCGACGGTGACGTTGAATCGAGCCGTCGTTCTGGTGCTGCAGGACAAGGCCGTTGTCGAGCAGGCCCACCCCGAACTGCGTATGCGCGGAGCCGCGCTCGACATACCGGCGCCTCGGGTGATCAGGCTCTGCCGCTATGTACGGGTGCCGTTCCGAAGACAAGCGCCGTGGTCGAGGCGGGGTGTGCTGGTGCGTGACCGGCACAGGTGCGCGTACTGCGGTCGTCGGGCGACGACCGTGGACCATGTCGTGCCTCGGGCGCAGGGTGGTCAGGACTCCTGGCTGAACACGGTTGCCTCGTGCGCGGAGGACAACCATCGCAAGGCCGCGCGTACGCCGGATCAGGCGGGGATGCCGCTGTTGCGGCAGCCGTTCGAGCCGACGCCGGCCGATGCGATGTTGCTTGCGCTGGGGCGCGATGATCTTGAGGCGTTGCCGGAGTGGCTTGCGCAGCCGGCGGCGTAGGCGCTTCGCTCTGGGCCGGGGTGTGCGGGTGAGTTGTCGGGTGCGGGTGGGTCGTGGCTGGGCGCGCAGTTCCCCGCGCCCCCAAAAGATGCGCCGTTCCCGCGTGCTCGCGCCTCAAGGAAGACTGTCTGCTCCCGCGTGCCGGAACAAGAGAGGGGGCTCGCGTCCTATGACGCGAGCCCCCTCTTGCGTGCTGGTCAGTCGGTGACCGACGGCTTTTCTCGGCGTTCTGTGGGCTGGGGGGCCTGGCCGCCGCCTCCGCCCATGCCGCCCATCGGGCCGAAGTTGCCCATGGCGCCGCTGAGGCCCTTGAGGGCGTCGCCGATCTCGCTGGGGACGATCCAGAGCTTGTTGGCGTCGCCTTCGGCGATCTTCGGGAGCATCTGGAGGTACTGGTAGGCGAGGAGCTTCTGGTCCGCGTCTCCGGCGTGGATGGACTCGAAGACCGTACGGATGGCCTGGGCCTCGCCCTCCGCGCGCAGTGCGGCGGCCCTGGCCTCACCTTCGGCGCGCAGGATCGCGGACTGCTTCTCACCCTCGGCGGTGAGGATCTGCGACTGGCGGATACCTTCGGCGGTGAGGATCGCGGCGCGCTTGTCACGGTCGGCGCGCATCTGCTTCTCCATCGAGTCCTGGATGGAGGTGGGCGGCTCGATGGCCTTGAGCTCGACGCGGTTGACGCGGATGCCCCACTTGCCGGTGGCCTCGTCGAGCACTCCGCGCAGGGCCGCGTTGATCTCCTCGCGGGAGGTCAGGGTCCGCTCCAGGTCCATGCCACCGATGATGTTGCGGAGCGTGGTGACGGTGAGCTGCTCGATCGCCTGGATGTAGCTGGCGACTTCGTAGGTGGCGGCGCGGGCGTCGGTCACCTGGTAGTAGATGACGGTGTCGATGTTCACGACCAGGTTGTCCTGGGTGATCACCGGCTGGGGCGGGAACGGAACGACCTGTTCACGGAGGTCGATGCGGTTGCGGATGGAGTCGATGAACGGGACGACGATGTTGAGGCCGGCGTTGAGCGTGCGCGTGTAGCGGCCGAACCGCTCGACGATGGCCGCGCTGGCCTGTGGGATCACCTGGATGGTCTTGATCAGTGCGATGAAGACCAACACCACCAGAATGATCAGGACGATGATGATCGGTTCCATCGTGGTCCCCGTACCCTTCTCCGCCTAGGTGCTTCCGGAAGATCTTGTGATTGTCGAAGATCTTGCTCGACGAGTGTGTCAGACCACAACTCGCCACGTGCGACGTTCCGTTCACTGGACGCCACGGGAGTCACATGACGATCGCTGTGGCCCCTTCGATCTCCACGACGTCCACTTCCTGGCCTACTTCGTAGGCGCGTCCGGTGTCGAGGGCGCGCGCGGACCAGACCTCTCCGGCGAGCTTGATCCGGCCACCCGAACCGTCGACTCTCTCCAGGACGACGGCCTGTTTGCCCTTCAAGGCGTCGATGCCTGTGGCCAGTTGGGGTCGCTGGGAGCGATGTCGGGCGGCGACGGGGCGTACGACCGCGATGAGCGCGACCGAGACGGCGGCGAAGACCACTACCTGGAGGACCACACCGCCTCCGAGCCCCGCGGTCACGGCGCCCGCGACGGCGCCGACGGCGAGCATTCCGAATTCCGGCATCGCGGTCACGACGAGCGGGATTCCGAGCCCGACCGCGCCGATCAGCCACCACACCCATGCGTCGATGTCGTCCACGTGGTCATGGTAGGTCCGCGGGTCCGGTCCCCGACAGGGCGCCGATCAAGTTGAGGTGGGTGTTCCTGGTTGTCAGGACAGGGGCAGGCCCTGCGCGGTCCAGCGCTCACCGACCTGTTCGACGACGAGCGGGAGGCCGAAGCACAACGACAGGTTGCGCGAGGTGAGTTCGAGCTCCAGGGGGCCTGCGGCGAGCACCTTGCCCTGACGGATCATCAGGACATGGGTGAAGCCCGGGGCGATCTCCTCGACGTGGTGCGTGACCATGAGCATGGAGGGGGCGATCGGGTCGCGGGCGAGGCGGCCGAGGCGGCGTACGAGGTCCTCGCGGCCGCCGAGGTCGAGTCCGGCGGCGGGCTCGTCGAGGAGGAGCAGCTCGGGGTCGGTCATCAGCGCGCGGGCGATGAGGGTGCGCTTGCGCTCGCCCTCGGAGAGCGTGCCGAACTTGCGGTCGACGAACTCGGTCATGCCGAGGCGGTCTAGGAAGGCGCGGGCGCGCTGCTCGTCGACGTCCTCGTAGTCCTCGTGCCAGCCGGCCGTCATGCCGTAGGCGGCGGTGAGGACCGTCTGCAGGACCGTCTGGCGCTTGGGGAGCTTCTCGGCCATGGCGATGCCGGCCATGCCGATGCGCGGGCGCAGCTCGAAGACGTCGACCTTGCCGAGGGTCTCGCCGAGGATGGTGGCGGTGCCCTGGCTGGGGTAGAGGTAACTGGAGGCGAGGTTCAGAAGGGTCGTTTTTCCGGCGCCGTTGGGACCGAGGATGACCCAGCGCTCGCCTTCCTTGACCGACCAGGAGACCTGGTCCACCAGAGCCCGGCCCTCTCGGACCACGGATACGTCCTCAAGCTCCAGTACATCGCTCATGAGCGCGCTGTCTCCCATTGCAGTCTCGGCCGTCGCTGACGTCTGTGGACGCAGCCCCCAGGGAAAACCTACGCCACCGGTCGACCCGCCCAATCCATCGGCCGGTCCTTAGGGTGGGAGCCATGCATTCGGAACCACGCTCAGGACGGCTGGCAGCATGGGGAAATGCCCTGTTGGCCGGTTTTGCCTCTCCGGACGACGCGGTCGTCGCCATCGTCGGCGAGGACGCGGTGCATCGGGTGGAGGGACTGCCCGGTGAGACCGCGCCCGTCGGACTCACCCTCGCTCTGGGGCGGCTGCGCACACTCGGGGTGACCGGTCTTCGGGTCGCGCTGCCCGCGCCCGGGCATCCGCTCGGGCTGAGCGGGCCGCCCGACTTCAACGCCCGCGCCCTCGATGCCGAGGAGGCGGTGGTCTGTCACGGGGCCGCGCTGGGGCTCGTGCCGGAGGTGTACGAGGCCGGGCCCGAGGGCGATGTACATGTGGAGGTCGTCTGGCACTGTCTGCCCGTGCGTGAGGCGCCGCCCGCCGATGTGCCGTCCCTCGGTGAGGCGGAGCGGGAACTCGCGGAGGCGCTGCGCGATGCCACGGAGATGCTGTCGCGGCTCGATGTCGCCGGGTCGGGGCCGGTCGCCGAGGCGGCGATCGACGCGTACCGGGCTCGGGCCGAGCGGGGTCGTGAGGTGCTCGCCCCCGGGTATCCGCCGCGTGCGGTACGGGTGTTGGAGCTGGCCCAGCGGGTCGGGCTGCTCATCTCCGTCGCCTACGAGAACGGGCACGGTGGGGCTGTGAGCGCGTCCGAGATGGCCGCGCGCTCCGAGGCGCTGCGGCCGGTCGAGCGGACGGCTCGACGGGCTCAGGTGGCGGCGTACAACGCGTTTGTGGAGGAGCGGGAGCGGGGGGTTCGTTGAGCTGCGCCCACTGACTCGGCGGGGAGTGTTGTCGGGCGACTGCGGGTGAGTCGTGGCTGGTCGCGGGGGGGCCCCCCCCCCCCAAAAAAACGGGCCCGAGATTTTGGGGGGGGGGGGGCTCGCGCACAACCAAAAACCAAACCCC
>NZ_JBITFQ010000025.1:0-144966 GCF_044456225.1 Streptomyces sp. NPDC050988 | reverse complement strand
GGGTGGGGGGGCGACGGGGGGTGAGTCGTGGCTGGTCGCGCAGTTCCCCGCGCCCCTAAAGAAACGGGCCGACTTTTTAGGGGCGCGGGGAACTGCGCGATCAGCCACAACGAACCCGCGCTGTGCCCATCGACGCCAGACACCCCTCAGGGGCGCGGGGAACTGCGCGATCAGCCACAGGCAACCCGCATGTATCGAGCGGCCCGGAAACCGGACCGGCCCCCCAGGCTTGCCTGGAAGGCCGGTGGTCAGTGGTGACCCGAGGTGCGAACGTCAGCCGTTGAAGCCGTCGTTGCCGAACGCCGGGTTCAGGATGCCGACAACGTTCACGGTGTTGCCGACCGCGTTCACCGGGATGGCGACGGGGACCTGGACGAGGTTGCCCGAGGCGACGCCCGGCGAGCCGATGGCCTTGCCGTCGGCGTGCGCACCATCGGTGGCGGAGGCGAAACCGGCACCGGCGGCAACCAGGCCACCGGCCACCATCGTGACGGCTGCGGCCTTCTTCAGGTTCTTCACTTCTTGAGCCCTCTCCTTGTGAACCACTGCGGCAAAGCGCCGCAGCACGCACTGGAGAACGGCGGAGATCCAGGAAGGATGCGCCATCCGGGGGACATTCCCACGACGGTATGAATCTCAGCCCGGAACGGAACCCTCCGTGTTGCCGTCCGTAGTGCTGTCCGGAAGGCCGCCATCGGGCGGATCAGCAGGTCATCAGCCGGTCACACCATGACGTACGGCCCACAGCGCGGCCTGCGTCCGGTCGGCGAGGTCGAGTTTCATCAGGATGTTCGAGACGTGCGTCTTGACGGTCTTCTCGGAGAGGACGAGGGCGCGGGCTATCTCGCGGTTGGAGCGGCCGTCGGCGATCAGACTGAGCACCTCGCGCTCCCGCTCGGTGAGCGAGCTGCCTCTCCCCTGCCCGTAGTTGGTCTCCTCCTGGGACAGCAGTGCCCCGGCCACCTCGGGCTGGAGCAGGATGTGCCCGGCGTGGACCGAGCGGATGGCTCCGGCGAGGGCATCGGGGTCCACGTCCTTGTAGACGTAGCCGGCGGCGCCCGCGCGCAGGGCCGGGATCACCGTGCGCTGCTCGGTGAAGCTGGTGACGATGAGCACGCGCGCGGGGTTGTCGAGTTCGCGGAGCTTGCGCAGGGCCTCCACGCCGTCCATGCCCGGCATCTTGACGTCCATGAGGACGACGTCGGGCTTCAACTCCTCGGCGCGAGCGACTCCTTCGGCGCCGTCGGACGCCTCTCCCACGACCTCGATGTCGTCCTGTACTTCGAGGAAGGTGCGCAGGCCCCGGCGGACCACTTGGTGGTCGTCGACGAGCAGCACCTTGATTGCGTCAGCCACCAGGGACCTCCATCTCGATCGTGGTGCCCTTTCCGGGCGCCGATTCCACGGTGAGCGTGCCTCCGACGCCGTTGGTCCGGTCGCGCATGGAGACCAGGCCGAGGTGGCGTCCCGCGCGGCGTGTCGTCCTCGGTTCGAATCCGCTGCCGTCGTCGGTGACGCGCAGGACCGCGCCAGGTCCGTGCCGCTCCAGGGTGACGTCGACGCGGGCGGCGCCGGAGTGCCGCAGCGCGTTGTGCAGCGCCTCCTGGGCGACGCGCAGCATGGCCTCCTCCTGGGCGGCGGGCAGTGCGCGGACACCGCGGCTGTCGAAGGTCACGCGCGCGGAGTGGGCACGGTCGAGGACCTGTATCTGGGTGCGCAGCGTGGCGACCAGTCCGTCCTCGTCGAGTGCGGCGGGACGCAACTCGACGACGGCCGCGCGCAGTTCGTCGGCGGCCTCGGCGGCGAGGGCGGCCACCTGCTGGAGTTCGCCCTTGGCGCGGGCCGGGTCGCGGTCGACGAGGGCGGCGGCGGCCTGGGCGGTGAGGCGCAGGGAGAACAGCTTCTGGCTGACGGCGTCGTGCAGTTCGTGGGCGAGACGGGAGCGCTCCTCGACGATGGTGAGTTCGCGGCTGCGCTCGTACAGCCGGGCGTTCGTGAGGGCGATCGCGGCGTGCTGGGCGAGGATCGTCAGCAGTTCCTCGTCGTCCTCGGTGAAGCCGCAACCGCCTTCCCGCCTGGCGCCCGGGGAGTGTGGGGGGTCTCCCTCCGCAGGGCGCAGCTTGTTCGCCAGGAACAGGGCGCCCATGACCTCGTCGCCGTCGCGGATGGGCAGGCCCAGGAAGTCGGACATGTCGGGGTGGGCGGAGGGCCAGCCCTCGAAACGGGGGTCCTCGCGCACGTCGGCGAGGCGCTCGGGGCGGGCCTCGTGCAGCATCGCGGCGAGGATGCCGTGCTGGCGCGGGAGCGGGCCGATGGCCTTCCACTGGGCGTCGCTGACGCCGGCGACGACGAACTGGGCGAAGCCGCCGTGGTCGTCCGGGACCCCCAGAGCCGCGTACTCCGCGTCGAGCAGTTCGCGGGCCGAGGCGACGATCGTCTTGAGGACGTCGCGCACCTCGAGGTGTCGGCTCATGGCCAGCAGCGCGGTGCTCACCGCGGACAGGCCCGACCGGGGTCCTTTGCTCATGACCTCACGGTACCGGCGGGGTGTGACAGTGCGTATCCGACCTGTGGCGTCCCTCTCTAGGCCGCTGGGCCTAGGGCGAAGTGCCCCTTCGCTTTGCGGCCCGCGCACGAGGCGGCGGGGGTGGTCCGGTTCCTACGTTGGAGGCAGTCGCCGGGAGCGGCGGCCATGGGACGAGGGGACGGAAGTCATGCCGGTAGCGATCATCACGGGGGCTTCGAAGGGGCTGGGGCGGGCACTCGCCGAGGCCCTGGCGGAGCGCGGCTGGGATCTGGTGCTCGACGCCAGAACGGCGGGAGTCCTCCAGGAGACGGCCGCCGCCCTCGCCAAGTACGGGACACGGGTCGAGGCGCTGCCGGGGGACGTCACGGACGGTGCTCATCGGGCCGGTCTGGTGACGGCGGCGCGGGGGCTCGGCGGCGTCGATCTCCTGGTGAACAACGCGAGCGCGCTGGGTGCCGAACCTCTCGTACGTCTCGACGCGCTGGCTCTGGACGGGCTGCGGCGGGCCCTGGAGGTCAACGTGGTCGCGGCGCTCGGCCTGATCCAGGAGGTCCTGCCGCTGCTGCGGGAGTCCCCCGCCGGTGCGGTGATCGGTGTCAGTTCGGACGCCGCGGCCGAGGCGTACGAGACCTGGGGCGGCTACGGGGCCTCGAAGGCGGCGCTGGACCATCTGTCGGCGGTGCTCGGGGAGGAGGAGCCCGGGCTGCGGGTCTGGGCGGTCGACCCGGGCGACATGGGCACCGATCTGTACGCGGCGGCCGTGCCGGACGACGAGGATCCGCGACCGGATCCGGTCAGTGTCGTACCGGCCTTTCTGCGGCTGCTCGAGAAGCGTCCGGCGAGCGGGCGCTACGGGGCGCCGGCGCTGCTGGAGCAGCGATGACGACGGCCCTTCGGGTGCCGGAGGAGCTGTCGGCCCGGGTGCCCGCCGAGCAGCGGGGCAAGGGGCTCGACCGTGACGCGGTGCGGTTGCTCGTCTCGCGTGGTACGGAAGTGTCGCATCACGGGTTCGCGGAGCTGCCGGGTCTGCTGAGAGCGGGGGATCTGCTCATCGTGAACACGTCGCCGACACTGGCGGCCGCGGTGGACGGGAGGATCGGGCACGCGCGCGTGGTGGTGCATTTCTCCACGCGGGGCGACGACGGGCGCTGGGCCGTGGAGGTGCGTGATCCCGACGGCCGGGGCACCACGCGCGCGCGTGCGGGTGGGCCCGCGGGGACAGAGGTGCGTCTCCCCGGCGATGTACGGCTCGTCCTGGAGGAGCCCCTCACGGGGCGGAGCCCGCGGCTGTGGTGGGGAAGGGTGTCGGAACCGGGCGGGCAGGTGTCGGAATCGGGCGGGCGGCTGCCGCAACCGGATCGCCCGGGGCCGGAGGCTGACGTCCCCAGCCCGGAGGCGGACGTTCTGGGGCTGCTGGGCCGGCACGGGAGGCCCATTCGTTACTCCTATACGGAGCGGGACCAGCCGCTGTCGGCGTACCAGACGGTGTTCGCGCTGCCGTCCGCCGACGGGGCGGGCAGTGCGGAGATGCCGAGCGCGGCGCGGCCCTTCACCGCGCGGCTGGTGGCGGCGCTGGTGAGCCGGGGTGTGCAGTTCGCGCCGGTCACGCTGCACACCGGGGTCGCCTCGGCCGAGGCGCACGAGCCGCCGTACCCGGAGCGCTTCGCGGTGCCGGAGACCTCGGCGCGGCTGATCAACGCAGCGGGGGCAGGAGATGGCAGGGTGGTCGCCGTCGGGACGACCGCCGTACGGGCGGTGGAGTCGGCGACCGGCGCCGACGGAGTGGTGCGGGCGGCGAAGGGCTGGACCGATCTCGTGGTAACCCCGGAGCGCGGAGTGCGGGTCGTGGACGGGCTGCTCACCGGGCTGCACGAGCCCGAGGCCTCGCATCTGCTGATGCTGGAGGCGGTCGCGGGGCGGGCCGCCGTCGACCGCGGGTACGACGCGGCGCTGCGGGGGCGCTACCTCTGGCACGAGTTCGGCGACGTGCACCTCATCCTCCCGGAGGAGGGCCCTCACACAGAGCATTGCTTCAGCAACTACTGGTGAGACCGGACCGAGGCCGGTGTGAGCCCGCACATAGGACGCACATCACGTACGAAGGGACCTAGGAGACAAAGAGACTCGGCATGAGCGGGGCAGACGTGACAGTCTGCCCCGATTTGCCCTTCCTGGCTCCACTACCCGGGTTCGTACGTCACACCTTTGCCACGGAAAATTGCGACCGCTAAGAATGGCCATCGGTCGCTCGGCGGCGCGGGTTCTTACCCACGGCGCTTGTCCCGGAAACACCTTTGTCCCCATCGGGCCGAGAGCGACCTCCGCGCTATTCGAAGAGGTCCATCAGCCATGCCCAAGCAGCAGAACACTCCTGGTCATAGCCGCGCGCTGACCAAGACCCACAAGCTCTCCATCGCCGGTGTCGCCACGCTGGGCGCCGCCGCCCTCGCTTTCTCGCTCGTGCCGGGGAACACCCAGCAGGCCAGCGCCGACTCGGTCTCCGCCGCTCCGGTCGCCTTCTCCGCCGAGCAGCTCAAGCCCGCCACGGCCGGTCTCAGCGGACAGCTGGCCGACGCCCAGGCCGCCGCCGCGAAGAAGAAGGCCGCCGACGCAGCGGCCGCCAAGAAGGCCGCGGAGGCCGCCGCGAAGAAGAAGGCCGAGGACGCCCGCAAGGCGAAGGAGGCCGCGAGCCGGTCCGCCAAGCGTGCCGCCGTCAAGCCGGCCGCCGCGAAGACCTACCCGAACAACCTGGACGGCTGGATCCGCGAGTCGCTGGACATCATGAAGAAGCGCGGCATACCGGGCACGTACGACGGCCTGCACCGCAACATCATCCGCGAGTCCGCGGGCGACCCGAACGCCATCAACAACTGGGACATCAACGCGATCAACGGTGTCCCGTCCATCGGTCTGCTGCAGGTCATCAAGCCGACCTTCGACGCATACCACGTCGCCGGCACGCCCAAGAGCCAGTACGACCCGGTCGCCAACATCACCGCCGCCGCCAACTACGCGGCCGACCGGTACGGCTCGATCGACAACGTCAACAGCGCGTACTGAGGTTTGCGCGGACCTCTGACGAGTACGCCGAAAAGGGCGGCCCCCCAACGGGGAGCCGCCCTTCGCGTGTGTTCGTTGAACGGTCCGGCCTGAACGTCCGGCTACTTGCGCATGACCTCGGGCTCGTGGCGGCGCAGGAAGCGCGCCACGAGGAAGGCGCAGACGGCGGCGAGCGCGAACAGCGCGGCCATGTCCAGTGCCCAGGTCAGCGCCTCGTGGTCCCAGAGCGGGTCCGAGTCGGTCGTGTTGTGCGGGTTGATCTTGTTGAAGTCGAGCGTGGTGCCGGCGGCGCCGACCGCCCAGCGCGACGGCATCAGATACGAGAACTCGTTGACGCCCAGGGCCCCGGCCAGCGGGAACAGACAGCCGGTGAAGACGACCTGGATGATCGCGAACATGACCAGCAGCGGCATGGTCTTCTCTGCGGTCTTCACCAGCGAGGAGATGACCAGGCCGAACATCATCGAGGTGAAGCCCAGCGCCATGATCGGCAGGGACAGCTCGACCGCGACCGCGCCACCGAGGATCAGGCCCTCGTCGGGGATCGTCCGGCTCATGAAGCCGATCGCACCGACCAGCGCACCCTGGAGCATGGTGATCACGCCGAGGACGATCACCTTGGACATCAGATACGCGGAGCGCGACAGGCCGGTCGCGCGCTCCCGCTCGTAGATGACCCGTTCCTTGATCAGCTCACGGACCGAGTTGGCCGCGCCCGCGAAGCAGGCGCCGACCGCGAGGATCAGCAGCACCGTGGCGGCCGTGCTGTTCGGGATGGGCAGGCCGTTCGGACCCAGCTGCTTGTTCACCAGCAGCGTCTTGTCGGGCTCGATGAGCAGGCTCACCGCGCCGAGCACCGCCGGCAGGATCACCGTCAGCGCCAGGAAGCCCTTGTCGGACGCGATCACCGACGTGTAGCGGCGGATCAGGGTCATCAGCTGTGAGCCCCAGCCCTGCGGCTTGGGCGGGCGCATCGCCTGGGCGGACGGCATGTCTACGGACTGCGGAGCCACCGCGTCGATGTCCGCGGCGTACATCTGGTAGTGCTGCGAGCCCTTCCAGCGGCCCGCCCAGTCGTAGTCGCGGTAGTTCTCGAAGGCGGAGAAGACATCGGCCCAGGTGTCGTAGCCGAAGAAGTTCAGGGCCTCCTCGGGCGGACCGAAATAGGCCACCGAACCGCCGGGCGCCATGACCAGAAGCTTGTCGCAGATGGCCAGCTCGGCCACCGAGTGCGTGACGACGAGGACCGTACGGCCGTCGTCGGCGAGGCCGCGCAGCAGCTGCATGACGTCGCGGTCCATGCCCGGGTCGAGGCCTGAGGTCGGCTCGTCCAGGAAGATCAGCGACGGCTTGGTCAGCAGCTCCAGTGCCACCGACACGCGCTTGCGCTGGCCACCGGAGAGGGAGGTGACCTTCTTCTCCTTGTGGATGTCGAGCTTGAGCTCGCGCAGCACCTCGTCGATACGGGCGTCGCGCTCCTGCGTCGTGGTGTCCGCGGGGAAGCGCAGTTTGGCCGCGTACTTGAGGGCCTTCTTGACGGTCAGTTCCTTGTGCAGGATGTCGTCCTGCGGGACCAGACCGATGCGCTGACGCAGCTCGGCGAACTGCTTGTAGAGGTTCCGGTTGTCGTAGAGGACGTCACCCTGGTTGGCGGGGCGGTAGCCCGTGAGCGCCTTCAGGAGCGTCGACTTGCCGGATCCGGACGGGCCGATGACCGCGATGAGCGACTTCTCCGGGACGCCGAAGGAGACGTCCTTGAGGATCTGCTTGCCGCCGTCGACCGTCACCGTCAGATGGCGGGCCGAGAACGAGACCTCACCGGTGTCGACGAACTCCTCGAGCCGGTCCCCGACCAGGCGGAACGTCGAGTGGCCGACGCCGACGATGTCGTTCGGGCCGAGCAGCGCGGAGCCACCCTTGGCGATCGGCATACCGTTGACGTACGTGCCGTTGTGCGAGCCGAGGTCGCGGATCTCCTGGCGGCCGTCCGGCGTCGCGTGGAACTCCGCGTGGTGACGCGAGACTTGCAGGTCGGAGACGACCAGCTCGTTCTCCAGGGCACGGCCGATGCGCATCACACGGCCGAGCGAGAACTGGTGGAACGTGGTGGGGCTGCGGTCGCCGTAGACCGGCGGCGCCCCCGCGCCCCCACCGGATCCTTGCTGCGGCGGAATGTGCGCGCCCTGCTGCGGCTTCTGCCAGCCCTGCTCCGGTGCGTGCTGCTGCGGCTGCGGAGCCTGCTGGGCCCAGCCTGCCGCCGGCGCGCCCTGCGCGGCGTACGGCTGCTGCTGGGGCTGTGCCTGCGGTGCGGCGGCGGCCGCGTTGCCCCCCAGGCTCAGCCGCGGGCCGTCGGTCGCGTTGCCGAGGTGCACGGCCGAGCCGGGGCCGATCTCCATCTGATGGATCCGCTGCCCCTGCACGAATGTGCCGTTGGTGCTGCCGTGGTCCTCGATGACCCAACTGCGGCCGCCCCAGCTGATCGTGGCGTGACGCCAGGAGACCCTGGCGTCGTCGAGCACGATGTCCCCCTGCGGATCACGTCCGAGGGTGTATGGCCTGGACGCATCGAGCGTCCAGGTCCGTCCATTCAATTCCAGTACGAGTTCCGGCACTCCATGCCCCACTGAGTTGTCCCCCGAAGTTCCCCCATCACAGGGAGTCTAGGGATGTCGAACATCGTGGGGAACTATTTCAGTAGGACCCCTCTGACCGAAAGTCGGGCCTCGCGAAGACCGCGTACGGGCGGCTTGTCCGTTTCCGTTGACTGGGTTGAAACCGGCCCGGAGAGTGGTAATCCCACGCGAGGGGGACACCGCGGTGGAACCATCGCGGCGCGGAGTCGGGGGGCTGACGATGAGCGACGGAACCGTGGGACACGGCAGGCGGGTGCCGTGGGGTGATGTGCTGCTGGCCTCGATCGCCGCCGTGAGCTGGGCCTTGATCGGCATGGCCGGCGTGGCGGCGCTGGGGCTGCATCTGCTCGGCGCGGACGCGTCCGGCTCGCTGGGGACGATGACCGCGGCGGTTGTGGCGCTCGGGGCGGGTGGGTCGGTGAAGCCGTCCGGCGACGTGTCGGCTTTCGGTCTGGAGGGCGCGCAGGCCGACACCGCCCTCCAGATCACGCCACTGGGCGTGAGCCTGGTGGGTGCCCTGCTGCTGTCCTGGTTCTTCTTACGGTCACTGCGCGGGGCCGGAGTCGTGATCGAGCCGGCCGAACTGTTCGCGCGCGCGGGCGCCGTGGCGGCGCTCTTCGTGGCGATGCTCGGCGGTCTGGCCTGGGCGGGGCACGACGTCATCACCATCGACGGCGGCTCTCTGGGGCTGGATTCGCTGCCGGGCGGCGGGCTGCCCGACGAGGTGGATGTGCCCGGGCTCGGTGACATCGGCGGGCTGCTGCCCGACCGGCTCGGGGATCTCGCGGACGCGAACGCCAAGGTGGGCTTCACGGTCGAGACCGTGCCGACACTGCTGGGCGGCCTGGGCTGGGTGCTCGGCGTCCTGGCGATCGCGCTGCTGGCCTCGCGCCGGACTCCGCTGCCGCGTGGCCTGGCCTCGGTGCACCGCCTGGTGCGTCCTGCCGCGTCCGCGCTGGTCACGGTGTTGCTGGTGGCGGTCCTGGCCGGGCTCTCGGCCGCTGCGTACGCGGCCATCGGTGACGACAATCCGAAGCGGATCGCGGGTGCGGCGCTGGTCGGGGCGCCCAACGGGGTGTGGCTCGGCATCCCGATCGGGCTCTTCGTGCCGTGGGACGGAAGCGCGTCGGGACCGCTCGTCCAGTTCCTGCCCGACCCCCTGGACAAGCTGCTGAGCGCTTCCGACGACCAGTCCGTCTCGCTCGGACGGCTGGCCGAACTGGACAGCCGGGTCTGGCTGTTGGGGGTCGCGGCGGCGCTGATGATGCTCTACGCGGGCGTGCTGACCGCGGTGCGCACTCCGTTCGTACGGGAGCGGGGCGTCCCAAGTGACCGGGGTGTCGGTGTCCTCGGTTTCGCCGGGCGCTGCGCGCTGCGGCTGGGGATCGTGACCGCGCTCGCGCTGCCGTTGCTCGCCTGGCTGACGGACGTGTCCGTGGACGCCTCGATGGCCGTGCTGGGCATCGACGCGTTCGACGCGGGGATCGAGCTGCACGGGCACCTGGGCATGGCGCTGCTGCTCGGGGCGCTCTGGGGTGCGGGGGCGGGGACCGTGGGGGCGCTGCTCGCGTGCGCCACCGGGGCCGCCGGGCGGCGCGCGGCACCGCTGGCACTGGGTGACGTGGGCGCCGGCGACGTCGGCGCCCCCGGCGCCCCGGCCTCCGCTCCGCCGTTCGCGGAGGTCGCCGGGGAGAGCGGGCCCTACAACCCCGGTATGCCGTACCGGCCGGCGAACCCCGACACGAACCCGTATCTGCGGCTGCCCGACGAGCTGCGGGAGCCCGGGTCCGGGCGGCGTCCCAGCGTCCCGCCGCCCGGACCCCAGTCCCCCGGCAACCGGAACCGGTCCTCGGGGCCGCCGCCTTCCGGGCCTCGGCCTCCTGGCGCGCAGTCCCCTGGCCGGCACCCGCCCGGAGCCCAGCCTCCCGGCGGACAACCTCCCGGGGGACGGAATCCGGAAGGACGGGATCAGGGCGGGCAGGATCCGGGCGGGTGGCCACCGGGTGCCCGACCGCCCGGTGCGCGGCCGCCGAACGACGTGTACGGCGCTCCCACGGTGGCCGGGCCGTTCACACCGCCGCCCGCTCCGGGGCCGCGGCGCCGTCCCCGGTCGTCGCAGGACGGGCCGCCGCCTCCCCCGCCGGACGAGCCGCCACCGCCGTCCAGGAGGCCGCCCGGACGGCGGTGACCGGCGGTGACCGGCGGTCCGGACGATGGCGACCGGCGGCCCGTACGGTGCTGACCTGGGCCGTGGCGTGCGGGCGCCACGGCTCGTGAAGACCGCGGACACCTCGGCGACACCCACTGTTCCCTGTCCGTCAGGCGGACCTCAGCGGCGTGCGGCACAGGGTGCCGGATACGGTGGAAGCACCATGAGCGCATCACAAACGTCTGATGTCCCCACTCTCCTCGTCAAAATCTTCGGCAAGGACCGGCCAGGAATCACGGCCGGGCTCTTCGACACCCTCGCCGCCTACTCGGTCGACGTGGTCGACATCGAGCAGGTCGTCACCCGTGGCCGGATAGTGCTGTGCGCGCTCGTGACGCATCCGCCGGCCGGCCTGGAGGGCGACCTGCGCGCCACGGTGCACAGCTGGGCGGACTCGATGAGGCTGCAGGCCGAGATCATCTCCGGCCTCGGCGACAACCGGCCGCGCGGGCACGGCAGGTCGTTGGTGACCGTGCTCGGGCATCCGCTCACCGCGGAGTCCGCGGCCGCGATCGCCGCCCGGATCACCGGGACCGGCGGCAACATCGACCGTATCTTCCGGCTGGCCAAGTACCCCGTGACAGCCGTCGAGTTCGCCGTGTCCGGTACGGAGCCGGAGGCGCTGCGGACCGCCCTGGTGACCGAGGCGGCGGCCCTGGGCGTCGACATCGCGGTGGTCGCGGCGGGGCTGCACCGGCGGGCCCAGCGCCTGGTCGTCATGGACGTGGACTCCACGCTCATCCAGGACGAGGTCATCGAGCTCTTCGCGGCGCACGCCGGCTGCGAGGACGAGGTCGCCGAGGTGACGGCGGCCGCGATGCGCGGGGAACTGGACTTCGAACAGTCGCTGCACGCGCGCGTGCAGCTGCTCAAGGGGCTCGACGCCTCCGTGGTGGACAAGGTGCGCAGCGAGGTGCGGCTCACGCCGGGGGCGCGCACGCTGATCCGTACGCTGAAGCGGCTCGGCTTCCAAGTCGGTGTCGTCTCGGGCGGGTTCACGCAGGTCACGGACGACCTGAAGGAGCGGCTGGGGCTGGACTTCGCCCAGGCGAACACTCTGGAGATCGTCGACGGGAAGCTGACGGGCAAGGTCACCGGCGAGATCGTGGACCGGGCGGGCAAGGCGCGGCTGCTGCGCCGGTTCGCCGCGGAGGCGGGGGTGCCGCTCGCCCAGACCGTGGCGATCGGCGACGGGGCCAACGATCTGGACATGCTCAACGCGGCCGGTCTCGGGGTCGCCTTCAACGCCAAGCCGGTGGTGCGCCAGGCCGCGCACACCGCGGTGAACTTCCCCTTCCTGGACACGGTCCTGTATCTGCTGGGCGTGACACGGGAAGAGGTCGAGGCGGCGGACATGCACGTGGACTGAGTTCGCCCGCGCTCGCGCCTTCCCGCGGCCTGGGCCGTCGAGCGGAGTGCGCCCACGACGTGGACGGGGCCCGGCACCGCGATGGTGCCGGGCCCCGTCCTCGTGAGAAGGGAACGACCGGGTCTACTCGGACGGCGCCCAGTAGTCGAGCAGCGTGGCCACGCCCGGCTCCAGGGCCTTCCAGGAACCGGTGAAGGAGAGCACGGCGAAGGCGGCGGCGGGGAAGCCCAGGCGGCTCATCCGCTCCTTCGCGTCACCCTCGGACTGGCCGGCCAGGATGTCGGCGAGGCCCTGCACACCGGGGTTGTGGCCGATCAGGAGTGCGTTCTGCACGTCGTCGGGGGTTTCGTTGAGCACGGCGATCAGCTCGCCGGGAGAGACCTCGTAGAGCCGCTCCTCATAGACCGTTTTCGGCCGGTGGGGCAGCTCGTGGACGGCGAGTTTCCATGTCTCGCGGGTCCGGGTCGCGGTGGAGCAGAGGGCCAGATCGAAGGGGATGCCGGTGTCGGCCAGCCTGCGTCCGGCGACGGCGGCGTCCTTGCGGCCCCGCTCAGCGAGCGGCCGCTCATGATCGGAGACCTCGGGCCAGTCGGCTTTCGCATGCCGGAAAAGGACAATCCTGCGGGGTTCTGCGACGCTCATGGTTCCCAGCTTCGCACGAAACACGCCATGGGGCGCAGGGAGTTGACTGGCTGCCCCGACGTGGTGTGCCGGGAGCTCAGGAGCCCTGGTGCAGCACGATCTGCTGGACCTGCTCGAAGAGCCGGCCGACCGCCGGGTCGCCGCCTGCCGCCTGGGCGTCGGCGGGGTTCAGTATCACCAGGAGCAGCGCGGCAAAGGCGAGCGCGGGGAGGACGAGGGCCCACCAGGGGAGCCGGGTCTCGACGCCACGCCTGGTCGCCGGGTGGGGCGGGATGTGCGTTGGGGCCGACATGCCGCCTCCGTGGGGCTTCGAGTGGTCCGTGGTCCGCGTCCTCGCGGTCACATCTCGAAGTTACGGACTCCGGAGCCCTCAACCCATCCGGAGATCCACCCACTTGACCCTGACACTCACCCCCTAGGGGATGGTGGGGCTAACCCCACCATCGGCTCGCGGAGGCGTCACGCCGGAGGGCTCGGGGCGGGCTACCGACGGGTCAGGGCGAGCTTCCGGTGGGTCAGGGTGAGGCGATCGACGCGATGACGCCGATGATCACGAAGATGAGGAGGAACGCGCCGAAGACGAGCAGCATCTTCTTCTGGCCGTTCTGGGGATTCGGGTCGAGCACGGGCATGGGCCCAGTCTCCCACCCCTCGGGCGCCCGCACGCGGGGGGGTCCGGTCAGGGACGTACGCGCGCGGGTGTAGTCCGCATGCGGGTGGTGGCGCGGCGAGGTCACGGGCAGGGTCTCCTGGCCACCGCGCCGCCCGTCTCCGACGGTCACGGCCGGCGCGCGGCCTCGTCCTCCACCGTGCGGTCGCGGCCGGCCAGGATGCCCACCACGATCTGCGGGATCATCAGGCCCGCCATGAGGGCGATCGGCAGCCCCCAGCCGCCGCTGTGCTGGTAGAGCACGCCCACCAGGAGCGGGCCGGGGATCGAGATGAGGTACCCGGTGCTCTGCGCGAAGGCGGAGAGCTGCGCGACCCCCGCCCCGGTCCTGGCCCGCATGCCGACCATCGTGAGGGCCAGCGGGAACGCGCAGTTGGCGATGCCGAGCAGCAGCGCCCACGCCCAAGCACCGCCCGCGGGGGCGAGGTAGAGGCCCGCGTAGCCGACGAGGCCGCAGACCCCGAGGGCGACCACGATCGGCCCCTGGTGGGGCAGGCGCGTGGCCAGCCGCGGGATGACGAAGGCGAGCGGCACGCCCATCACCATGGTGACGGCGAGCAGCAGCCCG
Source organism: Streptomyces sp. NPDC050988 (assembly GCF_044456225.1). Classification (NCBI taxonomy): domain Bacteria; kingdom Bacillati; phylum Actinomycetota; class Actinomycetes; order Kitasatosporales; family Streptomycetaceae; genus Streptomyces; species Streptomyces sp. NPDC050988. Next base: position 131,288 of record NZ_JBITFQ010000025.1, on the reverse strand, counting down.
GCCGTGCCCGCCGGGACACCCGCGTCCCGGAAGATCTGCGCCATCCAGCCCATCGTGATGTACGCGGCGGTGGCCTGGAGCCCGAAGAAGACGGCCAGTGCCCAGGCGGTACGGCTCCGGGAGATCCGCAGTGGGGAGGGTTCCTGACCCGTCCCGGAGGCCGAGGACGCGTCACGAGCCGGGGCTGCCGAAGCAGAGGCCGGGGCGGCGTCCGTGGACAGGGCCGTGCCCCGGGCCCGTACGAGTGGGATCCACGGCAGTACGGCGACGGCCGCGAGCCCCGCCCAGACGGCGAGTCCGGCATGCCAACTGCCGCCCAGGGCCCGGGTCATGGGCACGGTGACGGCGGCCGCGGCGGCGGTGCCGAGGGCGAGGGCCATGGAGTAGAGGCCGGTCATGGAGCCGACCCGGTCCGGGAACCAGCGCTTGACGATCACCGGCATCAGGACGTTGCTGACCGCGATGCCCATGAGCGCGAGGGCGCTGGCGACCAGGAAGCCGGCCGTGTTCCCGGCGAACGGCCGGATCACCAGTCCCGCGGCGATCGCGACCATGCCGGCGCAGACCACGGCGGCGGGTCCGAAGCGGCGGGCGAGGCGCGGTGCCATGACACCGAAGACGCCGAAGCACAGCGGCGGTACGGAGGTGAGGAGCCCGGCGAAGCTGCCGCTCATGCCGAGTCCGTCGCGCACCTCTTCGAGGAGGGCGCCGAGGCTCGTGATGGCGGGGCGCAGGTTGAGGGCGGTGAGGACGATGCCGATGATCACCACACGCGTCATCCACGCGCGCGTGGCGGGCGGTTGGAGTTCCGCGTCCTGTGCGGAGCTGCGTATCGGTGGGGACATCGCCGTCCGGGTTTCCTCGCCAGTCATGCCAGCCATCATAGAATCATGGGATGATTGGTTGTCCAATCCCCTGGTGCACACCTGGGGCACAATCCCCTGACACGCATTCCGGTGCGTCCTCCCGGTGCACCCCCTGGCGCGAAGGACCGTCATGCCGCTGAGCCACCCCCGCCGATCGGCACTGTCCGAGCAGGTCATCGCCGAGCTGCGGAACCAGATCGCCTCGGGCGAGTGGCCGGTGGGCTCCCGCATCCCCACCGAGCCCGAGCTGGTCGAGCAGCTGGGGGTCGCCCGGAACACGGTCCGCGAGGCCGTCCGCGCGCTCGCGCACAACGGCCTGCTCGACATCCGCCAGGGCTCTGGCACGTACGTCGTGGCGACCAGCGAGCTGGCGGGCGTGATGCAGCGCCGCTTCGCGGACGCCGATCCGCGGCACATCGCCGAACTGCGCTCCACGCTGGAGTCGAGCGCGGCGAGGCTGGCCGCCGAGCGCCGCACGGAGCGCGATCTGAAGCAGCTGGACGCCCTCCTCGTACGCCGGGAGGAGGCCTGGGAGTCGGGCGACACGGAGGCCTTCGTGACCGCCGACACGACCTTCCACCTGGCCGTGGTCGCCGCGTCCCACAACGACGTCATGACGGCGATGTACGCGGACCTGGGCGAGGTCATGCGCGACTGGCTGCGCGAGGACGTGGGCGAGGAGCTGACCCCCGAGACGTACATGGACCACACGCGTCTGGTGGACGCCATCCGCGCGGGCGACGCGGAGACCGCCGCCACGGAGGCCGCGGGCTATCCCTTCCTGTGCCGGCCGGGCCGACCCGCCGACGTCACTTCCGCGTGAACGGGCCCGTCGTCAGCGCTGGTGGCTGACCCACGCCGAGCGGACTTCCTTCCAGCAGCGGCCGGTCAGCCGTACGGTCTGCGCGGGGCCGGCCTCGACCGAGGCGCCGTCGGAGTCGATGTCCCACCACGGGTCGCACTCGATGTGCAGACGGACGTGATCGGGCTCCGGATACGGGTTGTGGCAGTACGCCGTCACATACGAACCCTCGACGGCGGTCCGGCACGCCGCCCCGAAGGGCCTCTCCTCGACTGGCACGCGCGCGTGGGGCGCTGTTCTCGTGGTGTGCGAGGCGGCGCCGCAGGGCAGCGCGAGCAGGAGGGTCAGGGCAGCGAGCAGCGGGGCGAAGCGCTGGGACAGGCGCACAAGGGGACCTCCTCGGCAGGGCTCGGGAGGACATCTCGGGAGGGGGAACTCCTACTCCAGAGTGCGCTGTTAGCGGCCCGCACCGCCCGGCCGGTAGGGCCGAACGGGTGACGCCCCGCTCCCCGCGCAATGCGGGAAACGGGGCGTCGAAGCCGTACGACGTCGGATACGCAAACGTTCGCGTAAACGCTTACGCGCCGATCGCGTGCAGACCGCCGTCGACGTGGATGATCTCGCCGGTGGTCTTCGGGAACCAGTCGCTGAGCAGGGCGACGATGCCGCGGCCGGCCGGGTCGGGGTCCTTGAGGTCCCACTCCAGGGGCGAACGGCTGTCCCACACGGCGGCCAGGTCGCTGAAGCCCGGGATGGACTTGGCGGCCATCGAGCCGATGGGGCCCGCGGAGATGAGGTTGCAGCGGATGTTCTGCTTGCCCAGGTCACGCGCCATGTAACGGCTGGTGGCCTCCAGGGCGGCCTTGGCCGGGCCCATCCAGTCGTACTGCGGCCAGGCGTACTGGGCGTCGAAGGTGAGGCCGACGACCGAGCCGCCGTTCTGCATCAGCGGCAGACAGGCCATGGTCAGCGACTTCAGGGAGAAGGCGGAGACGTGCATGGCCGTGGCGACCGACTCGAACGGCGTGTTGAGGAAGTTGCCGCCGAGCGCGTCCTGCGGGGCGAAGCCGATGGAGTGCACGACGCCGTCCAGGCCGCCCAGCTCCTCGGCGACCAGGTCGGCCAGCCGCGCCAGGTGCTCGTCGTTGCTGACGTCCAGCTCGATGACCTTGGTGGGCTTGGGAAGCTTCTTGGCGATGCGCTCGGTCAGCGTGGGCCGCGGGAACGCGGTCAGGATGATCTCGGCGCCCTGTTCTTGGGCCAGCTTCGCGGCGTGGAAGGCGATGGAGGACTCCATCAGCACACCGGTGATCAGGACGCGCTTGCCCTCGAGAATTCCACTCATGGTGATCAGTGACCCATTCCCAGTCCGCCGTCTACGGGGATGACGGCTCCAGTGATGTACGAGGCGTCGTCCGAGGCGAGGAACCGCACCGTCGCGGCGATCTCCTCGGGCTTCGCGTACCGGCCGAGCGGCACCTGCTTCACGATGCCCTCACGCTGCTCGTCGGTGAGCACCTTGGTCATGTCGGTGTCGACGAAGCCGGGCGCGACCACGTTGAAGGTGATGTTGCGCGAGCCCAGCTCACGGGCGAGCGAGCGCGCGAAGCCGACGAGGCCGGCCTTGGAGGCGGCGTAGTTCGCCTGGCCCGCCGAGCCGAGCAGCCCGACGACCGAGGAGAGCAGCACGACACGGCCCTTCCTGGCCCGCAGCATGGCGCGGTTGGCGCGCTTCACGACCCGGAAGGCGCCCGTCAGGTTGGTGTCCAGGACGGAGGTGAAGTCGTCCTCGGACATCCGCATCAGCAGCTGGTCCTTGGTGATGCCGGCGTTGGCCACGAGCACCTCGACCGGGCCGTGCTCGGCCTCGATCTCCTTGTAGGCCTGATCCACCTGCTCGCTGTCGGTGATGTCGCACTTGACGGCGAGGAAGCCCTCCGGGGGCTCGCCCGAGCGGTATGTGATCGCGACCTTGTCGCCCGCGTCGGCGAAAGCGCGGGCGATGGCGAGGCCGATGCCCCGGTTTCCTCCGGTGACGAGAACCGAGCGGCTCAACGGATCACCCTTTCGATAGCCGGTCTGGTACCTCGAAAACCTATCGGCACCGTCCCCCGTACGGAGAATCGGGCGCCGACAGTGACGTACCGGACTCGCTGTCGGATCCCTACAGAAAGTTGTGGCCCCCGGCGCGCCCGCGCGACATGATCGGACCGACAGGCGACGACAGCAGGGAGACCTCCGTGCCTCATTCCATCGACGAAGCCTTCACGGCACTGCCGCTGAGGGCCCTGGCCGACGCGGCGCTCGCGCGGGCCAGGGCGCTGGGCGCCGACCACGCCGACTTCCGGTTCGAGCGGGTGCGCAGCGCGGCCTGGCGGTTGCGGGACGCGAAGCCCGCCGGGTCCTCGGACACCACGGATCTGGGATACGCGGTGCGTGTGGTGCACGGCGGGACCTGGGGGTTCGCGTCGGGTGTGGACCTGACGATGGACTCCGCAGCGAAGGTGGCGTCGCAGGCCGTGGCGATGGCGAAGCTGTCGGCCCAGGTGATCAAGGCGGCGGGTTCGGACGAGCGTGTGGAGCTCGCGGACGAGCCGGTGCACGCCGAGAAGACCTGGATCTCCTCGTACGAGATCGATCCCTTCTCCGTGCCGGACGAGGAGAAGTCCGGGCTGCTCGCCGAGTGGAGCACGCGGCTGCTCGCGGCGAACGGCGTCAGTCATGTGGACGCCTCGCTGCTGACGGTGCACGAGAACAAGTTCTACGCGGACACGGCGGGGACGGTGACGACGCAGCAGCGGGTCCGGCTGCATCCCCAGCTGACCGCCGTCGCCGTCGACGAGTCGAGCGGCGAGTTCGACTCGATGCGCACGATCGCGCCGCCCGTCGGACGCGGCTGGGAGTACGTCACGGGCACCGGCTGGGACTGGGACTCGGAGCTCGCGCGGATCCCGGAACTGCTCGCCGAGAAGATGCGGGCGCCGAGCGTCGAGGCGGGCGTGTACGACCTGGTCGTCGACCCGTCCAATCTGTGGCTGACCATCCACGAGTCCATCGGCCACGCCACCGAGCTGGACCGCGCGCTCGGTTACGAGGCCGCGTACGCCGGGACCTCCTTCGCCACCTTCGACCAGCTGGGCAAGCTGCGGTACGGCTCCGACCTGATGAACGTCACCGGGGACCGAACCGCCGAGCACGGGCTCGCGACCATCGGGTACGACGACGAGGGCGTGGCGGGGCAGTCCTGGGACCTGGTGAAGGACGGCACGTTGGTGGGCTACCAGCTGGACCGGCGCATCGCGAAGCTGACCGGCTTCGAGCGGTCCAACGGGTGCGCGTACGCCGACTCCCCCGGCCATGTCCCCGTACAGCGCATGGCGAACGTGTCGCTGCAGCCCGATCCCGCCGGGATGTCCACCGAGGATCTGATCGGGAGTGTCGACCGCGGGATCTATGTCGTCGGCGACCGGTCGTGGTCGATCGACATGCAGCGCTACAACTTCCAGTTCACCGGCCAGCGGTTCTTCAAGATCGAGAACGGGCGGATCACCGGTCAGCTGCGGAACGTGGCCTACCAGGCGACGACGACGGACTTCTGGGGCTCGATGGCCTCGGTCGGCGGCCCCCAGACCTACGTCCTCGGCGGTGCCTTCAACTGCGGCAAGGCCCAGCCCGGCCAGGTCGCGGCGGTCTCCCACGGCTGCCCGTCGGCCCTCTTCAAGGGCGTCAACATTCTGAACACCACGCAGGAGGCCGGTCGATGAGCCCTCGTACGAACAAGCCGCACGAGATCGTCGAGCGCGCCCTCGAACTGTCCCGGGCCGACGGCTGTGTCGTGATCGCCGACGAGCAATCGACGGCGAACCTGCGCTGGGCGGGCAACGCGCTCACCACGAACGGCGTCACGCGCGGGCGCACGCTGACCGTCATCGCGACCGTGGAAGGCCGCGAGGGCACGGCGTCCGGGGTCGTCTCGCGTGCGGCCGTGACCGCGGACGAGCTGGAGCCGCTGGTGCGGGCCGCCGAGGCGGCGGCGCGCGGCGCGGGCCCGGCCGAGGACGCGCAGCCGCTCGTCGAGGGCGTGCCCGCCTCCCCCGACTTCACGGACGCGCCCACCGAGACCTGGTCGGCTGTCTTCGCGGACTTCGCCCCGGCCCTCGGCGAATCGTTCGCACGCGCGCGTGCGGGCGGACGCGAGCTGTACGGCTTCGCCAACCACGAGCTGGTCTCCAGCTATCTCGGTACGTCCACGGGTCTGCGCCTGCGGCATGACCAGCCCAACGGGACGCTGGAGTTGAACGCCAAGTCGCCGGACCGTACGCGCTCGGCGTGGGCCGGCCGGTCGACGCGGGACTTCAAGGACGTGGACCCGGCGGCACTCGACGCGGAGCTGGCCACGCGGCTGGGCTGGGCCGAGCGACGCGTCGAGCTGCCCGCGGGCCGCTACGAGACTCTGCTGCCGCCGACCGCGGTCGCGGACCTGCTGATCTACCAGATGTGGTCGGCGGCGGCCCGGGACGCGGCCGAGGGCCGGACGGTGTTCAGCAAGCCCGGCGGCGGGACGCGTGTCGGCGAGAAGCTCACCGGCCTGCCGCTGACGCTGCGCAGCGACCCGAACGAGCCGGGCCTGGAGTCCGCGCCCTTCGTGCTCGCGCACTCCTCAGGCGACGACGCCTCCGTCTTCGACAACGGGCTGCCGCTCCGTCCCACGGAGTGGGTCAGTGAGGGCGAGCTGCGCCATCTGACGAGCACCCGGCACAGCGCCGGCCTGACGGGTCTGCCGGTGGCCCCCGGCATCGGCAACATCATCCTCGACGGCGGCGAGGACAAGTCCCTGGAGGACATGGTCGCCGCGACCGAGAGGGGCCTGCTGCTGACCTGCCTCTGGTACATCCGGGAGGTCGACCCGGCGACGCTGCTGCTGACCGGGCTGACCCGGGACGGCGTCTACCTCGTCGAGAACGGCCAGGTCACCGGCGAGGTGAACAACTTCCGGTTCAACGAGTCGCCGGTGGACCTGCTAGGCCGGGCGACCGAGGCCGGGCGCACGGAGAAGACGCTGCCGCGCGAGTGGAGCGACTGGTTCACCAGGGCCGCGATGCCTGCCCTGCGGGTGCCCGACTTCAATATGAGCTCTGTCAGTCAGGGCGTATAACCTCGATAGCCTCGCAGTCGGCTGCCATCCAGGCCGCCCGAAGACCATCCCCGACTGCCTGAAGATCATCCAAGGAGACACGAGAACCGTGACGGACATCGTCGACGAGCTGAAGTGGCGCGGGCTGCTCGCCCTCTCCACTGACGAGGACGCATTGCGCAAGGCGTTCGCGGACGGTCCCGTCACGTTCTATTGCGGCTTCGACCCGACCGCGCCCAGCCTGCACCTCGGCAACCTCGTGCAGATTCTCACGATGCGCCGGATCCAGCAGGCGGGCAACCGCCCGCTGGGCCTGGTCGGGGGCGCCACGGGCCTGATCGGCGACCCGAAGCCGAACTCGGAGCGCACGCTGAACGCGCCGGACGTCGTGGCCCTGTGGGTCGAGCGGCTGCGCGCCCAGATCCAGCCGCTGCTGGACTTCGAGGGTCCGAACGCCGCGGTGATGGTCAACAACCTGGACTGGACCCAGGGCCTGTCGGCCATCGAGTTCCTGCGCGATGTCGGCAAGCACTTCCGGGTCAACAAGATGATCGCGAAGGAGGCCGTCTCCCGGCGGCTCAACTCCGACGCGGGCATCAGCTACACGGAGTTCAGCTACCAGATCCTCCAGGGCATGGACTTCCTGGAGCTCTACCGGAGGTACGGCTGCACGCTGCAGACCGGCGGCAGCGACCAGTGGGGCAACCTCACCTCGGGCACCGACCTGATCCACCGGGTCGATCCGGAGGCCGTGGTGCACGCGCTGGGCACGCCGCTGATCACCAAGGCGGACGGCACCAAGTTCGGCAAGACGGAGTCCGGCACCATCTGGCTGGACCCGGAGATGACTACGCCGTACGCGTTCTACCAGTTCTGGCTGAACGCGGACGACCGGGACGTCTCCAAGTTCCTGCGCATCTTCAGCTTCAAGTCCCACGCGGAGATCGAGGAACTGGAGAAGCTCACCGAGGAGCGGCCCCAGGCGCGGGCCGCGCAGCGCGCGCTCGCCGAGGAGCTGACGACGCTGGTGCACGGGGCCGAGCAGACGGCCGCCGTGGTCGCCGCGTCGCGGGCGCTGTTCGGCCAGGGTGAGCTGGGTGACCTCGACGCGGCGACGCTGGGTGCGGCGCTCTCCGAGGTGCCGCACATCCAGGTCGCCGAACTCGGTCCGGTGGTGGACCTCTTCGCCGAGGTGGGCCTGGTGGCCAGCAAGTCCGCTGCGCGGCGGACGGTCAAGGAGGGGGGCGCCTATGTGAACAACGTGAAGGTCGCCTCCGAGGATGCCGTTCCCGGCAAGGAGGATCTGTTGCACGGGCGGTGGCTGGTGCTTCGGCGGGGCAAGAAGAACCTTGCCGCCGTGGAGGTTGCTCCGTAGGAAGGGGCAGGTGCCGGTCGTTCGGAGTGTGCGGGTGCGTCGTGGCTTGTCGCGCAGTTCCCCGCGCCCCTAAAAGCCAAGGGTGGGGCGGGGATCCTGGTGGATCCCCGCCCCAGTTCCCGTGCGTTCAGGCTCTCTGTTTGTTGCCCCGCATCGCCGTGTACATCATGTCGCCGAGGAAGACGATGACGATCGCGGCGCCGAGCTGGAGGGCGTGGCGGCCCCAGTCGATGCCGGGGGTCGCCTCGATGCCGAAGCCGCGGGCGATCGCGTTGCCGACGATCGCGCCGATGATCCCGAAGATCGTGGTGAGCCAGAGCGGACTGTGCTGCTTGCCCGGAATGATCGCCTTGGCCAGCAGGCCCAGCACGAATCCCACGATGATCGCCCACAACCAGCCCATGGCTGCCTCCTATACGGCTCTACGTGAGCATTACGCCCAGTCTCGGCCTGTCCGCCATACGGCGCATGTCGGGCACGGCCATACGCGGTACGGCGCAGCGCTCCCCCGCCGAAACCGGACCTGCCCCGGTCTCGTAGGCGACGCAGCCGCGGCGTAACGTGGAGGCTGTACGGGCCAGGGGAGCGTCCGACACAGGCGGGTGGTGGAACGTGATGCGGAAGCAGAGCGAGGTCGAGGTCTTCCGGATCACCGGAGCCAGGCAGGGCCTCGCCGACGATGTGCGCGGCCGGCAGCGCCGCTACATCATCTCGATGTCCGTCCGCACACTCTCGGTGATCCTCGCGGCCACGCTCTGGAACGTCGAACGGCACGTCGCCGTCGTTGCCCTGGCGCTCGGCATCCTGCTCCCGTACGTCGCCGTGGTGATCGCCAACGCGGGCCGGGAGAACGCGCCCTCGCTGCCGTCCACGTTCGTGACCGCGCCGACCCGTCCGATGCTCACGGCGCCCCGTGCGGGCGACGCCGCGGAATCCGTCCCGGAAGACCTCGTGACCGATGCGGGTGCCCGCCTGCGGGACGAGCCGCACGAGCGGACCTGACCACGAACGATCGTCCGTGACCGAAGTTCAGGACCATACCAAGCTCAAGAAAAGCTCAGATCAATCATGTTGTTCCGGTGCCGGGCGACGGGTTACCCGTGACATACTTCGTACGCGCTCCGCATCCCCCGTCGGAGCGACAGACCGACGCCGGGCAGCTCCCCCCGTGGCTGCTCGGCGTCGCCTTTTGTGGAGCCGGGTTCATGGCCCCCTCAACAGCACCCGGAAGGGTCGGCCAACCCCTCTGACGTAGGGTCGAGACGTGATTCTGAACGTCCCCGGTTCCGAGCCGTCCTCGCCCTCCTCCCCGATCTGTTCGGCGAAGGGCTGCCGAGCCGAGGCGGTCTGGGTCCTCGCCTGGAACAACCCCAAACTGCACACGCCGGAGCGCCGCAAGACGTGGCTCGCGTGCGAGGAGCACCGGGAGCACCTGTCCCAGTTCCTGGGCGTACGGGGCTTCCTGAAGGACGTCGTACTCCTGGAGGACTGGGAGTCCCCGGAGTAGCCGTCCCCGCGGAGCGCTCAGCCGCCGATCGCCGACATCGGCCGGTCCGGCTGCACGAACGTCGGGTCGTCCAGGCCCGCCCCCGCCTTCTTGCCCCACATCGCGAGCCGCCAGATACGGGCTATCTCCTCGTCCGGTGCGTCCGAGCGCAGGGCGGCCCGCAGGTCGGTCTCCTCGCGCGCGAAGAGGCACGTGCGGACCTGGCCGTCGGCCGTCAGCCTCGTACGGTCGCAGGCCGAGCAGAAGGGGCGCGTCACGGAAGCGATCACACCGACCCGGTGCGGACCCCCGTCCACGATCCACCGCTCGGCGGGTGCCGAACCCCGCTCCTCGGACCCCTCCTCGGTGAGTTCGAAGCGCGTACGCAGTGAGGCGAGGATGTCACCGGCGGTGACCATGCCGTCGCGCTTCCAGCCGTGCTGCGCGTCCAGGGGCATCTGCTCGATGAACCGCAGTTCGTAGTCGTGCTCCACGGCCCAGGCGAGCAGGTCGGGCGCCTCGTTCTCGTTCAGTCCCGGCATCAGTACGGAATTGACCTTGACCGGGGTCAGCTCCGCGGCGCGGGCGGCTTCGAGGCCCTCGATGACGTCCTTGTGGCGGTCACGGCGGGTGAGGGTCTTGAAGACGTCGGGGCGGAGGGTGTCCAGTGAGACGTTGACCCGGTCCAGGCCCGCCGCCTTCAGGGCGGTCGCGGTGCGCTTGAGGCCGATGCCGTTCGTCGTCAGGGACATCTGAGGGCGGGGATCAAGGGCGGCCACGCGCTCCACGATGCCGACGAGGCCGGGGCGCAGCAGGGGCTCGCCGCCGGTGAAGCGGACCTCGGTGATGCCCAGCCGGGTGACGGCTATGTCGATGAGGCGGACTATCTCGTCGTCCGAGAGCAGGTCCGGCTTGGCCAGCCACTGCAGGCCCTCCTCGGGCATGCAGTACGTGCACCGGAGGTTGCACCGGTCGGTCAGCGAGACACGCAGATCGGTGGCCACTCGGCCGTAGGTGTCGATGAGCACGTGGGCCCCCTCCCTCTAGCTCTTTCCATACGGACCTCGGCAGAGACATCCGGTCGATCAGTCGATCCGATACCAGCGAGCCTACGTGACGGGACCGACAACGAGACGGGCCCTGATCCCACGAGACGCACCGCGGCCGCGTCGTAGGGATCTACGACGCGGCCGCTGGGCGGGACGGTCAGTGCGCTCCGGTGCCGGTGAGGGAGCGGACTTCCAGTTCGGCGTACTTGCCGGTGTCCGGCTCCTCCTTGGACAGGATCGTGCCGAGCCAGCCGAGCAGGAAGCCGGCCGGGATGGAGATGATGCCCGGGTTCTCCAGCGGGAACCAGTGGAAGTCGACGTCCGGGAACATCGAGGTGGCCTTGCCGGAGACGACCGGCGAGAACAGCACCAGGCCGACCGCCGTGGTGAGGCCTCCGTAGATCGACCACAGCGCGCCCTGGGTGGTGAACCGCTTCCAGAAGAGGCTGTAGAGGATCGTCGGCAGGTTGGCGGAGGCCGCGACCGCGAAGGCGAGGGCGACCAGACCGGCGACATTGAGGTCACGGGCCAGGGCGCCGAGGCCGATGGAGACGACACCGATACCGATGGTGGCGTACCGGGCGGCGTTGATCTCCTCCTTCTCGGTGGCCTTGCCCTTCCTGATGACGTTCGCGTAGATGTCGTGGGCGAACGACGAGGACGAGGCCAGGGTCAGACCGGCGACCACCGCGAGGATCGTGGCGAAGGCCACCGCGGAGATCGTGGCGAGCAGGATCGCGCCCCAGGCCGAGTCGACGCCGCCCAGATGCAGGGCGAGCAGCGGCGCGGCCGTGTTGCCCGCGGGGTTGGACTCGACGATCTCTTCCTTCGAGATGAGGGCCGCCGCGCCGAAGCCGAGCGCGATGGTCATCAGGTAGAAGCCGCCGATGATGCCGATCGCCCAGTTCACGGACTTACGCGCGGCCTTGGCGTTGGGCACTGTGTAGAAGCGGATCAGGATGTGCGGCAGGCCCGCGGTGCCCAGCACCAGGGCGATGCCCAGCGAGATGAAGTCGATGCTGGACGTGGTGGTGAGGCCGTACTTCAGGCCCGGCTCCAGGAAGGCCGCACCGCCGCCGCTGTTCTCGGCCGCCTTGCCGAGCAGCTCGGAGACGTTGAAGTCGAACTTGAGCAGCACCAGGAAGGTGATGAGCAGGGTGCCGCCGATGAGCAGCACGGCCTTGACCATCTGGACCCAGGTGGTGCCCTTCATGCCGCCGATGGTGACGTACACGATCATCAGGACGCCGACCAGGGCGACGATGCCGACCTTCCCGGCGTCGCTGGTGATGCCGAGCAGCAGCGAGACCAGGACGCCCGCTCCCGCCATCTGGGCCAGCAGGTAGAAGATCGAGACGACGATCGTGGAGGTGCCTGCCGCCGTACGCACCGGGCGCTGGCGCATGCGGTACGCGAGGACGTCGCCCATCGTGTACCGGCCGGAGTTGCGCAGTGGCTCGGCGACCAGGAGCAGCGCCACCAGCCAGGCGACCAGGAAGCCGATGGAGTACAGGAAGCCGTCGTACCCGAAGAGGGCGATGGCGCCGGCGATGCCGAGGAACGACGCGGCGGACATGTAGTCGCCGGAGACCGCGAGGCCGTTCTGGAAGGCGCTGAACTGACGGCCGCCGGCGTAGAAGTCGGCGGCGTCCTTGGTCTGGCGGCCCGCCCAGACGGTGATGACGAGGGTGGCGACGACGAAGACCGCGAACAGGGAGATGATCAGCGGTCGGTGTTCGCTGGCCTCCCCCGCCGCGAGCTGCGCCTGCGCGAGCTGAACCTGGGTGATCGCGGGGCTCATGCGCCGCCCTCCATCCGGGACTTGATCGCCTCGGCCTTGGGGTCGAGCTTGGACGAGGAGTGCCGCTCGTACCACCAGGCGATGAGGAACGTGGTGAGGAACTGGGCGAGGCCCAGGACGAAGGCGACGTTGAAGTTGCCGAAGAGCTTGGTGCCCATGAAGTCGTCCGCGTAGATCGACAGCAGGACGTACAGCAGGTACCAGCTGATGAAGCCGATGGTCAGCGGGAAGGCGAAGGAGCGGTGGGCGCGGCGCAGTTCACCGAACTCGGCGCTCTCCTGCACCTCTACGAACTCCTCGGTGGTGGGGAGATGCGGCTCGGCTTTCGAGGGGGGCGGTGCGTCGGTGGCCACGGAGTCTCCTCGCGTTGCGGGTGCGGTTGCGACGTTGGACGGGGGTCTTTGGGGATCGGGGGACGGACTGGGTACGGACATGGCTGATTTCTGACCTCACGGTGATGTGGATCACGTGGGCCGGGTGGCGATGTTAGGTGCCCCGGGCGTGATCCGACAGGGGGCTCGATCGTGCTCGTGCTCCCTGCTCAACGTCACGGAGCCGCGTGAGGAGCGGTTCAACTCCGAGCACTTCTTTCGGAAGTCGCGGCCGACGTTTCGGAAGACATCCCCGTAAGTCATTGCTGGCCAGGGACGACGGGAGATAGCTTCGGGCCTGCACCACCCCGTCATGTACCTGCCCGGGCACCACCTGTGTTCGGGCCGGTTCCGTTTCCGGATGATGTGGAGATCCCATGGCTCATCTGCGTTCCAGACGCCGTCTCGCCCTCGCCGTTCCCGTTGTTCTGTCGCTCACCGCCTCGCTCGGCTTCATTCCGGGCGTCGCCACGGCGGCCGCCCCGCAGTCGGCTCCCGCCATCACGGCGGCGGACGGCCCGAACCTCGCGTACGTGGTCAACACGAAGACCGACCGCCGCACGATCGAGTCGGTGAAGAAGGCGATAGCCAAGGCCGGCGGCACGGTCGTCACCACGTACGACAGGATCGGCGTCATAGTCGTCCACTCCGCCAACCCGGAGTTCGGCCCGCAGATACGCACCGCGCGCGGGGTGCAGTCCGCCGGTGCCACGCGCACGACGCCGCTCACCGCGGCGGGGACGACGGACGAGGGCGCCGCCGACTATCTGTCGGCCGCCGAGGCCGCCAAGGTGAAGGCCGCGGCCACCCCGGAGAGCGAGCCCCTTGAGGCCGACCAGTGGGACCTGCGCGCGATAGGCGCCGACAAGGCCGCCAAGATCAACCCGGGCAGCAAGAAGGTCACGGTCGCCGTGATCGACACGGGTGTCGACGACACGCACCCGGACCTGGCCCCGAACTTCTCCGCCAAGCAGTCCGCCAACTGCGTGGGCGGCGTGGCCGACACGAGCGAGGGCGCCTGGCGTCCGTACACCGCCGAGGACTACCACGGCACGCATGTCGCCGGTGAGATCGCGGCCGCCCGCAACGGCGTCGGTGTGGCCGGTGTCGCGCCCGGCGTGAAGGTATCCGGCATCAAGGTCAGCGACCCGGACAACGGACTCTTCTACCCGGAGAGCGTCGTCTGCGCCTTCGTGTTCGCCGCCGACCACGGCGTGGAGATCACGAACAACAGCTACTACGTGGACCCGTGGCTCTACAACTGCATGAACGACCCGGACCAGAAGGCGATCGTCGACGCGGTCAACCGGGCCCAGCAGTACGCCACGAAGAAGGGCACCCTGCACCTCGCGTCGGCCGGCAACTCCAACCACGACCTGGACTCGGACGCGATCGTCGACGACACGAGCCCCGACGACTCGACCCCGGTCACGCGCACGATCGACCCGCACGAGTGCTTCGACGTACCGACCCAGCTGCCGGGCATCGTGACGGTGAGCGCGACGGGCGTGCAGAATCTCAAGTCGTACTACTCGACGTACGGCAAGGGTGTCATCGACATCGCGGCCCCCGGCGGTGACCGGCTCTACCAGATCCCGGACACCCCGTCGAAGAACGGCCGCATCCTCTCCACGATGCCGAACAACCAGTACGGCTTCCTTCAGGGCACCTCGATGGCCTCGCCGCACGCCGCGGGTGTCGCCGCGCTGCTGAAGTCCGAGCACCCGTGGGCGAGCCCCGCCCAGCTGCAGGCGCTGCTGAAGGCCCAGGCGGACAACCCGGGCTGCCCGGACTCGTACGACCAGGACGGCAACGGCACGCAGGACGCCAACTGTGAGGGCGGCAAGCGTGTCAACGGCTTCTACGGCTTCGGCATCGTGAATGCGCTGAAGGCGGTCAAGTAGCCCGCGTTTCCCGGGACTTCCCGCACGGCCCGCACAGCCCGCACGTATTCGCGAAACGAACTGGAGACAGCATGACAGCGCCTCAGACGCGCTCCCGCCGCGTCATAGCCATCCCGCTGGGGATGGCCCTGGCGACGGCTCTCGCCTTCCTGCCGAACGTCAGCGCCTCGGCCGCCCCGGCGCCCGACACGGCCGGTGTCGCCGACGCGGCGGCGAAGATCTCGGCGGAGGCCACCCCGCTGAGCTACGTCGTCAACGTCCGCGCCGGGCATGGTCCTTCCTCGCAGGTGAAGAAGGCCATCGCCCGGGCCGGCGGCACGATCGTGACGTCGTACGACAAGATCGGCGTGATCGTCGTCCACTCGTCGAACGCCGACTTCGCCAAGACGATCCGCAAGGTGCGCGGCGTGGAATCGGCGGGCTCGACGCGCACGGCCCCGCTGCCCGCGCAGTCCACGACCGACGTCGGCACCCCCAAGGTGCTCACCTCTGAGCAGGTCGCGGACGTCGAGGCGGCGGCCGGGCAGGACCCGTTGGAGCCGCTGCAGTGGGATCTGCCCGCCATCAAGGCGGACAAGGCGCACGAGAAGACGCTCGGCAGCAAGAAGGTCACCGTCGCCGTGATCGACACCGGCGTCGACGACACGCACCCCGACATCGCACCGAACTTCGACCGCGACGCGTCGGTCAACTGCGTGTCGGGCAAGCCGGACACAACCGACGGGGCCTGGCGGCCGAGCGCCGCCGAGAGCCCGCACGGCACGCATGTCGCGGGCGAGATCGCGGCCGCCAAGAACGGCGTCGGGGTCACGGGTGTCGCGCCGGGCGTGAAGGTCTCCGGCATCAAGGTCTCCACGACGGCAGGCTTCTTCTACACGGAGGCCGTCGTCTGCGGCTTCATGTGGGCGGCCACGCACGGCGTGGATGTCACGAACAACAGCTATTACACCGACCCGTGGTATTTCAACTGCAAGAACGACCCGGACCAGAAGGCGCTCGTCGAGGCCATCAGCCGGGCGACGAAGTACGCGGAGAAGAAGGGCACGGTCAACGTCGCGGCGGCGGGCAACGAGAACTACGACCTCTCCGCCGACGAGATCACCGACCCGGTCTCGCCGAACGACTCGACTCCTTCGGAGCGGGTCATCGACCCGTCGGAATGCCTTGACATCCCGACCCAGTTGCCGGGTGTCGTCACGGTCGCGGCGACCGGTGCGAAGGGCATCAAGTCGTCCTTCTCCAACCACGGCCTGGGCGTCATCGACATCGCGGCCCCCGGCGGCGACTCGACACGCCTCCAGACCCCGGCCCCGCCGGCCACCAGCGGCCTGATCCTCGGCCCGCTGCCCGGCGGCACCTGGGGCTACATGGCCGGTACGTCGATGGCGTCCCCGCACGTCGCGGGCGTCGCCGCGCTCATCAAGTCGACGCACCCGCACGCCTCGGCGGCCAAGGTGAAGGCCCTGCTGTACGCGGAGGCCGACGCCACGCCGTGCACCAAGCCGTACGACATCGACGGCGACGGCAAGGTCGACGCGGTCTGCGAGGGGCCGAAGAACTACAACGGCTTCTACGGCTGGGGCACCGCCGACGCGCTGGACGCGGTGACGAAGTAGCGCATCCCTGAAGGGGGTTGATCCCTCATCAGGAAGTCGAGCCGGGTGGTCCACGGGCCGCCCGGCTCTCGCGCGTCCGGGGGGGGAGCGCCGCGTCACGTGCCGGACGACACCGCGTCCCATGTTGATCGCGTACACCCTGCATAGTGCCCGTATGACGCATTCGGACGCACCGACCACGGAGTTCGCGTGGACCTCACTGGGCGGGGATCCCGGCCTGCTTCCACGGTTGTCGACCGTCGTACGGTCCGGCGCGCTGGAAGCACGGCTGCCCGTACGGGAGTTGGCGCGGGCCTGTGTGGGGGCGTGCGCGCTGGCCGCCGCCGAACTGGGCGCGCGACGGGCGGGGCTCGCCGACGTGCCCGAGGTGCGCGTCGACGATGGGGCCGTCGCCACGGCGTTCGTGAGCGAGCGGCATCTCCTCGTCGACGGGCGGGCGCCGGTCACCTTCGCGCCCCTGTCGCGGTTCTGGCGGACGGCGGACGGGTGGGTGCGCACGCACGCGAACTACCCGCATCACCGGGCGCGGCTGCTGGGCGCCCTGGGGCTGCCGGACGACGCCTCGGTGGAGGCCGTAGCCGGGTGTCTGGCGGAGCGGTCGGCCGTGGAAGTGGAGGACGCGGTGTACGCGGCCGGGGGCCTCGCCGTCGCGTTGCGCACACCTGGGGAATGGGCCCGGCACGAGCAGGGGGCGGCGGTCGCCGGGCAGCCGCTCGTCGAGCGCGGGCGGCTGGACTCCGCCGTCTCGCGGAGCCTCCCGCCGCTCGCCGGGGACCCGCTGGCGCCCGCCGCCGGCCTGCGCGTACTCGACCTCACCCGGGTCATCGCCGGGCCCGTCGCGACCCGGACCCTCGCGCTGCTCGGCGCGGACGTCCTGCGTGTCGACCCGCCGGGGCTGCCCGAACTCGCCGACCAGCACACGGACACCGGCTTCGGGAAGCGGTCCGCCACCCTGGATCTGACGGCCGGCCGGCACGACCGGCAGGTCTTCGAGGAGTTGCTCGCCTCGGCGGACGTCGTCGTGACCGGCTACCGCCCGGGCGCGCTGGACCGGTTCGGGCTCTCCGCGGAGGCGCTGGCCGAGCGGCGGCCCGGGATCGTGGTCGGGCAGCTGTCGGCGTGGGGTGCGTACGGGCCGTGGGGCGGGCGGCGGGGGTTCGACAGTCTGGTGCAGGTGGCCACGGGCATCGCGGTCATCGAGGGATCCGAGGAGAAGCCCGGCGCGCTGCCCGCGCAGGCTCTCGACCACGGCACGGGGTATCTGCTGGCCGCCGGTGTGCTGCGCGCGGTCACGGAGGGGCTGGACGAGGGCGGGACACGGTTCGTACGGCCGGCGTTGGCGCGGACGGCGGCCTGGCTGATGGCCGGGGACGAGCGGGGTGAGGCGAGGGGAGACGCCTCCGGCTCGGGCGGGACGACGACGAAGGCCTCCGGCTCGTCAGAGGGCTCGCCCTGCGATTCCGGCTCACTTGAGGACGCGCACGCCTCCGGCTCGGCCGAGGCCTCGTACGGCGATCCGGCGCCCTGGCTCGCGGAGGCTGACAGTTCGCTGGGACGGCTGCGGTACGCCCGGCCGCCGGTCTCGTTCGCGGGCGGGCCGGGCGACTGGTCGCGGCCTCCCGGGCCCTGGGGTGCGGATTCGCCGCGCTGGGTCTGAGTCGGAGGGCGGCCGGGCGCGTATGGATGGGCGGAATGTCGTGTGCGTGAGCGGAATACCGTTCCGCCAGTTGTTTGCCAGGACTTGCCCGGACCTGGACGACTGGTGAAGATCTTGAGGTGAGTTCCATAAGACCGACTGCCGACGCGGGTGGCGAGGCGGGCGCGCCCCGGGTGAGCGCGGCCGTCGTGCGGCGTTCCGTCGCCGTCCTCGGCCTGGTGGCCCTGGCCGCGCTGATCCCGTTCCTCGGGCCGCCCGCCGCACTGCGCGGCACGGGAGAGGCCGCGGCTCCAGGCGTGGGCGGGATCGCGCTGTTGCGGACGGTCCTGTTCGCCGCGGTGTGCGTCTCGGCCGGTGAGCTGTTCGTCGCCTGGCTGGCCCGCAGGGTGCCGGGCGTGCCTCTGGAGGACGCGCCCCGCAGTTGGGCCCCGGCCGCGGCCGCCGCCGGTTTCGTCGCCGCGCTCGGTCTCGCCTCGGTGGTGGCCACCGGCAACCTGGTGCCGCAGAAACTCTCCGACATGGACATCGGCGGGCTCTACCAGACCCGGGACGGCGCGCTCGCGCTGCTGGAGGTCAACGCGTTCGTCGTGATGGGCCTGTGCGCCCTGTCGCGCCGCCCGGTCAACCAGGTGTGGCCGCTGGCCGCGGTGGCCGTCGCGGAGGCGCTGCGCGCCCACCCCACCACGGAGCAGAGCCCGCTGATCGGCTCCGGACTGACACTCGTTCATGTGACGTGCGCGGCCCTGTGGGCGGGCGGGCTGCTGTACGTCCTGCGCACGCTCCACCGGTGGCGGAACACGGCCCCCGGGGAGGGCGTCGCGTTGTTGGGCCTCTACGCGCGCGTGGCGGCCGTTCTGCTCGCCGCGATCACCGCGACGGGGGTGTGCAGCACCTTGCGCCGGATGCCGCCCGGCACGGTCCTGGAACAGCTGACGACGACGGCGTACGGGCGCACCCTGCTCGCCAAGGTGCTCCTCGTGGTCGCCGTCGCCGTCCTCGCCCTGTGGGCCCGTCACCGGCTGCACCGGGCGGCCGACCCGCTCACCGCCCACTCCCCCGCGCGCGCGGAGGTCGTGGTCCTGGGCGTGGTGGTCGCGGTCTCGGCGGTGCTCACGGCGCTGCCGGTACCGATCCGCTGGTGACCGCTATGGCCGGTCGGGTCGGTCAGTTGGCGACCATGACCTTGAGCGCGGTGCGCTCGTCCATCGCCTTGTAGCCGTCCGGTACGCCTTCCAGACCGACGGTCAGGTCGAAGACGGGCGACGGGTCGATGGTCCCGTCGAGGACGTCGGGCAGCAGCTCCGGGATGTACGTGCGGACGGGCGCGACCCCGCCGCGCAGGGCGATGTTCCGGTCGAACATGACACTCAGGTCGAGGCCGGTGCCGCTGCCGTGCGGAACGCCGACGAAGCCGATCGCCCCGCCGTCACGGGTGATGCTCACGGCGGTCCTCATCGACTGCTCGGTCCCGACGGCCTCGACGACGGCGTGCGCGCCCTGGCCGCGGGTGAGTTCGCGTACGGCCTCGACGGCCGCGTCCCCGCGCTCGGCGACGACGTCGGTGGCTCCGAAACGGCGTGCGATGTCCGTACGGGCCTCGTGGCGCCCCAGCGCGATGATCCGGTCGGCGCCGAGCCGCTTGGCCGCGAGAACGCCGCACAGGCCGACGGCGCCGTCGCCTACGACGGCGACCGTGGCTCCCGCGCGGGCGCCGGCGCCGAGTGCCGCGTGGTGGCCGGTCCCCATGACGTCGGAGAGCGTCAGGAGGGCGGCCAGCAGACGGTCGTCGGAGGCGGCCTCGGCGGGCAGCGCGACGAGCGTGGCGTCGGCGAACGGGACACGCACGGCCTCGCCCTGCCCGCCGTCGGACCCGACCGAGCCCCAGAACCCGCCGTGCTCACAGGACGTGGTGAGCCCTTCGCGGCAGTAGTCGCACACCCCGTCGGACCACATGAAGGGCGCGACCACGAGGTCACCGCGCCCGACGCCGGTCACCTCCGCACCCGTCTCCTCGACGATCCCGAGGAACTCGTGCCCGATCCGCTGGCCGGCCTGTCGCGCCGACTCGCCCCGGTAGGCCCACAGATCGCTGCCGCAGATGCAGGAGCGCAGGACGCGGACCACGGCGTCGCCCGGATTCCGCACCACCGGATCGGGCACGTCCGCCACCCGCATGTCGAACGGGGCGTGGATGGTGGTGGCGCGCATGGCTTGATCCTGCTTCCTGCTCAGGTGGTGAGGGTGCGCCTCTCACGGTACGTCTCCGGGGGCACGGCCTGCGCGCCGACGGCCCCCAACACTCCTCTGGCCAGCAGATACTGCGCCGCGACGTACGTGATCATGATCCAGAAGTCGGGCCTCGGAAGCTGTGGCCAGTCGGCGACATCGGTCGCGATCAGGGTGTCCGAAAGCATGAACAGGGCGCCGCCGACGCCCGCGAGAAGCCCGAGCCGCGTTGCCCCGTACGCCATCGCGGTCAGCAGCAGGCTGTAGCCGGCGACGGGGACGCGGAGGTCGGCGGGGAGTCCGGGCCACAGGAGGGCGACGGTGGTGACGAGGGCGAGGGCGTACGCGGCTGCCGTCAGCCAGGTGGCACGCGCGCGTGCAGGCCGTTTCCCGGCGAGTGCGGTGGTCTGCCGGAAGAGCAGCAGGTAGCAGACATGGCCCGCCGCGAAGGACGCCATCCCGGCGAGGAAGGCCGGCTCGGCGTCGAAGAGGAGCAGGACGTCTCCGCCCCACCCGAAGAGCAGTGCGGCGACGAGGAGCCGGGGTCCGCCGCACGCGCGCGCGTAGAGGGCGAGCAGGGGCATCAGGAGGGGCTTGGCCGCCGTGTGGCCGGTCCCGTACCCGGCGGCCAGGGAGACGAAATCCACGACCGTCACCAGGCCGAGGGCGACGAGCAGCACGCGCGCGTGGCGCGCGTTCACTTGGCGGGCTCCGGCTCCGTGACGGGCCTCTCCTGGGACGTAACGGGCTCCTCGTGGGACGTCAGGGGCGCTTCCTGGGACGTGACGGGCTTCTCCGAAGAGGCAGCCTCCACCGAAGCCGGGGCGGGCGACGGCACCGGCTGCCACCCCGGCCCCCCGAACATCCGCCCGGCCCGCTCCCGCCAACTCCCCGCGGCCCGCAGGTCCCTGGCGATGGCGGCGTACTCGTGGGTCGCGACCCGGAGCGGGTTGTACGTGTCGATGTTCTTGGTCAGCCCGTACACCGGCCGCTCGGTCTCCAGGACGAACGACCCGAAGAGCCGGTCCCAGACGATCAGGATCCCGCCGAAGTTACGGTCCAGATAGCCGCCCTGGGAGGCGTGGTGGACGCGGTGGTGCGAGGGCGTGTTGAAGACGAACTCGAAGGCCCGGGGCAGCTTGTCGATGCGCTCGGTGTGGATCCAGAACTGGTACACGAGGTTCACCGACGAGCAGAACGCGAGCGCGGCCGGATGGACGCCGAGCGCGATGAGCGGCACGTAGAACGGCCACACGGTCCACGTCGTCCAGGGCTGGCGCAGCGCGGTGGTGAGGTTGAACTTCCGGCTGGAGTGGTGCACGACGTGACAGGCCCAGAGGATCCGGATCACATGGTGCCCGCGGTGCGACCAGTAGTAGAAGAAGTCCTGCGCCAGCAACATCAGTGGCACGGTCCACCACAGGACGGGCACCCGCAGTGGTGTCAGCTCATATATCGCCGTGTAGACGGCGACGATCGGGATCTTCCACAGAAGGTCGAAGGCCAGACTCCCCAGACCCATGCCGACACTCGTGGCGGCGTCCTTCGTCTCGTACCCCGCGGCATCGTCATCCGGATGGATCCGGACACTCACCACCTCGATCACGGTGAGCAGCACAAACGCGGGTATCGACCACAGCACGACATCGGGCAGGTTCGGCATGCAAGCACCGTAGAACCGCTGGTGGACCGCGGCTAGACGTTGTTACCCACAAGTATTACCGGGGGTATGCGCTTGCTTCTTGGCGATCTCCGCCAAGGAGACGAGTGGCTCGGGCCACCGCGCGAGCGCCTCGACGCCAGGTCGTGACCGTCACACCCCGGCCGCCCCCAGCAGCGCGCCCGCCCCATACGTGACCGCCATGGCGAGTGCCCCGCCCGCCACGTTCCGCAGCACCGCCCGGCCCGGGTCCGCGGCGCCCAGGCGGGCGCTGGTCCAGCCGGTCAGGACGAGGGCGGCGAGGACCGAGACCACGGTGACGGCCAGGCGCCAGTCGGCGGGAGGCAGCACCATCGCCAGCAGCGGGAGCAGCGCCCCGGCGGTGAACGCCAGGAAGCTCGCCCAGGCCGCGTGCCACGGGTTCGCGAGTTGGTCCGGGTCGATGCCGAGCTCCACGCGCGCGTGGGCCTTCAGCGCGTCCCGTTCGGTGAGCTGCTGTGCCGCCTCCAAGGCCACGTCCCGGGAGAGTCCCCGGTCCTCCAGCAGCTCGGTGAGTTCCTCCAGTTCCGCCTCCGGCTGGTCCCGCAGCTCCCGCCTCTCCTCGGCGATGGCGGCCTTCTCCGAGTCCCGCTGGGTGGAGACGGAGACGTACTCCCCAGCGGCCATCGACATGGAGCCTGCGAGCAGACCGGCGAGCCCGGCCGTCAGCAGGGCCGAGCGGGCGTCCGTCGCGCCGGCCACGCCGACGACGAGGCCCGCGGTGGACACGATGCCGTCGTTGGCACCGAGAACGGCCGCCCGCAGCCAGTTCAGCCGCTCGCCCAGCGCCCCGCCGTGGGCCTCGTCATGCGTCTGTTCCGTCACATGCGGGAGCATCGCACCCGGGACGTCACCAGACCCGTACCGACCCTCCCCGCGCGAACACCGGACTCGTCGCGTCGGCCGGAGGCTCCCCCAGTGGTTCGGCGATCTCCTGCGCCGTCGGGCCGACCTTCGCCGCGATGGGGTCGAGGAGGTCGAGGTCGAAGCCGTACACGCGGGCCGCGTTGCCGCCGGCCATCGCCGCGATCTCCTCGCGCGAGAGGCCCGCGTACGCGATCCGCAGGCCCTCGCGGGAGTACGGGTACGTGCCCTCGTCGTGCGGGTAGTCGCTGCCCCACATGATCTTGTCGAGGCCGATGCGGTCGCGGAGCGGCACCTCGTGCGGGCGCATGAAGCTGGCGCCGACGAAGCAGTTGTCCCGCCAGACCTGCGAGGGGCCCTTGCCCATCGAAGCGGCGAGCCCGGCACCGAACTTGGACTCGGCCGTGGACGCCTTCGTCGCCGCCGCGACCAGCCGCCCGTGGTAGTAGTCCAGCATGTCGAGCACACCGGGTATCCAGCCCGAACCCTGCTCGGTCAGCACCAGCTTCAGGCCGGGGTGGCGGCGGAAGGCGCCCCCGAAGATCAGGTGCCAGAGCGCGCGGTGCGAGAACCACGTCGTCTCCACCATGAAGACGGCCCGGGCGGCCGGCTCGTCGCCGAGCGGCGGGGAGGCCGAGCCCGCGTGGTGGTTCACGGGCACGCCCAGTTCCTCGCAGACCGTCCAGATCGGGTCGTACGCCGACGAGTACAGCTCGGGCAGCCCGCTGCCCGGTGGCGTGCCGGGCAGCAGCAGGCCGCCCCGCAGCCCCGCGCCGACCGCCCACCTGATCTCCCTCACCGCCTCCTCGACGTCGTTCAGGAGGATCTGGAAGACGCCCGCCCGCCGACCGGGGGCAGCCGCGCAGAAGTCCGCCAGCCAGCGGTTGTGGGCCCGCAGTCCCGCCCAGCGCCGCTCGAACTCCTCGGCCGTCGGCGCGGGCGCCATCAGCGAACCCGACGGGAAGAACGGCGGGATGGTGTTCGGGAAGACGACCTCGGCGACGATCCCGTCCTGCTCCAGCTCCGCGAGCCGCCGCTCCGAGTTCCAGTTCTTGTCGGCCGTGTCGGCCATCAGGTCCTCGTACGGATTGACGTACGAGGCCGCCCAGGCGTCGAACTCCTCGTGGTACCGACCGGCCAGGTACGGCTTGTAGTCGAGGAGATCGGCGCCCGCGTGGCAGTCGGCCGAGATGACGGTGTACCGGTCGTCATTCAGGAGGTCCTTGCGCACGGCGTTCTCGTTCACAGGCTTCCCGGTCACTGAGTCCTTGCTCATGGGGTCACCCCCAGGACCGGGAAGTCGTGGTCCGTCAGCCAGTGCCGGCCCACCTCTCGGGAGCGGGCCCAGGAGGCCTCGACGGCCGACTGGTCCTCGGACTGGCCGAGTTCGGCCGGGGTCGGGCCGATCCGCCGCGCGAGCGGGGCCAGTTTCCCGGTGTCGAAGCCGAAGACCTCGGCCGCCGCGAGGCCCAGCATGCGGCGCGTCTCCGCCACCGGGATGTCGTGGAACGTGCGCGACAGCCACGCGCGCGTGTCGGGCCACGTCCCCTCGGGGTGCGGGAAATCGCTGCCCCAGAGGATGTTGTCGACGCCGATCTCGTAGCGCTGGGCGAGTTCGCGCCGCTTGGTGTTGGTCGCGCAGACGAAGACCTGGCGATCCAGGTACTCGTGCGGCGGACGCGTCAGCTCCGCGAAGGGGGACAGCTTCTTGCCGCCGTGCGCGCCCAGGTACAGGCGGTCCATGAACCACAGGAGGTTCGGCAGCCACCAGCAACCCGACTCCGCCACACCGAACTTGAGCCCGGGGTGGCGCTCGAAGACACCGGACCAGAGCAGGAACCACAGCGGCCTGGCCGGCCACCAGGTCACCTCGCTCACGTAGATCCCGAGGTGGTCGCCGTACTCGTGGCGGGGTGCGGCCCCGGAGTGCGTCAGCACGGGCATGGCGCACTCAGCCGCCGCGGCCCACACGGGGTCGTAACGGCGGTCGTGGTACGGCTCCTTGTCGACCCACATGGAGGGGATCATCAGGGCACCGAGGCCCGACTCCTTGGCGCGGTACACCTCGGCGACGACCCGCTCGGTGGGGGCCGTGACGGGCAACAGGGCGACTCCGCAGTGCCGTTCGGGGTTCTCGCCCACGAAGTCGGCCAGCCACCTGTTGTGGGCCTGCGCGCCCGCCATGCCCAACTCCGGGTCCTGGTCGCCGGAGAGGCCGAGGCCCACCCCGAAGGGAGCGGCCGTCTGGCTGTCGACCGCGTCGGCGTCGGGGAAGACGACCTCCGCCGCCACTCCGTCGCCGTCCAGCTCCTTGAGCCGCTGCGCCGAGTCCCAACCGCCGCGCAGGCCCTCCTCGTTGTCCTGGAACCACTTGTTCGCGAACGCCTCGTTGCGGATGCCGAGCCGCGTCATCTCCTCGCGGCGGCGGTCGCGGCCCGCGAGGAACTCGTCGAACTCCCGGTGGAATCGGGCGTCCAGATAGGGCCGGTACTCCTCGGTGGGCAGTCCGGCGTGGCAGTCGGAGGAGATGATCAGGTAGGGCTCTGTCGTAGAGGCCATGTTGCGGCTCCTCGGTCCGGTCCAGTCCTCAGTCGAGAATGAAGTTCTCCAGGTACGCCGGATCGGCGCGGTCGAGCATCGACCGCGACCGCGCCCGGATCTGCCGGTCGCTGTGTTCACTCTCGGGCAGCAGCCAGAAGCGGTCCGCCCGGATGCCGTCCGCCACGAAGTCGGCGACCTCCTCGACCGGCGTGAACCGCACGTCCTTCCCCGCCTCCTTCATCGCGGCCTCCCACTGGTCGAGGCTGCGGTACGGGGTCCTGCGGGGCTTCTGCTTCGCGTACCGGACCGGCCTGTTGCGGTGCGACTCCCACAGACCCGTACGGAGCATGTGGGGCCCCGGGAAGAGCACGGAGGCCCCCACGCGCGCGTGCTCGGCCCTCAGGTGCGCGTACAGCGACTCGGTCATCGTCACGACGGCCGCCTTGGTGACGGCGTACACGGAGGCGGTGGGCAGGGGCGCGATGCCGCCGTCGCCGGACGAGGTGTTGACGATGTGGCCGGGTTCGCCGCCGGCCAGCATCCGCGGCACGAAGGCCTGGACGCCGTGGAAGACGCCCCAGACGTTGACCGCGAACGCCCACTTCCAGTCGTTCGGGTCGTGTTCCCACATGCGGCCTTCGGCGCCCGAGCCGACTCCGGCGTTGTTGCACAGGACGTGCACGGCGCCGAACCGCTCGTACGTCTCCTCGGCGAGCGCGACGACCTCCTCGCGCTCGCCGACGTCGACCACGCGCGCGTGCACCACGGCCCCGTCCTCGCGCAGCCCCGCGGCGGCCTTCTCCAGGGCGCCCTCCTCCACGTCGGCGAGGACGACCTTCAGCCCCTCGGCCGCGAACCGCCGTGCCATCGCCAGCCCGATGCCGCTGGCGGCTCCGGTGACGACGGCGACCTGTCCCGCCCTCAGTTCCATTCAGGTGCTCCCCTCGGGCGGCCCGTCGAGAATCTGCCGCCGGTCGTCGTAGCGCTGGTGGATGTACGGCAACAGGGCCTGCCCGTCGACCCGTTCGACGACCCTGCCCTGCTGGTCCGTCGTCTTCTCGCCGAGGGTGATCCCGACGAGTTCGCGCACGGGGAGGTCGGCGACCGGGTCGTACATGGACTCCCGGAGGACGACGTCACCGGTGATCCGCTCCAGCCTGCGCACCTTCTCGTTGCGCACGCAGTGCACGAGTACGGGGTCGGCGTCGAAGCCCGAACCGTCCACCGCCGGAAGGAACTTGAAGTAGAAGTCGGTCTTCCGCGTCGGCTCCGGCAGGGGCAGCGCGCCGCTGACCGCGCCGCGCACCTCCACGAACTCGATGCCGTGCCGGGCGAGGGCGGCGCGTACGACGAGACCGTCGCGCTCGACCGTCACCTCGCCGAGCTTCTTGGGCTCTCCGAAGACCTCGCGGCCGCCGATGAGGGCCCGCTCGTGGGTCATCGGCATGACGAGCGGATACCAGCCCTCGACCCCGTCGTGCGCCGCGGCGACCGCGAACGAGCCTGCGCCCAGGGGGTATCCGGGCAGGTCGACCTTGCTGATGTTCACCCGGACCAGGGGCCGCCCGGTGGGTTTGAGTGGGGGCGGCAGGACCGCCGCGACCGCGTCCGGGTCGCTCTCCCAGACGGCCACCACACCGGTGGACCAGATGTCGGGGAGCCGGGAGTTCGCGGTGCGCGCGGCACCGATCTCCGCCTCGGTCCGCGCGCCGTACCGTACGCGTGCCATGTCGTACCGCCCTTCTCCGACCGTCCTTCTCTGATGGGCCGTCACCTGTAACACAGTTACAGCAGACCTCGCGAAGGGTAAATACTCGTGCGCGACAGGAACTTGGGGGCGTCATGGCAAGACCGGCACTGACCCGCGAGGAGGTCCTGGCCGCCGCGGCGGACCTGGTGAAGCAGCACGGTCCGGAGACTCTGACGATGCGGAAGCTCGCCGCCGAACTGGGCACGGCGGTGACCTCGATCTACTGGCACGTCGGCAACCGCGAGTCGCTGCTCGACGCGCTGGTCGAGCGCACCATCGCCGAGCTGGGCGAGATCCGGCCCGTCGGACGCACCCCGGCGGGGCGCATCGTGTCCGTGGCGCGCGCCCTGCACCGACGGCTGCGCGACCGTCCGCACCTCGTCGCGATGGTGCACGAACGCGGTCTGACGGAACGGATGTTCCTGCCCGCGCAGCAGGCCCTGGTGCACGAGGTGCACGCGGCGGGACTGCGCGGGCCCCGTGCCGCCGATGTCGTACGGGCCGTGCAGTTCCACGTCGTCGGGCATGTGCTGGTCGAGCGCAACCGTGAGCGCGCTCCGGCGCAGCACCCGGGCGAGGAGGAGCTGTGGGGGGCGCGTACGGCGGAGGAGGACCCGGCGCTCGCCCGCACCCTCGCGCGGGCCATCGACACGGAGAAGCTGTTCGTCCTCTCCGTGAAGGCGCTGGTGGCCGGGTTGTTGGCAGGGGCTGGTGACGGGGCGTCGGACTCCGGATCCGGCCCGGGCCAGGACTCCGGGGACAGGACTGTCAGTCGCGCCCCTTATCCTCAGTGACCATGCTCGAAGACCATCAGACCGCACCGTCCACCACCCCGTGGCCGGCCGCGTATCCGCAGGGATACGCGGTCGTCGACGTGGAGACCACAGGACTGGCCCGCGACGACCGCATAGTGTCGGCCGCGGTCTACCGGCTGGACGCGCGCGGCGAGGTCGAGGACCACTGGTACACGATGGTCAATCCGGAGCGGGACCCGGGGCCGGTGTGGATCCACGGTCTGACGAGCGACGTGCTCGAAGGTGCGCCCCTGTTCCCGGAGATCGCCGAGGAGTTCGCGTCCCGCCTCGACGGCCGCGTCCTCGTCGCGCACAACGCGGTGTTCGACTGGTCGATGATCGCGCGGGAGTACGCGCGCGCGGAGCGCGAGGCGCCGGTCCGTCAGCGGCTGTGCACCATCGCGCTGTCCAAGGAGCTGGGCCTGCCGCTGGCCAACCACAAGCTGGAGTCGCTCGCGGCGCACTTCGGCGTCGTACAGCAGCGCGCGCACCACGCGCTGGACGACGCGCGCGTGCTGGCCGAGGCGTTCCGGCCGAGCCTGCATGCCGCCGCGCGCGGGGGCGTACGGCTGCCGCTGCTCGAATGCCGGCCGCTTACGGAGTGGACGGACCGGTCGGCGCCGCGGATCGGCCGCCAGGCCGGAGGCCATTCCTCCGGCGGCTACTCGTCGGGGGGCTATCCGTCCGGGAGTTGGCGTCCCTCGCGCAAGCGGCCCGCCTGCCCCTATCCCAACCCGGGGCGGTACGAACCGGGCAAGCAGCTCAAGCAGGGCATGCGCATCGCGTTCTCCGGGGACACCTCGGTCGAGCGCGACCTCCTGGAGGACCGCGCCGTCGAGGCCGGACTGCATGTCGCGACGAGCCTGTCCCGGCTCACCAGCCTCCTCGTGACGAACGACCCGGACTCCGGTACGTCCAAGGTGGTCAAGGCCCGCCAGTTCGGCACCCCGGTCGTCGACGAGGCCGCGTTCGGCCAGCTGCTGCGGGACGTGGAACCGGCGTCGAAGGCGTAGCGGCTCCCGGTCGCGGCGGGGAACGCGGATCGCGCGGGGCGAACACGGGCATCCGGTCCTGCGGGGCGGATACAAGCATCCGGTCGTACGGGTGATTGGGGGGCGACTCGCCCGGCGACCGCTCGCCCGTGCCGCCCCGGCGGCCCACCCTGTGGCGCATGGCACGTTGTGAGGTCTGCGGAAACGACTACGGCATGACGTTCGAGGTGCACGCGCAGGGCGCGGTGCACGTCTTCGACTGCTTCTCCTGCGCCATCCACCGCATGGCGCCCATCTGCGAGCACTGCCGGGTCCAGATCATCGGCCAGGGCGTCGAGGTCGAGGGCCACTGGTACTGCGGGGGCCACTGCGCCCGCGCGGAGGGGAAGGTGGGGATCATCGACAAGGTCTGAACCGCCCCGACCGAACCACACGCCTCCAAGCCACCCCTCCCGCTCGACACCCCATGACCGAGTTGTACGGTCGTGGGGTGTACCGCTTCCTGTTGTCCCGGCAGTGGGTGATCCTCACCCTCATCATGCTCGCGCTCATCCCGACGATGATCGAGCTGGGCTTCTGGCAGCTGCACCGCCACGAGCACAAGGTCGCGCTGAACAAGGTGATCTCGGACTCGCTGTCCGCGAAGCCGGTCCCCGCCGAGTCGCTCACCGCGCCCGGCCGGGCGGTCAAGCGCGACGACCTCTACCGCCGGGTGACCGCGAAGGGCACTTTCGACACCGCGGACGAGGTCGTCGTCCGGCGCCGCACCAACTCCGACGAAGAGGTCGGCTTCCACGTACTGACCCCGTTCGTCCTGGACGACGGCAAGGTCCTCATGGTGAACCGAGGCTGGATCCCGGCGGACGGCGCGCAGACCGAGTTCCCGAAGGTGCCCGCGCCCGCGAAGGGCGAGACCACCGTCACGGGTCGGCTGATGGCCGACGAGACGACCGCCGACAGCGGCATCAAGGACGTCCGCGGCCTCCCCGACCGTATGGTCATGCTGATCAACAGCGAGCAGCAGGCGAAGGCGCTCGGCAAGCAGGTCCTCGGCGGCTACGTCGAGCTGACCGCGCCGGAGCCGAAGAACGACACCCCCGAACTGATCCCGGAGCCCGACCACAGCGGCATCGGCCCCCACATGGCGTACGCGATCCAGTGGTGGCTCTTCGCCGCGGGCGTCCCCGTCGGCTGGGTCGTCCTGGTCCGCCGCGAAC
Source organism: Streptomyces sp. NPDC050988 (assembly GCF_044456225.1). Lineage (NCBI taxonomy): Bacteria > Bacillati > Actinomycetota > Actinomycetes > Kitasatosporales > Streptomycetaceae > Streptomyces > Streptomyces sp. NPDC050988. The sequence goes on along the minus strand of NZ_JBITFQ010000025.1, from coordinate 101,144 downwards.
GCCGCGACCTCGCGGAGGCGGCCACCGCGGAATCCGAGCCGGAGGCGGAACCGGCCACGGTCTGAGAAGCGGGGCCCGCGCCCCGTAAGGGGCGCGGGGAACTGCGCGACCAGCCACAACGGACCCGCACTTCTCGAACGGCCTGGATTGATCGCCACAATCGCCGGGAACCCGGCACACGTGCACACATCCATCGAGGACTACGCCCTCATCGGCGACCACCAGACCGCAGCCCTGGTCGGACGGGACGGGTCGATCGACTGGCTCTGTCTCCCGCGGTTCGACTCGGCGGCCTGTTTCGCGAAACTGCTCGGAGACAAAGAGAACGGCCACTGGCGGATCGCGCCCAAAGGAGCGGACGTCTGCACCCGCCGCGCCTACCGCACGGACTCCCTCGTGCTCGACACCGAGTGGGAGACCGAGGGCGGCACGGTACGCGTCACCGACCTGATGCCCCAGCGCGACCGCGCCCCCGACGTCGTACGGATCGTCGAAGGTCTCAAGGGCCGGGTCACCGTGCGCAGCACACTTCGACTGCGCTTCGACTACGGCTCGATCGTGCCGTGGATGCGCAGGTCCGACGGCCACCGGGTGGCCGTCGCGGGCCCGGACTCGGTGTGGCTGCGCAGCGAGCCCGAGGTGCGCACCTGGGGCAAGGACTTCGGTACGCACTCGGAGTTCGAGGTCGCCGAGGGCGAGCAGGTCGCCTTCGTACTGACCTGGCACCCCTCGCACGAGCCGCGCCCCGCGCGCGTCGACCCGTACGAGGCGCTGGCCGAGAGCGTCTCGGACTGGCAGGCGTGGGTGGCCCGCTGCCGCTACGACGGACCGCACCGGGACGCCGTCGTACGCTCCCTGATCACCCTCAAGGCCCTCACCTACGCGCCGAGCGGTGGCATCGTCGCCGCGCCCACGACGTCGCTGCCCGAGGAGGTCGGCGGCGTACGCAACTGGGACTACCGCTACTGCTGGCTGCGCGACTCCACGCTCACCCTGGGCGCGCTGCTCGCCTGCGGCTACCAGGAGGAGGCTGCGGCCTGGCGCGACTGGCTGCTGCGCGCGGTGGCGGGCGACCCCGCGGAGCTGCAGATCATGTACGGCCTGGCGGGCGAGCGGCGGATCCCCGAGTTCGAGCTGGCGTGGCTGCCCGGTTTCCGCGGCTCGGCGCCGGTCCGGATCGGCAACCACGCCGTACGGCAGTCGCAGCTCGACGTGTACGGCGAAGTGATCGACTCGCTCACCCTCGCGCAGCACGCGGGTCTGCCCGCCAAGCCGCACGTGTGGCGGCTGCGCCAGGCGCTGATGGACTTCCTCTGGTCGGCGTGGCGCGAGCCGGACGAGGGGCTGTGGGAGGTCCGGGGTCCGCGCCGCCATTTCGTGCACTCGAAGGTGATGGCGTGGGTGGCCGCCGACCGCACGGTCCGCACGCTGGAGGAGAACCCGGGTCTGAGCGGTGACGTGGACCGCTGGCGCGCGATGCGCGACGAGGTGCACCGCGAGGTGTGCGAGCGCGGCTACGACCCGGAGCGCAACACGTTCACGCAGTCGTACGGCTCCCGCGAACTGGACGCCGCACTGCTGCTGATCCCCCGCCTCGGCTTCCTGCCAGCGGACGATCCGCGGGTGGTCGGCACGGTCGACGCGGTCCGGGCGGAGCTCACGCGCGACGGTCTGGTGCGCCGGTACGACTCGGACCCGACGGCCATCGACGGGCTGCCGGGCAACGAGGGCTCGTTCATCGTCTGCTCGTTCTGGCTCGCGGACGCGCTGCATCTGACGGGCCGTACGAAGGAGGCGCGCAACCTGTTCGAGCGGCTCGTCGCGCTCCGCAACGACGTGGGGCTGCTGGCCGAGGAGTACGACCCCGTGGCCGGCCACCAGCTCGGCAACTTCCCGCAGGCGTTCAGCCACATCGGCCTGGTGGGCACCGCCCTCGCCCTGTTCGACGGGGAAGGGGACCGGGGAGGGGCTGGAGGGTCCGATGAGGAGGGGGCAGGATAGAGCCATGGATCTTGGACTGAAGGACCGCGTCTACGTCGTCACCGGAGCAACGCGCGGCCTGGGCCACGCCTCCGCGCGTGAACTCGTCGGCGACGGCGCGAAGGTGATCGTCACGGGACGCGACGAGAAGACGGTGACCGAGGCCGCGACGGCCCTCGGCCCGAACGCGCACGGCGTGGCCGTGGACAACTCCGACCCGACGGCCCCGCAGAGCCTGATCGCGGCCGCGCGCGAGCGCTTCGACGGTTTCGACGGCATCCTGATCAGCGTCGGGGGCCCGCCGCCCGGGTTCGTCGCCGACAACACCGACGAGCAGTGGCAGTCGGCGTTCGAGTCCGTCTTCCTGGGCGCGGTCCGGCTGGCCCGCGCGGCCGCCGCGGAGCTCGGCGAGGGCGGGGTCATCGGGTTCGTGCTCTCCGGTTCGGTGCACGAGCCGATCCCTGGGCTGACCATCTCCAACGGCCTGCGTCCCGGTCTCGCGGGGTTCGCCAAGTCGCTCTCCGACGAGCTGGGGCCGCGGGGGATTCGGGTGGTCGGGGTGTTGCCGGCCCGGATCGACACGGATCGCGTGCGCGAGCTGGATGGGTACGCGCCGGATCCGGAGGCGGCGCGGGCCGCCAATGAGGCGCGGATTCCGCTCCGTCGGTACGGGACGCCTGAGGAGTTCGGCCGGACGGCCGCGTTCCTGCTGTCTCCGGCTGCTTCTTATCTGACGGGGATCATGGTGCCTGTTGATGGTGGGGCTCGGCACGGGTTCTGAGGGTGCGGGTCGCTTTGTGGGTGCGGGTCGGTCGGGGCTTGTCGCGCAGTTCCCCGCGCCCCTAAAGGGCGCGCCTCAGTTGACCCGTTCCGCAGCGTGCTTGACCCCGCGCAGGCGGACCTCTGCCGGGAGAGTTGCCAGGCCCGCCGAGTCTCTTGCGTGGGCCAGGGCCTCTGTGGTCATCCGGTGGAGGGCGTCTCCGGGGTCGGCGTGGGGCTCCAGGAGGAGTTGGACGCGGGCCTCGGGGACGGTGCGGCGCCCGGTGAGGGAGACGTGGGCCCGCTCGACCCCGTCCAACGCGCCCGCCTCACCGGCCAGTACGCCCTCAAGCGCCCGGCCCCGCAGCAGCGCGCCCTCGCCGTCGCCGGTGTCGACGAGCACCTCGGCGAGCCGGCGCCGCCGCAGTACGGCGGTGAGCCACCACAGGGCGAGCAGCACGGTCACGGCGAGTACGGCGATGACGGTGGGCCACCACCAGCCGTCGTCCCGCCAACGCGCCCGGTCCGCGTCGCTCAACAGCACGTCGTGCCGTCCGTCGTGGATCCACCACGAGGGCGGGTCCGCGCCGAGGCCGACGGCCAGCGCGGAGCCGCCGAACACGACGAGGAGCAGGCCCGCGAGGCCCAGCAGCACCCGGTTCACGATCCTCAGCATCCGGCTCATCCCTTCCGGCCCGGCCGGGCGACATGCACCGACAGCGCGGGGCGCCGGGCGAGCCCGAGTCCCCTGATGCCGTCGGCGAGCGTGTCGTCCAGATCGGCGCGTACGTCGTCGAGTTCACGGAAGTGCGACACCGCGCGGACGTCGACCTTCGTACGCCCCACCCGGACCCGCACCGACCGCACGCCGGACACTTCCATGGCCCGGTCGCGCAGCACCATGGCGGCGGCGCCCCGGTGGAGGCCGGCCCGTACGTCGGCGTGGGCGCGACGCATCGGCAGGACGTCCCGCAGGCCCGGTGTCGCGGCGAGCACGAGCAGCCAGACGCCGAGGGCCGTCGCGACACCCGCGCAGACGAGGACCCAGGTGTCGTCGAGGGGCCGCTCGGCGAGTTCGTGGGCCAGGGACCTGCGCCAGTGCATGGCGGGCCGGTCCACGCGGACCGCGACGACGTCGTACAGCAGGAGGCCCGCGCCGGCCACGACCAGCAGCGCGAGGATGCCCGCGGGGACGCGGCGGGCCGACCAGAAGCGGCCTTCCGCGCCATCGGCGTCTTCGAGGACGGGCAGGGGTTTGTAGTCCGCCGCGGAGGCCGACTGGCCGAGTTCGGTCTCGGCCGCCTTCTCGATGACGGGCAGGTGCTGGGTGCTCTCGGAGCCGTGGGACTCGCTCATTGCGTCCTCCCCTGTGCCGCGCCGCGCGTCTGCGCCGAGTGGAGCCGCTCCACCTGGACGGCGACCTCGGGCACTTCCATTCCCGCCAACGCCTCTACCCGCTGAACGACTTGGTGACGCACGGCAGCGCACTGGCCACCGATGTCGGAGGGGTAGTCGAGTTCGAGACTGACCCGGACACGGGCGACCTCGTGGTGGACGATCACGGTGGCGTGCGGGGACGCGGCGTCGGGCGGCGGCCCGCCGACGCCGAGGGCCTCGCGCGCCGCGCGCGCGGCGATCTTCGCGACGACCCGGTCGGCGATCCGGAGCGCGCCCCGCTCGGCCGCGACGACGGTCCGGCCGGGACTGCCGGGCCGGACGACCGCACGGGACCCGGCGGGCTCACCGGCCTCCCCGGCCGCGGTGGACTCACCGGACACGTGCGTCACCGCCGCCGGTCGTCGCGGGTGCCGCGGGTGCGGAAGAAGTCACCGGGGTCGAGGTCCCCTTCGAGGAACCGGCCCACGACGAAGCCGATGGCGCCCAGTGCCGCCACCAGGAGGAAGGCACCGAACCCGCCGAAGTACCCGGCGAAGCCCAGCGCCATTCCGGCGATCATGCCGATCACGGCCAAGCTCATGGTGCGCTCCTCAGCAGGTCACTAGCGGACACGGGCAGGTCACCGGCGAGCACCAGCACATCACTGGTACGGCGTCACTGGAGCCTGGTCTCCGGTTCCTCGTCCTCTTCCTCCGGCAGTTTGACGTCGCTGACCGCGATGTTGACCTCGACGACCTCAAGGCCCGTCATCCGCTCGACGGCCGCGATGACGTTCTCCCGAACGTCACGGGCGACGTCGGCGATGGACACTCCGTAGTCGACGACGATCTCCAGGTCGAGCGCGGTCTGCACCTCGCCGACCTCGGCCTTCACACCGCGGGTGGCGGACTTCGAACCGCCGCCGGGGACACGGTCGCGCACGGCCCCGAAGGTCCGCGAGATACCGCTGCCCATCGCGTGCACGCCGAGAACGTCGCGGGCGGCCAGCCCGGCGATCTTCTCGACCACACCGTCGGCGATGGTGGTACGCCCCCGGCCGGCAGGATCTCCACCGCCGCGCTTGGTCACGCTGGTCTTCCTGAGCTGCTGGTCCGGCTGCTCGACCTCGGGGGTCTCCGGCCGTTTCCGCTGAGTCGTGTCGCTCATAGCCGTGCATCCCTTTCGGTAGGCCCCTCCGCCCACACTAAGTCGGGTTACCCGGTCGCGCGCCGGGGATGCGGCAGGCTGGGGCAATGACGGTGGACCGATGGACCCAGGCGGTCAGAGAACAGCTCGGCCTCGGCAGACTGCTGCCCCTAGGGGGCCCGCAGGACGGCGCGTGGATCACCGAGGCGGCGGTCACCGCGGTACTGCGCCGCGCGGCCCGCGACGTGCCGGGCGTACGCCTCACCGCCGTACGCCTCTCCCTCGCCGACCCGGACAGCGCACCCGAGCCGGCCGTCCCGCCGCCCCCGAGCGCGCTCCCTCCGGGCCCTCTGCGCATCACGGCGGATTTCGCGGCCACCCCCGCGGAACCCCTCCCGGCAACCGCATCCCGCTTGCGAACGGCTCTCACCGCGGCCGCGACGGACCGACTGGGCCTGAGGGTCACAGAGGTGGACCTACGGGTGACGGGCCTGCTGGAGGAGGCTCCGGGCACGCCGGACGAGGAGGAGCCCGACGGACGCTCCGGGGCCCCTGACCTCCGGCTGAACGCCGACGAGTCCCGCGTGGCGGCCGCCGTACGGGCCGTCCCTGGCGTCACCCGCCTGGCCGCGGTCCACATCGCAGCCGGCTCCGGCACCGCGGCCCTCCCCCGCCGCCATGTCCGCGTGGAGTTCGAAACGGGGGCGTCCGCGCGCACGCTGGACGTGGCGAGAGAAGTCCGCACGAGGGTCACCGAGGCACTACCGGATCACCCATCGGTGGCAGCACTGCTAACAGCGGTACGACCGGGCATTTAGGGGCGCGGGGAACTGCGCGACAAGCCCCCACGCACCCGCACACGACAATCAACCTCAGTCACCCACTCCGGCGAGGTCCCTCAACCGCCGCCCCTGAGCCGCCCGCTCGGCAACCCGCTGATCCTCGTACGTACGCCCCACGGCCCCCTGCAACAACGCCTTGGTCTCGATCAGCGCGTCCCGGGGCGCGGCAAGCAGCGCCCCAGCGAGATCACGCGCGGCATCGTCGAGCTGATCGGCCGGCACGGCGATACTGGCGAGCCCGGTCCGCTGCGCCTCCTCGGCCGTCACGAACCGCCCGGTCGCACAGATCTCCAGCGCACGCGCGTACCCGACGAGCCCCACCAGCGGATGCGTGCCCGTCAGGTCGGGTACGAGCCCGAGGCTGGTCTCGCGCATGGCGAACTGCACGTCGTCCGCGACGACGCGCAGGTCACAGGCGAGTGCGAGCTGGAAGCCCGCCCCGATGGCGTGCCCCTGCACGGCGGCGATGGACACGATGTCGCTCCGTCGCCACCAGGTGAAACCCTCCTGGTACTCGGCGATGGCAGCGTCGAACTCGGCGTCCGAACGGCGCGCGAGATCGATGAAGGACGGCTCGCCGTCGAACCCCTCGGGCGTGAACGCCTGCCGGTCGAGCCCCGCGGAGAAGGACTTGCCTTCCGCGCGCAGCAGGACAACACGGACGGTGCCCGGCAGCAACTGCCCCGCCTCGGCCAGTGCCCGCCACAGAGCGGGGCTCTGCGCGTTGCGCTTGGCCGGGTTGGTCAGCGTCACCGTGGCGATCGCGTCGTCGACGGTGAGCCGTACGCCGTCCTTGTCGAGCAGCGGGTCGAACGAAGCCATGGGGGCGCCTCCGATGAGTGCGGTCAGAGAGGGTGCTGTAGAAGCACACCCTTAAGTGACTGCACAGTAACCACCCGGGCGGTCAATCGACCGACCGGGTGGCCACCATCGGAGAACGAGGAGCCGCCCGGCGTCAGGCCGACGCGGCCTTCTTGCCCCGCGTCGCTCCGCCACGCCCACGGAGCGTGACGCCCGATTCACTGAGCATCCGGTGTACGAAGCCATACGAGCGGCCGGTCTCCTCGGCCAGCGCCCGGATGCTCGCACCGGAGTCGTACTTCTTCTTCAGGTCTGCCGCGAGCTTGTCGCGCGCGGCGCCGGTTACCCGGCTGCCCTTCTTCAGAGTCTCGGCCACCCGTGCCTCCTCATGGGAAGTGCGCTCTGGACTTCTCATGATCACCCCTCAAGAGCTTCCTGGCCACCCATTCGGCAAGGTCCGTGCGACAAGCTTTGGGTCTTGGAAGCCCGCCACCATGAGCGGAATACGGAATTCCGCCCGTGCCTGCCCGTACGGCCGAACGGGTTCATTCACAAAATCCCAGGTCAGCGACGCGCGACGGCCGGGCCCTTGGGAATAAAGGGCCCGGCCGGAAAATCGATGTAGGACACACCTCGGTACGAGGAGATCTCACACAGATGATGGATCACGGATAAGCCGAATGATCCATACGCAGTTGATCAGTGGTTCGATCAAGCTTCGATCAAGCACCGATGACCGCTTCGGTGGGCCGTGCGGGGCTCAGGCGAGGGCCACCAGATCCGCGTAGTCGGAGCCCCACAGGTCCTCGACGCCGTCGGGCAGCAGGATGATCCGCTCCGGCTGGAGCGCCTCGACGGCGCCCTCGTCGTGGGTGACGAGGACGACGGCGCCCTTGTAGGTGCGCAGGGCGCCGAGGATCTCCTCGCGGCTGGCGGGGTCGAGGTTGTTCGTCGGCTCGTCGAGGAGCAGGACGTTCGCCGACGACACCACGAGCGTGGCGAGCGCGAGGCGGGTCTTCTCGCCGCCGGAGAGGACCCCGGCCGGCTTGTCCACGTCGTCGCCGGAGAACAGGAACGAGCCGAGGGTCTTGCGGACCTCGACCAGGTCCAGGTCGGGGGCCGCGGAGCGCATGTTCTCCAGGACCGTGCGGGCGGGGTCGAGGGTCTCGTGCTCCTGCGCGTAGTAGCCGAGCTTGAGGCCGTGACCCTCTATGACCTGCCCGGTGTCGGGCTTCTCGGCGCCGCCGAGGAGGCGGAGCAGGGTCGTCTTGCCGGCGCCGTTCAGCCCCAGGATGACCACGCGGGAGCCCTTGTCGATGGCCAGGTCGACGTCGGTGAAGATCTCCAGCGAGCCGTACGACTTCGACAGGCCCTCGGCCATCAGCGGGGTCTTGCCGCACGGGGACGGCTCGGGGAAGCGCAGCTTGGCGACCTTGTCGGACTTCCGCTCGGCCTCCAGGCCCGCGAGGAGCTTGTCCGCCCGCTTGGCCATGTTCTGGGCGGCGACGGTCTTGGTGGCCTTGGCGCGCATCTTGTCGGCCTGCGAGTGGAGCGCGGAGGCCTTCTTCTCGGCGTTCTGCCGCTCGCGCTTGCGGCGCTTCTCGTCGGCCTCGCGCTGCTGCTGGTAGAGCTTCCAGCCCATGTTGTAGACGTCGATCTGGGCGCGGTTGGCGTCCAGATAGAACACCTTGTTGACGACCGTCTCGACGAGTTCGACATCGTGGGAGATCACGATGAAGCCGCCTCGGTACGTCTTCAGGTAGTCGCGCAGCCAGACGATCGAGTCGGCGTCGAGGTGGTTCGTCGGCTCGTCGAGGAGCAGGGTGTCCGCGTCCGAGAAGAGGATGCGGGCCAGCTCGATACGGCGGCGCTGACCACCGGAGAGCGTGTGGAGGGGCTGGCCGAGCACCCGGTCGGGCAGGTTGAGCGCGGCGGCGATGGTGGCGGCCTCGGCCTCGGCGGCGTATCCGCCCTTGGTGAGGAACTCCGTCTCCTGGCGCTCGTACTGGCGCATCGCCTTCTCGCGGGTGGCTCCCGAGCCGTTCGCGATGCGCTGTTCGTTCTCGCGCATCTTGCGGATCAGGGTGTCCAGGCCACGTGCGGACAGGACGCGGTCGCTGGCCAGCATGTCGAGATCGCCGGTGCGCGGGTCCTGCGGGAGATAGCCGACCTCGCCGGAGCGGGTGACGGTGCCGCCGGCGGGGGTGCCCTCGCCGGCGAGGACCTTGGTGAGGGTCGTCTTGCCGGCGCCGTTACGGCCGACCAGACCGATGCGGTCGCCCTTGGTGATGCGGAAGGTGGCGGACTCGATGAGGACGCGGGCGCCGGCACGCAGTTCGACACCGGAGGCGGAAATCACGGACATACTCCTGGGCAGGGTTGATGACGGGGTGGGCGGCTGAGATCGGTCACGCCGTCTAGTGCGCGAGGAGAATGGCCATGGGCCAAGTCTAACGGGGCCGTGCAACCACTTTTTCTGCGTGCGGGTGTTCGGAAGTGTGACGCTCATTGCCCAACGGGGTGCGGTCCGGGGTGATCCGGCCGCGGCCGTCCACCGCGATCAGCTGGGCGGTCCGGTCCCTTCCCGGGCAGGCCGCGCGACCAGGAGCACCACTCCGCGCCGTACCGCCCGCGCGGGTGGGAGGACGGTGCCCCTTGGGGCGGGCACCACCCAGCGCAAGGCCGCCCTGTGCCAGCGGACGGCATCCAGGAGCGGTACCAGGGTCGGGGCCGACCGGATCCGGCTCGGCAGGGCGTTGTCAGTGCCGGGTGCAAGACTGTGGAGCAGGTCACATTCAGGCGATGTTCCGGCACCGGAACCAGAGGGAGTGATCGGCATGGCAGGCACGGACGGCGGGCGCCCGAGCATCTACCCGACACTGCTGTACACGGACGCGAAGGCGGCGATCAAACAGCTCACGGAGGCCTTCGGCTTCAGCGAGGCCTCGGTCTACGAGGGCGAGGACGGCAAGGTCCTGCACGCCGAGCTGGTGCAGGGCAACGGCGCGGTGATGCTCGGCTCCCGAGGCACCGGCGGCCGTTTCGACGAGGCGATGAAGGGCTCGACGCACACCGGGGTGTACGTCGTCGTGGACGACATCGACGCACACCACCAGCAGGCCGTCGCCCACGGCGCGGAGATCCTGATGCCCCCGACGGACCAGGACTACGGCTCCCGGGACTACATGGCCCGTGACATCGAGGGCAACATCTGGAGCTTCGGCACGTACGCCCCGGAGATAACGGCGTAAAACCAAGCCCCGCCCACATTCCGTGAGGGGCGCGGGGAACTGCGCGACCGGCCACAACGGACCCGCAGCCAAATCACGCACCCCCACAAAGCGCCCCGCGGAGCGGCTAGCTACCCCCGGTGTGCACCTGGAACGCGGCCCGCCGCACGGCCTTCGCGAGCGCCGGATCGGGATGGGCGGCGGCAAGCGCGACCAGCACCTGCACGGTGCGCGGATGCCCCACCGCCCGCACCTCGTCGAGCAGCGCCGGCACGGTCGGCTGCACGGCGGACTCCAAGTGCCGTACGAGAAGCGGGGCTTCGCCGTGGTCGGCGACGGCCGCGGCCGTGTCGACCCACAGCCAGGTGGCCTCCTCGCGGGTCAGTACCTCGTGGGCGTCCTCGGGGTCGTGCCCGTCGTGCTCGGCGAGCCACAGCAGGGCGTACGGCCGCAGATGGGTCTCGTCGGACACGGAGCGGACATCGGGCTCGGCGGGGGCTCCGACGACGCGCAGGGCCTCGAAGGCGAGTCCGCGCAGAAGGGCGTCCTCGCCGCGGGCGGCGTCGAGGAGTTCGGTGACGGCGCTGCCGACGGGGCGGGCGGCGAGCCAGGCGCGGTACTCGGCGCGGGCCGCGTTCGGCCGCAGCTGGGCACAGCCGCGGAGCATGTCCTCGGCGCCCTGCTCGATGTTCCCGGCGGGGCTCTGCGCGGCGACGCAGATCTGCTCCAGCTTGACCCAGACCGCCCAGCTGCCGAGCGGGGTGAGGGTGGCCTGGCCGTCGGCGCAGGTGAGGGCGCCCACGTCGGCGATGGCGTGCAGCGCCCAGTCGAGGAGGGGGGCCAGCGGGGTGTCCTCGGCGGGGCTCTCGACGGGCTCGGGCTGCGGGCCGTAGGGGATCTCGCAGCGCTCGGTTCGCAGTTCCGTGACGCGCTGCTCAAGCAGGTCGAGGAGTTGCGGTACGGGGACGGGGCCCGCGGACAGCTGGAGGAAGGAGAGGACCTGAGGCATCGCGGAGACGACCTCGGCGACGGCGGCGGGCTCGCGTCCGTCGGGGCCGGGGTGGGCGATCGACCAGGCGTCGAAGAGAGCGACCCAGCCGCGCAGCACGGCGCTGTCGTCACGGTTCCAGGCGCGCAGCCGCCAGCCGGGGCGCGCGACGCCGCCGTGCACCTCGACGAGGCCAGCGAGACGTGCCGTGTCCCAGTCCGCGCGGACCTGAACCGGGGTCAGGGCCAGATCGGTGGCGGCCCGTTGGGCGGTCGCGTCGGAGAGCGTGCCTGCGCCCTCGGGGGTGCCACCGGAAGCGGTGCCCTCGCGGTCCTTGGCCGGGCTCAGGACGGCGTCGGCCCACCGGGCGACGCGGGCCGCGCCGGCGAGTACGGAACGCGCCATGCGGGCGAGTTCCGCGGGTGCCGGTGTGCCTTCCGGCGGGCGGGGTGCGGGTCGGCGCGTGGGCCTCTGGGTCATCGCTCGGGGGGCGGCGGCCAGGGTTCGCGGGCGGACGAGTCGGAGCCTGGAGTCGCGCGGGATACGGGACGTCACGGGGGCAGTCTTCCGGTTGACGGTCCGAAAACCCAAACGGAATGCCACAAGGGGCCACAGAGGTGGCCCGCGCACCGGCCCCCGCGGGCACTCCCGGGGCGTGAACGGGTAGGTGGTACGGAGTTAAACGGAACCTTCGGGACCGGGTGGAACGGACGCGCCGGCAGCGGACCGGGAGAGGCGGGGAGGGGGCCGCGTCAGGAGATCAGGTGGATCAGGTCGCTGGACGGGGCCGCCGGGTGAGGTCGCTACATCAGGGGAGTGAGGAAGCGGCGGAGTGCCTCTTCGTAGCCGGCCGGGTCGGCGTTCCACATGGCGCCGTGCGGGGCGCCCCGGACCGTGTGCAGGGTGACGAGGTCGGGGCGGGCCTGGGCGAGGCGGCGTGAAGGGCCCCAGGGGGCGACCGTGTCGTCCGGGCCGTGCAGGACGAGGATCGGCACCTTGAGGCGTTCGGGGTCGGCGGCGCCCTCGATGCGGTCGCCGTGCAGACCTGTGCGGCCCTGGGCGGCGCGGACGGCCAGCGGCAGCAGGGCGCCGGGGGTGCGGCGGGCCGTGGCGAGGGCGCGCAGCGTGGTCTCCCAGCTGAGGACGGGCGAGTCCAGGACGAGGCCGGAGATCCGCTCGCGCAGCGCCGAGTGGGCCGCGGCGCGCAGGGCCATCGTGGCGCCGGTGGACCAGCCGTGCAGGACGACCCGTTCGGCGCCGTAGCGCACGGCGTAGCGGATGGCCGCGTCCAGGTCTCGCCACTCGGTCTCGCCGAGGTGGTTCAGACCGTCGGGAGGGCGGGGCGCGCCGAGGTCACCGCGGTAGGCGAGGTCGAGCACGGGGAACTGGTGGCGGTGCAGGAACTCCATGACGTTCATGGGGTGTTCGCGGGTGGCGCCGAGGCCGTGCACGGTGATCACCCAGGTGTCACGGGCGGCGGGCACGAACCAGGCGGGCAGGGCTCCGAGTTCGCCGGGGACGTCCACGTCGGCGTGGTCGAGGCCGAGGGCGGCGCTCGGGTTGCCGATGTGCACACCCGGGGTGAACCACACCTTGTCCCCGGGTTCCAGGGTGCCGTGCGTGACCCGTTCCAGTCGGCGTACGACCGTGTCGGCGGAGTGTGGGGCGGCGCTCAGGAGCGGGCCGACGACCGCGTGGCTGCCGTCGCCGCCGAGGCCGTACACGCCCGGGCGCTGTGAGGCCAGGGCCCGGGTGAGGGTGATCTGTCCCGCCGCCGTGGAGTGCACGGTGAGGCGGGGTTCGGTGGGCAGCGGTTTGCCCGGCGGCGCCTTGAGAGCGGCGTCGCTGGCGAAGCGACCGACCGCCACCGTGGCGGCGGCGACGGTGGCTGCGCCGGCTATGGCGACGGTGACGGCTGCTGCCGTCGGATTCACGGTGCGCACGGGTCCAGTCTCCTGACGGAGCCCGCTGTCGGCCAGTGGAGCGGGGCAGGAGTGTTCGGGTGCGGCTCGGCGGAGTGTGAGGTGGAAGGGGGCCGTCGGAATCGCCGGGTTCGGTGGGATCACCAGTTGGCGGGATCGGTGGGATCACCGGGACCCGTGGGATCGGCACCGCCGGAACGGTGGCGTCGGGACGGTGGCGTCGGCTGCGCGCCGTTGCGGCGAACACTCAGACACAGCGACGCCCACCCGGCCAGGGTCGGCGGCCAAGCCCCGCCGCCACCACCGCAACCGCAACCGCGACCCCGCCACCGTCACGGCCCCGACCTCGGCCCCTCCGGCGCCCGCCACCGCCAGTGGACGTACCCCGTCACCGTCCCTGGCCGTATCCCTCAAGGCGTTCCGCCACCTCCGTCAGCTGTTCCCGGGTCAGCAGTGTGGGTGTGTGTCCGGGGAGTGAGGAGGCTGTCAGCCAGAGGCGGCACATCCACTCCAGTTGGGCCGTGCGGTCGTAGGCCTGGGGGAGAGTGGCTCCGTATGTGAGGGTGCCGTGGTTCTGAAGGAGACAGGCGGTGCGGTCCAGGAGGGCCCGGAGCATGTTCTCGGCCAACTTTTCCGTGCCGTATGTGGCGTAGGGGGCCACACGGACGGGACCGCCGAGCGCGGCGGCCATGTAATGGATGAGCGGCAGCTCGGTGACGAGGGTCGAGACGGCCGTGGCGTGCACCGCGTGGGTGTGGACGACGGCCCGCGCGTCGGTGGCGCGGTAGACCGCCAGATGCATGGGCAGTTCGCTTGTCGGAACGAGCGAACCGAGCACCTGTCGGCCGTCGAGGGAGACCCCGCAGAGGTCTCCGGGGGCCAGCCGGTCGTACGGGACTCCGCTCGGTGTGACCAGGACGGTGTCGCCCACGCGCACCGACACGTTGCCCGAGGTGCCGACGACCAGACCGTCGGCCACCGTCCGACGGGCCGTCGCGACGAGCTCGTCCCACGCCCGCTCCAGCGCCTCCCGTGCCGGGGGCGCGTCCCGCTCCCCCGAGTCCCGTCCGTCTCCTGTGTCCCGCCGCTGTTCAGCCATGCCGCGATCCTGCCAGCCGCGCGGCTCAACCCCGGGGCGGGCGGGGCACTTTAGGGCGCGACCGACGCATCCGAAAGGTCACACAAGGGCATGAATCGCCTGCCGGGAGCGAATGACCGGCATGCGACGGGCTTTCAGGGATCTTCCAGTAGCCTCTGGGAGATTTTTCGTGCACGTCGCCATTCCGGGGGGAAACATGGCTCGTGATCGCAAACCGTCCCGTCAGCGCGCCCGATTCGTCGCCGCCTCCGTGGCGACATTGGCGCTCGGTGGCACCGCTCTCGTGGAGGTGCCGGCCTCGGCGGCCGCCAAGCCCAAGGGCCACGACGTGTCCTCGCACCAGAAGAACGTCAACTGGTCGAGCGCGAAGAGCAAAGGCGCCAAGTTCGTCTATGTGAAGGCCACCGAGTCGCACACGTACCGCAATCCGTACTACAACCAGCAGTACAACGGGGCACGCGGCGCGGGCATCATCCGCGGGGCGTACCACTTCGCGCTGCCGCACAAGTCCTCCGGGACGACGCAGGCCGCGTACTTCGTGCGCAACGGCGGGGGCTGGCGGGCGGACGGCTGGACGCTGCCGCCCGCGCTGGACATCGAGTACAACCCGTACGGCAAGAAGAAGTGCTACGGCCTGAGCAAGAGCAAGATGGTGAGCTGGATCAAGGCCTTCAGCAACGAGGTGAAGCGGCAGACCGGCCGCCGGCCGGTGATCTACACCAACTACAACTGGTGGAAGATGTGCACGGGCAACAGCGCCGCGTTCGCCGCGAACCATCCGCTGTGGCTGGCCCGGTACAGCTCGTCGGCGGGGTCGCTGCCGTCCGGCTGGAACTTCTGGACCTTCTGGCAGTACGACAACGGCGGCAGCCTGCCGGGTGACCAGAATCTCTTCAACGGATCCCTGAACCAGCTCAGGGCGTTCGCGAGGGGATAGAAGGGGTAGCGGACCCCCAAATTCCGCCTCTGTTCGAGACCTCTCGCCGCCACTCCGACACAAGCGGAGTGGCGGCACCTCTATCACGCCACCCCACTGCCCCCCTCAGTTCATCTTCCGTTCATCCAGGTTGCCTACGGTCCCTGTGCCACTGACGTCCAAGAGAAGCCTGGGTAAATGGAACACATCACGCTCCTCCTCGGAATCGTGATCGTTACCGCTCTCGTGTTCGATTTCACGAACGGTTTCCACGACACAGCCAACGCGATGGCGACGACCATCTCGACCGGTGCCCTGAAGCCCAAGACGGCGGTGGCCATGTCCGCCGTGCTGAACCTCGTCGGTGCGTTCCTCTCCGTGGAGGTCGCCAGGACGATCTCCGGCGGCCTCATCAACGAAGAGGGCATCCGCACCGAAGTGATCTTCGCGGCGCTCGTCGGCGCCATTCTGTGGAATCTGCTGACCTGGCTCCTGGGTCTGCCCTCCAGCTCCTCCCACGCACTGTTCGGCGGCCTGATCGGCGCCGCGGTCATGTCGGCCGGCTGGTCGTCGGTGAACGGTTCGACCGTCGTCACCAAGGTGCTGCTCCCCGCCGTCGCCGCGCCGCTGGTGGCCGGACTCGCCGCGATGCTCGCCACCCGGCTGACGTACCGGATCAGCGGCAAGGCCGGTGAGCGGGCGACGTCCAAGGGCTACCGCGCCGGTCAGATCACCTCCGCGGGCCTGGTCTCGCTGGCCCACGGCACGAACGACGCGCAGAAGACCATGGGCATCATCACGCTCGCCCTGGTCACCGGCGGTGTGATCGCGCCCGGCTCGAACCCTCCCCTGTGGGTCATCGTCTCGGCCGGTGTCGCCATCGCGCTCGGCACCTACCTGGGCGGCTGGCGCATCATCCGCACCATGGGCAAGGGCCTCACCGACCTCGCGCCGCCGCAGGGCTTCGCCGCCCAGACCAGCGCCGCGACGGTCATCCTGGCCTCCTCGCACCTCGGCTTCTCGCTCTCCACCACCCAGTCCTGCTCCGGTGCCGTGATGGGTTCGGGCCTCGGCCGCAAGGGCGGCGTCGTCCGCTGGTCGACCGCGACCCGCATGTTCGTCGCCTGGGGCCTCACGCTCCCCGCCGCCGGTCTGGTCGGCGCGGGCGCCGAGTTCCTCACCAAGCAGGGCACCTGGGGCATCGTCCTCACCGGCGCGCTGCTGATCGCGGGCTCCGCGGTCATCTGGGCGCTCTCCCGCCGCCAGCCCGTCACCGTCGACAACGTGAACGACGTCGACGGCGAGCCCGCCGGTGTCGTGACCACCGCCATCGCCGCCGTCACCCCGCCGCCGGCGGGCACGGTCGCCGCGGCCGACGAACTCAAGACCACCATCCCGGGCCCGGACGCCACCGAGCCCGCCCGTACGGCCACGGTGTAAGGAACCCACAAGCATGAAGATCGACTGGGCAGCCCTCGGCTCCGTCTTCGGAGTCAGCCTCATCGTCACCGTCGCCCTCGTGGGCCTCTTCACCCTCGGCATCGTCGGCCTCTCCAAGCGCGAGTCGGCCTCCGCCCAGGGCGACACCGCGACCCTCGCGGTCACGGGCGCGTACGCCTGCTTCGCCGCGTGCGCGGCGGCGGTGGCGTACGGGATCTATCTGATCGTCGTCTGACGCGTACGGCACCTCCGTCCCGCACACCTCCGTCCCGCACGACTCCGCCCCGTCGGCCCCCGGTCGGCGGGGCGGAGCCGTGTCCGTGTGTGGGCCTCAGCACACTCTCCCGTCGCAGGTCAACGGCAAGTTGACGGGTGTTCGTGGGCGTGGTGGACTGCCGGAGCCATGTACGGCGGCAGGAGAGGAAGCCGGTGCGAATCCGGCGCGGTCCCGCCACTGTTACCGGGGAATCGATACCCCGGGAGCCAGGAACTCTCGCCGTCGGTCTCGTCGAACCAGGGCGCGGACACCCTGAGTGAGGACAAAACGCCATGCGCGGCTGCCCAAGTGCCTTTCCAGCGACGGTTGTGCCCGACCTGACGGTCGGCTGAACCGATGCGTGCCGATCGCGTCTTCGCGTACGGCGCCGCCGCCGGCCTCCTCGGTGACCTGCTGCTCGGCGATCCCCGCCGGGGGCATCCGGTCGCCGCGTTCGGGCGGGCCGCGGGTGCCGTGGAGCGGGTGCTGTGGCGGGACCACCGGGGGTGGGGCGCGCTGCACACCGCCGTGTGTGTCGGCGGTGCCACCGGGCTCGCCGCGCTCGCCGGCCGTTCCGTGCGCGGCTCGGGCGCCGCGTCCGTCGCGTTGACCGCCGCCGCCACCTGGTCCGTCGTCGGCGGGACTTCGCTCGGGCGGGAGGCCCGGGCCATCGGCGGGGCGCTCGCCGCCGGGGACATCGAGGTGGCCCGCGAGCGGCTGCCCCACCTGTGCGGGCGCGATCCGCAGGCGCTGGACGCCGACGGGATCGCCCGCGCCGTCGTCGAGTCCGTCGCCGAGAACACCTCCGACGCCGTCGTGGGCGCCCTCGTGTGGGGTGCCGCGGCCGGTGTGCCGGGGCTCGTCGGATTCCGTGCCGTGAACACGCTCGACGCCATGGTCGGGCACAGGTCCGCCAAGTACCGGCGGTACGGCTGGGCTTCCGCGCGGCTCGACGACGTCGCGGGGTGGCCCGGGGCGCGGCTCACCGCCGTCCTCGCGGCCGTCGCGGGAAGCGATCCGCGCGGGGCCGTACGCGCCTGGCGTGCCGACGCCGTCAAGCACCCGAGCCCCAACGCCGGGCCCGTAGAGGCCTCGTTCGCGGGGGCGCTCGGCGTACGGCTGGGCGGGACGCTCTCGTACGCCGGGAGGGTCGAGCACCGGCCCGTACTCAATGGTGGGGGGCGGGCCGTGGAGGTCGGGGACATCGAGCGGGCGGTGCGGCTCTCGCGGCGCGTGGGTCTGCTCGCGCTCGGCGTGAGTGTCGCCGGGCGGCTCCTCGTCAACGGCCTTCGCACGAAGGGGCGTACGTCATGAGTGGGGGAATGAGCGGGCGCACGGGCGGCGGGCTGCTCGTCGCCGGTACCACCTCCGACGCCGGCAAGAGCGTCGTGACGGCCGGGATCTGCCGGTGGCTGGTGCGGCAGGGCGTCAAGGTCGCGCCCTTCAAGGCGCAGAACATGTCGCTCAATTCGTTCGTCACGCGGGAGGGCGCCGAGATCGGGCGGGCGCAGGCCATGCAGGCGCAGGCCGCGCGCGTGGAACCGACCGCGCTCATGAATCCCGTACTGCTCAAGCCCGGCAGCGACCGCAGCAGCCAGGTCGTCCTCATGGGCAGGCCCGTCGGGGAGATGAGCGCCCGTGGCTATCACGGCGGGCGGCAGGAACAGCTCCTCGGGACCGTGCTGGAGTGCCTCGCCGAGTTGCGGGGCACGTATGACGCGGTGATCTGTGAGGGGGCGGGCAGTCCCGCCGAGATCAATCTGCGGCGGACGGACATCGTGAACATGGGCATCGCGCGCAACGCGCGGCTGCCCGTGCTCGTCGTCGGCGACATCGACCGCGGGGGTGTATTCGCCTCCTTCTTCGGGACCGTCGCGCTGCTCTCGCCCGAGGACCAGGCGTTCGTCGCCGGGTTCCTCGTCAACAAGTTCCGCGGGGACGTGTCCCTGCTGGAGCCGGGCCTCGACATGCTCGAGAACCTCACCGGACGTCGTACGTACGGGGTCCTGCCCTTCCAGCACGGTCTGGGCATCGACGAGGAGGACGGGCTGAGGGTCTCGTTGAGGGGCTCGGTCCGGGAGTCCGAGGTCTCCTCCCCCGTCGGCGAGGACATCCTGCGGGTCGCCGTCTGCGCGATCCCGCTGATGTCCAACTTCACGGACGTGGACGCGCTGGCCGCCGAACCGGGCGTCGTCGTGCGGTTCGTGGACCGGGCGGAGGAACTCGTCGACGCGGACCTGGTCGTCGTGCCCGGCACCCGTGGCACCGTCCGGGCCCTGGAGTGGCTGCGGGAGCGCGGCCTCGCGGACGCCCTCGCCAGGAGGGCCGCGGAGGGGCGTCCCGTCCTCGGTATCTGCGGCGGCTTCCAGATCCTCGGCGAGCACATCGAGGACGAGGTCGAGTCGCGCGCAGGCCAGGTGGACGGGCTCGGACTCCTTCCCGTGCGGGTGCGGTTCGCGCGGGAGAAGACCCTGACCCGGCCGGTCGGCGAGGCGCTCGGCGAGCCCGTCGAGGGGTACGAGATTCACCACGGGGTCGCCCAGGTCACCGGCGGCACACCCTTCCTCGACGGCTGCCGGGTCGGCGAGGTATGGGGCACGCACTGGCACGGCTCGCTGGAGTCGGACGGCTTCCGCCGGGCCTTCCTTCGCGAGGTGGCCGCCGCCGCGGGGCGCCGCTTCGTACCGGCCGCCGACACGTCGTTCGGGTCGCTGCGCGAGGAGCAGCTGGACCGGCTCGGCGATCTGATCGAGGAACACGCGGACACGGACGCGCTGTGGCGGCTCATCGAGTCCGGCGCGCCGACAGGACTGCCCTTCATTCCACCGGGAGCACCCGCATGAGCACAGTGTTGTTGTTGTCGACCGCCGACACGGATCTGCTGGCGGCGCGTGCCGCCGGCGCCGCGTACCGGATCGGCAATCCGACCCGCGTGGATGTCGCGGAGGAGCTTCCCGCGCTGGTCCGGGGCGCGGACGTCGCCGTCGTACGGCTGCTGGGCGGCAAGCGTGCCTGGGAGGACGGGCTCGCCGCGCTCAAGGCGTCCGGCATCCCGACCGTGCTGCTGGGCGGGGAGTCCGTCCCCGACGCGGAGCTGATGGCCGAGTCGTCCGTGCCCGCCGGTGTGGTCGCGGAGGCGCTGCGCTATCTCGTCGAGGGCGGCCCGGAGAACCTGACCGAGCTGGCCCGCTTCCTGTCCGACACCGTGCTGCTGACGGGCGAGGGCTTCGAGGGGCCGCGGGCGATGCCGGAGTACGGGGTCCACGGCGACCCCGTGCTGGACACGGAGCGCCCGACCGTCGCCGTGCTCTTCTACCGCGCCCACGAACTGAGCGGCAACACCGCCTTCGTGGACACGCTGTGCGACGCGATCGAGGCCCGGGGCGCCAACGCCCTTGCCGTGTACTGCGGTTCGCTGCGCAGCGCCGAGTCGGGCGTGTACGAGCTGATCAGCGGAGCGGACGCACTGATCACCACCGTCCTCGCCGCCGGCGGCACGCACGCCTCGGAGGCGTCCGCGGGTGGCGATGAAGAGGCCTGGGACGTGGGCGCGCTCACCACCCTCAACATCCCTGTACTGCAAGGACTTTGCCTGACCTCGTCGAAGGCCGCCTGGGACGCGTCCGACGCCGCCCTCTCCCCCATGGACGCGGCGATGCAGGTCGCGATCCCGGAGTTCGACGGACGCCTCATCACGGTCCCGTTCTCCTTCAAGGAGCAGGGCCCGGACGACGTGCCGGTGTACGTCGCCGACCCCGAGCGGGCCGCGCGGGTCGCCGGAATCGCCGTGCGCCACGCCCGGTTGAAGCACAAGCCGAACGCGGAGAAGAAGCTCGCGCTCGTCTTCACCGCCTATCCGACCAAGCACTCCCGGGTCGGCAACGCGGTCGGTCTCGACACCCCCGCCTCGGCGGTACGGGTTCTCGACGCGTTGCGGGACGCCGGGTACTCCCTGACCGAATACCCGGACAACGGCGACGAGTTGATCCACCGGCTCATCGCGGCCGGCGGTCACGACGTCGAGTGGCTGACCGAGGAGCAGCTGGCCTCGGCTCCCGCGCGCGTGCCGCTGGCCGACTACCGGGCCTGGTTCGACAAGCTCGACCCCGAGCTGCGCGGCGGGATGCTGGAGGCGTGGGGCGAGCCGCCGGGCAACCTGTACGTGGACGGCGACGACATCGTGCTGGCCTCCCTCCAGTTCGGGAACGTCGTCGTGATGATCCAGCCGCCGCGCGGTTTCGGCGAGAACCCGATCGCGATCTACCACGACCCGGACATGCCGCCGTCGCACCACTACATGGCGGCGTACAGGTGGCTGGAGACTGCATCTTCTCAAGCGGGCTTCGGCGCCGACGCCGTCGTGCACATGGGCAAGCACGGCACGATGGAATGGCTGCCGGGCAAGGGACTCGGGCTCAGCGGCGGCTGCGCGCCGGACGCCGTCCTCGGCGAACTGCCCCTGGTCTACCCCTTCATCGTCAACGACCCCGGCGAGGGCACCCAGGCCAAGCGCCGCGGCCACGCCACGGTCGTCGACCACCTCGTACCGCCGATGGCGCGCGCGGACACGTACGGCGATCTGGCGAAGCTGGAGCAACTCCTCGACGAGTACGCGCTCGTGTCCGACCTGGACCCGACGAAGGCCCCGGCCGTGCGGGCCCAGATCTGGACGCTGGTCAAGGCGGCCGAGCTGCACCACGACCTGCATGTGGACGACCAGCCGGACGACGACGCCTTCGACGAGTTCGTCATGCACATCGACGGCTATCTGTGCGAGATCAAGGACGTGCAGATCCGCGACGGCCTGCACATTCTCGGCGGTGGCCCGGAGGCCGAGCCGCGCGTGAACCTCGTACTGGCCGTGCTGCGGGCCTCTCAGGTGTGGGGCGGGACAGCAAACGCGCTGCCGGGTCTGCGGGCCTGTCTCGCCGAGCATTTCGGCCTGGTCGAGAAGGAGTTGCTGGGCGAGCCCGGTGCGCCGCTGAAGGTGCCGGTCGAGCTGAGCGACCTGGTCCCGGGGCCCTCGCGGTCGGCGGCCGACGCGATTGACCTCCTTGAGCAGCTGTGCCGCCGGTTCGCGGAGGGCATGGAGGAGCGCGCCTGGGACGTCGCGGCCGTGCCCGCTCTCGTACGCGAAGTCCTCGGCACCGAACTCCCCGACGCTGTCGCGGTGTTGGAGTTCGCGTGCCGTGAGGTGGTGCCGCGTCTGGCCCGTACGACGGACGAGATCGACCACATCCTCCTTGCCCTGAACGGCGGTTACGTCCCGGCGGGCCCCTCGGGTTCACCGACCCGCGGACTCGTGAACGTCCTGCCGACCGGCCGCAACTTCTACTCGGTCGACCCCAAGGCGATCCCGTCCAGGCTGAGTTGGGAGGTCGGGCAGGCGCTCGCGGACTCTCTCGTGCAGCGGTACCTCCAGGACACGGGCGACTACCCGAAGTCCGTCGGCCTGACGGTCTGGGGCACCTCCGCGATGCGCACGCAGGGCGATGACATCGCGGAGATCCTGGCGCTGCTGGGGTGCCGGCCGGTGTGGGACGACGCCTCGCGGCGCGTCACCGGCTTCGAGGTCGTCGGCCTGGAGGAGCTGGGCCGCCCGCGCATCGACGTCACGGTCCGGATCTCCGGCTTCTTCCGGGACGCCTTCCCGCATGTGGTCGGGATGATCGACGACGCGGTACGGGCGGTGGCCGACCTGGACGAGCCCGCCGACCGGAACTACGTCCGCGCGCACGCCGACGAGGACACCGCCGAGCACGGCGACCGACGGCGCGCGACGGCCCGTATCTTCGGCTCGAAGCCGGGCGCGTACGGGGCCGGTCTCCTCCCTCTCATCGACGCGCGCAACTGGCGCTCCGACGCCGACCTCGCCGAGGTGTACGCGGTGTGGGGCGGCTACGCCTACGGGCGCGGGCTCGACGGGCGGGCGGCGCGCGGGGACATGGAGACGGCGTTCCGGCGCATCGCCGTGGCCGCCAAGAACGTCGACACCCGAGAGCACGACCTCGTCGACGCGGACGACTACTTCCAGTACCACGGCGGCATGGTCGCCATGGTCAGGCACCTGACGGGCGCGAGCCCCGAGGCGTACGTCGGCGACTCCGCCACCCCTGACCAGGTGAAGACCCGCACCCTCGGCGAGGAGACCCACCGGGTCTTCCGCGCCCGCGTGGTCAACCCGCGCTGGATGGCGGCGATGCGGCGGCACGGCTACAAGGGTGCCTTCGAGATGGCGGCGACCGTCGACTACCTCTTCGGGTACGACGCCACGGCCGGGGTCGTGGACGACTGGATGTACGAGAAGCTCAGCGCGGAGTACGTCTTCGACGCGGAGAACCGGGATTTCATGAAGAAGTCCAACCCCTGGGCCCTGCGCGGCATTACGGAACGGCTCCTCGAAGCGGCGGACCGCGGGCTGTGGGCCGAGCCCGACGCCGAGACGCTGGAGCGGCTGCGCGCCACGTATCTGGAGCTCGAAGGCGACTTGGAGGGCGACGACCAGTGAGTACCCCCTTTCCGTTCACGGCTGTCGTCGGGCAGGACGACCTGCGGCTGGCGCTGCTCCTGAACGCCGTGTCGCCCGCGGTGGGCGGTGTGCTCGTACGAGGCGAGAAGGGCACCGCCAAGTCGACGGCCGTGCGCGCCCTTTCGGCGCTCATGCCGGAGGTGGACGTCGTCGCCGGCTGCCGGTTCTCGTGTGCGCCCGCCGCTCCCGACCCGGCGTGCCCGGACGGGCCGCACGAGGTGGGACCAGGGGTCCAACGGCCCGCGCGTATGGTCGAGTTGCCGGTCGGTGCCTCCGAGGACCGCCTCGTCGGGGCCCTCGACATCGAGCGGGCGCTCGCCGAGGGCGTGAAGGCCTTCGAGCCCGGGCTGCTGGCCGACGCGCATCGCGGGATCCTGTACGTGGACGAGGTCAACCTCCTCCACGACCACCTGGTCGACCTGCTGTTGGACGCGGCCGCGATGGGTGCCTCGTACGTGGAGCGCGAGGGTGTCTCCGTGCGGCATGCGGCCCGGTTCCTGCTGGTGGGGACCATGAACCCCGAAGAGGGCGAACTGCGGCCGCAGTTGCTCGACCGGTTCGGGCTGACGGTCGAGGTGGCCGCCTCGCGGGAGCCCGATCAGCGGGTCGAGGTCGTGCGGCGGCGGCTCGCGTACGACGACGATCCGGACGGCTTCGCGGGGCGCTGGGCCGACGAGGAGACGTCGGTACGGGCCCGGATCGTGGCCGCGCGGAAGCTGTTGCCGTCGGTCGTGCTCGGCGACGGGCCGCTGCGGCAGATCGCGGCGACCTGCGCGGCCTTCGAGGTGGACGGCATGCGGGCCGACATCGTGATGGCCCGGACCGCCACCACGCTGGCCGCGTGGGCCGGGCGCACGGAGGTGCTGGCCGAGGACGTACGCCAGGCCGCGCTGCTCGCGCTGCCGCACCGGCGTCGGCGAAACCCCTTTGACGCGCCGGGACTTGACGAGGACAAGCTCGACGAGACGCTGGAGGAGTTCGGGGGTGGGGACGGCTCCGGCGGCTCGGGGGGATCGGATGACGCCAGCGATTCCAGCGACTCCGGCGACGAGGATCCGGATCCGGACGGGCCCGACGGGGGCGGCGGGCAGCCGCCCCAGGAAGGGCCCGACGGCGGCAACGACGACGGCAGCGGCGAGAGTTCCGGTGAGGTGCCGGCCCAGGGCGAGCCCTCCGAGAGCGGGCAGGCCCCGTCGCGCGGCGCGGGCGAGCAGGCTCCCGTACGGGCCGCCGAGCCCTTCCGTACGAAGGTGCTGAGCGTGCCGGGTCTCGGCGAGGGTGCCGCCGGGCGACGGTCGCGGGCGCGGACCGAGCACGGGCGGACCACCGGGGCCCGTCGGCCCCAAGGGGCCCTCACCAAGCTGCACTTGGCGGCGACCGTGCAAGCCGCGGCCCCGCATCAGCGGGCGCGTGGCCGGTCGGGGCCTGGCCTCGTGGTCCGGCGCGACGATCTGCGGCAGGCCACGCGTGAGGGGCGTGAGGGGAACCTCGTGCTGTTCGTCGTGGACGCCTCCGGGTCCATGGCCGCCCGGCAGCGGATGAGCGCGGTCAAGGGGGCGGTGCTGTCGCTGCTCCTCGACGCCTACCAGCGGCGGGACAAGGTGGGGCTCGTGACCTTCCGCGGGTCGACGGGCGAGGTGGCGCTGCCGCCCACCTCCTCGGTGGACGCGGCCGCGGTACGGCTGGAGTCGCTGCCCACGGGTGGGCGTACGCCGCTTGCCGCCGGGTTGCTGCGGGCGCATGACGTGTTGCGGGTGGAGCGGTTGCGGGATCCGGCTCGGCGGGCGTTGGTGGTCTTGGTGACGGATGGGAGGGCGACGGGCGGGCCGGAGCCCGTCGCCCTCGCCGGTCGGGCAGCTCGGCTGTTCGCCGCCGACGGGGTCGCCTCCGTGGTCGTCGACTGCGAGTCCGGGCCCGTACGGCTCGGGCTCGCCGGGCAGCTCGCGGGTGAACTCGGCGGTACGGCCGTGACGTTGGACGAGCTGCGGGCCGACTCGATCGCCGGGCTCGTCAGGGATGTTCAGGGCGACAACAGGAGGGCCGCGTAATGCCGCAGGGACAGCCGAGTGTGGTGCCCGACGACGGGCTGACGACCCGTCAGCGGCGGAACCGGCCGCTCGTGGTCGTGCACACCGGGATCGGGAAGGGCAAGTCCACCGCCGCCTTCGGGCTCGCGCTGCGGGCCTGGAATCAGGGGTGGCCCATCGGGGTCTTCCAGTTCGTCAAGTCCGCGAAGTGGAAGGTCGGCGAGGAGAACGCGCTGCGGGTGCTGGGGGCCTCCGGTGAGGGCGGGGCCGTCGACTGGCACAAGATGGGTGAGGGGTGGTCCTGGGTACAGCGGGATGCCCAGATGGACAACGAGGAGAAGGCCCGCGAGGGCTGGGAGCAGGTCAAGCGCGACCTCGCCGCCGAGACGTACAAGCTGTACGTGCTCGACGAGTTCGCGTACCCCATGCACTGGGGGTGGGTCGATGTCGACGAGGTCGTCTCCGTGCTGCGGGACCGGCCCGGAACCCAGCATGTCGTGATCACCGGGCGCAACGCTCCCGAGAAGCTCGTCGAACTCGCCGACCTCGTGACCGACATGTCCAAGGTCAAGCACCCCATGGACGCGGGTCAGAAGGGTCAGAGAGGCATCGAGTGGTGACTTCTTCCGTCCCTCGGCTCGTCATTGCCGCGCCCTCCTCGGGCAGTGGCAAGACCACCGTTGCCACGGGGTTGATGGCCGCGTTCGCCTCGCGGGGGCTTGCCGTGTCCCCGCACAAGGTGGGGCCCGACTACATCGATCCCGGCTATCACGCGCTCGCCACCGGGCGGGTGGGACGGAATCTCGACGCCTATCTGTGCGGGGCGGAGTTGGTCGCGCCGCTGTTCGCCCATGGGGCGCGGGGGTGTGATCTCGCTGTCGTCGAGGGTGTGATGGGGCTGTTCGACGGGGCCGCGGGGGAAGGGGAGTTGGCCTCCACCGCTCATGTGGCGAAGTTGCTGCGGGCGCCTGTGGTGTTGGTCGTGGACGCCTCCTCTCAGTCGCGGTCCGTGGCCGCGCTGGTGCATGGGTTCGCCTCCTGGGATCCGGAGGTGCGGATCGGTGGGGTGATCCTGAACAAGGTGGGGTCCGAGCGGCATGAGGGGATGCTGCGGGAGGCGTTGGACGCGTCCGGGGTGCCTGTTCTGGGTGTTCTGCGGCGGGTTGAGCAGGTGGGGACGCCTTCTCGGCATCTTGGGCTGGTGCCGGTCGCCGAGCGGCGGGCTGAGGCGGTCGCTGCTGTTGCGGCGATGGCCTCGCAGGTGCGGGAGGGGTGCGATCTGGACGCACTGTTCGCGCTGGCGCGTGGGGCTGGGTCGTTGCCGGGTGACGCGTGGGATGCGGCTGAGGCCGTAGCTCTTTCGCCCCCGCCGCCCCTTCCCGTTCCCGTCCCTGGGGGCGCTGCCCCCAGACCCCCGTATCGCGCTGAACGCGCTCGTCCTCAAACGCCGGACGGGCTAAAAGTTGCCGTTGCCGGTGGGGCCGCCTTCACCTTCTCCTACGCCGAGCACGCCGAGTTGCTTGCCGCCGCCGGGGCCGAGGTCGTCACCTTTGATCCGCTTCGGGATGAGGAACTGCCCGAAGGGACGCGGGGGTTGGTCATCGGGGGCGGGTTTCCCGAGGTGTATGGCCCTGAGCTGTCCGCCAACGAACCCCTCCGTAAGGCTGTTGCCTCGCTCGCCGAGCGTGGCGCGCCCGTCGCGGCCGAGTGTGCGGGGCTGCTGTATCTCTCGCGTGAGCTCGACGGCCTGCCCATGTGCGGGGTGATCGACGCGAAGGCGCGGATGGACGAGCGGCTGACGCTGGGGTATCGGGATGCCGTCGCCGTGTCCGACAGTGTGCTGGCCGAGGCCGGCGGGCGGATGCGCGGGCACGAGTTTCACCGGACCGTCGTGGAGCCCGGGGCGGGGGTTGCCCCCGCCTGGGGGCTGCGTGCTCCGGTGCGGCGGGTCGAAGGTTTCGTACAGCAGGGCGTGCATGCGAGTTATCTGCATACGCACTGGGCGTCGGCGCCCGGTGTCGCCCGTCGGTTTGTGGAGAGGTGTGTCGGGTCATGGGCAACAGCAGGCTGATCGGGGTCGGGGTCGGGCCCGGGGATCCCGAGCTCGTGACCGTCAAGGGGGTCAACTGCCTTCGGGCGGCGGACGTCGTCGTCGTGCCCGTCATGGACACGGGCGAGCGCGGGCGCGCCGAGGCCACCGTGCTGCACTACGTGCCCGAGGAGAAGGTCGTACGCGTCGTCTTCGCGCTCAACGAGCGGTCCGACCGGGGGCGTCGCGAGGCCGCCTGGGACGCCGCCGGGGAGCGGGTGGCCGGGCTGCTGCGTACGCACGGGATCGTGGCGTTCGCGACCATCGGGGATCCGAACGTGTACTCCACGTTCACCTACCTCGCGCAGACCATCGGGGACGTCGTACCGGGAACCGTCGTCGAGACCGTGCCCGGTATCACCGCCATGCAGGATCTCGCCGCCCGGTCCGGGGCCGTGCTGACGGAGGGCACCGAGCCGCTGACGCTCGTGCCCGTCACCGCCGGGGCCGGTGCGCTCAAGGACGCGCTGAACGGGCCCGGAACCGTCGTCGCGTACAAGTTCGGGCGGCAGGCGCAGGAGGTCGCCGCGGTGCTGCGGGAGACCGGGCGGCTCGACGACGCCGTGTGGGGGTCGGCGTTGGGGCTGCCGGAGGAGTCCATCCGGCCCGCGGCCGAACTGGACGGCGCTCCGCTGCCCTACCTCTCGACGCTCATCGCGCCCGCGCGGCGCGACGGCGGACGCGGCGGCAAGCTGTGACTCCCGTGAGAGCGGTGACTTTCGTCGGAGCAGTGACTTTCGTCGGAGGGCCGCATCCGCTCGCCTCACTCCGCGATGCCCACCACCAGCCAGATGAAGGCCGCACCCGCGATCGTGCACAGCAGTGTGGAGCGGGCCGGGTGTTCGTGGTGGGCCTCGGGGAGGATCTCTGCCGCGGCGAGGTAGAGCAGCGCACCGCCGAAGAAGCCGAGATAGCCGCCCAGCAGGTGCTCGGGGATGGTGAAGAGGAGCGTCGAGGCGGCGCCCACGACCGGGGCCGCCGCGTCCGCGAACAGCATCGCGATCGCTTTGCGGCGGGCGTTCCCGTACAGGGTCGTGATCGTGTACGTGTTGAAGCCGTCCGCGAAGTCGTGGGCGATCACGGCGACGGCCACGGCCGCTCCCATGCCGCCGCCGACCTGGAAGGCCGCGCCGATCGCCACCCCGTCCATCGCGCTGTGGCCGACCATCGCGGCGGCGGCCGTCAGGCCCACCTGGGGGGCCCGGCCGTTGTGTTCCTCCCCGCCGTGCGCCGCCTGGCGGACGGCCAGCAGGCGTTCCACCAGGTGGGCCAGCAGGAACCCCGCCACGAAGAGCAGCAGCGCGGCCGGTACGCCGAAGATCTCGTCGCCGGCCGCGTCGAGCGCCTCCGGCAGCAGGTCCAGGCCGACGACGCCCAGCATCAGACCGCCTGCCAGACCGAGGACGAGGTGGCGGCGGTCGGTGACGCGTTGCGCCGTCCAGCCGCCGGCCAGCGTCATGAGGAACGCGCCGAGCGCGACGAACACCGCCATACGCCCTTGCTATCCGATCGACCCGTGTTCACGCACGTCCGCCGCACGCCCGAGACCGCATGGCTTCCGGAATACGTGCGATGACGTCCCGAAGCGCCCCCGAAAACCCCTGCATTACCCGCAGCACGACCCGCAGCATCCGTAGGAGAGGACCCCATCCCATGGCCGATGCCCCCAACGGCAAGGTGACCTTCGTCGGGGCCGGGCCCGGTGCCGCCGACCTGCTGACGTTCCGTGCCGCGCGCGCCATCGCCGAGGCCGACGTCGTGATCTGGGCCGCCAGCCTGGTGCAGGCCGAGGTCCTCGAACACGCGCGTGAGGGAGCCGAGATCCTGGACTCGGCGACGATGTCGTTGGAGGACGTCGTCGCCGTGTACGAGCGGGCCGCCGGGGCCGGGCTGAGGGTCGCCAGGATCCACTCCGGCGACCCCGCGCTCTGGGGCGGCACCCAGGAGCAGGTCGACCGGTGCGCGGAGATCGGCATCGAGACCGAGATCGTGCCCGGCGTCTCCTCGTTCTCCGCCGTCGCCGCGCTCGCCCAGCGGGAGCTGACCATCCCCGAGGTCGCGCAGTCCGTGATCCTCACCCGGCTCGGCGGCGGCAAGACGCCCATGCCGCCCGGGGAGGAGGTACGGGAGTTCGCGCGGCACGGGACGACGATGGCGCTGTTCCTGTCGGCCGCTCGCAGCGGGCAGCTCGTACGGGAGCTGCTGGAGGGCGGCTATCCGACGTCGACGCCCGTCGTGGTCGCGTACCAGGCCACCTGGCCGGAGGAGCTGATCGTGAAGTGCACGATCAGCACGCTGGAGGAGACCGTCAAGGAGCACAAGCTCTGGAAGCACACGCTGTTCCTGGTCGGCCCGGCCCTCGACGCGCACGGCACGCGCTCGCACCTCTACCACCCCGGCCACTTCCACGGCTTCCGCAAGGCCGATCCGGAGGCCCGCAGAGCGTTGCGGACGCAGGGCGCGCGGGGTACACAGGATGCGCGGAGTCCACGGGATGCGCAGGGTGTCACGCCGTGATCATCGTCGTCGGTACGGGTACGGGGGCGCCGCTTCCTCCGGGCGCCGGGGCCGCGTTGGCCGGGGCGGGGCTCGTCGTGGGCGGCCGGCGCCATCTGGCCGCCGCGACGTCGATGCCGGACACGGCCGAGCGTGTCGTCCTCGGTCCGCTCGCGCCCGCCCTCGACGCGATCGAGCAGTTCCTGGAGAAGCCCGCGGACCAGGGGCGGGTCGTCGTGCTGGCCTCCGGGGACCCCGGGTTCTTCGGGATCGTCCGGGCCCTCGCCGAGCGTTTCGGGGCCGAGCGGCTGGAGGTCCACCCGGGGGTGTCGTCCGTCGCCACCGCCTTCGCGCGGCTCGGGCTGACCTGGGACGACGCGGTGGTCGTGAGCGCGCACGGGCGCGATCTGCGCACCGCCGTGAACGTCTGCCGGGCCCATCCCAAGGTGGCGGTGCTGACCGGCCCGGGGTCCGGACCCGCGGAACTCGGGGCCGCGCTGCGGTCGAGCGGGCGGGTGCTGGTGGTGGCTTCGGCGCTGGGGGCGAGCGCGGTCTCGGCTTCGGCGCCGGGGGCGGGTGCTGTCTCTGGCGCTGTCCCCGGCTCTCTCTCGGGCGCTGTCTCCGGCGCTGTCCCCAGCTCTCTTTCGGGCGTTGTCTCCGGCTCTGTCTCGGCTTCGGTCTCTGCCCAGGACGCGGGGTCCGGTGCGGGTTCGGGCGCGGGCTCGGGCGCGGGCGCGGGTACGGGCGCGGGCGCAGGTTCGGGCGCTGGCGCAGGTTCGGGCGCTGGCGCAGGTTCGGGCGCTGGCGTGGGTGCGATCCCCCGCTTCAGCTCGGCCCCGGACCCCTGCTCCGGCTCGGGTACCGGCCTCAGCTCAGACCCTGGCTCGGCCTTGAACCCAGCCCCAGCCCCCGACCCAGACCCCGACTCCGACCCTGACCACGGCCACGGCCACGGCCACGGCGAACGCGTCGAGCGAGTCACCCCCGCCGAGGCCGCCGCCCGGGACTGGGGACCGGCGGTGAGTGTCGTGCTCTGTCTCGACGAGGCTCGCGTCCTCTCCCCCGTGCGCACGATCGCGGGCCCGCCGTCCGGGCCCGCCCAATGGGCCCTGGAAGAGGGCGAGTTCACCCACCGGGACTCGATGATCACCAAGTTCGAGGTGCGGGCGCTGGCGCTGGCCCGGCTCGGACCGCGGCTCGGTGAGCATGTGTGGGACATCGGTGCGGGCTCCGGCTCGGTCGCCGTGGAGTGTGCACGGCTCGGGGCCGCCGTGACCGCGGTGGAGAAGACCCTGGACGGTGTGGAGCGGATCCGCGCCAACGCCGCCGCGCATGGGGTCGACGTAACCGCCGTGCACGGCGCCGCGCCGACCGTACTGTCCGACCTGCCCGACCCCGACGCCGTGTTCATCGGCGGGGGCGGCCGGGAACTGCCCGCCATCGTGACCGCCTGTGCCCGGCGGGCGCGGCGGTCGGTCGTCGTGGCGATGGCCGCCCTCGACCGGGTTCCGGCGGTCCGGGACGCGCTCGTCGCGGCCGGGCTCGACTGTGACGGCGTACTGCTGCAGTCGTCCCGGCTGGCGCCGCTGCCGGGGGACGTCACCCGGCTCGCGGCGACCAACCCCGTTTTCCTGCTGTGGGGCGTCCGGCCTCCGGTACGTAGTGAAGGAGCTGCTCAGTGATCGGCCTGATTTCCGCGACGGCCGCCGGTTCGGCGGGCTGTCGGCGGGTGGCCTCGGCCTGGCCGGGCCGTACCCGCGTGTACGAGGGCCCCGTGGGGGACGCCGTGCGACGGGCTTTCGCGGAGTGTGAGCAGCTCGTGTGCTTCCTCGCCACGGGGGCCGTGGTGCGGCTCGTCGCGCCGCTGCTCTCGGACAAGGCGTCCGATCCCGGGATCGTGTGTGTCGACGAGGGCGGGCGGTTCGCGGTGTCCCTGGTCGGGGGCCACGGCGGCGGCGCCAATGAACTCGCCCGCGAGGTGGGCGAGTTGCTCGGTGCCGAACCCGTCGTGACGACGGCGACCGACTCCGTGGGGGTGCCGGGGCTCGACACGCTCGGCCTGCCGGTCGAAGGGGATGTCGCCGGGGTGTCCCGGGCCATGCTGGACGGGGAACCGGTCGCGCTGAACGCCGAGTTGACCTGGCCGCTGCCGCCGCTGCGGGTCGCTGCGGCCGGGGCGTACTCAATTCGCGTCAGCGACAGGGCAGTTGAGCCCTCCGAGCGTGAGGTCGTGCTCCGGCCGCCCTCTCTCGTCGTCGGCGTCGGCGCCTCCAAGGGTGCCCCCGTCGACGAGGTGCTCGGGCTCGTCCAGGACGCCCTCCGGGACGCCGGTCTTTCGGTGAAGTCCGTCGCCGAGCTGGCCACCGTCGACGCCAAGGCCGAGGAGCCCGGCATTCTCGGGGCGGCCGAGCGGCTCGGGGTGCCCGTGGTGACGTACGGCGCCGAGGAGTTGGCCGCGGTCGACGTGCCGAACCCCTCGGACGCGCCCCTCGCCGCGGTCGGCACCCCGTCGGTCGCGGAGGCGGCCGCCCTCCTGCGCGGTGGCGAACTCCTCGTGCCCAAGCGCAAGTCGGCCGCGAGTCCCGCGATGGCGACCTGCGCGGTCGTACGCAGGCCGGGGCGCGGGCGGCTCGCGGTGGTCGGCCTCGGTCCCGGCGCCCGGGACCTGCTGACGCCCCGCGCGAAGGACGAGTTGCGCCGCGCCTCGGTGCTCGTCGGGCTCGACCAGTACGTCGACCAGATCCGCGACCTGCTCCTGCCGGGCACCCGGATCCTGGAGTCGGGGCTCGGGGCCGAGGAGGAGCGGGCCCGGACAGCCGTCGCCGAGGCCCGGCTCGGGCAGGCGGTCGCGCTGATCGGCAGCGGTGACGCGGGCGTGTACGCGATGGCGTCGCCCGCGCTCGCGGAGGCGTCCGACGACATCGACGTGGTCGGGGTGCCAGGGGTGACCGCCGCGCTCGCGGCCGGGGCGATCCTGGGCGCGCCGCTGGGCCACGACCATGTGTCGATCAGCCTCTCCGACCTGCACACACCGTGGGAGGTCATCGAGCGCCGGGTGCGCGCGGCGGCCGAGGCCGACCTCGTCGTCACCTTCTACAACCCGCGCAGCCGGGGCCGCGACTGGCAGCTCCCGAAGGCGCTCACGATCCTTGCCCAGCACCGGAAGCCGACGACGCCCGTGGGAGTCGTACGCAACGCCTCACGGCCGGACGAATCCAGCCGTGTCACCACCCTCGCGGGACTCGATCCGGTGACGGTGGACATGATGACGGTGGTGACCGTGGGCAACACGGCGACCCGTGAGATCGCCGGCCGCATGGTGACGCCCCGCGGCTACCGCTGGCAGGAGGAACCCAAGTGAGCGCAGTGAGCCGGGTGGTCCCGGAGAGCCGCATCGCGGACCCCGGGACCCGCGTCACCGACCCCGAAGCCCGGGTCGTGCACCCCATCGAGCAGGAGTCCTTCCGGCGGCTGCGGGCCCGTCTGGACACCTCGCACTTCCCGCCGCTGACCCGTGCCGTCGTGGAGCGGGTGATCCACTCCGCGGCCGATCTCGACTACGCGAGCGATCTGGTGACCGACGAGGTCGCCCTCGAGAAGGCCCACCGGGCGCTGCACGACGGGGCGCCCGTCGTCGTGGACGTGGAGATGGTCGCGGCGGGCATCACCCGGCGCGACACCGTCTGCCGACTCAAGGACGCCGTGTCCGGCCCGGGGCTGACCCGCTCGGCCCACGCCATCCGGCTCGCGTACGAGCAGGTCGGGCCCGGCGCGCTCTGGGTGATCGGCTGTGCTCCGACCGCGCTGGAGGAGCTACTCACCCTGGACGCCGCCCCGGCGCTCGTCATCGGGCTGCCCGTCGGCTTCGTCGGCGCGGCGGAGTCCAAGGCCGCGCTGCGCGAGAGCGGGCTGCCCGCCGTGAGCAACGTGTCCGAGAAGGGCGGTTCGGCGGTCGCCGCGGCCGCGCTCAACGCCCTGCTGTACCACCCCGTTTCCCACCCGGTGCCTGACGCCGAGTCCCACCCCGCGCCCGAGGCCGAGTCCCAGGCCGGTTCCCCGTCCAAGTCCAAGGAGAAATCGTGACCACCCCCGCCCCCGCCCTGCTCATCGCCGGACACGGCACCCGGGACGACGCGGGTGCCGAGGCCTTCCGCGACTTCGTACGGGAACTGGGCCGCCGCAACCCCGGACTGCCCGTCGCGGGCGGCTTCATCGAGCTCTCCCCGCCGCCGCTGGGCGACGCCGTGACCGAGCTGGTCGAGCAGGGCGTGCGCCGGTTCGCGGCCGTTCCGCTGATGCTGGTGTCCGCCGGGCACGCCAAGGGCGACATCCCGGCCGCGCTGACCCGCGAGAAGGAGCGGCACCCCGGGATCTCGTACACGTACGGGCGTCCGCTGGGCCCGCACCCTGCGTTGCTCGCGGTGCTGGAGCGGCGGCTCGACGAGGCGCTCGGCGGTTCGGCGCGGACCCCCGCGGACCGTGCCGAGGTGACCGTCCTGCTCGTCGGGCGCGGCTCGACCGACCCGGACGCCAACGCCGAAGTGCACAAGGCCGCGCGGCTGTTGTGGGAGGGGCGGGGTTACGCGGGTGTGGAGACGGCGTTCGTGTCGCTGGCCGCGCCGGACGTGCCGTCGGGCCTGGACCGCTGTGTGAAGCTGGGCGCGCGCCGGATCGTGGTGCTTCCCTATTTCCTGTTCACGGGTATCCTCCCGGACCGGGTGCGGCAGCAGACCGAGGGGTGGGCCGCCGCGCATCCGGAGGTCGACGTGGTCTCCGCCGATGTCATCGGGCCGGAGCCGGAGCTGCTCGACCTGGTCATGGAGCGCTACCGGGAGGCGGTCAAGGGTGATCTGCGGATGAACTGCGACTCGTGCGTCTACCGCATCGCGCTGCCCGGGTTCGAGGACAAGGTGGGGCTCCCCCAGCAGCCGCACTTCCACCCGGACGACGACGATCACCATCACGACGGGCACCATCACGGGCATCACCACCACGACGGCCACGCACCCTCCCATGCACACTGACAGGGACGGCAGAGACGGCCCGGGCGGGCACCACCGCCCGGGCGGCGGACAGGGCGTCGGGGCACAGGCCGCCGACGGACAAGGCTCCGGCTCCGGCGGACTCGGTGACGCGCACGACCTCCGGCACCACGGCGACGCCGAGGTGCGCGACGACGGCTCGGCGCTCGTCGACCTCGCGGTGAACGTCCGCGCGGACACACCGCCGGCCTGGCTGCGCGAGCGGATCGCCGAGTCGCTGGCCGGGCTCGCGGCCTACCCGGACGGACGGGCCGCGCGGGCCGCCGTGGCGGCGCGGCACGGACTGCCCGTGGAGCGGGTGCTGCTCACGGCGGGCGCCGCCGAGGCCTTCGTACTGCTGGCGCGATCCCTGAAGGTCCGTCAACCCGTCGTCGTGCACCCGCAGTTCACCGAGCCGGAGGCGGCTCTGCGGGACGCGGGGCACACCGTGGACCGGGTGCTCCTGCGGGCCGAGGACGGCTTCCGGCTCGACCCGTCGGCCGTTCCCGAGGACGCGGACCTCGTCGTGATCGGCAACCCCACTAACCCGACGTCCGTCCTCCATCCGACCGCCCTGATCGCCGAACTCGCCCGTCCCGGGCGGACGTTGGTGGTCGACGAGGCGTTCATGGACGCGGTTCCGGACGAGCGGGAAACCCTCGCGGGACGTACGGACGTGCCGGGTCTGGTGGTACTGCGCAGCCTCACCAAGACGTGGGGCCTCGCGGGGCTGCGCATCGGGTACGTCCTGGCCTCCCCCGAGACGATCGCCGAACTCGAACGGGCCCAGCCGCTCTGGCCGGTGTCCACGCCCGCGCTCGCCGCCGCCGAGGCCTGTATGACTCCGCGGGCACTGGCGGAACAGGACCACGCGGCCCGTCGCGTCGCGATCGACCGGGTCCATCTGGTCGCCGGGCTGAGGGAGTTCGCGTCCGACGGCGTCCGGGTCGCGGAGCCCGCCGAGGGTCCCTTCGTCCTCATCGGGCTCCCCGGGGCGGCGGCCGTCCGTGCCCGGCTGCGCCGGCTGGGCTTCGCCGTGCGGCGCGGTGACACCTTCCCGGGGCTCGACGACACCTGGCTGCGCCTGGCGGTGCGCGACCGGGCGACGGTCAACCGCTTCCTCCAGGCCTTGGACCAGGCAGTGAGCTTGCGGGGCTGCTGACCTCGCGCGGGTGACGCACCACCCGGCGAGCGGGAGACAACTCCCGTACGTGATCGAGTACTTCGTCGGGCCCTGCTCGGAGCACGACACTGACGCGACCGTGGTCGTCCGTCACGTGGGCCGAGCACGCGCCGACCAGCGCCGCGGGATCGGCGAGCAGAGCGGTGGCCGCCGCGGTGACGGCGATCCGGCTTGCGGAAAATTTGCTGTTCAAGGTGGTGGGACCGTGCCTAAAGACTGAGCGGGAGTGAGTCCTGTCGCCAGAACCCATGCTCAGCCGCACGCCCCGAACGGTGTTGGGCGTGCTGGTCCCCAGCTTTCGCTCCATATCCGGGCTCAGCGCATCGTGTGCGTGGTCCAGGACTACGGGGGCTGGTTTCCTCACGCCCAAGAGCGGCCGGTCGGGCCTGGACGGTCCGATGCCCACGACGATCGCTCCGGTCGTCGTGGGGCGGTGCCGTCCATCGCCGGATCGGATGCCCTTGGGCGCGCCTGCCGATCGCGATGCTCGCGGCATCGTGTCGACTGGTCTTGCGGGTGGTGCTGGTCGTGGGGCGCTGCCAGTGTTGGGCGCCCCACTTTGAGGTGTAAGCCGGATCGACGGCGATGATCGCGATACCGGTCGCGTCAGCCATCGACGTCAAGCGGGCTCGGAGTCTGCTGGTGGGCAGGCCCGAGATGAGCTGACGGAACTTCTTCTTGCGGCCGTGCTTCTCCCTGGTCTTGTCCGCCGCGAAGTCCAGGTCCTCGATGGCGATGGCCTTGACGCCGCAGGTCTGGGCCCAATGGAGGAGTCGGGTAAGGGTGTGGCGGACCTGGGCGTCGCGGTGGCCCGCGGTGCCGGTCAGGTCGTAGAAGAAGCGGCGCGGACTGCCGGTTGGGTTGCCGTGCGGATCGAGGCGCCAGGCGGCGAGGTGATCGGCGTTGGTGTCGACACCGATCACGCCCTGCGACAACGCGGCGTCCAGCGAGATCGCCGGAGTGGGCGCGTACCGCCAGGAGGCCGTCAGATACCAGCGGCCCCGCCCAACGTGCAGGTGGATGCCGTACGCGACGGCCCGGTTGGCCTGCACCCGGTCGGCCCACTCGGGGCCCCGGTGCGGGAAGGTGACCCGGGCGGCCAGGACGTACCGGCCGTGTGAAGCGTTGGCCATTTCGGCCAGCGGGGCGGGGAGTTTGATGCTGATCTCGCCGTCCGGGGTGACGCGGATGGTCTCGTTCCCGTATCTCTTCCCAGACTCACCGTCGGCGGCGAGGAACCAGCGCTCCGCCTCCCAGCGCTGGCGCCATTGCGTCTGGGTGAGCTGGGCGTCGGCGAGGTGGTGCCGGGTATTCGCCAGATGTGTCCCGCCGCGCACCGCGCGCACTCGTCCGGCCTGCCAGTCCCGGATGGCGGCGGCGTGCCGGGCTTCCAGCGTGACCAGACGCCGGGACTTGGCATGCCACTCCCGCGCGGACCGGTAGCCACCCAGAGCCCCCTTCGAGCCGCGCGCGCCTACAGGCAGCGACAGCCGGTTCCGGATCGTCTGGATACCGGCCTCAAGACTGCGCACATGCGCGGCCAGGCAACGTCGGGACAGCGCCCACTGATCGTGCGACGCTTTGGTGACCGCCCCGGCCCAGCGGGACGACGACAACGAAGTCAGCGCCCGCTTCCGCACCGCCCACTTGTCCGCGGAATGCTCCAGACCGTCCGCGCAACGGGCCTTGAGATCCCGCGAAGCGAGCGCACCCATATGCGCGCCGACCAGCCGCAGCACCCGCTCGTCCTCGACAGTGAGGTGCTTGAGCCGGTCGCGGACCGCCACACCAGACGGCCCCGGAGCGACGAACGGCTCGACCATCAACCGCAGGCCCGAAATCGACCGCTCCCCCCTCCGACGCACAACACCCACCCCCGATCCACTCGTCACACAGATCAACGAACCGCATCGGGAAAGGTCACCCGTTCCCATCACGAACATTCAGGCGATCTACCCGCAGCAAGCGAGCAGCGCACGGAACTCGCACACACGCCCGTACGCGGTAGCACGGGGAAAACAGCAGCAGTCGAATACCCCCACGGGAGACAGAACTGGAGACGCGACGCCGCCGGACGCTCCGCTCACGGGGACCTGTGGGGAGCAGCACCGACGGCGTCGATGCGGGAATCCTTACGCACGGAGAGTGAACAGTCAGCAAGCTGACGGGGGTTCACTCATACGTGGAGTTTCCGTGCGCTTCTTCGAATCACTCGGCACGCGTGTTCCTCATCTCCACCCGGATGCCCGAACCGGCTCGAACGCGCCGGTTGACGCGCCGGAGCATGCGCGGAAGTGCAGAACGAGCGGGCTCAGCGGATGGTTACGCTCCGTCAACTCACAAGGTCCTGGCCTCACAAGGTCCTAGCCGACGACCTTGCCGTTCAGCACCACTCGTCGAGGCGCCGCCAGCACGCGTACGTCCGCCCGCGGGTCTCCCTCGTAGACGACGAGGTCGGCCGGTGCACCCTCGTCCAGGCCGGGTCGTCCGAGCCACGCCCGGGCGCCCCACGCCGTCGCCGACAGCGCCTCGACCGGCGGAATTCCGGCGGTCACCAGTTCGGCGACCTCGCCCGCCACCAGGCCGTGCGCGAGCGTGCCGCCCGCGTCGGTGCCGACGTACACCGGGACACCGGCGTCGTACGCGGCGCGCACGGTGTCGTAGCGACGCTCGTGCAGCCGTCGCATGTGCGCCGACCACTGGGGGAACTTGGCCTCGCCGCCGGCCGCGAGCTGCGGGAAGGTGGCGATGTTGACGAGGGTCGGGACGATGGCGACGCCGCGTTCGGCGAAGAGCGGGATGGTGTCCTCGGTCAGGCCGGTGGCGTGCTCGATGCAGTCGATGCCCGCCTCCACCAGGTCCCGCAGGGACTCCTCGGCGAAGCAGTGCGCGGTGACCCGGGCGCCCAGCCGGTGGGCCTCGGCGATC
Organism: Streptomyces sp. NPDC050988; assembly: GCF_044456225.1. NCBI lineage: Bacteria > Bacillati > Actinomycetota > Actinomycetes > Kitasatosporales > Streptomycetaceae > Streptomyces > Streptomyces sp. NPDC050988. Next base: position 62,115 of record NZ_JBITFQ010000025.1, on the reverse strand, counting down.
GCCGCCTCGACCTCGGCGCGGGGCCAGCAGGCGCCGAGGTCGCCCGTTTCACGGTTGAGCCAGTCCCCCACGAGCTTCACCCAGCCGTCGCCCCGGCGGGCCTCCTGGGCGACGTACGCGACGAGGTCGTCCGGCTCGATCTCGTGGGCGAAGCCGCGGATGTAGCGGCGGGTGCGGGCGATGTGGCGGCCCGCCCGGATGATCTTCGGGAGGTCCGCGCGGTCGTCGATCCAGCGGGTGTCGGAGGGCGAGCCCGCGTCGCGGATCAGCAGGGTGCCGGCCTCTCGGTCGGTCAGGGCCTGCTTCTCCGCGGTGTCGTCTGCGACGGGGCCGCTGGGGCCCAGGCCCACGTGGCAGTGGGCGTCCACGAGGCCTGGCAGGGCCCAGCCGTTCACTGTGCGGATGTCACGGGCGCCTGGTGGGCGCTCGTAGGTGATTCTGCCGCCGACGATCCAGAGTTCGTCCCTGGCGTCGTCGGGGCCGACGAGTACTCGGCCCTTTACGTGCAGCACCGGCTGATCGCTCATGTACTGCACCCTAATTCGTTGGTGGAGTACGTCGGAGGCTGCGGGCCGGTGGGGGCTTGTCGCGCAGTTCCCCGCGCCCCTAAAGGGGCACGATCCGCTCAGCCCTCCTTGGTCAGCGGGCCAACGCTGTCCTCCTCCACGTCCGCCATCGCCGGGTCCAGTAGGCGGGAGAGGAAGTGGCGGGTCCGCTCGTGGGTGGGATTGCCGATCACCTGGGCCGGGGTGCCGTCCTCGACGATCACGCCGGCGTCCATGAAGACGACTCGGTCGGCGACCTCGCGGGCGAAGGTCATCTCGTGGGTGACGACCATCATGGTCATGCCCTCGTCGGCGAGCATGCGCATGACGGCGAGGACGTCGCCGACGAGTTCCGGGTCGAGGGCGGAGGTGGGCTCGTCGAAGAGCATCACCTCGGGGCCCATGGCGAGCGCGCGGGCGATGGCGACGCGCTGCTGCTGGCCGCCGGAGAGGGAGGCCGGGTACGCGTCCGCCTTCTCGGAGAGGCCGACCCGCCGGAGGTTCTCGGCGGCGACCTTCGCGGCCGCCTCCTTGTCGCGGCCGAGGACCCGGCGCTGCGGCAGCGTGAGGTTCTCGGTCACCGTCAGGTGCGGGAAGAGGTTGAACTGCTGGAAGACCATGCCGATCCGGCGGCGTACGGCGTCGATGTCCACATCGGGGTGGGTGACTTCGGTGCCGCCGACGAAGACCTGGCCCTTGGTGGGCTCTTCGAGGAGGTTCACGCAGCGCAGGAGCGTGGACTTCCCGGAGCCGGAGGGGCCGATGACGCACACGACCTCGCCGGAGCGGACCTCCAGGTCGATGCCGCGCAGCACCTCGTTGTCGCCGAACGACTTGTGCAGGTCTCGGACCTGGATCTCCGGCGTGCCACTCGCGTCCTTCGTGAGGGCCGGACTGCTCGTAGTGCTCACTTGGTGGCCTCCCCGGCCTTCGCCTCAAGGCGGCGTACGACGAAACCGAGCGGGATCGTGACCAGCAGATAGCACAGGCCCGCCACCAGGATGGGTGTCGAGTTGGCGGTCTCGCTGGCCAGGTCTCGGCCGAACTTGGAGAGTTCGCGCTCCTCCAGCGTGACCCCGAGGAACAGCACCAGCGAGGAGTCCTTGAACAGGAGCACCAACTCGTTGGTGAGCGGCGGGATCACGATCCGGAACGCCTGCGGAATGATGATCGAGACCATGGCCCTGGCATGCGAGAAGCCCAACGAACGGGCCGCCTCCATCTGCCCCTTGGGCACGGCCTGGATGCCCGCGCGGATCGTCTCCGCCATGTACGCGGCCGCGACTAGGCCGAGCGCGAGCGCGACCTTTCCGTACGTGCCGCCGGGGATCTCCGTGCCGGGGAACGCCAACGGCACGGCGACGCCCACGAAGATGAAGATCAGCAGGGCAGGCAGCCCGCGGAAGATCTCGATGTAGATACCGGCCAGCCAGCGGTACGGCCCCACGGAGGAGAGCCGCATCAGCGCGACGACCACACCGAGGGCAAGGCCGAAGACGAAGCCGGACACCGTGTAGAGGACTGTGTTCTTCAGCGCCAGCGTGATGATGTCCGGGAACATCCGCTCGGCCAGATCGACTTGCGCGAACTGGTTCTGCAGCTGCTCCCAGTCGGCCGTGACCGCGAAGGCGACCAGCGCGGCGACGAACACCGCGTACTGGACGCCTCGCGACACGGCCCGCTTCTGACGTCTGGTCAGACCGCTTCTGCGTGGCTGGACCTTGGTGTCCGTCCCACTCATGAGGCGGCGGACGGGGAAGCGGAGGCGGCGTCCTCGTCGTACGGGCCGATCCACTTCTCGTACAGCTTCTTGTACGTGCCGTCCGACTTCGCGTCCGCCAGCGCCTTGTTGATGGCGTCGGCGAGCTTGGTGTTGCCCTTCTTCACCGTGACGCCGTACTCCTCGCCGGTGTTGATGTTGTCGGCGACCTCGAAGGCGTCCGCGTTGGCCTTGTCCTTCAGCCAGCCCTGGACGACCGGGTAGTCGATGACGACGGCCTTGACCTGGCCGGTGCGCAGGCCGTTCAGGAGCGCGTCGGAGGACTCGAAGGAGACCGGGTCGAGCCCCTTGCTCTTCGCGAACTCCTCGCCGGTGGTCTGCGCCTGGGCGCCGACCTTCTTGCCCTTGAGGTCCGCGAGGGAGGAGATGCCGCTCTTCTTGTCGGCCAGGACGGCCTGGGTGGCCTCGAAGTACGGGTCGGAGAAGTCGACGTTCTTCTTGCGCTCGTCGGTGATCGTCATGCCGGCCGCGGCGAGGTCGCACTGGCCGGCGTTGAGGGACCCGCCGGTCTTGAAGTTCTCGAAGGGCTGGTCGAGGATCACCTGCTTCACACCCAGGTCCTTGGCGACCAGGTCGATGATCGAGACGTCGAAGCCCTGCACCTTGCCGTCGATCTCCGACTGGAACGGCGGGTACGGCAGGTGCGTGCAGGTGGTGAGCTGTCCGCCCTTCACCAGCTCGACCCCGTTCGCGGTGGTCTTCTTGCCCCCGTCGTCGTCCGAAGAACAGCCGGCGACGAGCAGCAGCCCGGCCGTCGCGGTGGTGGCGGCCAGGATGCGGGACCGGCGCCCGAGGACCATCTTCACGGGGGTTGACCTCCTGTGGGGGAACTGTGGCTTCTGATTATAAGGAAAGGTATGAGGCTCTCAAACCATTCCCATGGCCATTGGGCCGTCCGGCCTCAGAAGTCGTCGGTGGGGCGGGCGGGGACCCGCCCGTTACGCTCGTGTGCGTCTACCCCGTGAGCGCCATCCGCGAACAGCGCCGTCCGTAAACGAAGAGAGCACTGCTGTGACCCACCCCCTCCTGGACCTGGCACCGCTGAGCGCCGCGCACTTCGCGTCGATCGAGGACCGCGTGGCGCGGCTGCTCTCCACCGAACAGGACGTCCTGATCACCCAGGGCGAGGCGCTCCTGCCGCTGGAGGGAGCCATCCGTGGCGCCGCCGGGCCCGGCACGACGGCTCTCAACGTGATCACCGGTCCGTACGGGCAGACGTTCGGCGACTGGCTGAGGGACTGCGGCGCGACGGTGTACGACCTGGCCGTCCCCTTCCACACCGCGGTCACGGCCACACAGATCCAGGAGGCCTTCGCCGAGCACCCGGAGATCGACTTCGTCTCCCTCGTCCACGCGGAGGCGGCCACCGGCAACACCAACCCGGTCGCGGAGATCGGCGAGGTCGTACGGGCGCACGGTGCCCTCTTCTACCTGGACGCGGTGGCGTCGATCGGTGCGGAGCCGGTGCTGCCGGACGCGTGGGGCGTGGACCTGTGCGTGATCGGCGCCCAGAAGGCGATGGGCGGGCCGGCCGGGGTCTCCGCGGTCTCGGTGAGTTCGCGCGCCTGGGCCCGGATGTCCGCCAACCCGCACGCTCCGCGCCGCTCCTACCTCTCCCTCCTGGACTGGAAGGAGCGCTGGATCGACGGCGGTCGCCGGGCACTTCTGCACGCTCCGGCCCAGTTGGAGATGCTCGCGCTGGAGGCGTGCGTGGTCCGTATCGAGGAGGAGGGGCTCGACACGGTGATGTCCCGCCACGCGGCGGCGGCCGTCGCGACCCGGGAGGGGGTGCTCGCGCTGGGCGCCGGGTTCGAGCCGTACGTGTACGAGGCCTCCGCGGCGGCTCCGGTCGCCACGACGTTGCGTACGCCTGTGGGGGTCGACGCCTCCGCCGTGGTGGCCAGGGCGTTGGCCGCCGACCCGACGTTGCCGCTCGCCGCGGGTGGCGGTGCCCTGGCCAAGGAGATGATCCGGGTCAACCACTACGGCCCCGCAGCGACGCTGGACTCCGTCCAGTCCTGCCTCTCCGCGCTGCGCGCCGCGTTGGCCGAGGGCTGAGTTTCGTCTGCGGGCGGGTGGGGGCCGGTCGCGCAGTTCCCCGCGCCCCTGAAAGACAAAAGCAGGGGCGCAGCCCCGCTTTAGGGGCGCGGGGAACTGCGCGATCAGCCCCCACCGGACCGCGGAATGAACTCAGGCGATTGAACGTTCACATACGAACACGGAGGCCGCCTCCGCCCCGCCCGTACTAGCCGAAAGAGCCGAAGACATGCGCGTCGAGATCTGGAGCGACATCGCCTGCCCATGGTGCTACGTGGGTAAGGCCCGCTTCGAGAAGGCGCTCGACGCCTTCCCGCACCGCGACGCCATCGAGGTGGTGCACCGCTCCTTCGAGCTCGACCCGGGGCGCGGCAAGACCGACATCCAGCCGGTGATCAGGATGCTCACCAAGAAGTACGGGATGAGCGAGGCACAGGCGCAGGCGGGCGAGGAGAACCTCGGCACGCAGGCCGCCGCCGAGGGTCTTGAGTACCGCACCCAAGGCCGCGACCACGGCAACACCTTCGACATGCACCGGCTGCTGCACCTCGCGAAGGAGCGGGGCCGGCAGGACGAGCTGATCCAGATCTTCTACAAGGCGAACTTCGCCGAGGAGCGGTCCGTCTTCGGCGACGACGAGCGGCTCGTGGAGCTGGCCGTCTCCGCCGGGCTCGACGCCGGCGAGGCCCGCGAGGTGCTCGCCGACCCGGCCGCGTACGCCGACGAGGTCCGGGCCGACGAGCGCGAGGCGGCCGAGCTGGGCGCGAACGGCGTGCCGTTCTTCGTCCTGGACCGGAAGTACGGCGTCTCCGGCGCCCAGCCCGCCGAGGTCTTCGCGCGGGCCCTGGAGCAGGCGTGGGGCAGCCACTCCCCGCTGAAGGTGATCCAGCAGGACGACGCCGAGGCGTGCGGCCCCGACGGATGTGCGGTGCCGCAGAACTGAAGCGGACGGCAAAAGCGCAGGTCGGGGCGTATCCATAAGCGTTGCTTGGCGAAACCACGTAGAAGTCGGCAATGGACGGGGAGATTCCCGGGCCGCAGAGTGGTCCCATGGAGACCTTCGAGACCCTCGTCCGTGCCGAGTTCGCCGCGAAGAACACCTATCTCAACACCGCGAGCACCGGGCTGCTCCCGGCCCGCGCGGTCGACGCCATGCGGGCCGGCGTCGAGTCCGTGGCGGCCGGGCAGCCGCAGGACATGTTCGCCGACGTGGAGGCGGCCCGCGCCTCCTTCGCCCGTCTCGTCGGAGTCCCGGACCGCCGTGTCGCGGCCGGGGCCTCCGTCGCCGTGTACAGCGGGCTGATCGCCGCCTCGCTGCCCGAGGGGGCCGAAGTCCTCACCGCCGAGGCCGACTTCACCTCCGTGGTGAACCCCTTCCATGTGCGCAGCGACCTCAAGGTGCGCACCGTGCCGCTGGAGCGGATCCCGGAGTCGGTGCGCCCCGGCACCGCGCTCGTCGCGGTCAGCGCCGCGCAGTCCGCGGACGGCCGGATCGTCGATCTGCCGGCGCTGCGCGAGGCCGCCCGGGAGCACGGGGCCCGTACGTACATCGACGCGTCCCAGGCCACCGGGTGGCTGCCCGTCGACGCGGACGCGTACGACTACGTGTCCTCCGTCGCCTTCAAGTGGCTCGTCTGCCCGCGGGGCGTGGCTTTCCTGGTCGTTCCGGAGGACCTGGGAGGACTGGACCCGATCTTCGCGGGCTGGGTCGCGGGAGAGCACCCCTGGGACAGCTGTTACGGGCCGGTCGAGGAACTCGCCCACTCCGCACGGCGGTTCGACGAGAGCCCGAGCCTCTTCTCGTACGCGGGTGCCCGCCATTCGCTGGAGCTGATCGAGAAGTTGGGCGTGGACGCCGTGCACGCCCATGACCTCGCCCTCGCGGACCGCTTCCGCGCGGGCCTGGCCGGCCTGGGGCAGGAGCCGGTTCCGGCGCCGGGCTCTGCGATCGTCTCCGTGCCCGGACTCGGCCGCAGGCAGCCGGAGTTGAGCCGGGCGGGGATCGAGGTCTCCGACCGCGCGGGCAACTTGAGGGCCGCGTTCCACCTGTACAACACGGCCGCGGATGTCGATCGTCTGCTGGACGTCCTGTCGGGCTGATTGCGAGACCCACTGGCGCGGGGTCCACCGGGACGCTAGGAAGGGCAGCACGAGGTGGTGGTGCCGGTGGAGCCAACTCTCCGCAAATCCGAACGGCCACCCGCGGATGCTGAGTTGCATCGGCGGCTGGTGTACGGCGACGAGTCCGCGCTGTCCGAGGCCTACGCGGCGTACGGCGGGCTCGTGCGGCGGATCGCCGGGCGCGTCACTAACAGCCCGGCGGCCGCCGAGGACGTGGCGCAGGAGGTCTTCGCCCAGCTGTGGAGCAGGCCGTACGCGTTCGACGCGCGCCGGGGTTCGCTGCGCACCTGGCTGTCCGTGCTCGCGCACCGGCGGGCCGTGGACTGGGTGCGCAGCGAGGCCCGGCACCGCAAGGCCGCCGGGGCGGACGACTCCGCGCTGCACGCGATCCCCGACACCGGGCCCGGGCCCGACGAGGCGGTCGTCGACCGCGAGCGCTCGCTGCTGCTGCACTCCGCGCTGGCCGAACTTCCGCAGCCGCAGCGCGAGGTGGTCCACCTCGCGTACTTCGCGGGCCGCACCTACCGCCAGGCCGCCGTCGAGCTGGGCATCCCGGAGGGCACCGCCAAGACCCGTCTGCGGTCCGCGCTGCGCAAGTTGGCCGAGACTTTGGCCGAGCCGCCGGATCCGGCGTGGGAAAGGGGCGCATGATGGCGACAGGGGAAGGAGGCGTCCGGTGACCGACGACCACGACGGTGTGCCCGAGCTGCTGGCCGCCTGGGCCTTCGGCGCGCTGCAGCCCGCGGACGAGAAGGCCGTACCGCTGCATCTGGCCGGCTGCGAGAGCTGCGCGGCGGAGGCGGAACGGCTCCGCGAGACCGTACGGCTGCTGGACGTGCCACCGGGGCCGACCGCCGCCGGCAACGGATCGCCCGCCGCGCGGAACGGTTCGGCCGCGGTCTCGCAGAACGGATCGGCGGCCGCGGTGACGGGCGCCGGATCCGCTGAAGCGTCCGTCGTCGGCGGTGGCGGTCCGGCCGGAGCGGACGGTGTGCTCGCGCTCGCCCTGCGGTCCCGGCCCGCCCTGCCGCGGGTCGCCGCGCACGCGGCCCCGTACGCGGCCGCCGTCGCCGGACTGCGCGCGCTGCTGCGGGAGGTGGACGGCCACGGGCCGTGGGGCACGCCCGTCGTGCACGACTGGGACGTCCGCGACACCGTCGGCCATCTGATCGCCGCAGACGAGCAACTGGCCGTGCGCCTGGGCCTGGAGACCCACACGCCGCCCTCGCGGACCACCGAGGACGCCTCGTGGGAGGAGGCCTGGAACACGCGGACCGCCGACGTCATCGCCTACGAGCGGACGCGCGACCCCCAGGAGACGGTGACAGTGTGGGCCGAGCGGGCCGCCGCGCTGCTGGCCACGCCGGAGGCCCGCGATCCCGAACGGGCCGCGCGCGCGACGACGTTGATGGGCGTACGGCTGCCGGTCGCCGACCACTTCGTGGTGCGCGGCTTCGAGGCGTGGATCCACACGGACGACATCGGCCGCGCGCTCGGTCTCGCGGTGCCGCCGCCCCCTGACGCCCATCTGTGGCAGCTGGTACGGCTCGCCGTCCGCATCCTCGGCATGGCGCTGGGGCCGACGGCACCGCCGGTGCTGTTCGCGGTGACCGCCGGCGAGAGTTCCACCGAGTGGGTGCTCGGCTCCGAGGACGAGGCGGTCCGGGGTGAACTCGTCCTGGACGCCGTGGACTTCTGTCTGCTCGTGGGCGGCCGGTACACACCGGACGAGGTGCCGAGGGGCGTGGCGGGCGACGAGGACGTCGTACGCGGCGTACTGGAGCGGGCTGCCGCCCTGTCCTGGCTTTGACACGCTCCTCGGGCTGAAGCCCGAGGATTCTGGCCGTCCCTACCCGTCGCTGTGCCGCTACGCGGCACGGCTTCGGCAGGTGATTCCGTGGCTTCCTGTTTCTTCGCGCTGTGCCAGAACGGGTTCTGGTCCTACCGGCGCTCCGCAGGCTGATGCCGCCAGTCCAGCGGCCCGTTTCACGTTCTTCGCGGCGTTGACATCCCGGTCATGCAGGATGCCGCAGGCGGGACAGGTCCACTCCCGCACGTCCAGGGGCTTGGGTCCGCCCCGGTGGCCGCAGGCCGAACACACCTGACTGGTAGGCTCGAATCGGCCGACCCTGATGAAGGTCCGCCCGTACCGCTCCGCCTTGTAGGCGAGCATCGACACGAACTGCGACCAGCCCGCATCGTGCACGCTCTTGGCCAGCCTTGTACGCGCAAGTCCCGATACCGCCAGATCCTCCACCGCGACCGCTTGGTTCTCGCGGATCAAACGCGTGGAGAGCTGATGGTGGAACTCTTTGCGCGCGTCAGCCACGGATGCGTGGGCGCGGGCAACCTTCAGGCGGCCCTTGGCCCGGTTCTTCGATCCCTTCTGCCTACGGGACAACTCCCGCTGCACCCTCTTCAGTTTCTTCTCCGCGCGGCGCAGAAACCGCGGCGAATCAATCCTTGTGCCGTCGGAAAGGACCGCGAAGTGCGTGAGCCCCAGGTCGATGCCGATGGCGCTGTCGGGGTCTGGGCCGTCCCAGCGGGCCCTGCCGTTGTCGGGGCCGGTGTCGATGACGAAGGACGCGAAGTACCTCCCCGCCGAGTCCAGGATCACCGTGACGCTGGACGGTACGGCGGGCAGGACGCGCGACCACTTCACCCGCACCTCGCCGATCTTCGGCAGCAACAGCCACCCCTTCTCAGTGATCTTCCAGCGGGCGTTCGCGGTGAACCGGATCGCCTGTCGCGCATCCTTACGAGACCTGAACCGCGGCGCGCCCACCCCCGGACCTTTGCGCTCCCCCTTCAAGGAGGCAAAGAAGTTCCGATACGCCTTCTCCACGTCCCGCAAAGCCTGTTGCAGGACGACCGAGGAGACCTCAGCCAGCCAGGAGCGTGCGGGGGTGTTCTTGGCCTGGGTGATCAACTGCTGGGACAGGGTCCCGGCCTTGGGGTAGGGCTCCTTGGTCGCGCGGGCATCCTCACGGGCGCGCACCGCGTCGTTGAACACGACGCGGGCGCACCCGAACGCCCGGGCCAACGCTCTGCGTTGACCAGGCTCCGGGTACAACCTGAAGGCGTACCGAAGCTGCATGCGGGGATCGTACGAACGAGCCACACCAACTGTCGCCGGGAACATCCGTTCCCCGTCTCACCGCTGCGTCCCGCAACGACATCCAGGAGCCCGAGCCGGAGCCCACGTACACCGCGCTGGTGGCCGAGCTGGAGCCGGTGGGCCTCGCCTATCTGCACGTCACCGAGGCGGTCGAGATGCGTGAGCTGACCCTCGCACTGCGCAAGCGGTTCAGCGGGGCCCTCGTCCTGAACCCCGCCACCGAGGGGCCGACCGGGCCGGAGTCCCTGGCCCTCGTCGAGGACGGTGTCGCCGATCTCGTCGCGTACGGCCAGCTGTTCCTGGCCAACCCGGACCTGCCCGCCCGTCTGCGGACCGGCGGCCCGTTCAACGAGCCCGACGGGGCGACGTTCTTCGGCGGGGACGCGAAGGGCTACACGGACTACCCGGCGCTGTAAGGCAGTTGGCCCGGTGTCCGACTCCCATGAGTCGGACACCGGGCCAATCACCCTCAGGCGTACGTCACTTCAGGTGTACGTCATTTCACCGGAGTGAAGTCCCTCGCCCCGATGAACTCGGGCCGGCGTACCGGGGCCGAGAACGGCTCCACCGCCGTGTTCTCCACGCTGTTGAACACGATGAAGACGTTCGAGCGCGGGAACGGCGTGATGTTGTCGCCCGAGCCGTGCATGCAGTTGCAGTCGAACCAGGTCGCCGAGCCGGCCTTGCCCGTGAAGAGCTTGATGCCGTGCTTGGACGCGAACTTGGTGAGCGCCTCGTCGGAGGGCGTGCCCGCGTCCTGCATCTGCAGCGACTTCTTGTAGTTGTCCTTCGGCGTCGCTCCGGAACAGCCGAGGAACGTGTTGTGCGACCCCGGCATGATCATGAGGCCGCCGTTGGTGTCGTGGTTCTCGGTCAGCGCGATCGAGACGGACACCGTGCGCATGTTCGGCAGGCCGTCCTCGGCGTGCCAGGTCTCGAAGTCCGAGTGCCAGTAGAAGCCGCTCGCGCCGAAGCCGGGCTTGACGTTGATCCGCGACTGGTGGACGTACACGTCGGAGCCGAGGATCTGCCGGGCCCGGCCGACCACGCGCTCGTCGCGTACGAGCTGGGCGAAGATCTCACTGATCTTGTGGACCTCGAAGACCGAGCGGATCTCCTGCGACTTCGGCTCCACGATCGAGCGCTCGTCGGCACGGATCGCCGGGTCCGTCACCAGGCGCTCCAACTCCGCATGGTAGAGCGCGACTTCGTCCTCGCCGATGATCCGGTCGACGGCGAGGAAGCCGTCACGCTCGTACGACTGCAGGTCGACCCCGGGGATCGGTCCCGGCGTACCGGGCTCGCTCCACACGACCGGGTCCTGCCGGGGCACGGACACCTCGCTGGTGCCGCGACTGGGATACAGGTCGGTGATCGTCGTCATCGGTTCAGACCTCCTCGGGCTCGGTCAGCAGGGGGTAGACGCCGTTCTCGTCATGGTCCTCCCGTCCGGTCACCGGCGGATTGAAGACACAGATGCAGCGGAAGTCCTGCTTGATCCGCATCGTGTGCCTCTCGTGCCCGTCGAGGAGGTACATGGTTCCCGGCGTGATCGTGTACTTCTCACCGGTCTCGTCGTCGGTCAGCTCGGCCTCGCCCTCGACGCAGACGACGGCCTCGATGTGGTTCGCGTACCACATCGACGTCTCCGTACCCGCGTAGAGGATCGTCTCGTGCACGGAGAAGCCGACCCTCTCCTTGGCGAGGACGATGCGCTTGCTCTCCCAGGTACCCGACGCCGATTTCACGTGTCGGTCAGTGCCTTCGATCTCCTTGAACGAACGGACTATCACGGTGCTGCGAAGCCTCCTTCAGGCTGATGTGCTGCTGATCCGGTTGGTGCGGTTCGGTGTGGCCGCTGTGGTTCAGGGGTGGTTCAGGCCGTCTCGCGGACGGCGCGGGCGAGGATGCGCAGGCCCTCGTCCAGTTCCTCGGGGGTGATGGTGAGCGCCGGGAGGAGTTTCACGACCTCGCTCTCCGGGCCCGACGTCTCGATGAGCAGGCCGAGTTCGAAGGCCCGCTTGGCGATCAGGCCCGCGCGCGCCCTGTCGTGGAACTCCATGCCCCAGACCAGGCCCCGGCCGCGGTACTCCTTGACGTCGGCGAGGTTCTCCTCGGTGATCGAGATGAACGCCTCCTCGATCTGCTCGCCACGGGTGCGGGTCTGCTTCTCCATGGCGGGGCCGTCGGACCAGTACGTCTCCAGCGCGGCGGCGGCCGTCACGAACGCGGGGTTGTTGCCGCGGAACGTGCCGTTGTGCTCGCCCGGCTCCCAGATGTCCAGCTCGGGCTTGAACAGGCACAGGGACATGGGCAGTCCGTAGCCGCTGATGGACTTGGAGACGGTGACGATGTCGGGGGTGATGCCCGCCTCCTCGAAGGAGAAGAACGCCCCGGTCCGGCCGCAGCCCATCTGGATGTCGTCGACGATCAGCAGCATGTCCTGGCGCTCGCACAGCTCGGCGAGGGCGCGCAGCCACTCCGGGCGGGCGACGTTGATGCCGCCCTCGCCCTGCACGGTCTCGACGATCACCGCGGCGGGCTTGTTGAGGCCGGAGCCCTGGTCCTCCAGGAGCCGCTCGAACCAGAGGAAGTCCTCGACCTTGCCCTCGAAGTAGTTGTCGAAGGGCATCGGCGTGCCGTGCACGAGCGGGATGCCGGCGCCGGCCCGCTTGAAGGCGTTGCCGGTCACGGCGAGCGAGCCGAGCGACATGCCGTGGAAGGCGTTGGTGAAGGAGACGATCGCCTCGCGGCCCTTGACCTTGCGGGCCAGTTTCAGCGCGGACTCGACGGCGTTGGTGCCGGTCGGGCCCGGGAACATGACCTTGTACGGCAGGTCGCGGGGCCGCAGCACCAGGTTCTGGAACGACTCCAGGAACCCGCGCTTGGCGGTCGTCGACATATCCAGACCGTGCGTGACGCCGTCGCGCTCCAGGTAGTCGATGAGGGCGCGTTTCAGTACGGGGTTGTTGTGGCCGTAGTTGAGTGATCCGGCGCCGGCGAAGAAGTCGAGGTACTCGTGGCCGTCCTCGTCGAACATGCGGCTGCCCTGCGCGCGGTCGAAGACGGTGGGCCAGCCGCGGCAGTAGCTGCGTACCTCCGACTCCAGGGTCTCGAAGACGCTCAGGTCGGGCTGGGTGATGGTCACGGTGTTGCTCCTCAGGGCGTGGGGGGTTCGTCAGTGCGACAGGGGGCCGATGCGGTACAGCACCTCTGGGTCGTGCGGTCCGTCGGGGAAGTGCGCTGTGTCGAACAGGACCTCGCGCTCGACGGTCGCTCCGTGGCGTCCGGCGTACGACGTGAACAACCGCTCGGAGGCGGTGTTGCCCGGGGTGATGGTGGTCTCGACGGTGGTCAGCTCGTGTGTGCGGGAGATCCGCAGGGTCAGTCCGTCGAGGAGCGCGGCGGCGAGGCCGCGTCCGCGCTGTTCCGCGTCGACGGCCACCTGCCACACGAGAAGCGTGTGGGGGCGCTCCGGCCGGATGTAACCGGTGACGAAGGCGACCGGCTCGCCGTCGGCCGTACGCGCCACCGCGGAGGTGCCGGCGAAGTCACGGCACCACAGCAGGTAGCTGTAGGAGGAGTTCAGGTCGAGGTTCCCGGAGTCCTTGGCAATGCGCCAGAGCGCGGCTCCGTCCACCACGTGCGGACGGTCGATCCGCAGCCCTTCCGGCATTTCCAGGAATTCCGCTTGCAGGTCTGCTTGTGCGGCGGTCATGCGGATTGAATTTACCCAGCGAAAGTTCAAATTGCATCGCCGAAGGGGGTTACGTCGACGCGCCTGCTGTGTTATCACGCGGGCGCGGACACCGCGTACCACCGGCCCGAAGCAGCCACTTTATCCCGAAAATACAGGAGAAACCGGTCACCCTGTGTGTTGCGTCACAGCCGCGTAATCACCACGAGATCTGCCCGAATTAAGAGGTTGGCGTTCGCGAAATCTTAGCGTTTAGGTTCAGAGAAAGCGGGCAGAAGAATACGGGGAGCTGCACTGAATAAGGCCCCAGAAAAGCACCGAGAAATACCCCCGGGATAAACTGAACCGGAATTCCCCGATCCCCCACCGCCCCGCTGGTCAGGCGCCTGTGACCCCATCGATCCGCTCCCGGACGATGTCCGCGTGACCGTTGTGGCGGGCGTACTCCTCGATCAGGTGCACAAGGATCCAGCGCAGACTGACCTCCAGCCCGGCCATCGGCCCCTCGGCAATCCGGCCGAGGTCGTCGAGCGACCGCCCGGCGGACAACTCCTGCCCGCGTTCGACCTCGCGGCGCCAGTCCGCCAGCGCTTCGTCGAGCCCGCGCTCCGGGTCGAGGGCGTATCCGCCGACGCCGTCCTCGTACAGCGTCGGCACGTCGAGTCCCGCGAACACCGCCTGGAACCAGTTCCGCTCCACCTCGGCGAGGTGCTGCACCAGCCCGAGCAGAGTCAGCTCCGACGGCGCGGCGGACGCCAGCCGCACCTGGCCGTCGTCCAGCCCCGCGCACTTCGACTCCAGGGTGGCCCGGTGAAACGCGAGCCAGCTCTCCAGCATGGGCCGCTCCGCCCCGGTCATGAGCGGGAGGGGGCGGCCGTCCGGCAGGGTCTGGTACGTGTCGGTGGTCATGCCCGGCAGCATGGCACCGGGCGCCCGCCCGTACGACCCCGCCGGCCGAGGGGCTCAGGGGCCGTCTCTCAGGTGCCGTCTCTGAGGTCTGCCGGCCAGTCCGGGTGGTATTCGATGTGGTCGTAGGTGACCACGCAGCCCTCGCCCATCGGGGACTGGGTCATGAAGCCGATCAGGGCGGCGCCGGTCTCCTTCTCGTCGGCCAGGGTGAAGAGGCGGACGAAGGTCCAGCGCTTGCCGTCCCGCGAGGCGTGGAAGGCGAAGGCGCGGCCGGTGCGGCTGATCCTCAGCCAGACCGAACTGCCGTCCACCGTGAAGGAGTTGGCGTCGTCGGAGTGGCCCCGGGTGACGACCGTGCAGACGGTGGGCACGTCCGGTGAGTTCTCCAGGCAGAGCTTGGCCCAGGCCCGCTCGCCCACATGCGCGTACAGCACGCCCGCGTCGAAGGCCCCGGCGAAACCGACCGTGACCCGGGCGATGAGCTGGAAGTCCCCCTCCGGCGACCCGAGCAGCCGGGGCGCGTCGGACGCGGGGTCCAGTCCCTCGTCGGTCGGCGGCACGAACCGGTCCTGCCGCGCCCCCGCCCACCCGGTGAGCACCCCGTCCTCGTACGACCAGTGCCCATCGGGCCCGTACGTCCGAAGAGAAAAGGGAAGTTCAGGAATTTTCACGTCCATCCCCCGAGTCTGTCAGGTCCACCCCCACGCCCCGAAAGGGGCGCGGGGGTCCTTCGGGGCGCCCCCGAAGGGCGCCCCTCAGGGGCGCGGGGAACTGCGCGACCAGCCACGACCGGCCCGCAGCTCACGCACAACCCCACCGAACAGCGCACCCAGCGGAGCGCTACCGCTCAAGACGCCCGTCGTACCGCCGCGGCAACCCCAGCGGATTGTCGTCCCGAAGCTCCACCGGCAGCAGCGCCTCCGGCGTGTTCTGGTACGCGACCGGCCGCAGCCACCGCTCGATGGCGGTACCGCCGACCGACGTGGACGTGGAGGTGGTCGCCGGGTACGGCCCCCCGTGGTGCTGGGCGGGCGCGACCGCGACACCGGTCGGCCACGCGTTCACCAGGACCCGCCCGGCGAGCGGCGTCAGCTCGGCGAGGATCTCCGCGCCACGCCCCTCGCCGGCCGTCTCCTCCGTGGAGAGGTGCACGGTCGCGGTGAGGTTGCCGGGCAGCCGCGCGAGCACCGCGTTCGCCTCGGCCTCGTCCTCGTAGCGCGCGACGACGGTGACCGGCCCGAAGCACTCCTCGAGCAGCAGGTCGTACTCGCCCTCGGCGGCCAGCCGCTCGGCCGGAACCGTCAGGAAGCCGGGGCTCACCGTGTGCTCGCTGCCCGCGCCCGGCGTCACCGGGGCGTCCACGTCGGGGAGTTCGGCCCGCTCGGCGACCCCCGCGACGAAGTTGTCGCGCATGCGGTGGTCCAGCAGCACGCCCGCGTCCGTGTCGCTCACCGCGTCCGTGAGCGACTTGACCAGGCGGTCACCGGACGCGCCGGCGGGCGCCAGCACCAGACCGGGCTTCACACAGAACTGGCCGACACCCAGCGTCATGGAGCCCGCGAGCCCCGTACCGATCGCCTCGGCGCGCTCGGCGGCCGCGGCCTCGGTGATGACGACGGGGTTCAGGGAGCCCAGCTCGCCGTGGAAGGGGATCGGCACGGGCCGGGCGGCCGCCGCGTCGAAGAGGGCACGTCCACCACGTACCGAACCGGTGAATCCGGCGGCCGTGACCAGCGGGTGCCTGACCAGCTCGACGCCCGCGTCGAAGCCGTGCACCAGGCCGAGGACACCGTCCGGGATGTCGTGCTGGGCGGCGGCCCGGCGCAGGACGGAGGCGACCAGCTCGGACAGGCCCGGGTGGTCCGGGTGCGCCTTGACGACGACCGGGCAGCCCGCGGCGAGCGCGCTCGCGGTGTCACCGCCGGGGACGGAGAAGGCGAAGGGGAAGTTCGAGGCCGAGTAGACGGCGACGACGCCCAGCGGCACCTTGTAGCGGCGCAGGTCCGGGATCGGCGGGGTCGCGGTGTCGTCGGGGTGGTTGATCACGACCCCGAGGAACTCGCCCTCGTCGACGATGTCCGCGAAGGCCCGCAGCTGGTAGCAGGTGCGGGCGAGTTCGCCGGTGAGCCGGACCGGACCGAGCGCGGTCTCCGCGTCCGCTGCCTCGACCAGGTACTCCTTGGCGCCTTCGAGCTGGTCGGCCGCGGAGCGCAGGAAGGCCGCGCGGACGGTGCGGTCGGCGAGTGCTCCCCGGGCGGCGTGGGCCGCGCGGACGGCCGCGTCCACCTCCTGGGCTGTGGCTTCCACCGCAACCTGCTCGCGCTGCTTCCCGGTTCGGGGGTCGACACTCCAGACTGGTGCTGCTGCCACCGCGGGTCCCTCCAGATGTAATGCCGCAGTACATGTGCCACTCACCAGCGGCGTTCGATATGCTGAACGCTGTCTCTGGTGGTGAATATGCTGTGGAGACTATTTCCCGGCGAACTAGGGGGTCAAGGCGATGTCGGCAGTCGAGACGGGCGGCGGGGCACAAGTCAAGTCCGCGGTGCGGACGGTTGAATTGCTCGAGTACTTCGCCGGACGCCCGGGCATGCACTCCCTGGCCGCCGTGCAGGAGGCCGTCGGGTACCCCAAGTCCAGTCTCTACATGCTGCTGCGCACCCTCGTCGAGCTCGGCTGGGTCGAGACGGACGCGACGGGCACGCGGTACGGCATCGGCGTACGGGCCCTGCTCGTCGGTACGTCGTACATCGACGGCGACGAGGTCGTGGCTGCGGCCCGGCCGACCCTGGACCGGCTCTCCGACGACACGACGGAGACCATCCACCTGGCGCGCCTCGACGGCACGAACGTCGTCTACCTCGCGACCCGCCAGTCCCAGCACTACCTCCGCCCCTTCACGCGCGTGGGCCGCCGACTGCCCGCGCACTCCACGTCGCTCGGCAAGGCGCTGCTCGCCACGCACACCGACGAGCAGGTACGGAAGCTGCTCCCGGAGACGCTCCCCGCGCTGACCGAGCACACGATCACCGACCGGGAGAAGCTCATCGAGGAGCTGCACCAGGTGCGGGAGCAGGGGTTCGCGGTGGACCGCGAGGAGAACACGCTGGGGCTGCGCTGCTTCGGCGTCGCGATCCCCTACCGGACGCCCGCCCGGGACGCGATCAGCTGCTCGGTGCCGGTGGCGCGGCTGACGCCCGCGCACGAGCAGATGGTGAAGGACGCGCTGTTCGACGCGCGGGACCGGCTGACTCTCGCCACCCGGAGGCTCTGACATGTCTGATGTACCTGGCGTATCTGGCGTACCTGGCGTATCCGGCGCGGAGGTCGTGCTCCGCGAGATCCACGACAGCGATCTGCCCGTGTTCTTCCGGCAGATGATGGATCCCGAGTCGGTGCGGATGGCCGCGTTCACCGCGAAGGACCCGACCGACCGGGACGCCTTCGACGCCCACTGGAAGCGGATCCGCGCCGCGTCCGACGTCGTCAACCGTACGGTCCTCGTCGACGGTGACGTGGTCGGCAACGCGGCGGTGTACGGCCCGCCCGGCGAGCGCGAAGTGACGTACTGGATCGACAGGGCGTACTGGGGGCGGGGGATCGCCACCGGTGCCTTGCGGGCGCTGCTCGATGCCGTGCCCGAGCGGCCGTTGTTCGCTCGGGCGGCGGCCGACAACGTGGGGTCGTTGCGGGTGCTGGAGAAGTGCGGGTTCCGCGTCTCCGGGCAGGACAGGGGGTTCGCCAATGCGCGGGGCGAGGAGATCGACGAGGTTGTGCTGACGCTGGAGGGGTGAAGCTCCTCTGGGGGGCCGGCGGGGCGCCGTTGGGGCTGTGGGTTGTTGCCGGGTGCGGGTTGTGCGTGGCTGGTCGCGCAGTTCCCCGCGCCCCTTTCGGGGCCTGACGTCGCCTCCCCCGTGCGGCGGAGGCGGATCGTCGTCGCGCAGGATGTGGTCCGGCGGGGTGGCCCGGGAGCGTGGGTGGCATGACGCGGACGTTTCGTCGGATGTGGTGCGCCGTCGCGAAGCGGTCGGCGTGAGCGCGCTCGCCCGGACCCTGTTCGGGAGGCGGACGCGTCGTCGGTGGATCCATCTGATCCTCGGCGGCGCGCTCGCCATGCCGTACGTCTTCGTCGGCGAACTGATCGTCGGCCCGTTCACCAGCTCCCAGAACCTGTTCAGCTCGCTGCCCCACCAGCTGCTCGCCTTCGGTGCCGGGCTGCCGCTCGCCGCGGTCACCGGGGTGTTCCCGCTGACCCGGCCCATGTCGGTGGCCGTGGTCCGGGCCCTGTGCGGGGTCGACGGCGACCGTCTCGCCGACGGGCCCGCGCACACCCGGCAGGCGAAGGGGCGTACGGCGGTGTGGTTCACGCTGCACCTGGGGTTCGGCGGAGTCGTCGCCGGGATGTCCCTCGCGACACCGCCCTTCGCGGTGGTGCTGATCGTGCTGCCGCTGTATGCGGGGCTGCGCGACTCACGGCTCGATCTGCCCGAACTCTTCGACCACACCTGGGTGTTGGCGCTCTCCCCGGTCGCGGGCGCGGCGATGCTGGCGGCTCTCGCCGGCTGCGCCGCGGGCGCGGGCGCGCTGCTGGCCCGCTGGGCGCCGGAGCTGCTCGGGCCCACGCCCGAGGACCGGCTCGCCGCCGCGGAGGCCCACGCCGCCGACCTCGCCGTACGCAACAGGCTGGCCCGCGAGCTGCACGACTCCGTCGGCCACGCGCTGAGCGCCGTCACGCTCCAGGCGAGCGCGGCCCGCCGGGTCCTGGACAGCGACCCGGAGTTCGTGCGCGAGGCGCTGGCCGCGATCGAGGACACCACGCGGCGCACGGTGGGCGAACTCGACGCCGTACTGGGCGTGTTGCGTGATGCCGGCTCCCCCGGCGGCGCGCCGGGCGTCCCCGGCACGCCCCCCGCGACCGCCCCCTCGCCCACCCTCGCCGCCGACCTCGACGGTCTGCTCCGCCGTACCCGCGCGGGCGGTCTCCGCGTGACCGTCGCCGTGGAGGCGGACCCCGAGGCGCTGCCCCCGCTCGTCTCCCGCGAGGCGTACCGCATCGTGCAGGAGGCGCTGAGCAACGCCCTCAAGCACGCCGGACCCGGGACGTCCGTGACGCTCAGGATCAGGGTGGTCCTCGACGGCAGGGAGCTGGCCATCACCGCCGAGAATCCCGCGCCGACGGCCGCGGTTCCCCGTCCCGGCGGCGGCCACGGTCTGCGCGGGATCGCCGACCGGGCTCGGCTCCTGGGCGGCACCACGGAGTGCGGCCCGGTGGACGGGGTGTGGCGGCTGCACGTACGACTCCCCCTGGGGCTGCACATACGACCTCCGCTGGAAGGACCCGCATGACCGTCCGGATCGTCCTCGCCGACGACGAGCGCATGGTGCGCACCGCGCTGCGCGCGATCCTGACGGCCGAGCCCGGTCTGGAGGTCGTCGGTGAGGCGGCCACGGGCGCCGAGGCGGTGTCCGTCGTCCGCGAGCTGGCGCCGGACGTCGTCCTCATGGACGTCCGCATGCCCGGGATCGACGGCATCCGCGCCACCGAGCAGATCCTGGCGACGCTGCCCGATCCGCCACGCATCGTCGTGGTGACGACCTTCGAGAACGACGCGTACGTGTACGAGGCCCTGCGGGCCGGAGCGTCCGGGTTTCTGCTCAAGCGGGCCGACGCCGACGCGCTGGTGCAGGCCGTGCGGCTGGTCGCGCACAGCGACAGCCTGCTGTTCCCGGCGGCGGTGCGGACGCTCGCCACCGAGTACGGGCGCGCGAAGGCGGCACCGCCGGCGTGGGTGGCGAGGCTCACCGGCCGGGAGAGCGAGGTCCTGCGGCTGATGGCCGCCGGGCTCACCAACGCCGAGATCGCGAGCCGCATGGGCGTCGGGCCCGCGACGGTGAAGACCCATGTGGCGGCCGTCCTGGCGAAGACGGTGACCCGGGACCGTACACAGGCGGTGATCGCGGCGTACGAGGCGGGCTTCATGAAGGACGTATGAAAAATCCGGGTGGGTGGGAACGATCGGGTCCGTCCTGGTCGTCGTCCATATGGGATGAACAAAACGATCAGGCGCGCCTCCGTCTTCACCCTGCTGCTCGTCCTCGCCCTGCTGGTCCGGGCGACCTGGGTGCAGTTCTACGAAGGCCAGGCGCTCGCGGACAGCAAGGACAACCGACGGAATGCGATCGAGCAGTACGCGTACCCGCTCGGGAACATCATCGTGGCCGGGGACGCGATCACCGGTTCCGCGCAGACGACGGGCGGCGATCTCAAGTACAAGCGCACGTACACCGACGGCAGCCTCTACGCGGCGGTCACGGGCTACAGCTCGCAGGTGTTCGGGGCGACGCAGCTGGAGGGCATCTACCAGGACCTGCTCGACGGCACGGACAACCGCCTGAAGAACCCCCTCGACACGGTCACCGGCAAGCGCGCCGACCCGGGTGACGTGGTCACCACGATCGACCCGGCCGTGCAGAAGGCGGCGTACGAGGCGCTCGGCGACAAGAAGGGCGCGGCCGTCGCGATCGACCCGAAGACGGGCAAGATCCTCGGCGTCGTGTCCACCCCGTCGTACGACCCCTCGGTGATCAGCGCCGGCGACTCCGCCGCCTGGAAGAAGCTGACGAAGGACCCGGAGAAGCCGATGACGAACCGGGCGCTGCGCCAGCCGCTGCCGCCTGGTTCGACGTTCAAGCTGGTCGTCGCGGCCGCCGCGCTGGAGGACGGCCTGTACGCCTCGGTGGACACGAAGACCGACAGCGAGAACCCGTACACGCTGCCGGGCACGACCAGGGTCCTGGAGAACGAGAGCAAGTCCGCGCCCTGTGAGAACGCGACGATCCGTGTCGCCCTCCAGTACTCGTGCAACAACGTCTTCGCGAAGATGGCCGTCGATCTGGGCCAGGACAAGCTGAAGGCGATGGCCGAGAAGTTCGGCTTCAACGACACGTCGCAGGACGTGCCCGTGCGGGCGTACGAGAGCGTGTATCCGTCGGACATGGAGAAGTCGTCCACGGCGCTGACGGGCATCGGGCAGTTCGACGTGACCGCGACGCCGTTGCAGATGGCCATGGTGTCGGCCGCCATCGCCAACGGCGGCAAGCTGGTCTCGCCGCACATGGTGTCGCAGATCAGTGACGCGGACGGCAACGTGCTGGAGAACTACGACGACTCGACGGATTCGACCGAGATCGTCAGCTCGTCCACGGCCGAGCAGCTGCAGTCGGCGATGCAGACGGTCGTCGAGGAGGGCACGGGGACGAACGCGCAGATCTCCGGGGCGACGGTGGGTGGCAAGACCGGTACGGCGCAGCACGGTGAGAACAACAGCAAGACGCCGTACGCGTGGTTCACGTCGTACGCGAAGGACGACTCCTCGGGCAAGGAGGTTGCCGTGGCCGTCCTGGTCGAGCAGTCGAATGCGGCGCGGTCGGAGGTCAGCGGCAATGGTTTGGCCGCGCCCGTTGCGAAGGCGATGATGCAGGCCGCGCTTCAGAACTGACGGTTCCGGTTGCTTGGTCGGCTGCGGGCCGGTGGGGGCTGGTCGCGCAGTTCCCCGCGCCCCTAAAAGATTGCGCAGTTCCCCGCGCCCCTTATCAGGGGCGCGGGGAACTGCGCAGTCGTTGGGGTGACCGTTACTTCACGCCCAGAACCTGTTCGATCGGGTCGATCGCGAAGTAGATGAGGAACAGCACCGATGTCCCCCACAGCAGCCAGTGGACCTCCTTCGCCTTGCCGAGGACCGTCTTGATCAGGACGTAGGCCAGGAAGCCCGCCCCGATGCCGTTGGTGATCGAGTAGGTGAAGGGCATCACGGCGATCGTCAGGAACGCCGGGATGGCGATCTCGTAGCGGTCCCAGTCGATGTTCTTGACCTGCGTCATCATCAGGAAGCCGACCGCGACGAGGGCGGGGGCGGCCGCCTGGAGCGGGACGATCGTCAGCAGCGGGGTCATGAACAGCGCGAGGGCGAAGAGCCCGCCGGTGACCAGGTTCGCGAAGCCCGTGCGCGCACCCTCGCCGACGCCCGCCGCCGACTCGATGTACGAGGTCGAGGAGGAGGCGGAGGCCGCGCCGCCCGCGACCGCCGCGGCGCCGTCGATGAGCAGGACGCGGCCGAGGTTGGGGACCTTGCCCTCCTCGTCCAGGAGTCCGGCCTCGGCGCTGACGCCGACGACCGTGCCCATGGTGTCGAAGAAGTCCGACAGGATCAGCGTGAAGACCAGCAGCACGACGGTGATCACGCTCGCCTCACCGAAGGCGCCGAACAGGCTGAAGTCGCCGAGCAGCCCGAAGTCGGGCGAGGCCACGACGTCGTCGGGGATCTTCGGTGTGGTCAGGCCCCAGCTCTTGATGTCCGCGATCTCGTTGATGATGATCGCGACGATCGTCATGGTCACGATGCTGATCAGGATCGCGCCCTTGACCTTGCGGGCGAGCAGCCCGATCGTCAGCAGCACCCCGAGGCAGAAGACGAGGATCGGCCAGCCGGCCAGCGCGCCGGTGCCGCCGAGCTGCACCGGGACCGTGGTGTTCGCGACGTCGGGTATGCGGGTGACGAACCCGGCGTCGACGAAGCCGATGAAGGCGATGAACAGGCCGATGCCGACGCTGATCGCCTGCTTGAGCGGCTGCGGTATCGCGTGCATGACGGCCTCGCGCAGACCCGTCACCACCAGGACACAGATCAGCAGGCCCTCGAGGACGATCAGGCCCATCGCGTCGTCCCAGCTCATCAGCGGGGCGATCTGGAAGGCGACGACGGCGTTGAGGCCGAGCCCGGCGGCGAGCGCGAGCGGCAGGTTGCCGCCGACGCCCATGATGATCGTCATCACGGCGGCCACCAGTGCGGTGGCGGTGACCAGCTGGACGTTGTCGAGCTGGTCACCGAACTTGTCCTTGGCGCTCCCCAGGATGATGGGATTCAGGACAAGGATGTAGGCCATCGTGAAGAACGTGGCGAAACCGCCGCGTACCTCACGGGCGAAGGTGGAGCCCCTGGCGGAGATCTTGAAGAACCGGTCGACGCTGTTCGCCGGGGGTGGTCCGGCGCTCGGCCGGTCTGCCACCTTCTCTGATTCGGACATGGCTGATGCTCCTCGTTACCTGCGTGTTCAGAGTGCGGATGCTGGCTGGATTGTTCCCTCGTTGAACCGTTTTCAGGTTTTCCCCGTGTTACGGAATCGAGTTCGGCCCGCCATACGATGTTCGAAGCGCTGTACGAGCGCCTGATACTCTCTCGGATCTCGCCCCACAGGACACCGTTCCTTCACACCCGCAACGCAGGGGCCGTATACGCACGTACCCCGTGAGAGCCGTCAGGTGTACCGCGCAGGAACCGACAGGGAGAGGTCGCCCGTGGGCACTGTCGTCGACGACGCCGCCTCCGTGGAGTTCCACGATTTCTTCGAGCGCCACTACGCAGAACTGGCCCGCCTGGCCCACCTGTTGACGGGCGAGCCGGACGCCGCAGACGATCTGGCGGCGGACGCGCTGCTCGCGCTGTGGCACCGCTGGGACCGGGTGCGCTCGGCGGACCACCCGGTGGCGTACGCGCGTGGTGTGGTCGCCAATCTGGCCAGGAGCCGGATCCGCAGCGCGGTGCGTGAGCGCAGACGGATCACGCTGTTCTGGTCGCAGCGCGAGGACAAGACCGAGAATCCCGACATACCGGGCATGGTCGATGTCCAGGAGGCCCTGCGCAGACTGCCGTTCCGCAAGCGGGCGTGCGTGGTTCTGCGGCATGCTTTCGACCTCTCGGAGAAGGACACCGCGCTCGCCCTCGGAATCTCGGTCGGTACGGTGAAGAGCCAGACGTCGAAGGGGATGGCGGAGCTGCAGCGGTTGCTGGGGTCCCAGGAGGCTCCGCCGCGGATGCACGCGGCGGTACTGCGTGCCACCGGAGCCGAGGGGAGGGAACGATGAAGGACGTGCACGAGGAGCTGCGCGCCACGCTGCGGGACGCGGCCGAGGCGCATGAGCCCGACCGCGCGCACATCCTGGCCCGTGTCGAACGCGGCATGGCCGGCACGGAGAGTGCCCGGCACCCCTCCCCGCGGTCGTCCCCGCTCGGCTGGTTCCGTGTCGTCGGCGCCACGGCCGCCGCCGCCGGTGTGCTCGCGGTGGGCGGCTACGCGGTCGCGTCCGCGGTGAAGGACGACAAGACGGCCGACCAGACGGTCGCGGTCTCGCCCACGCCCGATCCGTCGCCGGAGACGACGAGCCGCGCGCCGGTACCGCCCGACCCGGCCAAGTCGTCGCCCCCGCCGGACAGGCCCAGTGCGCCCAACTCCCCGACGGCCGGGCCGACTCGGACCGCCCCGGTCGCTCCGCCCGCGAAGGCCGACACCGAGGACGGCCCGCTGTGGTCGGACGGCTCGGTCGACCCGCACAGCAACGAGTTCTGGGCGCAGAGCAATGTGACCCTGAGGACGAGCAAGCAACTCACCGCGCTCACCGTCGTGTTGAAGGTCAAGCAGACCGGCGGGGTCACGTCGGCGGGTGCCTGGCGCTCGGCGCCCGAGGACGACTTCACGGTGACGGTCGCCGAGAAGGACGGCTTCCTCGTCTACACATGGGTGCTCAAGTCGGGCCGCACGGTGTGGCCGGGCGAGTGGGTCTTCGCGGGCCAGTACGACCACGACCGCGGCGGCCGCGACGCCGGCGACGACACGTACGCGGTCGGCGCACGGGCCGGGGACCAACAGCTGGGCGTGGCGGGCGACTTCGCGCGCGACGCGTCCGACGGCAGCAGCGACAGCTCCGGCGACGGCGACTCGTAAAAAGGTTCCGACGGGCGGCAACCCCCGCCTTCCGGGTGGCGACCAGGAGAAGCAAGGTCACTCTCCCCCCACCTGAAGGAATCGGGACATGACTTCACGCGTGGAACCGGAACGCCGTGCGCGGCACCGCCGCAGGACCAACCGGAGGCGCGCCGTCGTCGGTGGGCTCTCCGCGTTCGCCCTGACCGGAGCCGCCATCGTCACCAGCACGATGATGTCGTCGTCGGCGAGCGCCGCCACCACCTGGCCGACCGCCAACGGCAGCGAGGCCGTCTCCGCGACGATCGCCGTGTCGGGGACCCGGGACGGCGGTATGAAGCGCTACTACGGCAGCGGCGATCTGGCCGGTGACGGCCAGGAGGAGGGCCAGGACCCGATCTTCC
The DNA here is from genome assembly GCF_044456225.1 of Streptomyces sp. NPDC050988. Taxonomy (NCBI): domain Bacteria; kingdom Bacillati; phylum Actinomycetota; class Actinomycetes; order Kitasatosporales; family Streptomycetaceae; genus Streptomyces; species Streptomyces sp. NPDC050988. Next base: position 36,746 of record NZ_JBITFQ010000025.1, on the reverse strand, counting down.
GGCTCGCCGACGGCGCGACGCTGAAGAACGTCATCATCGGCAAGCCGGGCGCCGACGGCATCCACTGCCAGGGCAGCTGCAATCTGCAGAACGTCTGGTGGGAGGACGTCGGCGAGGACGCGGCCACCTTCCGGGGCAGCAACTCGGCCACCTACACGGTGTACGGCGGTGGTGCGAAGAAGGCCGCGGACAAGGTCTTCCAGCACAACGGCGGCGGCAAGCTCGTCGTCTCCAAGTTCGCCGCCCAGGACTTCAAGACCCTGTACCGCTCCTGCGGCAACTGCTCGACGCAGTACAAGCGCACCTCGATCTTCAACACCATCGAGGTGACCGCGCCCGGTTCGCGGCTGGTCGGCATCAACACCAACTACGGCGACACCGCGGCCCTCCGAGGCATCACGATCATCGGCGACAGCGGCAAGAAGATCGTCCCGTGCCAGAAGTACATCGGCAACAACACCGGTGCCGAGCCCCCGACGAACGGCTCGGGACCCGACGGCACGCACTGCAACTACACCACCTCCGACCTCACCTACCAGTGACGTACGACCAGGAGCACCGCACTTGAGCACGCACAAGAAGCACCTCACCCGTCGTCGGCTGCTCGCCTCGTCCGCCGTGGGCGTGGCCGGCACCGGCGCGGCCGTCGTGACCGGCACCGGGCTGCTGTCCTCGGCCTCGGCAGCGACGTTCGGGTACACGGACGACGGCTCCAACTACGTGATCGACACAGGCGCCTCACTCGTCCTCAAGGTGTCCAAGTCGACCGGCGACCTCAACTCGCTGGTCTACAAGGGCAAGGAGTACGAGGGCTTCGAGGGCAAGCACTCACACGTGGAGACCGGGCTCGGCGCGTCCACGGTCACGATCAAGCAGTCCGGCTCGACGATCCTGGTGAAGGTCGCGCACGGGTCGATCACCCAGTGGATAGCGGCCCGCAGCGGCCAGAACAACGTCTATCTGTGGACCGACAAGGAGGACTCGTCCTTCACGGCGACCCGGTTCATCGTCCGGATCAAGCCCGGCATCTTCCCCAACTCCGGTGCCGACGCCTGGACTTCGACCGACACGACCATCGAGGCCTCGGACGTCTTCTCCCGCTCGGACGGCACGACGCACTCCAAGCACTACTCGGGCAAGCGCGTCATGGACTACGAGCACATCGGCTTCACGACCGGTTCGGCCGCGCTGTGGCTGGTGCGTTCCAACCACGAGAAGGCCTCCGGCGGCCCGTTCTACCGCTCGCTGCTGCGGCACACCAATTCCACCAGCGCGGCTCTCTACGAGATCCTGCACTACAACCAGTCGCAGACCGAGCCCGAGCGGTACGGGCTGCAGGGCCCGTACGTGCTGAGCTTCACGGACGGGGGCGCGCCCTCCTCCTCGCTGTTCCACGCCAACCTCGACACGTCCTGGGTGGACGGCCTGGGCATCACCGGGTGGGTCGGAAAGTCCGGGCGCGGCAAGGTGGCGGGCGTCGGTCTCAAGGGCATGGACGCGGACCACGCGTACACCGTGGGCTTCGCCAACTCGGCCGCCCAGTACTGGGCGAAGGCGGCCTCCGGCACGGGCGCATTCTCGTGCCCGGGGATGCTCCCGGGCACGTACACGCTGACGGTCCACAAGGGCGAACTCGCCGTCCACACGCGGGAGGTGACGGTCACGGCGGGCGGTACGACGGCCCTCAACAGCATCACGATCAGCGGTGATCCGAGCAGCGCGGGCACCATCTGGCGGCTCGGCGACTGGGACGGTACGCCCGGCGAGTTCAAGAACGCCGACCTGATGACGTACGCGCATCCGTCCGACGGCCGTGCCTCGAAGTGGACCGGCAACGTCACCATCGGCAGCGGCGGCGAGGCCGCGTCCTTCCCCTGCTACATCTGGAAGGACGTCAACGACGGAATCCTCGTCTACTTCAAACTGACGGCCGCGCAGGCAGCCGCCGCGCACACTCTGCGGGTCGGGGTGACGACGGCGTACATCAACGGGCGTCCGCGCGTGACGGTCAACGACTGGGTGTCGGCGATTCCGGCGGCGCCGTCACAGCCCTCGACACGGTCCCTCACCACGGGCTCCTACCGGGGCAACAACCACACGTTCACGTACAACGTCCCGGCGACCGCCTGGAAGTCGGACACCAGTCAGTACAACGTCCTGAAGGTGAACGTGGTCAGCGGTTCGACGGGCTCTGGGTTCCTGAGTCCGGGCACGTCCTTCGACTGTCTGGACCTGCTGTCCTGACCTCAGAGCCCGTCTCGCGCCCCGGGTACGTAGAACCCGGCGGAGCTGTTGCCGTAGGCCTCGTTGCCGTCAAGGACATGAGCGACCGAAGCACCACCTCCGCCGAGTTCGAACCCGTGGCCGCCGCCTTCGAAGGCGGGGTCCTTCCACCGGTTCCTCCCGTTCCCGTACGCCGACGAGTGCTCGACGGTGACCGGGCTGGAGAACTGCCAGAGGTCCAGGCCGTCGTCGGAGTTGTTGTACAGCCGGGCGCCGATGATCCTGTTGCCCGTGCCGGAGCCGAACTTCACGCCGATGCCGTCGGCGTTCCGGCCGTGCCCCGCCGCGTCGTAGTTGCCGTAACTGCGCAGGTTCTGCACGAGGTTGTCCGTCGTACCGTCCCCGCGCAGCGTGAACCCGGAGTCGCCGTTGTCCGCGGTGACCAGGTTCCTGAAGACGCCTCCGACGGACGAGGTGGCGACGAAGCCGAGGGACGGCGAGTTCTGCCAGGTGATGTCCTGGACGGTCCAGTGGTCGCCGTCGATCCCGGCGAGCGAGGATCCGGCGGCCAGCTTCGCCCCGTCGATCCGTACCTTCTCGCCGTCCTGCGCCCGGAGTGTGATCCGGTCCGAACTCGTGCCGTTCGCCGCCGACTTGAGGGTCCGTGTCGGGTAGTACGTGCCGCCACGCACCTGGATGGTGGTGCCGGCCGTGGCGTTCCTGACGGCGGACTCCAGCTGCGCCGCGGTCGACACGGTCACCGTCGTACCGGCGGCGCTCGCCCCGTCGGGCGAGAGGCCGAGATAGACGCCTCCCGCCCCGGAGGCGACGACCACCGCCGTCGCGACAGAGAGGGTGCCGGTCCTGCGGTGCCGTCCGGTGCCGAGACGCACGGGGACGTTCCTTTCCTGGGGAGCGGGGACAGAGGCGGGGCCGGGGCCGCTTTCTTTACTCGGCCCCGCCTCTGATCCCTGGTCGCCGCCTGCCCTCAAAAGGTTGCCGGGATCGCGCGAAACGAATCGAAACTTTCGCTCGCCCCGGGGCCGCTCCCACCGATTGACGGCCCCTCCGCCACTGGTGACACTCCGAGGGCAGCCCATCCCAACAGAATCCACCAGACCCCCACAGGATGTGTCATGCGCCCCCGCACCGTGCGAACGCTCCTGATCCCCCTCCTCACCCTCCTCCTGAGCCTGCTCGCCGCCCCACCGAGCCCGGCGGCCCAGCCCCAGGCCCCACCCGAAGCCCCATCCGGAGCACCTCACGTGACCAAACAGAAGTACGCCGGCTATCTCTTCGCCTACTTCACCGGCGAGGGCACGGCGGACGGCGAGCAGATCCGCTACGCCCTCAGCCGGGGCAACGACCCGCTGCACTGGCGGGAGTTGAACGGCGGCAAGCCGGTGCTCACGTCCACGACCGGCGAGAAGGGCCTGCGCGACCCGTTCGTGATCCGCTCCCCCAAGGGCGACAAGTTCTTCATGATCGCGACCGATCTGCGCATGTACCAGAACTCCAGCGGCAGTTGGGACGACGTCCAGCGCCACGGCAGCAAGTCGATCATGGTCTGGGAGTCCACCGACCTGGTCCACTGGACCGACCAGCGCCTGGTGAAGGTCTCCCCGGACAGCGCGGGCAACACCTGGGCGCCGGAGGCCTATTGGGACGACAAGCTCGGCGAGTTCGTCGTTTTCTGGGCGTCCAAGCTGTACGCCGACGACGACCCGGACCACACCGGCTCCACGTACAACAAGATGATGTACGCGACGACGAAGGACTTCCGTACCTTCAGCGAGCCGAAGGTCTGGGACGACCCCGGCTACTCGGTGATCGACTCAACTGTCGTGAAGAACAAGGGCACTTACTACCGCTACACGAAGGACGAGCGGGACCCCACGTCCTCCAGCCCCTGCTCGAAGTTCATCACCGCGGAGAAGTCGACCTCCCTCACGGACACCTCGTACGACTTCGTGTCGGACTGCATCGGCAGTGGCTCGATCGACCGCGGTGAGGGGCCGACGGTCTTCAAGTCCAACACCGAGGAGAAGTGGTACCTGTTCATCGACGAGTACGGCGGCCGCGGTTACGTGCCCTTCGAGACGACCGATCTCGACTCGGGCCGGTGGACGATGTCGACGAACTACCAGCTGCCCGCGAGCCCGCGGCACGGCACGGTCATGCCCGTCACGCAGGCGGAGTACGACCGGCTGCTCGCCGCGTATCCAGTCAGCGGCACCTCGGTCGTGGACGCGACGGTGAAGGACCAGAAGGGGTACGCGATCGTCACCGAGGCGGCCTCGAAGGTCGTGCTGCCGATGAAGCCGGGCGAGAACCTCGCGCGGCTCGCACCGAAGCTCTGGCTCGGAGAGGGTGCCACGGTGAGCCCGGCCTCCGGTACGCGCCGCGACTTCCGCAAGCCGCAGAAGTACCAGGTGACGGCGGCCGACGGCACGACCCGCACCTGGACCGTCGAGGCCGTGCCCACCCGCAGCCCGGTCCTGCCGGGGCTGTACGCGGACCCCGACATCCAGTACCTGGACGGCCGTTACTGGATCTACCCGACCACCGACGGCTTCCCCGGCTGGAGCGGCACGAAGTTCAAGGCCTTCTCCTCGAAGGACCTGGTCCACTGGAAGGACCATGGCGAGATCCTCGACCTGGGTCCTGATGTGTCGTGGGCGGACAAGAACGCCTGGGCGCCGGCGATCGCCGAGCGCGACGGCAAGTACTACTTCTACTTCTGCGCCGAGCAGCAGATCGGCGTGGCGGTGGCCGACTCCCCCGCAGGCCCCTTCAAGGACGCCCTCGGCAAACCCCTTGTGGCGAAGGGCGGTTCACTGCGGGGCCAGATGATCGACCCGGCGGTCTTCACGGACGACGACGGGACGTCGTACCTCTACTGGGGCAACGGCCACGGCTACGTCGTCCCGCTGAACGACGACATGGTGTCGTTCGACGCGTCGAAGATCCAGGACATCACCCCGGACAACTTCCGGGAGGGATCCTTCGTGGTCAAGCGCAAGGGCACGTACTACTTCATGTGGTCCGAGGACGACACCCGCAGCGAGAACTACCACGTCGCCTACGCGACCGGCCCGTCCCCGCTCGGCCCGTGGACCAAGCAGAGCACGATCCTGTCCAAGCGACCGGAGTACGGCATCCTCGCAACGGGCCACCACTCGGTGGTCAACGCGCCCGGCACGGACGACTGGTACATGGTCTACCACCGGTTCGGCCTGAACGGGCCGGGCCTGGCGGGCGGGGACGGCATGCACCGGGAGACGACCGTCGACCGCATGAAGTTCGCGTCCGACGGCACGATTCTGCCGGTGGTGCCGACCCTGGAGTCGATCAGGCCGGTACGGCACTAGCCCCGACTCGGTCTCGGTCCATTCCGTCTCAGTCCATCGTCGCGCCGATGGTGGTGCTGCCCGTGGTCAGGAACGTGGTCACGGGCAGCGCGCCGTTCGACTGGCGGGCGTTGTACGTGGTCGTCGCGCTGGTGGACCGGAAGGCGGGCGTCGAGATGCCCGAGTCCCAGTTGTTGCCGGACGAGACGACCGAGGAGCCCTTGCTCACCGAGCCGCCGCTGTTGCCGACCGCCAGGTTCTTGCCGAGCCTGGCGGCGCCGGTGGCGAAGTAGTAGCCCCACTTGGCGTTGGCGTAGGCGGTGGTGCGGTTGATGACGATGGCGCCCTTGTTGCTGTTCTCGGTGAAGCCGTTGCCCGCGTTGTCCCAGGCCGCGGAGTTGTTGACGACATGGGCGACGACCTCGCCGTCGCCGCCCAGCTTGTAGCCGTTGCCGTCGCCCGCGAACGCCGAGTCCGACCACCGGTTCTTTCCGTTGCCCATGGCCCAGGTGTGCTCGACGGTGACCGGCGACGAGAACGACCAGAAGTCCAGGCCGTCGTCCGAGTTGTTGTAGAGGCGCGCCCCGGTAACGAGGTTGCCGCTGCCCGAGCCGAACTTGATGGCGATGCCGTCCGCGTTCTCGCCGTGGGTGGCGGCGTCGTAGTGCCCGTAACTGTCGATGTTCCGGACGGTGTTGTTGGTGGTGCTGTCCCCGGTGAGCGTGAAGCCGGAGTCACCGCCGTTGATCGTCTTGATGTTGTCCCAGACGGTCGAGGCGCAGGACTGGCAGACGACCGCGCTGTCCGGGGAGTTCTGGAAGGTGATCCCCGAGACGGTCCAGTAGTCGGCGGTGAGCTTGAAGATCCAGTCCCCGTCGGGAAGGTTCGAGCCGTCGATCTTCACGGTCTCGGAGCCGTACGGCTGGAGGTAAATGCGGCTGGACGACGTGCCGTTGGCGGTCGATTGGAGGGTCGCCGTCGGGTAGTAGGTGCCGGCGCGCACCTGGATGGTGGTGCCCGCGGTGGCGTTCTTGATGGCGTTGGACAGGTCGGTGGAGTTGCTGACGACCACGGTGGCGGCGTGGGCGTGGGTGGGGATCACGGCGAGTCCGGCACCAAGAGCGAGAACTGCGCCTAAAGACAGAGCGGTTCGACGGGACATGGGTGTGGGGACCTTTCGTCGAGTGGTGTGGGGAGATTGCAGGTCACAGGACGGAGTCAGCCATGCGGGAACCCCGTCCTGCCGGGGTCACGGAGGGGGCTACTCAGGACTGGCACTCATAGGGCCTCCAGTCCCCGAGATACGTCTCCCGGGTGTGCGACTCGGCCTCCGCGTCCGTGAGCTGCGGCCGGTTCTCCGGCACCGAAATCACCGCGCCGGGACCGGAGTTGGCGTACTCACGGAAACGCATGGTCTGCCACGGATACGCCTCGCGCATGTTGATGTAGGGCTCCACGGCGTCGATGCCGGGCCCCAGCCAGGTGTCCCGCACGACGAGCGAGGGCCAGGCGGTCGTCTCGTACGAGGGCACCCACGGCCGGGCGATCCTGTACGCGGCGTCCTCGGCACCCGAGGTGATCCGGCACCGCACGGCGAGGAAGCCGTACGGATTCGCGCGGGCCGTGGCCGGGGCGAACACCATGCCCTCGGGTCTGAAGGTGACGTCCCGGTCGAGGGTGTGGAAGTGGCACCGCTCGAAGACCGCCCGTGCCCGCCCGAAGACGAAGTCCACGTCACCCTCGACATAGCAGTCCCGGTAGTACTGCCGGTCGAAGGCGTCGAGCGCGGTGGTGTCCGCGAACAGCGTGTCCTGGTGACCGATGAACCGCACCCGCTCGAAGCGCGACCGGTCGCCGGTGACGTACGCCGCCACGGCCTGGGTGCCCGTGATGTCGGGGTGGTCGGCGCGCAGCCAGTCGTTGGCCAGGGTGAGGTCGCGGACGGTCAGGCCGGGCGCCGCCGAGGTGAGGGTGGCGGAGCCCGCGGTGCCGTAGGTGCCTCCGCCGGGCCTGGGGGTGCCGTTGGCGTTGTCGAAGACGACCACGGCGGCCCGCGGATCACGGGACGCGCCGCGAAGCGTCAACTGCCCTTTGCCAGCGGGGATGTTGACGACCTCGCGATACGTGCCGGGGTGCACGACGATCGTCCAGCCCTCCCCCTCCACGGCGTCCACCGCGTCCTGGACGGAGCCGCCGGGGCGGACGTGCAGGACGCGGCGCCGGGCCTCCGCGAAGGCGGGGGTCGTGCCGACGGCCACCAGGCCACCGGCGATCCCGGTGAGCAGTGTGCGCCGGCGCATGTCAGCACCCCTTCCACGGGGTCCAGTCACCGAGGTAGGCCTCCCGGGTGTGCGACCGGGCCTCGGAGGAGGTGAGCTGGGGCCGGTTCTCCGGTACGGAGACCACGGCGCCCGGCCCCGTGTTCCGGTACTCGGCGAACCGCTGGTCCTGCCAGGGGAAGCCCGACGACATGTTGGTGTAGGGCGCCACCGCGTCGATCCCGGCGCTCATACGGGTCCCGCGCACGGTCAGCATGGGCCGGGCGGTGGTGTCCGAACTGGGCACCCACGGGCGGGCCAGCTTGTAGTAGGCGTCCGGCGCCTCGCTGGAGATCCGCCCCCCGGTCACCAGGTAGCCGCGCGGGTTGGCGCCCGCGGTGGAGGGCGCGAAGACGAACCCGTACGGGGCCCCGGTCAGGTCATCCCTGATCAGCGTCCGGAAGTGACAGTTCTCGTAGACGGCCGTGGCCCGCCCGAACACGAAGTCCACGTCACCCTCGACGTAACAGTCCCGGTAGTACTGCCGGGCGAAGGTGCCGAGGGCCATCGAGTCGGCGTACAGGGTGTCCTGATGCCCGAGGAACCGACACCCCACGAACGCGGACCGGTCGCCCTGCACCTTGATGGCGACGGCCTGGGTGCCGCTGATCCCGGGGTGCTCGGCGCGCAGCCAGTCGTTGGCGAAGGTGAGGTCCCGCGCGGTGAACCCGTCGGCCTGCACGAGGGTGGTCGCCGACCCCGTCGTGCCGTACGTCCCGCCGCCGGGCTTCGGCGTACCGGCCGCGTTGTCGTACACGACCACGACGTCCCGCGCCTCGCCCGAGGCCCCGATCCAGGTCATGTCCGTACGGGCGACACTCACGGCGGTCGTCTCCCGGTACGTACCCGGGGCGATGACGAGCGTGTACCCACTGCCACTCGCGGCGTTCACAGCCGCCTGGACGGTGGTGTGGTCGCCGAGGCCGCCCGGGTGGACGTACAGGGTGCGCTCGTCCAACCGGGCCGACGGTGAGCCGTACCGCCCGAAGGGGGACCGCCCACGCGCATGGGGCTGTGCCTGGGCCTGGGCCTGGGAAGAGAGCCCCAGCGCTAGGGCGGCCCCAACGCTCGCCGCCACGAACGACCGTCTACTGACCGGTGCCGGAAGGGTCATGATCAGCAGACCTTTCCGGCACCGGCACGGCCGCCGACGATGCCCGGCACGGCCCGCGGCGAGTCGACCTTCGTACGGAGGGTGGGCTTCCAGCCGGCGCCGGACTGGAGCGTCTCCTCGGGAATCTCCGCGTTGTGGACGGCGATGAGGTCCGTCCGCTTGCCGTTGACGTAGTTGTTCTCGGCGGTGAGGGGCGCCTCGTTCCACTTCTTCAGGACCTTGCCGACAGCGGCTCCGGCCGGCAGCGAGATCGCGTTGTCACTGGCGTAGAGCTGCGAGGAGATGCCGACGCCGAAGATGTAGTAGTCGGACTTCTGGTTCTCTGTCACGACGTAGTGGTTGTTGTAGACGTCGACCTGTCCGAACCGCACACGCGGAGAGCGCTGAAGGATCCCGTCGAAGCGGTTGTGGTGCATGGTGACCTTGAGCTTGCCGGCGTCCGTGGTGGCGGTGCTGTCGCTGTTGCCGATCAGCATGTTCTTGTCGTGGTCCTGGAAGCGGTTCCAGGACACCGTCACGTGGTTGGCGCCGCGCACGATGTCGGTCAGGCCGTCGTGCTGCTGGAAGACCTTGCCGAAGTAGACCGGCCGCTCGCTGTCGGGGTAACGCCCGTCGGTGAACGTGTTGTGGTCGATCCAGACGTGATCGGTGCCGTAGACGACCACGGCGTCGTACTCGGAGTTCCAGTTGCCGGTGTTGTTGTCGTCGGTCGGGTCCCACTTCGGGAAGCAGTCGAGCGGGGCCTCGACGGTGAGGTTGCGCATGATGACGTTCGAGACGCCCTTGATCTGGAGGCTGCCGCCGAGGATGCCTGAGTTCCTGCCGACACCGACGATGGTGGTGTTACTGGGGATGTTGGCCTTGATCTCCGAGTCCTGGTTGGCGGCGGACGCGACCCGTGCGTCCTCCTGCGGACCGCTGGCGACCTCGTCGTTGCCCCAGACCGCCGGGTCGTAGTCCTTGAGGTACTGCTGCAGGTCATAGCCCCCGGCGACGAAAGCCTCGCAACCCTCCGAGACGGCGTCGATCATGCCCTTGACCTTGATGATCTTCGGGGCGTTTCCGCCGGCCTTCAACGCGGCCTTGAACTCGGCCCAGTTGGTGACGGTGTAGACGTGCTCGGCGGTGGCGGTCGAACCACCGGTGGTACCGGCCCCCTCGGACCCCCAGCCGTCACCGACGGCGAGGGTCTCCCGCCCGAGGTCACGCCCCTGAGCGGCTTGGGCGACCGGGGCGGCCTGGGCATGAGCGACGGTCCCTGTGACACCGAGGACGAGAGCGGTGCATCCAGCAAGGGATGCAATGACATGGGCATGCCATATACGACTACGCATGAGTGCGGGGTTCCTTCCAAGCAGGGGGAGGGCCTACGTTTTTAGGGGCGCGGGGAACTGCGCGACCAGCCACAACCGACGGACGGCTATAAACGAACCTTCAGCCGCAGTACTACGACTCGGGCCAACTGATCCAAGACTCAGGAATGACCTCGTCGAGCCGCCGAACATCCCGCCGCACCAAAACCCGCCGACGCAGCAACTCCGCACCCACCATCCGAGCAACAGCAATGGCCCCCGGCGGATTGAAATGCGTGTTGTCCTGCTCGGTGGCAGTCCAGTTGAAGTACTTCTTCGTCTCCTCGACACCAAGCTCCTGCCACAACGCAATCGACAGCGCCTGAATATCGAGCAACGCCACCCCCTCCTCCTCGGAGAGGGCCCGCACGGCCGCGGGATAGTCGCCGTGGGTCCCCACGGCATTCCCGTCGGCATCGAACTTCCGCCGCTCCACGGAAGTGGCCAGCACGGGCCGCGCCCCCCGCGCCCGCGCCCCGTCGACGTACTGACGGAGATAGTCCTGATACGTCGTCCACGGCTCGGTGTACCGCGTGGGATCGGCGACCTTGGAGTCGTTGTGCCCGAACTGGACGAGAAGGAGATCACCGGGCCGGATCGCGGCGAGAACGACGTCGAGACGCCCTTCGTCGATGAAACTCTTCGAACTACGCCCGTTCACCGCATGGTTGGCGACGGCCAGCCGCTCCCGCAGAAAGAATGGAAGGGCCATGCCCCAGCCGGTCTCGGGTGCGGCGTCGGCGTATTTCTGGGCGGCGGTGGAATCACCGGCGATATAGAGCGTGCGCTCTCGGGGCCGCCCCTGCGGGGAGGCGGCGGCAGCGGGCCCCGTCGCCGCGACGGCGAGGGGAACGGCGGCAAGCGCGGCGGTGTTGATCTGTCTGCGGGTGAGTGACACGACGATGTGCCTTTCGGACAAGGAAAAGCAGCGGTTGATGCAGAAGGCGGCGCCCGAATCGCGCCCCTTCAGGGGCGCGGGGAACTGCGCAGTCATTTAGGGGCACGGGGAACTGCGCGACCAGCACAACGGCCCCGCAGCTCCCCACGATCGACCCCTGCGAAGGAACAGCGAAGGGGCTATCCCTTCTGCTCGTTCCACTCCGTCTGAGCCTCATTGAGCTGATCGGCCAGAGTGTCCAGGAAGTCCTTGGCACTCATGGACCCGTTCATGACCTTCTGGAACGCCGGCTCGTTGTCCGTCTTGGAAATGGTGTTCCAGTCGGGCAGGTAGTACGGCAACTGAACAATGGTCGTGGACCCATCACTCAACGCCTCGGCGGCAAGCTTCGTGGGCTCGGCCTCGGAAACCCACTCGTCCTTCGCGGCGTCGTTGTTCGACGGCACCTGACCGGCGGCCTGGTTGAACTTGGAGTTCTCCGCCTTCGAGGTCGCGAAGTCGATGAACTTCCAGGCGGCGTCCTTGTTCTTGGAACTCTTGAACAGGCCAAGGCCGTCCACGGGATTGGAGACCTGGACCCGCTTGCCACCGGGTCCGACCGGCTGCGGAATACCCCGGAACTTGTCGACGCCGAGCGCCTTCACATGGTCCTGGTAGGAGCCCAGGTTGTGGTTGAGCATTCCGATCGTGCCGGAGTCCCACTGGGCGACCATCTTGGTGAAGTCGTTGTTGAGGTCGGCGGCCGGGGTGACCTTCTTGAAGAGGCCCACGTACTTCTCCAGGGCCGCCACGTTCTTGGGGTCGTTGACCGTGGTCTTCTCGTTGCCGGTGTCCCAGAAGGACGTGATGCCGGACTGCCCGTACATGGCGTCGAGGGCCTGGGCGATGGAGCCGGCGCCACCGCGGATGGTGTAGCCGAACTCGTTCTTGCCCTTGTCGGTGAGCTTGTCGGCGGCCTCGTAGAAATCGTCCCAGGTGGTCGGCTCGTCCAGGACCGCCTGCTTGAACAGGTCGGTGCGGTAGTAGAGGACGCCGTTGTTGGCGGAGGTCGGGATCGAGTACAGCGTGTCGTCCCGGCCGCCGGCGGCCTTCAGCGACTTGACCATGTCCTCGTTGAGCTTGCCGTTGAGGGAGGACTTGCCGAGGCGGTCGTCCAGCGGCTCCAGCGCGTTCTGCGCGGCGAACCCGGCGAGCATCGCGGCGCCGACACCGCCGACGTCCGGCAGCCCGCCGCCCTGAAGGGCGGTGTCGACCTTGGACTGGTACTCGGTGGCGGCGATCCCGACGTACTCGACCTCGATGTCCGGGTTCGCCTTCTCGAAGTCGGCGATGATCTCCTTCCAGATGTCGGTGCGGACACCGCCGTTGTTGTCCCAGAAGACGACCTTGCCCTTGCCGCTGCCGTCGGCGCCCTTGTCGCCCGCCGCGCCGCTGCCGTCGTCGCCGCAGGCCGTGGCGGTCAGCGCGAGTACGGCACTCACGGCGACGGCGGCGGCGGAGCGGCGCGCTCCTCTACTGCTCCTGCGCATACTGGTCTTCATGATCGGCTCTCTTCTTCTGGATCCAACGAGGGTTGTGCCGCTGTGACGTTGTGAAGCTGTGGGGGTCAATGGCGGGCGTGGGGCGCCCGGTTGCCGGTCCCGGCGGGAGGGTCCGCGACGGTGTGGGCACCGAGGCCCTTCTGCGGACCGGAGAACTTGGACACGAGCGCGGGGACGGCCGCCGCCGGGTCGAGCCGGTAGTCGTAGAAGTCCCGCGGGTCGAAGGCCGTGCCCCACGTCTCCTGCCGCCCGCTCGTGTTCTTCAGGATCGAGCCGCGCTGCACCAACTCGGCCGTGGCGTCGGCCTGGTAGGGGTGCTGGACGTCCTGGTAGTAGCTGTTCTCGATGACCATCCTGGTCTTGCCGCGCGACCAGTTGCCGTACGTCCATACGGGGTCGCCGGGGTCCGCCTGGGCGGTCATGTAGTTGTTGTAGAGGTGTGCGTAGGCGCAGTTGTCGGCCGACGGGTTGCGCTGCTTCGTGCCGCGGAACCAGTTGTGGTCGATGGTGATCTGCGTCTTCACGTTCGGCGTCCAGCCGATGCCGAGGGTCTTGTTGTTGTTCTCGAAGCGGTTGTAGGAGACGGTGACGTACTCGCTGTCCTTGCGGATGTCGAGCTGCCCGTCGCAGATCCGCGAGAAGCGGTTGTGGTCGATCCAGACGTGGTGGACGGTGTCCATCTGGATGCCGTCGAAGTCGGTGTCCTTGCAGTCCCAGTTGCCCTCGACGTACGAGTCGCGGATCGTCAGGTTGCGGATGATCACGTTGTGGGTGCCGGGCGTGAGGTGCAGCTCGCCCTGGACGAGTTCCCCGGCCGTGCCGACGCCGATGATGGTCTTGTCCGAGGCCACGACGACGTTCGCGCCGAACGGCTCGGCCTTGATCGTCCCGGCGACCCGGATGACGTACGACTCCTCGGCGGCCGCGTAGCGCTCCAGGTCGGCCTGGGTGGTCACGGTGACGACCTTGCCGCCGGCGCCTCCCGTCGTACCGCCCTCCAGGGACGCGAAACCGTGGGCCCCGGCGGTCCGGCCGGCAGTCTCGGACACCGCCTCGGCCGGGGCGACGACCCCGAGCCCCAGTGCGGCCACCAGGGCGGTGACCGTGAGCAGGGTCCGGCCGAGGCCAGGGCCGGGCCCCGCACCGAGCCCCGGCCCGGAACCCGGCCCGGAACCCGGCTCGGGCAAGCGCTTGCTGCTACGGAAGTGCGTCATTGCGGCTCCCAACAGGCTTACTACGGTGATGACTTGAGGCGATCAGGCAGGTGGCGCGGTGACAGCGATCAGGCGGGTGGTGCGGTGATGCGGAACCGCGTGAACGTGGCCGCCCCGGCGTGTCCCCCGCCGGTCGGCGCGAGTGCGACGAGGCCGAGCAGGGCGCCGACCCAGCGCCAGGGGGTGGCGGCGAAGACCTGGCCGGACGGCTCCCAGCCACCGCCGAGGTCGTGGGAGAACCGGCAGCGCGCCCCGGCGCCGGCCTCGATCCGCAGCCGTACCCGTCCCTCGGACGCGAGCCGCGGATGCGCGGCGTCCCGCTCGCGCTCGGCGACCGACTCGGCGAACCGGTGCACGAGGTGGACCGTCCCGTCGGCCCCCCGTTCGAGCCCGATCCAGCTGAACGCGTCGCCCAGGACGGCGAGCCCGGCCCGCGCGCCCGGCTCCTCGGCGTCGAGCCTCAGCTCGACCTCAACGGTGCACGGCGTCCCGGGCAGCCGCTGGGTGAGCACGTTCGGTAACTTGCGCAGATCCTGCGCGTCGACCGTCCGTACGCAGGCCAGCCGCAGTCCGTCGCCCGAGTGCTGGGTCGCCCAGCCGTCCTGCGGGTTGGCGGTCCACTGCCACTGCCGTCCGAACCGCCCGCCGGGGAAGTCGTCGTCGGTGGCGGGCGCCGCCGGCGGCTGCGGCGGCAGGCCGGGCTTCCGGTGTACGGCGACGGGCACGCCCTCGTCACCGAGGACCGGCCAGCCGTCCGTGCCCCAGCGCATCGGCTGGAGGTGGACGACCCTCCCGTACGGGCCCTTCTCCTGGAAGTGCGCGAACCAGTGCTCGCCGGACGGGGTGCGCACCCAGCCGCCCTGGTGGGGGCCGTTGACGTCGGTGTCGCCCTGCTCCAGGACGACCCTCTCCTCGTACGGTCCGAAGAAGTCGCGGGAGCGCAGCGCGCCCTGCCAGCCGGTCTCGACGCCGCCGGCCGGGGCGAAGATCCAGAACCAGCCGTCGTGCCGGTACAGTTTCGGCCCTTCGAGGGTGAACCAGCCGGGTATGCGGTCGCCGTCGACGATCACCTTGCCGTCGTCGAGCAGCCCGGTCGCGTCGGGCCGCATCCGATGGCCGGTGAGCCGGTTCTTGACGCCGGAGCGGGACTTGGCCCAGGCGTGCACGAGGTACGCCTCGCCGGTCTCCTCGTCCCACAGCGGGCAGGCGTCGATGAGCCCCTTGCCCGCCTTGACGAGGTGGGGGCGAGTCCAAGGACCGCGTATCTCGGGGGCGTTGACCTGGAAGATGCCGTGGTCGGGGTCGCCCCAGAAGATCCAGAAGCGGTCGTCGTGGTGGCGCAACGACGGTGCCCAGACACCGCGGTCGTGCCGCGGCCTCCTGAACTCCCTTGCCGGTTCGAGGAGTTGGAGGGCATGGCCGACGAGCGTCCAGTTGACCAGGTCGCGGGAGTGCAATAAAGGCAGGCCCGGTACGCGGCCGAAGCTGGAGGCCGTCAGGTAGTAGTCGTCGCCGACGCGGATGAGGTCGGGGTCGGACCAGTCGGCGTTCAGGACCGGGTTGCGGTACGTGCCGTCGCCGAGGTCGGCGGTGAAGGCGGGTGTGCTCTGGCCGCTCATGGGCTCACCGCCTTGCGGACCAGGGCCGCGGCCTCGCCCCGGTCGAGGCGGCCGTCGGCGACGACGGTGACGACCCGGCGTACGACGGTCTCCCCGGCCGGGACCGGCAGCCGCTCCTCGTGGGCGAGGGACGAGCCGACGCCCGGGTACTCGGCGGTGCGCACGAACCACGGGTCGCGGCGGGTCCGCTCGGTGGCCCCGGCGAACACCAGCGTCCAGTTGGTGCCCACGAGCGCCAGCCAGTCGGCGCGTGCGCCGTGCACGGTGTCCTCGCCCTCGGTGCCGGCCGTGAACACCGCGGGCGCGGCGGCCTCCTTGCGGGCCCGCCAGAAGAAACCGCCGTAGGCCGCTCCGGGTCTGCCGTTGGTCGCCGGGCTGCCGATCGACAGGGGCTCGGCGGTCGTGTTGGTGAGCGAGAACGTGAAGTCCAACGCCCAGGCGGTGTCGGTGAGTTCGGTCGCCGCGGCCGTGCGCCGCTCGCGCAGCAGCTCACCGCCCGCCGCGACCCAGCGCAGCTCCTCCACGAAGCCGTCCGGGTCACGCAGCTGGAACGCGGCGTGCCGCTGGGCCCCGTGGTTGTCCAGCTCGGTCGGCCCCCGGTCACGTACGTAGGTGCGACCGCCCCAGAAGTTGAACCCCTCGACGTCGGGAACGGCGACACCGACGCCGAGGTGGTGGATGTGGTCGGCTGGGCTGAGTTCCGTGACAGCCGTGCCGGCCAGGGTGGTGACGGGGTGGAAGTACGGACGCGGCGACAGCTTCGGCGGCAGCTCGGGCCGGGTGACGTAACGGCCGACCGGGCGGCCCGCGACACGCAGGACCAGCGACTCGTTGTGCATCAGGTACTCACCTCTTTCGGGGGCGCCCACGAGGCGCCCAGCTCGGAGTAGAGGGCGAGGGTGTCGGCGGCGGCCGCGACGAGTCCGTCGACTCCGTGCACGATCCGGCGGTTCTCGTCGGCCTTCAGGTACCAGGCGTCGGCGGGCAGCGCGATGGGGTCCGGCGCCTGTCGAATCGCTTCAACGACCTTCATGAAGGCGCCCGTCGAGTCCGGCGCGACCAGCAGCTCGGCCCGGCCTTCGAGGTGCTCGACGAGGTTCTCCAGCAGGTCGGTCCTGCCGTACGTGATCTCCCGCGGGCCGTGTCCCGACCGCTGGACGAGGACGCGGTCCTGCTTGTACCAGAAGGTGATCCGGCCGCTGGTGCCGTGCACGAGGACGTACGGCTCGTCGGGGTGCTCGGCGCACAGGGTCGCGGCGACGGTGATCCGGTGGCCGGCCGCGGTGGTGACGCGGACGCAGGAGGTGTCGTCGGACTCGATGTCGTTGGCGCGCAGCAGCTCGGTCTCGATGCCGGTGACGTCCTCGGCGCGGGTGGCGCCGTCGAGGGCCAGGGCGGTGGCGACGGCGTGCGCGAGGGGGTTGGTCAGCACCCCGTCGACGACGTCGGCCCCGTTCATCCGGCGCCGCCCGGCCCAGGGTGCGCGTCGGTAGTACTCCTCGGCGCGCGCCCAGGCCCCGGCCCCGCCGATGCCGTCCACCCGGCCGATCGTGCCCTGTGCGATCAGCTCCCGGATCGCGGGCACGGCCCCCGAGCCCAGCGACTGGAAGCCGATCTGGCAGACCACTCCGGCCGCGGCGACCCCGTCGGCCATCCGGCGGAACTCGGCGTACGAGGGGGCCGGCGGCTTCTCCAGCAGGATGTGCACGCCCCTGGCGGCGGCCGTCAGCGCGAGGTCTGTGTGGGTGGGGATCGGCGTGCAGATCACGGCGATCGCGGCGCCCGTGGAGTCCAGCAGGGCGCCGAAGTCGGCGGACTGCTCGGGGAGTTCGCCCGGTGCGGTGAAGCCGCCCAGCTCCGCCTCGGTGAGCGGGGTCAGCTCGCAGATCCCGGCGAGGCGGACCAGGCCCTTGTCCTGGAGGCGGCGGATGTTCGCGAGGTGCCAGTGACCGTGACCGCGGGCGCCCGCGAGGACGACGGGGAGGGGGAACTCGTGCGAGGGCCGGGACCCTGAGGAAGAGATCATGGGTCCTATCGAAGCGGTTCCGGGACCGGTGGTAGTGCTCATCTGGCCGGTGGCGGTGCTCGTCGGGCCGTTGGCGGCGTTCATGGGGCCGGTGGCGGCGTTCATCGGACCCTCCCCGCTCCCGCGCCACGCGCCACGTCGCGGTCGGCCTTCGCGGCGCCGTCGACCGTGCCGTGCAGGGCGGGTGTCCAGCCGACGTCGGCGGTCAGGTCGCGTTCGCTGCCGGAGTTGTAGGCGTTGTGGATGGCGAGCAGGTCCACGGGGAAGCCGTTGAAGAGCGTGCCGGACTGGTGCAGGGCCGTGCCGTTCCAGCTCTTCACCAGGTCGGCGACCTCGATGTGGCCGGGAGTGGTGAACGCGTTGTTCTCGGCGTAGACCGCCGACTCGACGGAGATGCCGAGCGAGTAGCGGTAGTCGTGGGCGTCGGCCGGGACGACGTACCGGTTGTTGTAGACGTGCACCTGCCCGAAGCGGACGCGCGGGGCACGCTGGACGACGGACTCGAACTCGTTGTGGTGCAGGGTGACGCGCAACCTGCCCCGGTCGCCGGTGGCCGTGTCGCCGCTGCCGATCAGCATCGCCTTGTCGTGGTCGGCGAACCGGCTCCAGGAGACGGTCACCAGGTCGGAGGCGTTGGTGATGTCCAACAGGCCGTCGTGGCGCAGGTAGTTGCGGCCGAAGTAGACCGGCTCGTCCTCGTCGGGGTGGCCCTTGTCGGAGGCCGTGACGTGGTCGATCCACACATGGGTGGCGCCGCGCAGCCACAGCGTGTCGTACGCGGTCTTCCAGTCGCCGAGGCCACCGGTGTTGGGCTGCCAGACGGGGAAGCAGTCGTAGGCGTCCCGGAGTTCGAGGTTGCGGACGATGACGTTGTCGGCGTCGCGGACCTGGAGGCTGGCGCCCTTGAGTACGGCGCTGTCGCCGAGCCCGACGATGGTGGTGTTGGAGCCGACGGTCAGCTCGACCCGTGAGGCCTGGGCCGCCGCCGAGGCCTGGCGGGCCTCCTCCTGCGGGCCGGACGGCTTGGCGGCGCCCCAGGTGCGCGGGTCGTACGCGGCCAGGTACTTCTTCAGGCCGTAGCCGTCGGTCGCATAGTCGTCGCAGTCCAGCCGCTTCCCGGAGTCGTCGGTGTTGGCGTCGATCGTCCCCGCGACCTTGATGATCTTCGGGGTCGCGCTGCCGCCGTCGAGGGCGCGGACCAGTTCGGCCCGGTTCCGTACGGTGAAGACGTGGGCGTCGTCCGCGGAGGAACCCCCCATGGTGCCTCCGTCGGCGGCGGCCCAGCCGTCGTTCGCGGGCAGGGTGTCGCGGCCGATGTCCCGCGACTCGGCGTTCGCCGGTGCCCCCAGCGCGGCCAACAGTCCGCAGGCGAGGGCGACTTGGAGGACGCGGCGCCCTCTTGTCGTGCGCGGCAGGAAGGTGCGTACCCCAGTGACGCGCGTCGTCTCTCTCATCCCTTCACCGCCCCGGCGCTGAAGCCCGTGATCAGCCACTTCTGGATGAAGGCGAAGACGATCACGACGGGCACGGCCGCGATGATGCCGCCGGCGGCGAGCGCGCCCAGGTCGACG
The DNA here is from genome assembly GCF_044456225.1 of Streptomyces sp. NPDC050988. Taxonomy (NCBI): domain Bacteria; kingdom Bacillati; phylum Actinomycetota; class Actinomycetes; order Kitasatosporales; family Streptomycetaceae; genus Streptomyces; species Streptomyces sp. NPDC050988. Next base: position 17,520 of record NZ_JBITFQ010000025.1, on the reverse strand, counting down.
CTGTCGGCGCTCATCAGGCTGTTGAGGCCGACGGGGATCGTCTGCTTGTCCTGGTTGCTGAGGAACATCAGGGCGAAGAGGAAGTGGTTCCAGGAGTGCACGAAGGCGAAGGAGCCCACCGCGATCAGCCCGGGCCGCAGCAGCGGCAGGACGACGACCCTGAAGCCCGTGAAGCGGTTGCAGCCGTCGACCCAGGCGGCCTCTTCCAGCGAGTACGGCACGTTCCGGATGAAGCCGCTGATCAGGATCATCGACAGCGGAAGCTGGAAGACGGTCTCCGCGATGATGACGCTGCCCAGCGAGTTGATCATCTGGAGCTCGGCGAAGATCTGGAACAGCGGCACCAGGAGCAGCGCCCCCGGCACGAACTGGGAGCAGAGCAGCGCCAGCATGAAGGCGCGCTTGATCCTGAAGTCGAAGCGGGCGAGGGCGTAGCCGCCGGCCAGGGCGACGAGCGTGGTCATGAAGAGCGTGGCGACGCCGACGTAGACGCTGTTCTCGAAGTACGTGCCGAAGCTGCGCTCGTTCCACACCTTCTCGAAGTGCTCGAAGGTCATGGGCCAGGGCACGAGCGAGGTCGAGCCGGGCTTGCGCAGGGCGAAGAGCAGGATCCAGTAGAAGGGGATGAGCGTGAAGAGCAGGTAGATGCCGAGCGGGACGTAGATCTGCCAGCGCGGGGCCTCGTACCAGGCGCGCCTGCGCTTCCTCGGGTGCTGCGGGGGCTCGTCGGCCACAGGTGCGGGCGCGGCCGGAGCGACGGTGTCGATGTCCTTGGTGATCACTTGTCCCCGCCTCCGAACTTGCTCAGCCGCAGATAGACCATCGAGAAGAAGAGAAGGATCACGAACGCGACCGTGGTCAGGGCCGAGGCGTAGCCGAAGTTGTGTGCGTCGACGCTGGTGTTGGCGATGTAGAGCGGGAGTGTCGTCGTCTCGCCCGCGGGTCCGCCGCCGGTGAGGGTGTAGAGCAGGTCGACGTTGTTGAACTCCCAGACCGCGCGCAGCAGCGTGGAGAGGATGATGGCGTCCTTGAGGTGCGGCAGCGTGATGTGCACGAACTGCCGGAAGCGGCTGGCTCCGTCGACCTCGGCGGCCTCGTACAGGTCCTTCGAGACGGACTGGAGGTCGGCGAGGATGAGGATCGCGAAGAACGGAACGCCTCGCCAGAGGTCGGCGACCACCGCGGCGGGGAAGACGGTCGAGGTGTCGGAGAGCCAGCTCGTGCCGTAGTCCCCGATGCCCATGTCGGCGAGGTAACGGGTGATGCCCGTCTGGGAGTTGTAGAGGAGCACCCAGATCGCGGAGGTGAGCACCCCGGACACGGCCCAGGGCGAGAAGACCAGGGCGCGGCCCAGCGAGCGGCCCACGAAGGTCTGGTTGACGATCAGCGCGAGCGCCAGACCGAACAGCAGCTGCAGCCCGACCTCGACGACGACCCACTTGGCGCTGAAGACCAGCGTGTCCCAGAACTGCGGGTCCTCGGTGAAGGCGTGCACGAAGTTGTCGAAGCCCGCGAAGCCGTTCCGCCACGGCTTGGTGGGGTTGTAGTTCTGCAGGCTGTAGTAGAAGACGCTGAGCACCGGGTAGGCGATGAAGCCCAGCATCAGCAGTCCCGCCGGGGCGATCAGCAGGTACGGGAGCCTGCGGGGCGTCGCCGAGCCACGGCGCCGCCGGGGTGGCGCGGGCTTTTTCGCCACGGCTGCGGCTTGGGCCATGACTGTTCTCCGTTCTCGGGGTGTGCGGGGTGGTGCTGTGCGCTCGTTCCGTTCGTTCCGTTCCGTTCGTTCGGTTCGTTCCGTTCGTTCCGTCGTTTCTTCGCTTCGTGGAAGCGCTTGCTATCCGGGCAGTGCTGGGTGAAGCGCTTCGCATACATCGTTCGAGATCTCGGACAGAAGAGAGCGCCCGATGGGCCGGTCCCTCAGCCCGCGTACGGGTCCTGCACCTTGCCCGGCCGTGCCAGGAACGCGAAGTCGCAGCCGGTGTCCGCCTGGGTGATCTGTTCGTTGTAGAGCGCGCCGTAGCCACGCTCGTAGCGCTCGGGCGGCGCGGTCCACTCCGCCCGGCGCCGCGCCAACTCCTCGTCGTCCACGTTGAGTTGGAGCGCGCGCGACTCGACGTCGAGCGTGATGGTGTCGCCGGTGCGGACCAGGGCGAGCGGTCCGCCGATGTACGACTCGGGCGCCACGTGCAGCACACAGGCGCCGTAACTCGTGCCGCTCATCCGGGCGTCGGAGATCCGCACCATGTCCCGGACGCCCTGCTTCAGCAGGTGGTCGGGGATCGGCAGCATCCCGTACTCGGGCATGCCCGGGCCGCCCTTGGGTCCGGCGTTGCGCAGCACCAGCACGGTGTCGGCCGTGATGCCCAACTCCGGGTCGTTGATGGTGCGTTGCATGGTCCGGTAGTCGTCGAAGACGACCGCGGGACCGGTGTGCTTGAGCAGGTGCGGCTCGGCGGCGATGTGCTTGATGACGGCGCCGTCGGGGCAGAGGTTGCCGCGCAGGACGGCGACGCCTCCCTCGGCGGCGACCGGGTTCTGGCGGGTGCGGATGACGTCGTCGTTGTGCACCTGAGCGGACGCGAGCTGTTCGCCCATGGTGTCGTACGAGACGGTCGGCCGGTCGAGGTGCAGCAGGTCGGTGATCCGCGACAGGAACCCAGGCAGTCCGCCGGCGAAGTGGAAGTCCTCCATGAGGTACGTCCGGCCGCCGGGCCGTACGTTCGCCAGGACCGGCACCGTACGGGCGATCCGGTCGAAGTCGTCGAGGGTGAGCCGGACTCCGGCGCGTCCGGCCATGGCGATCAGGTGGATCACGGCGTTGGTGGAGCCGCCGAGCCCGAGGACCGTCGTCACCGCGTCCTCGAAGGCATCGGCCGTGAGGATGTCGGACAACTTCCGGTCCCTGCGGACGAGTTCGACGATCCTGAGGCCCGAGGCGGCGGCCATCCGGTCGTGCCCCGAGTCGACGGCGGGGATGCTGGAGGCGCCGGGCACGGTGACCCCGAGCACCTCGGCGGCCGCGGTGAGCGTGGACGCCGTACCCATGGTCATGCAGTGACCGGGCGAGCGCGCGAGTCCGCTCTCCAGCTCGGTCATCTCGCAGTCGCCGATGAGCCCGGCGCGCTTGTCGTCCCAGTACTTCCACATGTCGGTGCCGGAGCCGAGGACCTCGTTGCGCCAGTGGCCCGGCAGCATGGGTCCGGCGGGCACGAAGATCGCCGGCAGGTCGACGGACGCGGCGCCCATGAGCAGCGCGGGCGTCGACTTGTCGCAGCCGCCCATGAGGACGGCCCCGTCCACCGGGTACGAACGCAGCAGTTCCTCGGTCTCCATCGCGAGCATGTTGCGGTAGAGCATCGGGGTCGGCTTCTGGAAGGTCTCGCTCAGCGTCGACACCGGGAATTCGAGCGGGAATCCACCGGCCTGCCACACGCCTCGCTTGACCGCCTGGGCACGGTCGCGGAGGTGGACGTGGCAGGGGTTGATGTCGGACCAGGTGTTGAGGATCGCGATGACCGGCTTACCGAGGTGCTCCTCGGGGAGGTAGCCGAGCTGGCGGGTGCGGGCGCGGTGGCTGAAGGAGCGCAGGCCTTCGGTGCCGTACCACTGGTGGCTGCGCAACTGTCTTGGGGCGTCCGGGACTTGGCCCTCGTCCGAGGTGCCGTCGGCGCCCGATGTCGTCGGTTCGGCGTCGGTCATATGGACCACCCCGCGGCGATGGCGGCGACCTCGGCCCGTTCGGACTCGGGGAGCTGCTTGCTCGGCGGGCGGACCTCGCGGCGGCACAGGCCGAGCGAAGCCAGGGCCTCCTTGACGACCGTCACGTTGTTGGCGGAGTTGTTGGCCGCGCGCAGCTCCTCGAAGCGGCGGATCTGCTCCCAGACCTTCATGGCACCCGCGTAGTCGCCGGATCGAAGCGCTTCGATCATGTTCAGCGAAACGGCCGGGGCGACGTTCACGAGCCCCGAGGTGAAGCCCGTCGCGCCCGCCGAGAAGTACGAGGGCGCGTACGGTTCGGCGAGTCCGGCCACCCACACGAAGCGTTCGAGCCCGGCGTCCCGCGCGAACGCGGCGAAGCGGGCCGCGTCCGGCACGGCGTACTTCACACCGATGACGTTCGGGCAGGTGTCGGCCAGTTCGGCGAGCCGGGCGCCGGCGAGCACCGGGTTGCGAATGTACGGGACGACGCCCAGCTCGGGGACCGCCTCCGCGATCGCCCGGTGGTAGTCGACCCAGCCGCCCTCCGAGACGTACGGGTGGACGGGCTGATGGACCATCACCATCTGTGCCCCGAGTTCACGGGCGTGGCGGGCGGAGGCGACGGCGGTCGGCACGTCGTGCCCGACGCCGACCAGGATCGTCGCCCGGTCCCCCGCCTCGTCGATGGTCAACTCCGTTACTGTGCGCCGTTCTTCGGGGCTCAGTGCGTAGAACTCGCCGGTGTTGCCGTTGGGCGTGAGGATGCGTACGCCGCCGTCGAGCACCCGGCGCAGCAGGACGCGGTGGACCTCCTGGTCGATGGAGCCGTCCTCGGCGAACGGGGTCACGGGGATCGCCACCACGTCGGCCAGAGCGGCCCGGCCGGCCTCGAACGCGGTCGTGGTCGCGGTCATTCCTGCTCACCCTTTTCCTGGGCCTCGGGGAAGGCCCGTTGCACGAACGAGGCGATGTGCGAGTGCAGGGCGCGCGCCGCGCCGTCCGAGTCGCCGTCGAGGGCGAGCCGCAGGATCTCCCGGTGCTCGGTGGCCTCGCGCTCCCAGGACGGGTTGGCGGCCCAGGCGACCGCGGAGACCAGGGCTGCCTGGTCGCGGACCTCGTCGAGCATCCGGCCGAGCAGCGGATTGCCGCAGCGGACGTAGAGGGAGCGGTGGAACTCGCGGTTGGCGAGGGAGCGTTGGGCGGTGTCGGTGGCGGCGTCGGCGCGTTCGAGCGCCTCGCGCGCCGTGTCGAGGGAGGAGCCGCGCCGGACGGAACGCCGCAGCGCCTCCGGCTCCAGGAGCAGCCGCACGTCGTACACCTCGCGCGCCATGTCCGCGTCCACCATGCGCACCGTGACGCCCTTGTACTGGTTCATCACGACGAGCCCGGTACCGGCCAGGGTCTTGAGGGCCTCGCGCACCGGGGTCTTGGACACCCCGAACTGCGCGGCGATCTCGGTCTCGACCAGAGCCTGTCCCGGGGTCAACTGCCCGGTGAGGATGCGGTGTTTGATCCCTTCGAGCACGAACTGCGTGCGGGAGGGGATCGGCGTGGGCACAGAGGTCATGCGCGCCTCTCGGGGTCAACGGAGCCCCAAGCATCAGGGGCTCGCGTATCTGATCTCACGTATCGCGTCTCATATATGACGTACGAAGTACGACGCGATGAAAGTAGGAGCACCCCTGTGTTTCGTCAACGCTTCTGACAAAAGAAGTTCGAGCCTTCTGGCAAAAGAAGGCCCGCCCCGTCGGCCGATGGGCTCCGCGGTGGGCTCAGCAGTGGGCTCAGCCGGTGGGCGCCCACCCCGGGTCCCGGCCGCTCAGCCCGATCACCCGGTCCAGCAGAGGCGCCCCCTCCGGCACGGGCACGACCGGCCCGAAGATGGTCCCCCGCGACGGATCGTCCACCGAGGGCGCGAGCATCTCGTACGCCGCGTTCAGAGCCGCCGCGTCGGGGGCGTACGGCTGGCCGGTCGCCCGGGCCAGGTCCCAGCCGTGCACGACGAGTTCGTCGGCGGCGACGATGCCCGCGATCTCGCCGGGCAGCTCCACACCGCCCGCCCGGGTCTCGCCCGTCCACGCGGCCGGATCGCGCCAGGCCTCGGCCAACTCGCCCAGAACCTTGGGCAGTTCGGCACGCCAGCCGGGCGTCACGTCCGGCAGCTGGGAAGTGGGGTCGGTGTCCGTCGTGGCCCCGAGGTCCTTCCGCCCGGCGTCCCGGAAGGCGGCGGACAGCCCGACCAGATGCCCGAGCAGATGACGCACCGCGTACTCCGGACACGGTGTCACGGCGTCGAGCTGCTCCTCGCCCACCTTCTCCGCGAGGCGAGCCACGACCAGGGCCTGCGGCCCCAGGTCAAGGGTGCTCGGAGTCGTACCGTCGTCGCCCATGCCGGGCTCCTCTCGTCAGTGGGTCTTCAGGGGGTAGACCGTCGGCCGTACGAAAACTCATCGCTTCCGCTCCCAAGATCGTGCTCAGGAGTCTGGTCAGGCGTTCGAGCCGTCGAGATGCTCGGTGCACACCGGGATACCGGATGTCACCGGGATATCCGGTGCCGGGGACCGCGAAGGGGAGCCACGCCATGAAGGCGATCGTTCAGGATGCCTACGGATCAGCGGACCTCCTGGAACTGCGCGACATCGACCGCCCCGTGCCCGGCGACGACGAGGTGCTCGTCGAGGTGCGCGCGGCCGGCGTCGGCCCCGAGGTGTGGCACCTCATGACCGGCCGGCCCTATGTGGCGCGCGTGGCCCTGGGGCTCCGTAAGCCCAAGAACCCGGTACGCGGCTGGGACGGCGCCGGACGGGTCGAGGCCGTCGGCGCGAAGGTGACCGAGTTCAAGCCGGGCGACGAGGTCTTCGGCAACTGCGAGGGCTCCTTCGCCCAGTACGCGCGCGCCAAGGCCGCGAAGATCGCCCTCAAACCGGCCAACCTCACCTTCGAACAGGCCGTCGCCCTCCCCGTCTCCGGCATGACCGCCCTCCAGGCCCTGAGCGGCAAGGGCCGTCCGCAGCCGGGCCAGAAGGTGCTCGTCATCGGCGCCTCCGGCGGCGTCGGCTGCTACGCCGTCCAGCTCGCCGCGATGTACGGCGCCGAGGTCACCGGCGTCTGCGGCCCCACGGGCGCGGACTTCGTACGCTCCCAGGGCGCCTCGCACGTCATCGACTACACCCGCGAGGACATCACCGACGGCCCGCACCGCTACGACGTCATCGTCGACAACGCGGGCCTTCGCCCCCTGCCCGTCCTCCGCCGCGCCCTCACTCCGCGCGGCACCCTCGTCATCGTCGGCGGGGAGGGCGGGACCAGCTTCTTCGGCGGTATGAGCCGTGGCCTGCGGGCCGTCACGCTCTCGCCGTTCATCGGCCAGAACCTCCGCAACCTCATCTCGGTCGCGCGCCGCGAGGACCTGCTGACCCTCAAGGAACTCGCCGAGCAGGACAGGATCAGCCCGGCCATCGACCGCACCTACCCCCTCGCCGAGGCTGCCGACGCCCTCCGCCATCTGGAGAAGGGCCATCCCCGGGGCAAGATCGTCCTCACCGTCTGAGCCAGGGAGAGCCCGGCGGACTCCCGGCGGACTCCGGCGGGCTCCGGCGGGCTCCGGCGGGCTCCGGCGGGCTCCGGCGGGCTCCGGCGGGCTCCGGCGGGCTTCCGGCGGGCTTCCGGCGAGGCTTCTCCTCATCCCGTCGCCCCCGCTGCCGCTCCCGCGGCGTCCCCGCTAAGGCACCTGCCCGATGCCCGGCCCAGGGCCTTAGCCCCACGATGACCAGGCATGACGACATGGACAAGGGCATGGACACAGACATGGGCGGTGACCCGTGTCCTGCGAGACCGCAACGCGGGTCTGTACCTCGGCGGAGTCGTGGTCTCCGGGTTCGGCTCGTCGGCGATGTGGCTGGTGTCCGGGATCTGGGTGAAGGATCTGACGGGCTCGGACGGCCTGGCCGCTCTGTGCGTCTTCGCCCTCTGGGCGCCCACGCTGATCGGCCCGGCCCTCGGCACCCTCGCCGACCGCACCCGCCGCCGACCTTTGCTGGTGTGGACGAACCTGGGCCTGGCCGCACTCCTGCTTCCCCTCTTCACCGTCGACTCCCCCGGCACCCTGTGGATCCTCTTCGCCGTGCTCCTGGTCTACGGAGCGGCCGGCGTCGTCCACGACGCGGCGGAGTCGGCCCTGGTGGCCACGGCCGTCGACAAACGGCTCCTCGGCGACTTCAACGGGCTGCGCATGACGGCCAACGAGGGCATGAAACTCCTCGCCCCGCTCGCCGGAGCGGGCCTGTACGCGGCGTACGGGGGCGCCCGCGTCGCACTCCTGGACGCGGTCACCTTCGCCCTGGCCGCGGGCCTCTACACACTCCTGCGCGTCCACGAGCCGAAGCCTCCGACGGCCCCCACCTCTTCGGGCCTGCGCGCCCAAACGGCCGAAGGCGCCCGCTACTTGTGGGGCCACCCGACCCTGCGCCCGCTCGTCCTCGCGGGCGGCACGACCATGCTCTTCTCGGGCCTCAACGGCGCGACGATCTACGCGGTGGCGGAGGGCCTCGGCCACTCCCCCGCGTACGTGGGTGTCCTGTACGTCGCCCAGGGCGTCGGCTCGGTGGCCGTCGGCCTGGCCGCGGGCCCGCTCCTGCGCCGCCTGGGCGAACGCCGGTTCGCCGGGTACGGCATCGCGCTCACCGCCGTGGCCGTGACGGCTCGCGCGCTCCCCTACGACGCGGTGGTCCTCCCCTCCGCCGCGGCGGTCGGCGTCGGACTCCCCTGCGTACTGATCGCGGCACTCACCGCGGTCCAGCGCGAGACGCCGGACGCTCTGCTGGGCCGTACGTCGGCAACCGCCAACACCCTGCTGTTCGCCCCGACGGCGGTGGGGCTGGCGCTGGGCGCGGGCCTGATCGAACTGGTCGACCACCGGGTGCTGTTGGCGGCACTCGGGCTCGTACGACTCGTCACGGTCGCGCCTTTGTTGCGGACGCGATCCCCCGCCCCGTAAGGGGCGCGGGGAACTGCGCGCCCAGCCCCCACCGAACCCGCAGATTTACTACCGCGCTCCCAGCCGCGCGAGCGCTTCCGTCAGGAGCGACAGATCCGCGTCGGACGCCAACCCCGCGTGATACAGCCGCACTTCGGTGGCTCCCAGGCCGACCGCCCGTGTCACGTCCTCGACGAGTGACGCGGGACGGCCGCCCATCCCGCCGACCACGGTGAGGTTGGCCGCCAGTACCGCCCCCTCAACTCCCCGCTCGGCGAAGGGGATCAGCGGCTCGGGCCCGGCGGCGCACGGTACGACCACTCCGTCGGCGACCGACAGGATGTGCCCGGGGTCCACACCGACGTTCGCACCGACGCGGTAGGAGACCGGGTCCGCGTGCAGCAGGATCTGGAATCCCTCGGGCGCGGCCGCGCGTACGGCGAGGACGGCCTCCGTCTGGAGGGACCGGGCGACCGAGTCACGCCACGCGCGCGTGGCCGTCGCAAGCTCGGCGCCGAGCAGCTTCTCCACGTCCTCCCAGCCCTCGACGGGAGCCTCGCCCCGCCACACGGGCTCCAGAGCGCGCCGGACCGAGGCCGCCAACTCGTCGGGGTCGAGCCCCAGTTGCGTATAGCCGTCCCCGCAGGAGGGGCAGAAGCACAGCGACATCAGGTACGTGCCGGCGTCCCCGAGTGCCACGCCCGCCGTCTTGTCGTGGGCGTGCAGATGCGGGAGCCCGTACCAGCCGAGGGACTCCAGTTCCGTGCCCGAGGCGCCGGGACGGATCGCCGCCTCGACGGCCAGATCGACGAGGTACGCGCGCGTGTCGGGCTGCGCGACGCAGGGCGCCCACGCATAGCGGTCCCCATAGGCGTTGACCACCGAGGTGTCCGGAAACTCCACGCCCATACGGGAGTTGTGCGCGAGCACCACCCAGGTGTGCACATCGAGCCCCGCCTCCGCGAGGGCCGACGCGGCTTCCCCGTACGCGTCCCCGGGCGCCCAGTCCCCGGCGGCGTACGGCCGGAGCCTGCGGCCCTGCCACCGAGCGGCGTCCGTCGGGTAGAGCGCGGAGGCGTGCAGCGCGGTGACGATGCGGTGCCGGGGGTGGCGGGGGGTCAGGGCGCGCGTGGAGTGGTACGCGGAGGCGAGCGTCGCCTGCTGGGCGCCGAGCCCGGCGATGCGGGCCGCCGCGTCGGGGTCGCCGTTGACGTCCCACGGATAGACGAAGGTCGACGCCTTCACTTGTCCTCCTCCAGAAGCGCGTAGCCCCGCTCGATCAGCTGGGCGAGCTGCTTGACGTGGTCCTCGGACGGCTCGTGCAGCGGAGGCCGCACCTCGCCCACGTCGAGCCCCCGCAGCCGTACGCCCGCCTTGACCAGCGAGACAGCGTACCCGCGGCCCTGTGCGCGCAGTTCGACGAGAGGCCGGTAGAAGCCGTCGAGGAGCCGGTTCACGGTGGGGTCGTCGCCGGAGCCCAGGGCCCGGTGGAAGGCGAGGGCGATCTCGGGCGCGAAGCAGAAGACGGCGGAGGAGTACAGCGTGATGCCGATACCGCGGTAGGCGAGGCCGGTGAGTTCGGCGGTCGGCAGCCCGTTGAAGTAGAGGAAGTCGCCCGGGAACTCGGACCGCACCGCGCTCACGATGCGCTGCATCAGGTCGAGGTCGCCGAGCCCGTCCTTGATGCCGATGATCCCCTCGGCACGGGCCAGCGAGACGGCGGTGTCGGGCGTGAACACGGCGTTGTCCCGCTGGTAGACGATGACGTCGAGCGAGGTGGCGGCGGCCAGTTCCGTGTAGTGCCGCAGCAGCCCCTCCTGCCCGGCGACGACGAGATAGGGCGGCATGGCGAGCAGCCCGTCCGCGCCCGCCTCCTCGGCGAGCCGCGCGTACCGCACGGCGAGCGCGGTCCCGTACCCGGCGCCCGCGACGACGGGGACACGGCCCGCCGTCTCCTCGACGGCCGCCCGCACGCACTCCTGGAACTCCTCGGGCGTGAGCGCGTGGAACTCCCCGGTCCCGCAGCAGGCGAAGACGGCGGCGGCCCCGGCCTCGACGCCCCGCCGGACGTGCTCGCGGTAGACGCCGAGATCGACGGCTCCGTCGCGGTCGTACGCGGTGACGGGGAAGAACAGCGGCCCGCTCGGGATACTGAGTCGAGCGGCAAGGGGGGCTGACGTCACGGGCTCTCCCTAGAGCATGAGCATGCACGCACACGCCGACTCGTGCACGTTTCTGATCCATGTCCATATCCCTGAACGCTTCCACGCTAAGGCGCCCTCTTGGGGGCGGTCAAGCGGGCCAACATGCATTGCGGGAGCAACAAGGGAGCAGAAAGAGCACGGAAGGGGAGCGGATCCCACCACTCCGCGCGACACTTGACGCGGTCCGTCGACGATCCTTAGCGTGTCCACGGATGTGAATTCCGTACACGATGACGGATGCTGATTCAAGGAGACCCGAGGATGCCCGCTCCCCGCACCGTTCTGCTCACCGGCGCCGCCGGCGGTCTCGGCACCCTGATGCGAGGACTGCTGCCCGCCTACGGCTACGAACTGCGGCTCCTCGATCTGCTCCCGATCGACGGCGAGCCGGGCGCGGTCACCGCGGACCTCGGCGACAAGGAGGCCCTGCGCGAGGCCGTGCGGGGCGTGGACGCGATCATCCACCTCGCGGGCATATCCCTGGAGTCCACCTTCGAGAAGATCCTGAAGGCGAACATCGAGGGCACGTACAACCTGTACGAGGCGGCACGCGAGGAGGGCGTCCGGCGCATCGTCTTCGCCTCCTCCAACCACGCGGTCGGCTACACCCCGCACCCCGGGGGCGAGGCGCCGCACGCCGCGGACACGCTCATCCCCATCGACACCCCGCGCCGCCCGGACACCTTCTACGGACTGTCGAAGTCGTTCGGCGAGGACCTGGCGCAGCTCTACTGGGACAAGCACGGCCTGGAGACCGTCTCCGTGCGGATCGGCTCCTGCTTCATGGAGCCGACCAGTGTGCGCATGCTGTCGGTCTGGATGAGCCCCGGCGACGGCGCCCGCCTCTTCCACGCGGCCCTGACCGCCGACGACGTCGAGCACACCGTCGTCTACGGCTCCTCCGCGAACACCCGCCTGTGGTGGGACCTGGCCACCGCCCGGGGCCTCGGCTACGAGCCCCAGGACGACTCCGAGCAGTACGCCGAGAAGCTGATCGCCGAGCAGGGCGAGCTTGACCCGCGGAACCCGGACCACACCCGCCTGGGCGGCCACTTCGTGACCAACCCGCCGGTCTGGCCGTACTGACACCCGCGCCCGGGCCGGGGATCCCATTCGGCCGCACAGGCCACCGCCGACACATCCGGCCACCACGCAAGGACCACCTCACGGGGCGAGCGGGCACCGAACGGGCCCGCCCGCCCCGTCCTTCGGGCATGCCCACTGCCCGAATTCCGCCGCACCGCAGGTCCGGCACGGGCAGCCATCGTTCGTTACGGTCACATACGGGCGCCATCGGGCCCGCAACAGACCTGGTCAGTGGCGCGTACCCGCTGTAGAACTTCCCCCATGGGCCCCACCGGGCCCGAACGGGCAGTGAGCACGGAGAGCGGGTGTCGGGCATGAGCGCGGAAGAACGTCAGCGGGAGATCGTGAAGAGCGCCCGCCGCACCGGCGCCGTCGACGTGAACGAGCTCGCCGCCGAGCTGGGCGTCGCCAAGGAGACCGTACGACGGGATCTGCGCGCCCTGGAGGACCACGGACTGGTCCGCCGCACGCACGGCGGCGCCTATCCGGTGGAGAGCGCCGGCTTCGAGACGACGCTCGCCTTCCGCGCCACCAGCCATGTGCCCGAGAAGCGCCGGATCGCGGCCGCCGCGGCCGAGCTGCTCGGGGACGCCGAGACGGTCTTCGTCGACGAGGGGTTCACCCCGCAGCTCATCGCCGAGTCACTGCCCCGGGACCGGCCGCTGACCGTGGTCACCGCGTCCCTGGCCACCGCGGGAGCGCTCGCGGAGGCCGACAACACGACGGTGCTGCTGCTCGGCGGCCGGGTCAGGTCCGGCACCCTCGCGACCGTCGATCACTGGACGACGAAGATGCTCGCCGGGTTCGTCATCGACCTGGCGTTCATCGGAGCCAACGGCATCTCTCGCGAACACGGCCTCACCACCCCCGACCCGGCCGTCAGCGAGGTCAAGTCACAGGCCATCCGGGCCGCCCGGCGCACGGTGTTCGCGGGGGTGCACACCAAGTTCGGCGCCGTGAGCTTCTGCCGGTTCGCGGAGATCAGTGCGCTGGAGGCGATCGTCACCAGCACCTTCCTCCCCACGTCCGAGGCCCACCGCTACTCGATGCAGGGCCCCCAGGTCATCCGGGTCTGAAACAGAGACCGCACCCCAGTCCCCATTCCAGCCCCATCCCAGTCCCAAAGAGTTCGAAAAACCAACTGACCCACTACAGAGGCACCACACTCCCCGCGTCATCCCATATGTACTGATAAATCCAGGAGCGATCCATGCGAACCCAGAGCCGACGGAGGCCGCGCGCGACGCTCGTCGCGGCCGCCGCAGGGACGCTGCTCGCCCCTCTGCTCTCCGGTTGCTGGGCCGGAGCGGGCGGAGCGGGCTCCGGTGGCAACTCCATCAACGTCCTCATGGTCAACAACCCGCAGATGGTGGAGCTGCAGAAGCTCACCGCCGCCCACTTCACCAAGGAGACCGGCATCAAGGTGAACTTCACCGTGCTGCCGGAGAACGACGTCCGCGACAAGATCAGCCAGGACTTCGCCAACCAGGCCGGCCAGTACGACGTCGCCACCCTGTCCAACTACGAGATACCGATCTACGCCAAGAACGACTGGCTGCACGAGATGGACTCGTACGTAGCGAAGGACCCGGGCTACGACGAGCAGGACGTCCTCAAGCCCATGCGCCAGTCCCTCACCGCGGACGACGGCAAGCTCTACGGACAGCCCTTCTACGGCGAGTCGTCCTTCCTGATGTACCGCAAGGACGTGTTCGAGGCGAAGGGCCTCACCATGCCCGACCGCCCCACCTGGACCCAGGTGGCCGACCTGGCGGCCAAGGCCGACGGCGCCGAGTCGGGCATGAAGGGCATCTGTCTGCGCGGCCTTCCCGGCTGGGGCGAGGTCATGGCCCCGCTCACCACGGTCGTGAACACCTTCGGTGGCACCTGGTTCGACAAGAGCTGGAAGGCGCGGCTCGACTCCCCCGAGTGGGAACGGGCGGTGAAGTTCTACGTGGACCTCGTCCGCGACCACGGCGAGGCGGGCGCACCCCAGGCCGGCTTCGCCGAGTGCCTCAACAACATGACCCAGGGCAAGGTCGCCATGTGGTACGACGCCACGTCCGCGGCCGGTTCCCTGGAGTCCGCCAAGTCCCCGGTCAAGGGCAAGATCGGCTACGTGCCGGCGCCCGTCGAGAAGACCGAGTCCTCCGGCTGGCTCTACACCTGGGCCTGGGGCATCCAGGACGCGTCCCGGAACCCCGACAAGGCCTGGAAGTTCGTCTCCTGGGCGTCCAGCAAGGAGTACGAGCAGCTGGTCGGCGACGAGATCGGCTGGTCCAACGTCCCGGCCGGCAAGCGCGCCTCCACGTACACCAACGCCGACTACCGCAAGGAGGCCGGCGCCTTCCAGGAGATGACCAAGGAGGCCATCGAGGGCGCCCGGCCCACCGACCCCGGGGTGCAGCCGCGGCCCGCGCCAGGCATCCAGTTCGTCGGCATCCCCGAGTTCACCGATCTCGGCACCAAGGTCTCGCAGGAGATCAGCGCGGCCATCGCCGGACGCCAGTCCGTCGAGTCGGCCCTGAACAAGTCCCAGAAGCTGGCCGAGGAGATCGCCGAGGAGTACGAGGGACGATGACCGCCACAACAACGGCCCCAGTGGCCGCACCATCCGTACGCACCGAGAAGCGTCCCTCGGGCCGCATGCGCGCCTGGGCGACCCGGGCCCCGCTCCTCCCCGCCCTGATCTTCATGATCGCCGTGACCCAGCTCCCCTTCGTGGCCACGCTGGTGATCTCCTTCTTCGACTGGAACTCCCTCTACCCGGACGCCCGCAGCTTCACGGGCTTCGGCAACTACACCGAGGTCCTCACCGACGCGGCCCTGCGCAAGTCGGTCTGGACGACCATCCTGCTGACGGTCACCGTCGTCCTGGCCAGCCTGATCCTGGGCCTGGGCCTCGCCCTCCTCCTGGACCGCAAGTTCCGGGGCCGCGGTGTGGTCCGTACGCTCCTGATCGCGCCCTTCCTGGTCGTCCCCGTGGCGGCGGCCCTGCTCTGGAAGCATGTGCTCTACAACCCTGAATACGGCCTGCTCAATGGGTTGTTGCACTATGTGGGCGGACCACAGCCGGACTGGATCTCCAACACCCCGCTGCTCGCCGTCGAGATGTCCCTCATCTGGCAGTGGACGCCCTTCATGATGCTGATCCTGCTGGCCGGCCTGCAGAGCCGCGACCACGCGCAGATCGAGGCGGCGAAGGTGGACGGCGCGGGCCCCTGGCAGGTCTTCCGCTATCTGACCCTGCCCCACCTGCGCCGCTACCTCGAACTGGGCGCCCTGCTGGGCTCGATCTACATCGTCCAGAACTTCGACGCGGTCTTCACCATCACATCCGGCGGCCTGGGCACCGCGAACCTGCCCTACACCGTCTACCAGAGCTTCTACCAGGCCCACGAGAACGGCCTCGCCTCCGCGGCCGGCGTCCTGGTCGTCATCGGCTCGATCATCATCGCGACCTTCGCGCTGCGCGTGGTCTCGTCCCTGTTCCGCGAGGAGGTGGGCCGCTCATGAGCGCCACCGCGATCCGTGTACGCCCCCGCAGTACCGAGTCCGGCCGGCCCGGCCCCCGCCGCCCCAGGGGAAGGGGCCTCGGCCTGGTCGCCTGGCTGGCCGGGATCGTCTTCTTCCTGCCCATCGCCTGGATGGCCCTGACGTCCTTCCACTCCGAGGAGGACGCGGCCACCAATCCGCCGTCCTTCGGGGCCGCGCTCACCCTCGACGGCTACCGCGAGTTCTTCGGCACGGGCGGCGGCGCGAGCCCCTGGCCGTCACTGATCAACTCGACGGTGGCATCGCTGGTATCAACGCTCCTCGTGCTCCTCCTGGCCCTCCCCGCGGCCTACGCACTCTCCATCCGCCCGGTGAAGAAGTGGACCGACGTCCTGTTCTTCTTCCTCTCGACGAAGATGCTCCCGGTGGTGGCGGGCCTCCTGCCCATCTACCTCTTCGCCAAGAACACCGGAATGCTGGACAACATCTGGCTCCTGGTCATCCTCTACACCTCGATGAACCTGCCGATCGCGGTGTGGATGATGCAGTCGTTCCTCTCCGAGGTCCCGGTGGCGATCATCGAGGCGGCGCAGATAGACGGCGCGAAACTGCCCACCATCCTCGCCCGGGTCGTAGCCCCCATCGCCCTGCCGGGCATCGCGGCCACAGCCCTGATCTGCTTCATCTTCAGCTGGAACGAGCTGCTGTTCGCCCGAGTCCTCACGGGCGTGGTGGCGGAGACCGCCCCTGTCTTCCTCACCGGCTTCATCACCAGCCAGGGCCTGTTCCTGGCGAAGGTGTGCGCCGCGTCGCTCGTCATCTCCCTGCCGGTGCTCGCCGCGGGGTTCGCCGCCCAGGACAAACTGGTCCAGGGCCTGTCGTTGGGAGCCGTGAAATGAAGGCCGCAGTCATCGAGTCCGTGGGCCGTGCCGTCGTGGCCGAGGTCCCGGACCCGACGCCGGGCCCCCGCGACGTCGTCGTCGAGGTCGCCGCCTGCGGCCTGTGCGGCACCGACCTGCACATCCTCCAGGGCGAGTTCGCCCCCAAGCTCCCGATCGTGCCGGGCCACGAGTTCGCGGGCGAGGTGGTCGGGGTGGGCACCCAGGTCACCGAACTCTCACTCGGCGACCGGGTGGCGGTGGACCCGTCCCTCTACTGCTACGAGTGCCGTTTCTGCCGTACGGGCCACAACAACCTCTGCGAGCGCTGGGCGGCCATCGGAGTCACCACGGCAGGCGGCGCGGCCCAGTACGCGGTGGCCCCCGTGGCGAACTGCGTCAAGCTCCCCGACCACATCCGCACCCAGGACGCGGCCCTGGTCGAGCCCCTCTCCTGCGCGGTCCGCGGCTACGACGTACTGAACTCCCGCCTCGGCGCCCATGTCCTGATCTACGGCTCCGGAACCATGGGCCTGATGATGCTGGAACTGGCGAAGCGGACGGGCGCGGCGAGCGTCGACGTGGTCGACATCAACCCGCAGCGGCTCGAGACGGCCGCGCGGCTCGGCGTCTCGGCGACGGCCACCGGGGCCGGCGAGCTGGACCGGCCTCAGGGGTGGGACCTCGTCGTCGACGCCACGGGCAACGCCGCGGCGATCCAGGACGGGCTTGAGCGGGTCGCGAAGGCCGGCACGTTCCTTCAGTTCGGTGTGGCGGACTACTCGACACGGGTGACGATCGACCCGTACCGCATCTACAACCAGGAGATCACCATCACCGGCTCCATGGCCGTCCTGCACAGCTTCGAGCGGGCGGCGGAGCTCTTCGCGACGGGTGTCCTGGACCCGGACATCTTCATCAGCGACCGCCTGCCGCTCGACCAGTACCCCCAGGCCCTGGACCAGTTCGCCTCGGGCGTCGGCCGAAAGATCGTGGTGGTCCCGTAGAACCTTTCTCGCCCCCGCCGCCCCTACCCATTCCCGTCCTTCTGGGGCTCCGCCCCAGACCCCGTGGGGGTGCGTTGTTGAGTGCGGGCCGGTGGGGGCTGATCGCGCAGTTCCCCGCGCCCCTAAAGACCTTAGGGGCGCGGGGAACTGCGCAATCTTTTGGGGGTTCGGGGGCG